>NZ_JAMCCX010000012.1 GCF_024706985.1 Alicyclobacillus sp. SP_1 | reverse complement strand
AACGCAGTTCGGGCGGCAGTGGCGGTGGCTACGGCGGCGGTCAACGCAGTTCGGGTGGCGGTGGCGGTGGCTACGGCGGCGGTCAACGCAGCGGATCGGGCAACGGCGGTCGCGGTGCGGCAGTGGTTGCCTCGGCGCCGCAAAAGGGTGGTGCAGCAGCACCGCGCAAAGACCGGGAGCGCAGTCGCAATGACCATCCGCGCGACCGCAAGGAACAGTTCAACGAGGAGAAGTTGGTTCGGAACAGTTCTTCGCGGCGGCGTGGCGGCGGCGCGCGGGAACCGCGTCGCATCGAGTTCCCAACGCAGGTGACGGTCGATGGACCGATGACTGTTGCGGAATACAGCAAGCTGCTGAAGCGGGAACCTTCCGAAGTCATCAAAAAACTGCTGTTTTTGGGTGTGATGGCCACCATCAATCAGGAGATTGACACGGATGCGATGGAACTCATTGCTGGCGAGTACAATGTGCAATTGACGGTGCTCGAACCGGTCGATGAAGAAGCGCTCGACATGTTGGTCGAAGAAGACAAGGCTGAGGATTTGGTCGTGCGACCGCCCGTCGTCACGATTATGGGCCATGTCGATCACGGTAAGACCACACTCCTCGACGCGATTCGCTCGAGTCGCGTGACGGCCACCGAGTCGGGCGGTATTACGCAGCATATCGGAGCCTATCAAGTCGAGGTCAAAGGTCGGTCGATCACGTTTTTGGACACCCCGGGTCACGCAGCATTCACAACTATGCGGGCGCGTGGTGCACAAGTGACGGACGTCACCATTCTTGTCGTCGCCGCCGACGATGGCGTCATGCCGCAGACGGTGGAAGCCATTGACCATGCCAAGGCGGCCAACGTGCCGATTATCGTGGCCGTGAACAAGATGGATAAACCGGATGCAAACCCGGACCGCGTCAAGCAGGAATTGACGCAGTACGGGCTCGTGTCGGAAGAATGGGGCGGAGATACTATCTTCGTCAACATCTCAGCTCTGAAAAAGGAAGGCCTTGAGGAACTTCTTGAAATGGTGTTGCTCGTTGCGGATGTGGCAGATCAGCGCGCCAATCCGCACGGCCGTCCGCGCGGTACGGTGATTGAAGCCAAACTGGACAAAGGGCGTGGCCCGGTGGCAACGGTCCTCGTGCAAAACGGTACGCTGAAAATTGGCGACGTCGTTGTCGCAGGTACGTCTTCCGGGCGGGTTCGGGCGATGGTCGACGATACAGGCAAGCGCCTGAAGGAAGCAGGACCGTCGATGCCAGTCGAAATTCAGGGTTTGAGCGAAGTTCCGAGTGCTGGCGACTTGTTCGTGGTCTATGACGACGAGCGCGCTGCTCGAGCTCTTGTTCAAAAGAGGCTGAATCGTGAGCGCGTTGAAGCGATGAGTACCACGTCACGCGTGACCTTGGACGACTTGTATCGGCAGATTCAGGAAGGCAATATGAAAGAGTTGAACGTCATTGTGAAGGCTGATGTTCAAGGGTCTGTCGAAGCATTGGTCGGCTCAATTTCGAAAATTGATGTTCAAGGCGTTCGCATTAAAGTCATTCATCGCGGTGCCGGAGCTATCACCGAGTCGGATGTAGCTCTTGCCAGCGCATCGAATGCCATCATTTTGGGCTTTCATGTTCGCCCGGATGTCAACGCCAAGCGTGCTGCAGAGAATGAGAAGGTCGACATTCGCTTGTATCGTGTCATTTACAACGTCATCGAAGAGTTGGAAGCGGCCATGAAGGGAATGCTCGATCCCGAATATAAGGAAGTGGTTCTCGGCCACGCCGAAGTCCGTCAAGTGTTTTCGATTTCCAAAGTCGGTACCGTGGCTGGTTGCTATGTGACGGACGGAAAGATGACGCGGGACGCCGAAGCGCGATTGATTCGCGATGGTGTGGTGGTGTATGAAGGGGCGCTCGACACGCTGAAGCGATTTAAGGACGATGCGCGCGAAGTGGCAACTGGCTTCGAATGTGGTGTGACGTTAGACAAATTCAATGACATCAAACTCGGCGACATTGTCGAGGCATTCAAAATGGAAGCTTTGAAAGTGCACTGATTTTGTCCTGGTCCGTCAGGAGAATGGAGGAGCTCGCATGAGTAAAATCCGGGTTGCTAGGGTTGGCGAGCAACTGAAAAAAGAGATTGCGGATGTGATGCGCTCCGATTTGAAAGATCCTGGAATAGGATTTGCCACGGTCACGCGTGTCGATATGGCGGGCGACTTACAACACGCAAAAGTCTACATCAGTGTGTTTGGGGACAATCAAGCGAAAGGGCAGACCATGTCTGCCCTTCAGAAGGCGAGTGGCTTCATTCGCGGGGAAGTCGGTCGGCGTTTGCGCTTGCGAATTTCTCCAGAATTGGTCTTCAAATTAGATGAGTCTGGAGAGTACAGTGCTCACATTCAAACGGTGCTGCGCTCGTTGGATGTTGCGCCGGACGGGGAGTCCGTCGACAGTGGGGATGGCCCATCTGAAAAATCCACCAAGTCCTAGGGGGACTTTTTATGACATGGAACCCAGCACCGCGCTGTTTGGCAGATGTCGAGGCGGTTGCCGAGGCGCTTCTGCGCGATGATGATTGGTTGATTGTGACACACGAGCGTCCGGACGGAGATGCCATCGGCAGTGCCTTGGCCATGTCTCTTCTGCTTGAAAAAATCGGAAAACGTTGGACGTTTATGGTCGAAGCCCCGTTGCCAGCACGGTTTGATTACCTCGAACACTACTCGAAAGCGACGGTTGTTTCAGACGAGTATGCGGGTCGCTTTCAGCACGTGGTTGCAGTGGATTGTGCAGATGCAGCGCGGTATGCCGCACTTCAATTTGTGGTAGCTGAAGGCGCCACCGTGGTGAACGTTGACCACCATCGCACGAATCCAAGATTCGGAGTGGCCAATGCCGTCGATGCCGACGCCGCAGCAACGTGTGAAATTTTGTTTCATTTGGCGAAAGCCCTGCAGGTACCGCTTAGCGAACCGCTGTCGGCTGCGCTGTACACGGGGATTCTGACGGATACCGCTGGTTTTGTGCAACCGAACACGACCCCTGAAGTCTATCAAATTGCGGCGGAGCTTTTGATGTCGGGTGTGCGTCCTTACGACATCGCGGAACCCGCTCTGGAAGCGCGATCGGCCGAACAGATGCATCTTCTGCAGATGGCTTTGTCGAACTTGACGGTCTCGGAGGATGGCAGGTATGCGGCCCTCTATGTCACCCGTGGAATGATTGAAGGTGCGGGTGCTGAAGAGGATGATGTCGAGGGACTGGTTGGTTTTGCGCGTTCGATAGACACGGTCGAGGTGGGCATTCTCTTTCGTGAAACCCCGCTCCAACAGGTCAAAGTTTCGCTCCGCTCCAAACGCCGGGTTGACGTGTCGGAAGTCGCCCAGCGGTTCGGTGGAGGCGGTCACATCCGCGCCGCCGGGTGTACGCTGGAGACGACTCTGGAAGACGCCATGGAGCAAATTTTTACCGCTGTGGAACGCGCTTTAGATGAGGCGCGCGTGTGATGGCGGTGTCTGGCGTGCTCTGTGTGGACAAACCATCAGGACTGACATCGCACGACGTTGTCCTCTCGGTTCGCCGCCGTCTCGGAATTCGCCGCATTGGTCACGCAGGGACGCTCGATCCCGCTGCGACAGGCGTTCTTGTTCTCTGTGTCGGGGACTCTACGAGGCTTGTGGAATACCTCTCGGCTGACGAGAAGGCGTACGTGGGCACGATGCTCTTTGGTGTGGGTACTGACACGGATGACGCCGAGGGTAGGGTCACTGCGACGGCAGACGCAACGAAATTGACTTTGAGCGAGATTGAACCGGCCCTCACGGCTTTCCGCGGTCACATTTGTCAACGCATTCCATCGTATTCTGCGGTGCACATCGGGGGGAAGCGAGCCTATGAGTTGGCGCGCGCCGACATCCGTGTGGATTTGCCGACTCGCTGGGTTGACATTTTTGAATTCACTGTGGATGGTCTGCACATGATGCAGGACGACACGGTGGCGCTTTCGTTTTACGTGCGCTGTTCGAAGGGTACCTATATTCGGTCGCTCTGCCGTGACCTCGGAGAAGCTCTCGGTGTTCCTGCTCACCTGACGACTCTGCGCCGCGTGCAGTCTGGATGCATTCGCTTAGACGAATGTGTTCCGCTTGACACGTTGCTTGAGTCCGATAACCCGGTGGATTACCTGCGACGTCCAGTGGATTGCCTGTCGAATATGCCGCAAGTGGCAGTGACCGTTGCTGTGGCCGAGGCTCTCTCTAAAGGCCAACACGTAGACTGGCCAACGGATGGGCCAGAGCTTGCTCCGGAAACGGTTGCCCTTGCTACGTGCGATGGAAACTTGGTTGCCGTGGTGGAAGCTGTTTTCGCGGCGAATCCAGACGGATTCGATGCGTTGCAGGGCCGCACGCGCATGCGTCCGATGAAAGTGTTTTGGAAAGAGGTGGGTTGAACGATGCGCGTTGTGTCTGTTCAAGGGATTCCTCAGGAAGAGAAAGGCTCCTACGTGCTGGCCATCGGTAAATTTGACGGGGTTCACATTGGTCATCAAGCGATTCTTCATCAAGCTCGCTCGCTCGCCCATAACCAAAGCGAGCTCGCGGTGGTAAGTTTCACCCCACATCCGGTCTATGTATTGACGGGGGATGAACGGTATCGAACGTGGCTGACGCCGGAGCGGGACAAGAGTCGGCTTCTGGAGCAGTTTGGGGTCGAGGCTTTGTTCCTCATTCAATTCGATGCCGCCTATGCGAATGTGACCGCAGAGACGTTCGTGCGTGAACACCTGAAGCGCTTGGGTGCAAAGTCGATAGTCGTCGGTGCGGATTTTCGGTTTGGTCGCGGTGGACAGGCGACTGTCGAAGATTTAAAAAGCTTGGCGAGTACCATCCGAGTTCCCGTACACGTGGTGCATCATGTCGAGGAGAATGGGGTCAAAGTCTCGTCGTCGAACATTCGCGATCATTTGCTCGCGGGTCGCGTCGAAGCTGCCGAAGCGCTTCTCGGCCGTGCCTATTCGCTGACAGGGGTGGTCGAACACGGCGATGCTCGCGGTCGGACTATCGGATTTCCGACCGCGAATATCGGCGGCATCGATGACTATGTTCTGCCGAAAAATGGGGTGTACGCCGTGAGTGTGGATACGTCCGTCCATGAGCCGGGTCGAAATTGGTTTGGCGTGGCCAACTTGGGGATTCGTCCAACGGTGAACGGATTGTCGCGGCGATTGGAAGTCCATCTTCTCGATTACTCAGGAGATTTATACGGGAAACAATTGCGTGTTTCTCTACTGAGGCGACTGCGCGACGAAATGAAATTTGCTAGCCTTTCTGAATTGACGCAACAGATTCGACAGGACTGTCTCATGGCGAGAATAATGCTCGGTTTGTCGTCACTGCAAGAGTAGGTTGTCGTCAAGGAAGTCTTTTTCTATAAAATATTGCGCTTGACACGCACGTTCGACCCAGGGAGTTGGAGAGTCCGTTGTGTTGTGGCTTGCAATTCCGTGTGTTATGATGAGGAAGTGCACCTTTGCACGTAGCACCCGGCGCAAGGAACTGTGTCGCAGTGGAGCGTTCGCTCCAAACGCCGACTTCGTCACAGGGATTTCGGGGTATGAATTTGGAGGAGTGTTTGATATGTTGACGAATGAGCAGAAGAAAGAAATTGTGGAAAAATATCAATTGCATGAAGGGGACACGGGTAGCCCGGAAGTCCAGATTGCCATCTTAACTCAAAAAATTTCTTATTTGACCGAGCATTTTCGTGAGCACAAGAAAGATCATCATTCGCGGCGCGGTCTTTATAAGATGATTGGACATCGACGCAATTTGTTGAATTATCTCAGGAATAAAGACGTGAATCGTTATCGCGAATTGATTCAGTCGTTGGGGCTGCGTAGATAGCACTTCCACCTGGCGGGCTTCGGCCCGCTTCTTTTACATATCGGTGGTGTATCCGCGTTTATTCGAGAATTGCAGGGAGGTTGGCCGTTTTCTATGGTTGTCAGACATGAGTTTATGTTAGCCGGGCGTCCGTTTGTGATGGAAACTGGTAAGTTAGCAAAGCAGGCTACTGGTGCCGTTGATGTGCGCTACGGCGACACAATGATTTTGTGCACCGTCACGGCATCGAACGAACCGAAAGATTTGGATTTTTTCCCGCTGACCGTCAATTATGAAGAGCGTCTTTACGCTGTGGGCAAAATTCCAGGTGGGTTTATCAAACGAGAAGGGCGACCTAGCGAGCGAGCTATTTTGGCCTCTCGGTTGATTGACCGTCCGATTCGCCCGCTGTTCCCCGAAGGATTTCGAAACGATGTCCAAGTAGTAGACTTGGTCATGTCGGTAGACCAAGACTGTGCTCCGGAAGTCACTGCGATGATTGGCACTTCGGCTGCTTTGACCGTATCCGACATTCCGTTTGATGGACCGATTGCGGGCGTGGTCGTGGGCATGCTGAATGGTCAGTTCGTGTTGAATCCGACGGTTTCAGAAGCGGCTAACAGTGCGATGCACTTGGTGGTCGCGGGAACCAAAGATGCTGTGGTGATGGTGGAAGCGGGAGCGCAAGAAATTCCCGAAGAAGTCATGCTGGACGCTATTTTGTTTGGACACAGTAACATCCAAAAAATAATTCATGAAATTGAGCAATTCGCCGCAAAGGTTGGAGTTGTCAAGCGGGAAGTCAAATTGCATCAAGTACCGTCGGAGATTGTGAAAGCCGTGCGGCAAGCGGTCGGAGACCAAATTCGCTTGGCTGTGCGAAATGCGGACAAGCTCGCGCGAGAGGCAGCCATTGAAGCGGTGAACGAGGAGGTCAAAAGGCAACTACTGGAGCAGTTCCCGGATGATGTAAAGAACATCGATGAGGTTCTTCACGACATCTTGAAAGAGGAAGTGCGTGGCGCCATTTTAAAAGATGGCATTCGCCCGGATGGCCGCCGTTTGGACGAAATTCGCCCCATCAGTTGTGAAGTTGGAGTTTTGCCGCGAGCTCACGGAAGTGGGTTGTTCACTCGCGGCCAGACACAAGCCTTGTCCGTATGTACCTTGGGTGCTATGGGAGACGAACAAATTCTCGACGGGTTGGAAGTTGAAGCCTCTAATCGCTACATGCATCACTACAATTTTCCACCTTTCAGCGTTGGGGAAGCGAGGCCGCTCCGCGCTCCGAGTCGGCGAGACATTGGTCATGGTGCACTGGGTGAGAGAGCTTTGGATGTTGTCATTCCCTCGCCAGAAGAGTTTCCGTATGCGATACGTGTAGTGTCGGAGATTCTAGAGTCCAATGGCTCAACTTCCCAGGCCAGCATTTGCGGGAGTACGATGGCTCTGATGGATGCTGGTGTGCCCATTAAGGCGCCGGTTGCGGGTATCGCCATGGGTCTCGTCAAAGATGGAGACGATGTGGCTGTGTTGACAGACATCCAGGGATTGGAAGACCATTTGGGAGACATGGATTTCAAAGTCGCTGGAACGGCAAAGGGCGTCACTGCTCTCCAAATGGACATTAAAATCGACGGGATTCACCGCGATATTTTGGAGAGGGCGTTGCAGCAGGCGCGTGTTGGGCGCATGCATATTTTGGACAAAATGCTGCAAGCCATCTCAGAGCCGCGCAATGAGTTGTCTCGCTACGCGCCGCGAGTGATGACGGTTCGCATCAATCCCGATAAAATTCGAGACGTCATTGGACCGGGTGGGCGCGTCATCAATAAAATCATTGACGAGACGGGCGTGAAGATTGATATTGAACAAGACGGCCGCGTGTTCATTCATGGTACGGATTCAGAAATGGCCGAAAAGGCGCGCGAAATGGTAGAAAACATCGTGCGCGAAGTAGAAGTTGGACAAATTTACGTGGGCAAAGTCACTCGAGTGGAGAAGTATGGGGCGTTCGTGGAAGTTCTTCCTGGGAAGGAAGGCTTGGTTCACATTTCTCAGCTTGATGTCGGACGCGTCAATAAAGTAGAGGATATCTGCGCAGTGGGTGATTCCTTGACCGTCAAGGTTACGGAGATTGACGGTCAGGGCCGACTCAACTTGTCGCGCAAAGAGGCGCTCAAGCCGGAAAGTGCGCCCTTGACCTGACGGGTCTCTACACGCGGATAGATCGCGTCTTCCGGGAGATGCGATGACGTCGGATTTGAAAGTGGTTCATGTTATCCGAAACCCAGGTTTGTTGGCGCGGGTTTTTGTAAACTTGTGTACTTGGCGAGTGGAGTTTGCAAGTTCGGGCACCCTACCTCACGAGGAAGCCGATGTTAGCGGGCTAGGAGGTAGGGTTTATGAGATCGTTTCATAGAAGAAGAAACTGCTTGACTTTTGCGCTTTTGCTGACGAGTGCAAGTGCCTGGAGCAGTTTCTTTGCGTTGGGAAAAGTTTCGGCAGAGAGTCACCCTCTTGCCAAATCAGAAAGTTCCCTAAACGAGTTGTCGAAAGTTCAAGAGGAATTTGGAGTGAAGCCGACCGATGCAAAACACGATTCAGTGTGGCACAATGTCCCCGGTCTGTCGGGATGGATGTTGAATGTTCCGGCCACAGAAGCGGCAACGCGCCAAGCGAGAGACCAAAAGCTTCATCTCGTGTGGAATTCCGCTTTGCCCAAAGTGTCTCTGAAGATGCTCCCAGCCGATTCTATCTATCGAGGTTCACCGGGAGAAAAATCGGTAACGCTCATGATTAACGTATCGTGGGGAGAAGAGTATCTTCCAAAAATGTTGGAGACGTTGCACAAGGAAAATGTTCGGGCGACGTTTTTTCTCGATGGAGCATGGGTGAAAAGTCATTTGCAGATGGCGCGCCATATTGTTGAAGAAGGGCAGGATGTTGGCAGTCACGGAACTGGACATCCGGACTTTAAGACGCTGACCGAGGACCGTTTGGCGCGCCAGTTGGATGTGACGAATACGATTTTGAATACCCGACTTGGCGTCCAGTGCTCTCTCATTGCTCCTCCGTCTGGAAGTTACGATGGGCGTCTCGTGCGTTTAGCAGCGGATCGTCATATGCATGTCATTCTGTGGACTGCAGATACCATTGACTGGAAAAAGCCTCAGCCGGACGTTATTTTGGCGCGCGTGCGAAACCATTTGACGCCCGGAGCGCTCATCTTGATGCACCCTACCCGGTCCACAGCAGAGGCTCTGCCGCAGTTGATTCGCATGGTGCGAGACAAAGGGTACACCTTGAAGACGGTCACTGATGTCGTTGAGGAGAAACCATCGGTCAAACCGCCAGAGACTTTGGCGCTACATCCTGGTGGGTTGAAGTGATTCGGAATGATTTGGTATAGTGACGGATAGGCTTGCCACCTATTTAGGTGTGCGGGGTTGAGGAGGCACAACGCGTGAGCTATCGACATCAATTGTCTTGCGGTATTCGAGTCGTGGGAGAAGAAATTCCGTTTTTACGGTCGGTTGCCATTGGCATATGGGTAGGAACAGGGTCTCGATTTGAGACGCGTCAAAACAACGGTGTTAGCCATTTCTTGGAGCACATGTTCTTTAAGGGAACTCAACGATATTCCGCGAAGGCGCTCGCCGAAGTGTTTGATGGGTTGGGTGGGCAGGTCAACGCTTTTACGTCCAAAGAATATACCTGCTTTTATTCGCGCGTTCTCGACGAGCATTTTTCGGTGGCGGTAGACACTTTAGCGGACATGATTCAGAATAGTACCTTTGCAGCAGAAGAGATTGATAAGGAACGGCGCGTGGTCATTGAAGAAATACGGATGTACGAGGATACACCGGATGAACTGGTGATGGACATGTTGGCTCAAGGAGTATACGGTGAGCATCCGCTCGGATACACAATTCTCGGTGAAGAAGAGAACCTTCGCAATTTTTCTCGAAACGATCTCGTTGATTACATTGCCGAACACTATCGCCCCGAAGACATTGTCATTTCCGTCGCTGGCAATGTGTCGCGGGAGCGAGCGATTGAGGTCTTGGAGCAGACGTTTCACCCTTCCAATTCCGGGTCAACAAGGACTGGCGCAATCGTCTCACCAAAGTTCTCCACGTCTGTCTCCGTGCGTTCTAAAGATATTGAGCAGGTACATGTAGCTCTCGCATCTCCGGGCCTTCCTGCGGGCCATGAAGATATGTTTGCTCTGATTTTGCTGAACAATGCGCTCGGTAACAATCCGTCGTCGCGACTTTTTCAAGAGATACGCGAAGAACGCGGCATGGCATATTCGGTATTTTCCTACCACTCGTCTTATCGGGACTGTGGGATGTTTGGTATCTATGCCGGTACGTCCCCGGAAAATGTTGAAGAGGTGTTGCGTTTAATCGGAGAGTGCGTGGAGTCGTTTGCCGTTGACGGAATGACGGAACACGAGCTCGAAAAAGGTAAAGAACAGTTGAAGGGCTCCATGATGTTGGGACTGGAGAGCACGAGTAGTCGCATGAGTCGGCTCGGCAAGAACGAATTGCTGTTGGGTCGAATGATTCCAATCGAAGAGACTCTGCAGGCCATTGAGCGAGTGACGGTAAGCGATATTTTGCGGGTGGCGAAAACGGTATTGAAACACCCCTTTGCAGTTTCGGCGGTCGGGCCTATCGAAGAGTCTATGATTGTGTCAGGCATGCAGTGGGCACCCGTATCATGAATGAATCCAGTGCATCCATCTCCGTCAAGTACCAGATTGTGTCGCCCTGGTTCGAAATGAAGTATTTGCCGAACTATGCAACCAGTGAGTCGGCAGGGATGGATCTTCACGCCTGCTGTTCCAGCGACATTTCCTTTGCGCCCGGGCAACGCCAAAAGGTTCCGACCGGACTGGCGATTGAAATGCCGAACCTCGAGATGGTCGGATTGGTCTTCGCTCGCAGTGGATTGGCTTGGAGGCATGGATTGAGTTTGCCAAATGGAGTTGGCGTCATCGACCGGGATTACACGGGTGAACTTCAAGTCCTGTTGCAAAATTTCGGAGAAACTCCTGTGGTGGTAAAGCCAGGCGACCGGATCGCCCAGTTAGTCTTCATGCCGATTTACCGCGCTGAGTGGATTCAAGCCACTGCTTTACGTGTCACGGCGCGCGGCGAAGGTGGATTTGGGTCGACGGGTGTGTGATATCGGTTGAAACACCCAGACATCGAGATGTCAAAACGCACACTGAAATTGAAGTGGACTGTGTTCCCTTTCGGGAACACAGTTTTTTGTCTGCACCCAGGCGAATGTCGCTTCATAGGGTACAGCAGGCGGCTGCAGGGGGGAGTTTTGCATGTTGACCGGACGTCACTTTGTTTTTATTGGCGGAGACTTGCGTCAGCTAGAAGTCATTCGGCAAGTGGTGGACAACGATGCGAGCGTTCATCTTATTGGCTTTGACAAGTGTCGTGAGTCATTTGTGGATACCAGTCATGCACAGTTGAAAGAAGACGTACTGCATCAGGCGGATGCGATTGTCCTGCCGGTGGCCGGAATGGACGATGACGGTATGGTGACGAGTCGATTCTCCACCGCTCCGATTCGTCTGGAAGAACACCACTTCAGTCAGATGCGCACGGGTACTAAGATTTTCACCGGAATTGCCGGGTCCAAATTAAGTTCCTGGGCGGAAAAATTTCATCTTGATTTGATTCGGCTGATGGAACGAGATGATGTCGCCATCTTGAATTCCATTCCTACGGCTGAAGGAGCCATTGCGTTGGCAATGGAAAAGACGAGCGTGACCATCCACGGGTCGCTGGTCACGTTGCTCGGCTTTGGCCGGTGCGGGCGTACGTTGGCACGAACCTTGCACGCCCTCGGAGCCAAGGTGGAAGTTTGTGCGCGTCATCCGGACGATCTCGCTCGAATTCGCGAAATGGGCATGGTAGCGAGGCCGATGCGAGACTTAGTGGAAAGCGTACGACGGGCCGACATTGTCTTTAATACCATTCCCAGCATGGTCTTGCCGGCATCTGTGCTCAAAGAGATGAGAGTCGACTGCGTCATTATCGATATCGCGTCGAAACCAGGCGGTACCGATTTTCGCTATGCCGAGAGGCGTGGCATGACGGCTATTTTGACACCGTCCTTGCCCGGCATGGTGGCTCCGAAGACGGCGGGTCAAATCATCGCAGCCAGTGTTTGTGAACTCATGAATGCGGATGACCTTGTGGAAAATTGGAAGGAGGAATCGGTATGAGGTTGGACGGGATTACTATCGGCTTTGGTGTCACCGGAAGTCACTGCACATACGAAGAAGTGTTTCCCGTTGTGGAACAGTTAAAGTCGCTCGGTGCGGCGATTGTTCCCGTGTTCTCTTATTCTCTCCAGACGGTCAGTACACGCTTTGGAGAAGCGGGGGAGTGGGCGGCGAAAATCGAACAGGTTGCTGGCGTCTCAGCCATCCGTTCGATTCCAGAAGCTGAGCCACTTGGACCGCAAAAGAAGTTGGACGTCTTTCTCATTGCACCGTGCACGGGCAGTACGTTGTCCCGATTTGCAGCGGCCAATACGGATTCTCCCGTGCTGATGGCAGCGAAATCGACGCTGCGAAACGATCGGCCAGTCGTCCTCGCGATTTCTACGAATGATGGACTTGGACTCAACATGTTGAATATCGCGAAGCTGATGAATACCAAAAATATTTTTTTCGTGCCATATGGTCAAGATGCTCCCCATGTTAAAATGAATTCACTTGTAGCCGCGATGGATCTCGTTCCCGAAACGATTTCTGCGGCACTAAAGAAGACCCAGTTGCAACCGGTTCTCATCGAGCGCTGGCAGCGGTCGAGAGCTGAGTGAGGGTTGAGTGGAGGAGTGACGCGCATGCATGGCACATCAAGAAATTCCCGTGTGGCCATTTTTGGCGCCACAGGGGCGGTAGGACGCGCCATGGTGCGAGTGCTGGAAGATAGGGACTTTCCTGTCGCGCAGTTACGGCTCATCGCGTCGCCGCGTTCCGCGGGTCAAACCATGAGCTTTCGAGGTGCGCAGTTGGAAGTGGTCGCCGTGCACGAAGAAGTGTTTACCGATATAGACGTGGCGCTGTTCAGTGCAGGAGCGGATGCATCGAGACGATACGCCCCACTCGCGGTTGAGTCGGGTGCGGTGGTGATTGACAACAGCAGCGCCTTTCGACTTGAGGATGGGGTGCCGCTCGTCGTGCCGGAGGTGAATCCTCATGCGCTGGCCAACCACCGCGGCATTATTGCGAATCCAAACTGTTCTACGATTCAACTTGTGGTCGCTTTGAGTCCACTTCGTCGTTACGGGTTGAAACATGTCACGATTTCCACGTATCAGGCGGTGAGTGGTATGGGACAAAAGGCGATTGATGCTCTTCTGGAAGAGGTTTCTGCACCTCGTACTGAGGACAAGACGACACTCTTTCCAACAGTATCCTCGGAATCGCATGTGCCGATGGCATTCAATGTGTTGCCTCAATGCGACTCTTTTCTGGAGAATGGATATACGAGGGAAGAGATGAAACTGGTCCACGAGCCTAGGAAAATCCTTGAAATGCCTTCCTTGTCTTTGGCACCGACGGCTGTTCGCGTGCCCGTCGTATACGGTCATTCGGAGTCTGTCGAGGTTACCTTTTCGTCGCCAGTGACGGCAACAGAAGTGCGGACAGCTCTTGAATCTGCTCCTGGTGTCCAAGTGGTAGACCGTCCAGGCGAGTCTTTATTTCCCCATCCCCGCATGGCTGAGGGAAGTGGACTGACATTTGTTGGGCGAATCCGCCAAGACCTCGACCGGCCCAATGTTGTCCATATGTTCATTGTGGCGGACAATTTGCTGAAAGGGGCGGCGTACAACGCCGTCCAAATTGCTGAGATGCTTGTTTAAGCGCCGAACATTTCAACGGGTGTGCATGGTAGGGTTGGGTGCATGGTAGGGTTGTGTGCATGGTAGGGTTGTGTGCATGGTAGGCGAACGGATGACCGGAGGCGAAGACTTGCGTGAAAATTTTGGTTCAAAAGTTCGGGGGCACCTCGGTTGCAGCGAAAGAAATGCGCATTTGCGCTGCGAAACACATTGAGCGGGCCAAAGAAGCTGGCTACGGCGTGGTCGTGGTCGTTTCGGCGATGGGGCGTCGCGGAGAGCCGTATGCGACCGACACTTTGCTTGACGTCCCTGAAGATTCAGGGGCTGTGACAGAGCGGGACCTAGCCATTCTTATGTCATGTGGTGAAGCAATCTCGTCTGTCGTATTCGCCACACTGCTGCGTAGCCGGGGTCATGCGGTGACGGTCATGAACGGATTGCAAGCAGGCATTGTCACGAATGACGACTATACGAATGCACGTGTTCTTGAAATTCACCCCGGTCGCATTTTGAGCGAGTTGGAGCAGGGTAACATCGTGGTCGTCATGGGCTTTCAAGGCGCGACGGTCCATGGTGAAGTGACGACACTCGGACGTGGCGGCAGTGACACGACTGCGACGGCCCTAGGCGTCGCTCTCGGTGCGGAGTACGTGGATATTTTCACAGATGTCGAAGGAATCATGACGGCGGATCCGCGGATTGTCGAAGACGCCCGACAGATTCGTCAGGTCACGTATACGGAAATTTGTAATCTCGCATATCAAGGCGCAAAAGTGATTCACCCGCGAGCGGTGGAAATTGCCATGCAGAAAAACATTCCCATCCGTGTTCGTAGCACTGCGTCGGAAGATGAAGGTACGCTCGTGACCAGCGCTTTGGCCTTGTTGGAAACAAGTATCGTGACGGATCGGCCGATTACAGGTGTGACACAAACTGCCAACGTGACCCGGCTAGAGATATCTGCGACGGGAGCCAAAGGCGCGGAAGTTTTTCAGCTTATGGCGAATCATGGGATTTCAGTCGATTTCATCTCCGTTTGCGAGGGCCGGGTTATGTATACGGTCCCAGACGCGAAGGCGAACTTAGCTATCTCGGTTTTGGAGCAGGCGGGGCACCAAGTTTCTTACATCCCCAGTTGTGCGAAGGTCTCGTGTGTCGGCGCCGGGATTGCGGGAACGCCAGGAATCATGGCTCGCATTGCAACGGCACTTGCGGAGGAACAGATAGAAATCTTGCAATTTGCGGACTCTCATACGACCATGTGGTGTTTGGTCCGCCAAGAGCAGATGGAGCAGGCAGTGCGCGCTCTTCATCAAGCTTTTCGTCTTGGCGAACGGGTTTTTGTATGAGTTTTTGGGAAGGTATTTTGGCAGGTTGACGAATGAGGTGATATGCGTGAATTTTGGACGATTGGTGACGGCGATGGTCACTCCTTTCAATGATTCGGGTGAATTGAGCAAGGACGGCTTGGATGCGCTCGTCCGTCACTTGATAGAGACGGGAACAACGGCGATTGTCGTTTCTGGCACGACGGGAGAGTCACCCACATTGTCTCATGACGAAAAATTGAGGCTGTTGGAGTGGACACTAAGGGCCGTCGACGGACGTGTTCCTGTATTGATGGGTTCTGGTACGAATGACACGGCTTCTTCGGTTCAACTTTCCAAAGAAGCCTGCCAAGTTGGTGCAGATGGTCTCTTGGTCGTGGCACCTTACTACAATCGACCTAATGGAGATGGGATGTTTGCGCATTTTTCCGCAGTGGCAGAAGCGGTGTCTGTGCCCATTCTTCTCTACAATGTGCCGACTCGGACGTCGTCCAATTTGGATGTTTCAACGGTTCTGCGCCTTGCTTCCATTCCGAACATCGTCGGCGTCAAAGAGGCCACTCCAGACATGGCGCAAATTTTACGCCTCGCTGCGATGAAAAGTGACGATTTTTTTCTGTATTCCGGCGATGATAAACTGACGTTGCCAATGCTTTCAGTGGGTGGTTACGGAGTGGTCAGCGTTGCATCACATGTGGTGGGCCGGGAAATGACGGATATGATATCTGCCTATCTCGAAGGAAGAACATTGGACGCTGCCACCACTGCTGCGCGACTTTTGCCTATGTTTGAGGTACTTTTCTCCAGTCCCAGTCCTGGGCCATTAAAGGTCGCCCTTCAGTCTCTTGGTTTAGCGGTCGGAGGGGTAAGACTGCCAGTGACCTGGCCGGATGAATCGATTTCCCGGCATGTGCTTTCTGAACTGAGCCGTTTTCATCCGGTTGCGTCTAACTGAGCGATGACGGATGGTGTGGTTATAGCGCTTGAGCAGTAGTAGCTGTTGGCGCATGCATATGCACTGAAGCGAGAGGATGGTCTCTGCGAGAGGCCATCCTTTTGGTTGTGCAACTGGCGATATGCGGTTATAATATGGTCACAGTGACTGGTGCGGCTTTGAAGTTCAAAGAACGAATCATCGCTCGAATCGCGCGGGGACGCCGTCGGTTTCGTAGTGTTGGCCAAAAGTTGTTTCGGTGTGGCTAAGCGAATCGTGCGTTCTAGGATTCCTGCTCGTGCAGCGTATCCCTGTTTCTTATTGCCATTTTGCGAGTGACTTTGAGGTCTAGCGCGAATGCGTGGAAAATAGCAGCGTAACAATCACTGTCGGATGTTAAATCGAGAAAAGTTGAGGATGTACAACCATCGCTCGACGATGGTTATTTTTATGCGGAGGTGTTGATGAGTGTCGAAAGGAAAGTCAAGGTTGGCCATCGTGCCACTGGGTGGCGTTAGGGAAATCGGGAAAAATATGACTCTGTACTGGTATGGAAATGACATGATGGTTGTGGATGCCGGGTTAAAGTTCCCGGAGGAAGACATGCTTGGGGTGGACATTGTCATTCCTGATATTTCTTTTTTGGTGGAAAACAAGGACAAAATAAGAGGGATTTTTGTCACCCATGGTCATGAGGATCACATTGGCGGATTGCCTTATATCCTCAAGTCACTGAACGTCCCAGTGTACGGTACTCGCCTGACACTCGGCCTGATTGAGAACAAGTTGCGCGAGCACAATCTTCTCGACACGGTGAAATTGCATGTCATGCCGTCACAGGCATCGGTTCGTGCCGGCGTTTTCGAAATCAGCTCGTTCGAGGTGAATCACTCCATCCCCGACACGGTCGGTTTTGCGATTCGTACGCCGGAAGGATTAGTGGTTCATACAGGCGACTTCAAAATCGATCAAACGCCTGTCGACGGGCATCAATTCGACTTTGGGAAGTTGGCTGGGTATGCCCGCGAAGGCGTTCTCGTGCTGGTTGCGGACAGTACTAACGCGGAGCGCCCGGGTTTCACTCCGTCCGAAAAGTCGGTGGGGAAAACTTTGGACCACTTGGTGAGTCAGGCTCCCGGACGAATCATTTTGTCCACATTTGCTTCAAATATCCACCGCATTCAACAGGTCATTCAGTCTGCGGAGCGCTATGAACGCAAAGTTGCCGTCGTCGGGCGCAGCATGGTGAATAATCTTCAAACGGCTACACAGTTGGGATATTTACAAGTGCAACCAACCACTCTTATCGATCCCGATGACATCGGCAAAATGCCGCCTGACAAGTTGCTCATTCTCTCCACTGGCAGTCAGGGTGAGCCGATGTCTGCGTTGACGCGGATGGCGCGGGCAGCTCATCGGAAAGTGGAAATCGTCCCTGGAGACACGGTCATTCTCGCGTCCAATCCTATTCCCGGAAACGAGAAGTATGTGTCACGCACCATTGATCAATTGTTTAAAGCAGGGGCAAACGTCATTTATCAAGGTGTTCATGTCTCTGGCCATGGCAGCCAAGAAGAATTGAAACTGATGCTCAACCTAACGAAGCCAAAGTTTTTCATGCCCGTTCACGGAGAATTTCGGATGCAGAGGACGCATGCCAACCTCGCCGTAGAAGTCGGCGTTCCAGCCGAGAACATCTTCATCACGGAGTTGGGAGATGTCGTGGAATTCGAGAATTCTCGGGGACGTCTAGGAGGCAAAGTTCCTGCAGGAACGGTTATGATTGATGGACTTGGCGTGGGAGATGTCGGGAATATTGTCCTCAGAGACAGGAAATTGTTGTCGCAAGATGGGATTCTCGTTGTTGTCATCACGCTATCAAAAGCAACGGGAGCTATCTTGTCGGGCCCGGACATTATCTCTCGCGGCTTTGTCTATGTTCGCGAGTCAGAAGCTTTGCTTGATGAGGCCAATAAATTGGTGGAGTCGACCTTGGGGCGGCTTGTTTCGGACAATATCAGCGAGTGGTCGTCTCTGAAGACAGCAGTCCGAGATACTTTGGGACGCTTTTTGTTCGAACAGACGAGGAGACGCCCGATGATTTTGCCCATCATCATGGAGGCCTAATCTCTCCTTCATGCGAGCCCAGTTTCCGGGTCTGCTTGTTCTATGTTCAGACCTACTTGCTACGCTGCGATTGCGCCTTGACTGGCGAAATCGCAGCGTTTTGTCGTTCTCGGGAGACTGAAAAAGTTGGTTTGATGGGAATGAGGTGTGGAATTTTGCCGGATACTACGAGAAGGACGAGAAAGGACGTGTTCTTTCGTGGCTTTCATGGACATTCCGGACACTTCTCTAAAATCTTCGCAAAGTATTGCGCCTGCGCCTCCCACGGAGGGGGATGTGGGGAGCGACATTACCAAAGACGTGGTGCAGTTGGGTCAAACAGAACCCGTGCAGGCAGATAGTGACTTGTACTGCCTCACCATTATTGGTCAAATTGAAGGCCATTTGGTGCTGCCTCCACAGAACAAGACGACAAAATACGAACATATTATTCCACAATTGGTTGCGGCGGAGCAAAACGATCACGTCAAAGGACTTCTGCTTATCCTTAATACCGTTGGGGGGGATGTGGAGGCGGGGCTCGCCATCGCAGAGATGGTGGCCAGTATGAGCAAGCCGACGGTTTCATTGGTTCTCGGAGGCGGCCATTCGATTGGAGTCCCGATTGCGGTGTCCTGTTCTTACACGTACATCGCCGAAACGGCGACTATGACCATCCACCCGATTCGACTGACGGGCATGGTGATTGGAGTACCGCAGTCGTTCGAATACTTGGAGAAAATGCAGGAGCGAGTGACTCGATTTGTTGTACAGCACTCTCAAGTGGGCGAACAAGTGTTCCGGAATTTAATGTTGAATACGGGGGAAATGGCCCGCGACATAGGCACGACTGTGGTCGGCAGGGACGCCGTTTCTTACGGCTTGGTGAATGAGGTTGGTGGTTTAGGACAGGCCATTCGTAAACTGCGTGAACTGATTGCCGCTAACGAGCCTAACGGGAGTGTCAACGAGGGTATGAGGAGAACCTCCCCATTTGTGGAAGGGATGATGCAGTAGTGGTACATTGGACTCCACTCGACGAAGTAGCCGTGTTTTCTGGGTTGGAAGGAGGAGACGCCGAACAACCCTTAGTAGAGGTGTGCCAAAATGGGCTGACGATGTTGGTTCATCCGCTCGGGGATGGTACGGGTCGATTGGAAAAGCTGGTTTCTCCGAAACCTGCCGACTTCTGTAATCCGAAGTTGCAACCAGGTAGCATTGTTATCCTGACCGGATTGTGACGGTTACTTGGCCACAGCCTATGTCCACTCAGTGCCGCGAGTGAGGATGGCTTCGTCGTCTTTGCGGAATGGTTCGTTTCACAGTCATGTACTGCCGTCTGCAGGAATTAGCCTCGTCGCCAAGAACTATATGATGTACGGGTGTGCGGGCTATGCACGCTCCTACAGAGGAGGCGGCAATGAGTAAACGGCAGGTAAAGCAAAATATTCTCCGCTACGAAACGACGGGGCTGGTCATGCTGACAGGCGCTGCTTTGGCGCTTGGCAAACTTGGTTTGGTCGGACGCTATGTGGATGTGGCTTTTATATATTTGGCAGGTTCTTGGAGTTTTTTGGTTCCGGTGTTCATCGCCTACGCGGCTCTGTACATGATGGTTCGTCGAACATCGTTTCCATTTCATACTCGGCACGTCGGACTGACCATCTTGTTTGTCACTTGGTTGACGGGAATGGAGTTTTTCTTTTTTCAACGCTACGCAGCGTACGCTGGAACTGCGCAAGTTCCTCTGTTTGCGGCTACGCTTCAGGCGGTGCAGCAAATGCGGGCGTATGTTCTCTCTGGGAATTTAAGCGGAACGGCGTTGCCCGCCGCCGGGGGGGGCCTTGTGGGCTACGCCTGTTTTGCTGTGCTACACTACTTGTTTTCCACTTTGGGCACCCTTTTGGTGCTTGGCATCGCCGTGTTAATTGGCGGAGCGCTGTTGACAGAGCGGTCTTTGGTAGCGGGCATTCAGCGCGGCACGCACTGGATGGAGCGCCGATTGGACGGACTTTGGAAAGGCAGTCGCCAGTTTGCGAATGTATTGCTGGAACGCGATAAGGAGACTGCAGCCCCGGCAGTTCGTCCGCCGACTTCGGAGAAGACGCGAAAACCTCGACAGAAACCTCAACTCATCGTGGATGGAGTCGTTCTGGATGGCACGGGAGATACCTCAGACGAGGTACCCACCGCAAAGTCCGCAGAGGGGAACGAAGAGCGACCGAATCCTGGGGAGGAGAAACAGCGCCCGATTGTTCACGACTTTGCATCGCGGGTCGGAGCGCGAGAGACAAGTTTCGTACCTGCCCCAGTCATGAAAGGGACGGAGGAGGTCGGTCTACCCGTTGCGCCGATGGCTCAGAAACGGAGCACCAAAAAATCTGTGGTAGTGCAGTCTGTGCCGGAAGGTGGACGTCATTCCACTGCGGAAACGGATGTTCCGTATCCTCTCGGCGCACCCATTCACGACGAAAACTATCAACTGCCGCCTCTCTCTTTGTTCTCATTTCCTGATTCGCCAAAGCAAGGATTTGACAGGCAAAGTGCCCACCAAAATGCGCGTAAATTAGAAAAAACTTTGGAGAGCTTCGGGGTACAGGCAAAAGTTCTGGAGATTTCTCGGGGGCCGACCGTCACACGCTATGAGTTGCAGCCTGCAGTTGGAGTGAAAGTATCAAAAATTGTGAGTCTGACGGACGATATTGCCTTGGCTTTGGCTGCTACAGGAATTCGCATGGAAGCGCCGGTGCCGGGCAAGTCAGTCATTGGTATTGAAATACCCAATCAAGAAGTGGCCATTGTCACGCTGCGCGAAGTACTCGAATCGCCCGAATTCCAGGAAAGTACGTCGAAACTGTCGATTGTCCTGGGAAGAGATATTGCTGGAAACGCTATCGTTGGCAATTTGCAAAAAATGCCTCATCTTTTAGTTGCGGGAGCGACTGGTTCCGGAAAGAGTGTGTGTATCAATGGCATCATTGCTTCACTCCTGGTTCGAGCAAAACCCCATGAAGTGAAGTTGATGATGATTGACCCGAAAATGGTCGAGTTGAACGGTTACAACGGAATTCCCCATTTACTAGCGCCGGTAGTGACGGACCCGCGCAAAGCAGCTTTTGCTTTGAAAAAGATCGTTCAGGAGATGGAAAATAGGTATAAATTGTTTGCTGACAGAGGCGCACGTGATGTTGATCGCTACAATCAATTACTTGTGGCGGATGGTGTCGATCCACTTCCATACATCGTGGTGATTGTGGACGAATTAGCAGACTTAATGATGGTCGCAGCCGCAGATGTAGAGGACGCTATCTGCCGAATTGCGCAGATGGCCAGAGCTGCGGGAATACACTTGATTGTCGCCACGCAGCGCCCGTCGGTCGACGTTATTACAGGCGTGATTAAAGCGAACATCCCAAGCCGCATTGCTTTTGCGGTTTCGTCCATGGCCGATTCACGCACCATTTTAGATGCAGGTGGGGCCGAAAAATTGCTTGGTCGAGGCGACATGTTGTACCTTCCGGTCGGTGCTCCAAAGTCTATTCGAGTTCAAGGTGCCTTCGTTTCGGAGTCAGAGATTGAACGACTCGTGGATTATGTAAAAAATCAGCAGAATGTTATCTACACGGTGGACTTACAAATGTCTGAAGAAGACTCTGCGACCACCGATTCTGCGGGTGAATTGGACTCACTGTTCGTCGATGCGATGGATTTGGTGATAAGCGCTGGACAGGCTTCCGTATCTATGGTGCAAAGGCGCTTTCGGGTCGGTTATTCACGCGCGGCGCGCATCATTGACCAAATGGAAGTGCAAGGTTTTGTGAGCGGTTTTGAAGGAAGTAAGCCTAGGGAAGTGTTGATTAGTCCAATCGAGTGGGAGCAAATAAAAGCCACCACATTTTCACGGAAAGGAGAATGATACAAGAGGTTTGTCCATAGATTGTGAAGAGAACGGCCATCGGGGGTGGATTGGATAAAGGTCTGTTCCCGTGCATGGACCACACGGCCGTGCGATTTGGGAGGTGCACACGGTGCGGACTCTTCACAAAAACCGGTGGTTGATTGGGATGCTTGGGGTATTGGCGTTTGGATTCGGAGTCTGGATGCATTCGCAGCATGAAGAACGGTGGGTAAGTGTAGGCATCGCTGCAAGCCATTCTCCCCAAGCGGTGAGTACCGACAGACCTTCCAGTGACGCAGAAAATGAGATGGCGCCGGGAACGCGACAGAAGTTGGTCCAAGTACTGGCAAACATCCCGTATTTGCAAGACATCGTTGTTCTTCCAAGTCGTGTCGGGAATGGTATTGAGGTGAGCTCTGAAATTCAATTAAAAATCAATTCGCCAGTGTTGCCGACAGAAGTGAATCGTTGGATGAGTGACTATTTTCGTGCCGTCTACCGAAGTGGTCTACCCGTTGTACAAGCTGAGGTCGATGTTGTCCAAGGAGACAATATCCTTGGAACCGCAGGACTTGGCCGCACGGAATTTGATGCACTGGCGACTGCGACGAGTTCGAGCGCACCGCAACTGTCCACGGAGATGCATCAAGCCAAGCAAGATATGTCCACCGGCCCTGACGAATTGTGGTATCAGACACAGTGGACAGTCGGAAACTAGAAGCAAGACGCAGAGCAACTATGGGCGTTGCATAGTGGCATGAATCGGCACGCCATGTGACGACACTGTTCCGAGCCTTCTTACAGCGGAGCTAAATTTGTTAATGGTGAGAGGTACGGCCAATCAAATACATGTGTGTAAAGCCTATTTTTTGATTGCGGATTTCTCTCATCAAGGTTCGAACAAGAGGTTCATGGCCTGTACGCATCAATACTTCTAAAACGGATTGTGTCGTGAACGGTTCTGACAGAGATTCACGGACCTCTAGATTTTCGTCGAGCACGGTCAGCCAGCGGTCGTCGTATCGGTCTCCACGTTTGGTGCGGTATGCTCTCTCATACAAATCTCTAATCGTGACGCCTAAATTCAGTTGTTGCAAATAGAACTCAAGTTGATACAGCGCTTTGGCGACAGATAAATGGTCACCGCCATTGGAGTTTACCAAGTCAATTCATCCTTTCCCCTACCCAATTATCAGGGAGTAGAGCGAGAAAGGCAAGATGAGTTACAAAAACATGGTATACTAATTTTGTGCATTTTCTATCCACGCATCCGCACATCATCTCCCAATATTCCAAAATTGGCATGCGAAAAACATTCAATATGCTTCGGGAGTGTTAAAATATCGTCATGAAAATGACTGAGCAACAAAACCGAGTTCGAAGAACCGTTGTATTTGCGACAAGCTTGAGTACTATTTTTGCGTTAAGCGGGTGTGGAGCGCCGGTGCTTCCTGACATGAAGCCGACCGTCCCAAAACTCGCTGCGGAAGTGATACTCGTGGGCCGTCCCGTGGGCTGGTCGGAACAGAAGGTTGCTGCAGCCGAAGAAGGTATGAATTCTGGCAATGGCAACAGCGTCGACTATGAGGTCCTTCAATTACAACCCTCGGAACTGACTTCAGCACTTGAGAAGTTTGGGCAGACGTCGCCGGGAGGCCTTGCGGTGTTGGTTCCGTCAGAGCCGGATGTCGCTCGCGTTCTTTCTGTGAATGCACCGACAGACATCAAGATGACCGTGGTTGCCTCAGCTCTACCGCCGTCTCTTCCGAATTCCTGGCAAGCGGTGGTTCCTTCCCGCTTGGAGGTCTCGTATGCTCTAGGCTATTTGTCGGCAATTTTGGCGCAGGAAGACGGTACGCGTGCGGTGGGGCTTTTCGGAGTTCACAGTCCATCTGTGCAGCACTCCGAGGTCGAAGCTGCTTTGGCGGGTATCTATGCAGTCAATCCGAATCTCGCGGCCGCACCAATTCACATCAGTGCTTCAGTGGGAGTCGCTTCGGCGCCACGAACCACGGTCGGCAATACGTATGTTCCGTCGTCTGTAGCGTCGACTCCCATTTATTCAAATACAGCTCAAGTCGTCCTGAGTTTTACATCGGTTGCGCGTTATCGGCACTCGTTCGAGACGAGTGGGTCTCGAATTTTTAGTATGTCGGACAGTCGTCTCGCTGCGCCTGTCGTGGCCGTTCCCGGCACGCCGTCACCAGAAGCACTGAATGTCGTATTTTCGGAGTATGCAGCGGGTAAGTGGCAACCAGGTATGCGGACGGTGCACTCACAGTCTCTTTTACGGTTTTTAAGTGGCTCTTTACCTGCATCTCTCTTGGCCGAATCCCATGCGGTTGAGGACAGTCTTAGGAATGGAACCGTAGATCCTCGTTCGGCATGGACAAACCTGCCTCCGGCGGTTCGCACGCTCTGGAGTAGTCGTGTTTTTGGTACATCTTGATTAGCCGAAAGAAGGGGTCTTTGTTGGCGGAATTTCCCGATATTGCACAAGAGGATAAGATTGAGTTGTATTTTCAATATCGAATTCGCAGGAACCGACCAGGTTTACTCGGAGACATTGCGTCGTTGCTCGGTATGCTCGGATTTAACATTATGCAGCTGGCAAGTGTATCCGAGCACCGTCGTGGGTTTTTGCTTTTAACGGATCGGCAGGACAGCATTGAGGCGTTAAAGATCATGCTTGGTTCCATTGAAGATGTCGAATTGGATGCGCTGCGGACGCCAGCGTTGCGAGACCGCCTTGCGCTTCGCCACGGACGTTTCATTGAACGCAGCGACAGTGAAACGAAGACCTATCGATTTGTGCGCGATGAATTAGGGGTTCTTGTCGATTTCATGGGCGAACTTTTAAAAAGACCTGGGCGACAGGTTATCGGATTGCGCGGTCAGCCGCGTGTCGGCAAAACGGAATCGATTGTGGCTGCCAGTGTCTATGCAAATAAGCGATGGTTTTTTGTCTCGTCGACTCTCCTCAAACAGACCATTCTTCGCTCGCTGCCGCCTGACGACTTTATTAGCGACCAATTTGTTTACATTATTGATGGTGCCGTGTCTAGCTTTCGTGGTGATGAAGGGCATCAGCGCTGTGTCGATGATGTTCTGCGCTTCTCTGCTCCGATTGTGATTGAACATCCCGATATTTTTGTGCGACACTCACGGTATAACTGGGACTTGTTTGACTATGTCATTGAACTTCGTCGCGATCCCGATGAAGAAATTCAATACGATCAATATGAGCGAGAAGCTGCTCGCTGGAATGAGTAAGTTTGGCGATGAATGACAAGGCTGTGGAGGAAGTTAGCTCTTAAGCGCAGGGAAGGAGTTATCTGAGTGAACTCATTGGTTCGAGACTTGGGGCAACGGCTAAAAGACACCCGAGAGTCTCAAGGACTATCCCTTGATGAAGTGGCGGATCGAACGAAGATAAGAACGCATTATCTCAAAGCGCTGGAGAACGGCGAATGGGACTTTCTTCCCGGTGATGTGTACGCTCGCGGATTTGTGCGGTCCTATGCGGATGTATTGGGTATGGACGGACAAGCACTGCTTGCCGAACTCGATGCTCAGGTGGCGAGGATGAAGCGAGTTGAGCAGTCCGCCGTTTTGGAGCCGCAGAAGAAATCAGGGGAAGACCGTGGACTCGCTCGGGAAGACGGGAAGTCTGAGCAAAAGAGTGCTGGTTCAGACAGCCAACAGCAGCGTAATCAGTCGGGGAAAAGTGGTCAGCGCGATGGAAAACCGTCTCGTCGGCTGCTAGCCTGGAACGGGACATCGCAAGCCGCAGTGGTCATTGTTGGTCTGGCTTTGATTGCTGCAGGAGCTTATGTCCTCAATCATGGACATGGAATGAAGAAGGCACCGGGGACTGGAGCAGTAACGGCAACGGTCCCTCCTTCCACTTCGGTAACCGGGACAGCGACGCCTCCCACAAGCCCGCTTACGACAAGCTCCACTCAAAGTTCGTCGCCAAAACCGCCGAAGACGTCGACTGCCGCTAAAACTTACACTTCGGCCAGCAGCAATTTTTCGGTCACGCCCCTTGCATTCCAGAACGGACAGATGACCTATCGAGTGTCGAGTCCACAGACGATGTTAGTGACGGTGACTGCCACTTCTGCGAATGGATGCTGGCTTGAAGTTCAGGACGACGGTACGGTCGTCAATCCAAGCTTGTTGCTCGCCTCAGGCACATCTCGTTCGTGGACCAGTAGCCACAGCATGCTGATTCGCGTTGGCAATGTCCCGGGAGCGTCGGTGAAGGTGGACGGCCACGCTTTGACATTGCCTGACGTAAAAGTGCCCATTAATGTGCTCATTGAACGGCAATCGTCTTAAGTTTTTCGCTATAATCATCGGAGGATAACTGCTCCGTGCGTACGGGCAAAGTCGCGAGTGCCAGGAGGAATTCATGTGGCAAAAGATGCATCGTTCGATATTGTCTCAGAAGTTTCGTTGACGGAAGTCGGGAATGCCATTCAGCAAGCTCGTAAAGAAGTGGAGACGCGATTTGACTTTAAGGGGAGCAAGAGTGACATTCAATTCGATGACGAGAGCATCACGTTGATTTCTGACGACGAGTTCAAACTCACACAGCTCCTCGACGTGTTGCGTTCTAAGCTGGTCAAGCGAGAAGTGCCCTTGCAAGCTCTGAAACCTGGAAAAGTGGAACCGGCCGCAGGAGGCACGGTGCGTCAAGTGTTTCAGCTGCAACAAGGGATTGACGCGGATGTCGCTAAAAAAATTACGAAACTGATTCGCGACAGTAAAATCAAGGTTCAAGCTCAAATTCAAGGTGACCAGGTTCGAGTCTCAGGCAAAAGCCGCGATGATTTGCAAAGTGTCATGTCTTTACTCCGGGCGGAGGAACTACCGATTGCTTTGCAGTTCGTAAATTATCGTTCTTGAAGCGGATGTGGTATGATAGCGTTGAGCGTGGAATCGACCGAGATCTTTCACCTTTTTTCCTATTGCCGGGAGAGCATAAGTGTTGCGGATTCTGCGGCCAACGCGTACTCTAACCGATTGGGGCGTGTGTGCGATTGAATCTGGCGAACCGGATTACGCTAGCCAGGATTTTTCTTGTGCCGGTCGTCAGTTTTTTGCTGCTCATTCATTATGACTTTTGGTCGTTTACGATAAATCATCGGACCACCACGGGCAGTGAGATGATTGCGGCGTTTGTCTTTATCGTTGCGGCGAGCACGGACGGTTTGGACGGATATATCGCGCGCAAGCGAAAAATGATAACAAACTTCGGTAAATTTCTTGACCCACTGGCAGACAAACTGCTCATTTCGGCAGTGCTCATCTCTCTGGTTGAAATGCAGAGTTTGGCTGCTTGGGTGGCTATTCTCATCATCAGTCGTGAGTTTGCTGTCACGGGTTTGCGGTTGGTAGCTGCAGCCGAAGGGATTGTCATTGCGGCAAGTCGGCTGGCGAAATGGAAGACGGTGACACAAATTGTTGCCATGGTGGCGCTGATGCTCAACAATTTTCCTTTTTCGGTCGTGGGATTTCCGTTCGATCAATTGATGGTCTACCTAATGGTCATCATGACGGTTGCTTCTGGAGTGGACTATTTCGTGAAAAACAAACAAGTCACGAACATGGCTAACTCTGGGTCACGCTAGAGGAGTGTGGGTTGCCATGCTGTGCCGTGCCGAACTCGTCGCGGTCGGGTCGGAGCTGTTGCTCGGTCAAATTAACAACAGTCATGCGCAGTATATTTCGGCCGAATTTGCGAAAGAAGGTTTCTTCGTTTATCACCATAGCGCCGTTGGAGATAACTTGGAAAGAGTGGTGGCAGCATTTCGGTTGGCTGCAGCGAGATCGAACGTCGTCGTTGTCACTGGCGGCCTCGGTCCAACGGATGATGACTTGACCAAAGAGGCTCTGGCCAAGTTTCTGGGGCGGGACATGCACGAAGATGCGGAGTCTCTGCGTCATCTGTTGTCTTACTTTGCTCACCGCAATCGACCTATGCCGGAGGCGAATCGAAAGCAAGCTCTCAGCATTGTCGGTGGACAGATGTTAGATAATCCGAACGGAACGGCGCCTGGCCAATATGTCGAGGATAGCGGAGTTCACTTCTTTCTTCTGCCCGGTCCTCCGCTGGAAATGAAGCCGATGTTGGCGAATCAGGTCTTGCCGCGCCTGAGAGCGATTTTTGGAGCGGGAGATGTGGTTCGTTCGCGCATCGTGCGCTTTTGTGGTATTGGCGAGTCTGATGTCGATGAGAGCGTGAGAGATCTGACGCAGGGGCAGAACCCAACGGTGGCACCGCTCGCAGGTGAAGGTGAAATGTTACTGCGAATCACAGCTCATGCGACTTCAGAAGAACAGGCACTGGCGAAAATTGAACCCATCGAGACTGAATTGCGCCGGCGTTTCCCAAACTATATTTACGGCGTGGATGACGATTCGTTGGTCAGTGTCACGCTGTCGCGCTTGACGCAGAAAAGTGCCACATTGTCGGTTGCGGAGAGTTGTACAGGCGGACTATTGGGTGCCATGTTGACTTCGCAGCGGGGTTCTTCGTCGGCCTTTGTGGGCGGCGTCATATCGTATGCAAATGACGTCAAAGTGAATGTGCTTGGTGTTCCGCAAGACGTGCTTGAGCTCTACGGGGCGGTCTCGGCAGAGACGGCTGAAGCGATGGCTGTCGGTGTGCAGAGGGTGGCAAAATCTGATTTTGCAATATCCATCACAGGAATTGCCGGACCTGATGGTGGAACTCCCGAAAAACCAGTCGGTTTGGTTTATGTAGGATTGGTCAATGGACGCCAAGAAGTGCAAACGTTTCGCATGCAATTTCGCGGTTCTCGCGAGCAGATTCGAATTCGTGCCGCCAAACAGGCTTTGTGGCGCCTCTGGCAAGCCATGCAAACTGACGATAACGTCGTGTGAGGCGATAGCTCGTGTCATGCAAGAGAGCGTGCATGTGCGTTTTCGGAAGAAGGACGTAGACATAAGAAGTTCACGAAAGTTCGAGACAAAGACGTTCGTGCTTCAATGGAGAGATTCAGGAAGGTGAGATTATGAGTTCATTTGAAGAGTTTCATTTTGGTCGGAAAGTCCAGCAAGCGATTGATGAAATGGGGTATGAAGAGCCATCCCCAATTCAAGCGGCGGCCATGCCGTTAATTTTGACGGGTGTCGATGTGATTGGACAAGCACAGACAGGTACCGGAAAGACCGCTGCGTTTGGCCTGCCGGTGGTAGAGACGGCCACGACGGATCCGTTTGTGCAAGCTCTCATCTTGACTCCGACTCGGGAGTTGGCCATTCAGGTTGCCGGTGAGTTTCGGAAGATTGCTAAGTATAAGCGAGTACGGGCTCTTCCTATCTACGGAGGACAATCCATTGGGCATCAGATTCGCACCTTGCAACAAGGGGTGCAAATTGTCATAGGTACGCCTGGGCGCATTCTCGACCACATTCGCCGTGGTACTTTGAAGTTGAATCAAGTGCGCACGGTCGTTCTCGATGAAGCGGATGAGATGTTGGATATGGGATTCATCGAAGATATTGAAACTATTTTACAGGAGACGCCGGCTACTCGGCAAACCCTGTTGTTCTCGGCTACGTTTCCCAGTGAAGTTCGCCGTTTGAGCGGACGGTATATGAAAAATCCTGAGCATGTAACGGTTAATCGCGGGGAAGTGACAGTGCCGCGCATTGATCAGGTGTACTACAAGATTTTAGAACGCAACAAATTGGAAAGCTTGTGTCGCATTATCGACTCAGAAGAAGTTTCCCTGGGGATTATCTTCTGCCGCACGAAGCGCGGTGTCGATGAGTTGGTTGAAGCGCTGATTGCTCGCGGATACTTGGTTGATGGCTTGCATGGAGATTTGAGTCAAGCTCAGCGGGACAGAGTCATGAAACGTTTTCGGACCAACGAAATTGAGCTCTTGGTGGCGACGGATGTCGCCGCGCGAGGCATTGATGTGGACAATGTGACACACGTCATCAATTACGACATTCCTCAAGACCCAGAGTCCTACGTTCACCGTATTGGCAGAACGGGACGTGCGGGAAAACAAGGTTTAGCCATTACGCTCGTCAATCCTCGGGAGTTTAAGTTACTCAAACAAATCGAACGCGAGACAAAGTCGACGATGATTCTTCGAGATGTACCGTCGCTTGCCGATGTGGCAGAGCGTCAAGCGGAAATCTGGCGCAATCGAATCATCGAAGCCATTCAAGATGGAGGACTTGCGCACTACCGCGCTGTTTTGGGCAGTGTCATTGATGATTACGATCCTATCGACATTGCTTGTGCATCGCTCAAAATAGCGTCTGCCGGTGACCTGCAAGCAGAAGAAAAGCCGGATTATGATTTCGGAGATACCGGAGCTTCGCCAGGAATGGTTCGCTTCTTCGTCAATATTGGACGCATGGCCAGAATGTCGCCGGCGGATTTTGTTCGAGCTATCTCTGACGAAGCCGGGGTACCTGGGCAAGCGGTTGGGAAAATCGATATTTTTGACCGCTTTACGTTCATTGAGATTGAGGAAGAGTCTGCACCGTTTGTCTACGAGGCGTTGAGGCAGAGCCGAATCAATGGAGCAAGGGTCAATTTAGAGCCAGCCAAACCGCGTACTCGAGTGCGCAGTTAGATTGTCCTTGCACATCTCAAGTGTCCGTAAATCGAGGGGCTTTTGGAAGATTCTTGGGAGAGTTTACTTTCTAAATGCAGTCAGTGCGGGTGGATGGAATTCCACCCGCTTTTATAACCTAAGATGACGAACAAACGTTTGCTTAATTGATAGAGATTGATACAATAGAGAGCAGGAACGGTCATTTGACTTGCGAATCTATAAGTAGAGGACTTGGCGATAGTCCGTATCAGGATTTAGGAAAGAGAGAGGTGCAGTATGGGTGACAAACAGGCCGCTTTAGACATGGCTCTGAAGCAGATTGAAAAACAATTTGGCAAAGGTTCCATTATGAAATTAGGTGAAGCTTCTGCCAGTATGAATGTGGAAACTGTCTCGACCGGTTGCATTGCGCTTGATATTGCTCTCGGTGTAGGCGGGCTGCCGCGAGGACGTATCATAGAGGTTTACGGCCCAGAGTCTTCTGGCAAGACGACCGTCGCGCTACATGCGGTAGCAGAAGTTCAAAAACGCGGCGGACAAGCTGCCTATATTGATGCAGAACATGCACTAGACCCGGTATATGCGTCTAAGTTAGGCGTAGATATCGATGAGATGCTTATTTCTCAGCCGGATACCGGGGAACAGGCCCTGGAGATTGCCGAGGCTCTGGTGAGAAGTGGGGCGGTCGAGATAGTTGTGATTGATTCGGTAGCAGCGTTGGTTCCAAAGAATGAATTAGAAGGCGATATGGGTGACTCTCACGTTGGTTTACAGGCCCGCTTGATGTCGCAAGCACTTCGCAAACTGGCCGGAGCTATCTCTAAGTCAAAGACCATTGCTATTTTTATTAATCAAATTCGGGAAAAAGTTGGCGTGATGTTCGGCAATCCAGAGACGACTACCGGCGGCCGTGCACTCAAGTTCTACTCGACTGTCCGCTTGGAAATTCGCCGAGCAGAGTCTATAAAGCAAGGGAATGACGTCGTCGGCAGTCGGACACGTATTAAAGTTGTAAAAAACAAGGTGGCTCCTCCGTTTAAGCAGGTGGATGTAGACATCATGTTTGGCGAAGGTATTTCCAAGGTAGCGAGCTTAGTGGACATGGCGGCCGATTTAGACATTGTGCAAAAGAGTGGGGCATGGTACTCCTATGCAGATGAGCGCATCGGCCAGGGAAGAGAGAATGCGAAAATCTACCTGAAGGAACATCCTGAAGTTGCCGATTCAATCGAACGGAAAATAAGAGAACATTTCCATCTCAATGCTGGAGTTTCATCTGCCGCGGATGTTTTTGTCGAGGATGATGCTGGTGACTTGGACTGATAGGTTATCAGAGTGTGGGGACAGTCCATTTTTGTCCAAAATCGTTGACTTGCGACCTTCTAGAAAATCGACGAGCTTCATTGAGGTGGAATGTGCGAATGGATGCATTTTCAGACTACTCATTCAGGACGTTGCAGACCTTCAGTTAAAACTGGGTCAGACCATTGACGAGACGGTTCTTCGAGATCTCAGGGCCAGTGAAAGCCGCGCTCTGGCGTGGGATGCTGCACTGAGAAAGTTGTCGCGCCGGTCCCACACCATCCAGGAGATGCGCCAATTTTTGCGGGGCAAAGAGTTTTCTCACGATGCAACCGAGTGGGTGATTGAAAAATTCACAGAAATGAAGCTTCTTGACGATGACGCGTTGGTTGCTGACTATATTCAGCGACGTCAAGCCTTGCAAAGCAAGCGCGCTCTACAGTATCGGCTGGCACAGCGTGGAGTCAACAGAGGGCAGATTCAGAAGGCGCTGTCGGAATTCAACGATGAGTCGGCTGCACGGGCTCTTGCCGAAAAGTATTGCCGGCAGCGGAGCCTTGACCATTCACTGGCTTCCCAGAGGAAATTGTTGATGTATTTACAACGTAAGGGATTCGACTATGATATTTGTCTTAGAGTGGCGATTCTTGACAACGATTGGGACGAACCGATAATATGAGATCGCGTATATTTTGCGGCCTCTAGCTCGAGGTTTGGTTCGATTTCGGTTGGAGCTCCTATATCCGAAGCCGAATCGGAGCAGGGAGGCTTTGAAGTGAGTAGCACAGTCTTGATATGGATTGCCATTTCGCTGGTCGCTCTGGTGGTTGGGGTGGTTGTAGGGTATTTTTTGAGGCGTGGTATTGCCGAAAGCAGGATTGGCAGCGCCGAGTCCCGAGCACTCCACATTTTAGAGTCGGCAGAGCGAGATGCTGAGGGCAAGCGCAAGGAAGCGATTTTAGAAGCAAAAGAAGAGGCTCACCGAATTCGTCAAGATGCGGAAAGAGAACTTCGTGATCGACGCGCCGAATTGCAGAAACTGGAACGTCGATTGTTGCAAAAAGAAGAGACGGTTGACCGCAAACTGGAGAGCATTGAACAGAGGTCTGAAGGTTTGCGTACGAAAGAAGCAGAATTAGAAGCTTTGCGAAGTAACCTGGAGGTACTGCAACGAGAACAACTGCATGAGTTAGAACGAATTTCTGGATTGGACCAAGAAAGTGCTCGGCAGCTGATATTGCAGGACGTTGAGCGAGAGTCGCGACATGATGCAGCAGTTCTGATGAAAGAAATCGAACAAGAGGCTCGTCGTGAAGCGGACCGCAGAGCCAAAGACATTGTGGCTTCTGCGGTGCAGCGATGCGCAGTGGACCACGCTTCGGAGATTACTGTCTCTGTTGTTACGTTGCCCAATGACGAAATGAAAGGCCGTATCATCGGGCGTGAAGGACGCAATATCCGTACTTTGGAGACACTCACTGGTATTGATCTCATTATCGATGACACTCCGGAGGCAGTCATTTTGTCTGGGTTTGACCCTGTGCGGCGTGAGATTGCCAAAGTTGCCTTGGAGCGACTGGTTGCCGACGGGCGAATTCACCCGGCGCGTATTGAAGAAATGGTCGAAAAGGCGCGCCGAGATACGGATGAACTGATTCGAGAAGAGGGCGAGCGCGCCACGTTTGATACGGGTATTCATGGCCTGCATCCGGACTTGGTGAAGTTGGTTGGCCGACTAAAGTATCGAACAAGTTATGGTCAAAATGTCTTGAAACACTCGATTGAAGTGGCTCATCTTGCGGGGATGATGGCGTCCGAATTGGGACTCGATGTCGCGCTGGCGAAGCGTGGCGGAATCCTGCACGATGTGGGTAAGGCCATCACCCACGAAGTGGAAGGTTCACATGTGGAAATTGGTGTGGACTTGGCTCGACGCTACAAAGAACACCCTGTTGTTATTAATGCCATCGCGGCACACCATGGTGACGTGGAGTTTAGTTCTCCAATTTCCGTCTTGGTCGCTGCTGCAGATGCGATTTCCGCAGCTCGACCAGGAGCGCGCCGAGAGACTCTGGAAATTTACATGAAGAGACTGGAAAAATTAGAGTCTATTGCGGAGTCGTTTGAAGGTGTCGAAAAAAGCTACGCCATTCAAGCTGGCCGAGAAATTCGGATTATTGTCAAACCTGAATTGGTGGATGACGCAGAATCGGTTCGCGTAGCGAAGCAAATTTCCAAGAAAATTGAGAGTGAGCTCGACTATCCGGGCCAAATTAAAGTGACCGTTATTCGAGAAACTAGAGCCGTGGAATACGCAAAATAGAGTAGCCGTTGGCTGCTCTATTTTTATAAGAACAATCCTTGTGTCATTGGGAGTGACAGATAACGTGAAAATTCTTTATCTAGGAGACATTGTAGGCCAGCCTGGCAGGGCCTTTACGCGTGACGTTTTGCGGCGTATCATTCCCGAATTGCAGCCAGACTTAATCGTGGCAAACGGAGAAAATGCTGCTCATGGACGCGGTCTGACAAAAAAAGCTGCAGAGGAGTTATACGATGCTGGCGTGGAGATGATTACACTCGGTAATCACACATTTGACCAAAAGGATGTACTTTCCATTCTGGACGAGGATGAGAGGGTCGTTCGACCGTTAAATTATCCTCCTGGTACTCCCGGACAGGGTTTTCGCATCTGTCAAGTAAAAGGCCGTTCGGTACTGATAGTGAACCTTATGGGAAGGGCCTTTTTGAGTCAACTTGACTGTCCCTTTCGAGCGGCGGATGGTATCTTGGCACAGTTTCCAGAAATTAAGCATATTTTGGTCGACATGCATGCGGAAGTGACATCCGAGAAGGTAGCCATGGGATGGTATCTCGAGGGTCGAGTCTCCGCAGTCGTTGGAACGCATACTCATGTGCCTACGAATGATGCGCGCGTCTTGCCCCAAGGTACTGCGTACATCACGGATTTGGGAATGGTCGGACCGCGCGATGGAGTCCTTGGCGTGCAGCGCGAACAGGTGATTTATCGACTGCTGACCAGCCGTCCTTCGCGGTTTGAGGTGGCGGAGGGCCCCTGTCAGTTTTGCGCGGTCGAGATGGTCCTGGACGATGACACCGGACGAGCGCAATCGATTCGCTCCATTATTGAAGAGGGCTGAGTTTGGCTGTTCCTAGCGGAAGAGTGAAGGTCTGCCGATTTTCCCGTGTCGAAAAAAGGAATACATGTCGATTCGGCGAATATCGATATAGTGTCCTTACGGACCGCTTGAAGGAGGATAATCCAATGGATGTGCTCAAAGTTTCCGCAAAGTCTAATCCTAACTCCGTAGCGGGTGCTTTAGCTGGTGTTTTGCGAGAGCAGGGTACGGCAGAAATTCAAGCCATTGGCGCCGGTGCTCTCAATCAGGCCGTCAAAGCAGTGGCCATTGCCAGGGGCTTTGTTGCGCCGAGTGGCGTCGATTTGATTTGCATTCCGGCATTTACCGATATCGTTATTGATGGAGAGGACCGGACGGCGATTCGCCTTCTGGTGGAACCTCGTTAGTCTCCTTAGGGACGCAGGTCGGTTCTTCATCGTGTCGTATAAAGGTTGTGTATCGTGATGGTCGAGGTCGACTAGAAAGGCGGAGATACCCATCCATATGCCAGTTGCAGATGCCCATGTCGATGCGCTGTGGAAGGTGTATGAGCAAGGATTAGACTTTCGTTCCAGTTCGCTTATGCAGGCGGATTACGAGTCCCTGGTTAAAGGGTCTGTAGCTTTCCAAGTTTTTGCGGTCTTCGTTTCGACACGTCGCTCGGCACAGCAGCAACTGACAGATGTGCTTGGTAGCATTGGACAATATTATGCACAGTTTGTACATACAGGACTGGTTCGCCCCGTCCTGTGGCGCCAAGACTTAACCGCTTCCATGCCGTCTGAGTTGGAGATAGACTCCCCCCTTGCGATTGGCGGTTTGCTCTCCTTAGAGGGAGCAGCCTGTCTCCAGGGCAGCATCTATGTGCTGAATGCCCTCGCTGAGCTTGGGATTCGCGGCATTGGGCTGACCTGGAATGGTCCGAATGATTTGGCGGATGGATGTATGGAAGCGCGTGGAGGCGGCTTGACTGCGGCGGGTAAGCGGATTGTCAAGGAGATGGAAAGCCTGCAACTATGGCTCGATTTAGCACATCTCTCCGATGCCGGAGTGCGCGATGTCTTCGCGACGAATCTGCCGCATGTGATGGCTTCTCACGCCAATGCTCGTGCCGTTCATGATCACCCCCGCAATCTACCAGACGATACCATTCTGGAAATCATCCGTCGAGATGGATGGATTGGCATGACCTTCGAGGCGAGCTTTGTGCACGCAGGGCCTGCCACGGTGGACTCCGTGTTTCGCCATGTCGATCACGTTCTTCAATTAGGGGGCGAGAATCATCTGGGATTGGGTTCGGACTTTGATGGCTTGTCTACGTCTGTCCTAGGCTTGAGCAGCGCCAAAGACTACCCTTCTTTCGCAGAACGTCTCCGAGCTCGCTACGGAGAGGTCATCGCTCGCAAATTACTTCATGACAATTTGATGAGCTATTTCGCAAGACAGTTGCCCTCACACCCCGTTTCCTGAAGATTTAAAGATTCCAATCCTATGGCCCCCTCTGGTGCTCTTTTCCTCGATTCCGTGGTCGGTTGCGCCACGGCTCTTTGCATAGGGTTTTTCCTGAAGCGATCCCTCACTTCCGTGCATACCTTTCAAGCGATTCCCTGTCGCCGACTCCCGCTTTCGTTCATGGGTTCCGGCTCTCGCGTCGATCTGCGTCGGAGGCCAGAGCGGCAAGACCGGTCATTGTCCCGCGCCAGATTGCGAATAGACAGTGTCGTGAAAATGGAATAGCAGACAGTCGCCCAACTGCATAGGATGGGGCGAGGTTGCGCTTAGGCAAACGTCCCTGTGGAGGTTGCCCAGAACGCGCCGCAAATCGAGTTTTCTCTGGCTCTGCGCAGGCATCGCCGGTTTGCCAGGGGGAACATCGGAGGAGGTTACCGCATGGTTCTTTCAAAAGATGACCTCAGCTATCGGGAGATTGTGGCGAATGCGGTTTGTGGTCGAGGGAGTAAATATTCGCAGACGACGTACACGCTCCGTCCGGCAAATCGTCCCACGACCATTGGTGGCTGCTGGGTCATGAATCATCACTATGACGGTCTGTTGGTTGGAGATTATGTGGAGGTGCGCGGACGGTTCGACGTCAACGTGTGGTACTCCTACAACAACAACAGCGAAACCGCCGTTGCGAAGGACACCGTCTCTTACGTAGAGCAAATTGCTTTGCGCGATCTCGATTTAGACTGTGTCCGCGACAGCCGTCAAGTCGACGTCCGTGTCCTGCAAAACCCGAACTGTCTCGATGCGACCGTGACCGGCAACGGATCGGAAATTTTGGTGCGCGTTGAGAAAGAATTGGGTGTCGAACTCGTTGGCCAGACCAAGTTAGCCGTGGTGACTTGCCAAATTCCGAGCAAAAAAGAGGACGACTTTTATGACGACAGTGTCAGTCTTTTGGAAGAAGTTGAAATTGAAGACTGACAAACTGCATCAGGAGGGGCGGCAACGCCCCTTTTTTGTCGAGAGGACGCGGTATCCGATGGAACTGTGGAAAATAAATGGGAGAGCCGTCCCCATGCGCGCGCAGGAAATGCCGCGTCTTGCCGTGTACGTCGAGCACTATGGAGCGAAAGGTCGTCTCTTCGGAGAGCAAACCAGGATGTTGGAGGAGTTGACGACCCTCGGTGAAGAGCGAAACGTGGATGTTTGCGTCTGGTCGCCCGGCAGTCTTACGAAGCAAAGAGCCTATAGATTTGACGGTCGCAGGCAGCAGTGGATGGTAGAAGCTGTCGACTTACCGCACGTTGTACTGCGCCGCTCTGGCGTCTTCGCGCGCGGCAAATTTCATCTGGCTCGAACGGAGTTGGACTCCTTTCGGAAAATGAAATTACTTCATACCTTGCCAACCGAGCATTCCGACAAGTGGGCCTTAGCTAGGATGGCTGCCAATTCGAGTCGCTTAGCGTCATTTTGTCCAGAAACGGCTTGTGTGCAGTCCCCAGAGACAGCTTACGCACTTCTTGCAGAGTGGCCGCAAAGTTACTTAAAGTCGCGCAGAGGGAGCCAGGGGAAGGGTGTCTTTCGCGTATCTTCGCAGAAGAATGAGCTTTTCATAGAGTGGCATGAACGTTTTAGTCCTAGCGTATTTGAGAGAGGCAAGTCGGTTTATGCAGCGGAGACAAAGACTTGCTTTCGCCGCATTAAAACGCTCGAGGAATTTCGCGTTTTTTGGCGACAAGCCGGGCTGCGCCAGGCAGTGGTACAGCGCGCGGTATCTCTCTTGCGCTGGAACGACCGTCCTATCGATTTTCGCTGGCTGGTGCAAAAAGGTCGGCGCACGGGCGTGGTGGCGCGAGTCGCTCGGTATGGGAAACCCGATGGGGTGACGACCAATTTGCATGCGGGGGCTACGGCTTATCCAGCAGAATCGCTATTGCATCGCTCCATGTCCGAGACAGATGCAGTGCATCTTGTCAACACGATGGATAGCCTTGGGCTGGAAGTGTTCTCTGCGTTTTGGGAGAAGTTTGGACCTTATGTGGAAATTGGAGTGGATTTTGCTGTCACCTCTACAGGCGATGTTTTCATACTAGAAGTCAATCCGACGCCCGGTCGGAGAATGTTGCGCGCCTTACCCGGGGATGTACGGCGACGGTCGTTGCTGACTTGGATGGATTACGTAGAAGACGTTCAGGCGGCGCCTACAGTGGGATATCGAGGACGGTAGACACAACATCGGATGAGCAGGAGGCGAACCTCATGGTACGCGAAGACAGCGTCAGCCCCGAGCGGCATGGGGGGAGCAGAGCAGAGCAGGGCGGCTCGATATCCGTAGGCATACTCTGCAATGCTGTGTGGAATCCACGAACAAAACGACTGCAGTCTAATGCAGATATGGCGAATTGGAGCAAGTTGATTGAACAGGCGCGGCAATTGAACATGCGCGCATACGTATTTCGCTTGCAGGATGTGCATTTCGAGGAACGCAAAATTGACGCATACGAATGGAATGAGGAACATTTTTCGCCAGTCAAGATACCCTTCCCAGATGTGATTTACGACCAATTAGCTTCGCGCAAAATTGAGCGCAATCCGGGTTTGCAGAAACGTCGCAAGCAACTTTCTGAGACTTTTACAAGTCGTCTCTTCAATGACGGCTTTTTCGATAAATGGCAGGTATACGAATGGCTGTCACGAGACCCGACGTTAATCCCGGTGCTTCCTGCGACGAAGCGCCAGAGTGGCGTAGAGGCGGCTCGCAAATTTTTGGAAAGGCATAGTATCGCTTTCTGGAAGCCCATTCACGGAAGTCTCGGTGTGGGGATTATTCGACTGGAGAGACATGACGATGGAAGTATTGAATATCATTGGAAAAAATCTCGAGAGAGCGTCGTTCACGGAAAAGTGATGAATTTCGAGGAATTGGAGAAGAAATTTCGACAGCGCTTCAAGCGACGCCAGTACATTTGGCAGGAGGGCATCTCCTTAGCTGCGGTGAACGGGCGCTCATTCGACGTGCGCATTCTCATGCAACGCGACGGTTCTGGGGCATGGAAGCGGACCAAAGTTTTTGCCAGACTGGCCCGCAAAGGCGACTTTACCTCCAATTTAAGTGGAGGTGGCGAGGCTTGTCCGCTCGACTCGCTACTCGTTCCGCTTTGGCCAGACAAAGCCTTCCGCCGCCGACTGCGCCAGCGGTTGAATGAATTGGCGCGGCGTGTGGTCCAACAAATGGAATCTGAGTGTCAAACACCCTTGGGGGAGTTAGGCATAGATATAGGGGTGAACCAGTCCGGACGTCTCTTTGTGATTGAAGTCAATTCCAAGCCACACAAATCCGCATCCACCGAGACCGGACGTCAGGATTTGGTTGATTTGTCTTTCGCCCGTCCTATGCAATTTGCGCGGTTCCTGGCGAAATCTTCTCTAACAGTGAGGGAGGCGGGGATGTCGTGACCATCTATCTCCTATCTCGTTCGCAAAAATCAGCTAGAAGGTTGGCTCAGATGGCACGAGTGTCGCCTTACTCCGAGTCACTTCGCCTGGCTGAGGACGACACTGTGCTGCGTTATGGCCAGTCTGGTCCACCGGATCCACCAGGAGTACACGTGCTTAACCGCCAGAGTGCCATTCAGGCGACCGTATCCAAGCCGTCCATGGCCAAATTTCTGCGTCGTGTGGGCGTTCGCTTTGTATTGCCAGTTCGCAAGTCTGGAGATGATGCGAGCCGTCGGTTTGTCCGCCAATACCGAGTTCCCGTGTTTGATCATCGTGTACTGGCCTGTTTTAAGTATGAAGGCACCGAGCCATGGACCAACGGTCGTATATCGCGGTTGCCGGTTACTTCATCGGAAGTGAATGTGGAGGACGATCCGGTGGCGAAACGTGCGGGCTGGCTCGCTTGTCGGGCGATTCATGCACTTGGGCTCGATTACGGCCTCGTCTCGCTTGGTCTAGGCCCGAAAGGTGTGCTGCATGTCTTGGATGTGACGGCTCGGCCTGTGCTCGAGGGTCGCTTGTTGGAGTTGTTTGCGGCAGCGGTCGACGATTATGCTGACCGCGCGTCAGATCTGCGGTCTCTGCCAGTGACCTCGGTGACCCTCGGGACGGACATCGAGATCATGCTGCAAAATGAACAGGGCAAGATGGTCTTAGCCAGCCGTTATCTGACACGCCGCGGTCGCGTCGGCTGTGATGACCGAAGCGTGCAGTATGACGGCAAGCGCTTGCCGCTGATGGAATTGCGCCCAGACCCTGATTCTAGCCCGGCCGGACTCTATGTCAATTTGCGGACGACGATGCTCGAAGCTGCGCGCAAGGTGAATCGAGCGGGGGTGGCGTGGCGCGCTGGCAGCACACCCTTTCCCGGATATTCTACAGGTGGGCACATTCACATTTCGGGAGTTCCCATTTCGAGCCGACTGGTGCGGGCGCTCGACGCGTATCTCGGTCTGCCGCTGATGGCCGTGGAAAATCCGCAAACCAGTCGCAGGCGACGACCTCGATATGGGTTTCTTGGAGACGTTCGGGAAAAGTCGCATGGCGGATTTGAGTATCGCACTCCAGCCTCTTTTGTGGTCAATCCAGAAATTACCTTGACATCTTTTTGCCTGGCGCAACTCATCTGTCTCTACTATCAAGACTTGCCCGAGATGTGGTTGTACGATCCGCCGCTGCAAACGGCATTTTATACAGGGGACGTGTCTGCTCTGGCAGACGTTTTGCAGGAATCGTGTCAGGCAATGCGAGGTGTTCCGTTGTATCGGAGGTACGAAGACCAAATTGAGCCGCTTTATCAGATGATAGCAGAGGGTCAGATGTGGGATGAGTCGGTCGATGTACGGGATGTGTGGGCGGTGCCAAAGGTCGTGCCAACCGAAAAACAGCGGACGCGCAGTAGCCGTTCCATCGGTCGTCGCACGCGACGCACGTCTTCGGTGACCGCGAGGGGGTGAGAAGCATGGCGCCAAGAGATGAGAGAACGTGGGACGGGGAGTATCTTTGGTGGCGCACGCCGGCAGGTCGAGTGCGCTGCGGAGTTCGTTTCTTTCGCGGTCATCCGAAGGGTGTCAAGATGGTGACGGCAGGAGTGGCTCATCTACCCGTTTTGTCCGAACGACTGCCGTCCCGCCTGATTTACCGCTGTCCCACTTCTTTTCGCGAAAGCGGCGAGGGTGTGGAGGCAGGTCCGGTCTATGCAGTGCTGGCTGGTCGCCACACAAGCTCCAGTCCGGGTGTGTTCGTTGGGAGCAGAGTGGATTTTCGAGACCTCATTCGCCTCGGTAAAGAACGCGGCGAATTGGTGTATGTGGTGACTCCCCGAGAGGTAACAACAAAAAGTTTGTGGGCAGGGTATGTTCGGCTCGGTTTGTATCGATGGGTGAAAATCCCTGTTCCCGCACCTCAAGCCGTATACAATCGCATTCCCACTCGCAAGCACGAAAATGAGCCGATGGCAGTGGCGGCGAGGTCAAGAATTCAGTCTGTGGGCATTCCCATGTTCAATCCGCGGTATTTCAACAAGCAAGATATTTATAAGGTCATTAAGGAGAACGGCTTAGAACGGACCATGCCAGACACTATGCCCCATTTGAATCGGAAGGCATTTCACACGATGCTTCACAAGCATGGAGCCATTTATTTAAAACCGTCCGGCGGCAGTGTGGGCCACGGCGTCATTCGAGTGGAGCGGGCTGGCGAAGGATGGACTGTATCGGCCCTCAAAGACACGCGCTGTGAGACCTGGTATGTGGCCGACGAGAGAAGTCTCTACCCGTTGGTGCAGATGCTGCGCGTACCTGGCGCCTACATTCTTCAGCAGGCGATTGAACTGATTCGTTGGAATGGACGTCCTTGTGACTTTCGCGTCTTGCTACAGAAATCGCGCGGGAGTTGGTCGATTGTCGGGAAAGGGGTTCGAGTGAGTGGGCCGAACACCATCACCACGCATGTACCGAATGGCGGTTCCATCGCTCAGTGCCACGCAGTTTTAGAGCGCGAGTTTGCAGCTCAGAGTCTTGCCGTCGAACGGGCAATCCACAGAGTGGCTCTGGCGGTGGCGCGAGCCATTGACGATAGCAAGGGAAGGGCCTACGGCGAAATGTCGATGGACATCGGCGTCGATGAGAGAGGTCGTCCGTGGATATTCGAGGCAAACGCCAAACCGATGAAGTTTGACGAGCCAGAAATTCGCGCAAAGTCGCTCGTGGGAGTGCTAAACTACTTGAAGGAACTGAGTTCGGAGTCGATGGCTGCACGTACTCGGATCCGAGAATGACGAGCGGATTGGACTGAAGGAGTGCTGGTTGTGGAACTATGGCTAGTCGATGCATTTACGCACCTTCCTTTGACGGGAAATCCAGCGGGGGTCGTTCTCCTCGATGGCGGAGCGTGGACGCCGGAGTGGATGCAGCGAGTCAGTCGCGAAGTGAATGCTTCGGAGACCGTTTTTGTCTCTCTGCCTGAGCATCCCGGTGCCGATTATCGGCTGCGCTACTTTACGCCAACGGCGGAAGTGGACCTGTGCGGACACGCTACCATTGGAAGCATCGTGGCACTGGCCTCGCTCGGTCGACTGCCTAACCGAATCTTGCAGAGTGGGCATTGTACCGTCGATACGAATGTTGGACGGTTGGTGGTTCGCGTTGACGCGAGTGGGTCGAGATTTGCGGCGGAAATGCAACAACTGTCTCCGGAACAGAGAGAGGTCGACCAGCCGAGCAAGTTGGAGTTGCTACGGGCTCTCGGCTTAGATGAGGACGATGTGCACCCTGATTGGCCATTCGCCATGTGCTCCACGGGCCTCTGGGACGTCTTTGTGCCTCTTAGAGACCGGCAGCGGATGGCGCAATTGAGGCCGGATTTTCATCGGTTGGCGACGGTCAATCGGCGGCTCGGAGCCACGAGTACGCATGTTTACTGCAGTCAGGCCGAAGAGGCTGAAAACGACTTTCACTGCCGGGACTTCTCTCCGGCGGTGGGGATTTCGGAAGATCCGGTGACAGGCACGGCCACAGGAGCGTTAATGGGATTGTTGGCTCTTCACGGGCGTATTCAAGAGAGTCGTACATATCGTTTTGAGCAAGGCTATGAGATGGGGCGCCCGGGGCAAGTCGAGGCACGTGCAGAGCTGTTCGACGGAACGTGGCAGATTGTCGTTGGGGGTACGGCTCATGTCACCATCACGGGTACCTTGCACGTGCCCGCGTGACACTTGGCCCGGGGGCATGTCCATCTCGCGTGCTCCATCTGTGTGGAAGGCGATGCGTATCGGTCTGTTCGGGCGCGGTTTAAGGCTGTCATCTGTCCTGTTCGGATGCGGTTCCTTATGCTATGATGGCGACAGGGTATACAAAGAAATTTAGGAGGCAGCCTCGTGGAAAACCTCATCACCAAGATGCGTGAAGGTCGTCTGCAGGCCGGCGATGGACTCGTGTTTGGCGTGCATCGCGCGCGGCCAACGGAGCGAGTGCAATGGGATGTCCTTGCTTTGACAAAAGACTGCCAGGTCGGTCGTAAGCCGTCTGGCCAACCGTATCGGTATCACATTTTGACGTATGGCTGTCAAATGAACGAACACGATACGGAGACGATGGCGGGTCTCTTGCAGGCTATGAACTATGAACCGACGACCGAACTTGAACAAGCGGATTTTATCTTATTTAATACCTGTGCTGTTCGTGAGCATGCGGAAGATAAAGTGTTTGGACAGATTGGACGACTTCGTCCCTTAAAATATGCCAATCCGGATTTGTTGATTGGCCTCTGCGGTTGCATGGCACAAGAAGAGCACGTCCAGGAACTCGTTCGGACAAAATTCCCGTGGATTGATGTCGTATTTGGCACTCACAACCTTCATCGATTGCCCATGCTGTTGAGGGATGCGCGCCAGAGTCGCATGACCGTCATGGAGGTTTGGGATTTTGCACCGCAAACATTGGAAGACCTGCCGAAAGTTCGTGCCGCCGGTGTGCGTGCTTGGGTGAACATTCAATATGGGTGCAACAAGTTTTGCACCTATTGTATCGTACCGCATACGCGCGGGGCGGAGCGCAGTCGTCAGCCTGCCGACATACTTGGGGAAATCCGCGAGTTAGCCGAACAAGGATATCGGGAAGTCACTTTGCTCGGCCAAAACGTCAATGACTACGGTGTAGACTTGCAGGGCACTTCCTTTGCCCAACTGTTGCGGGAAGTGAATGGTGTCGATGGAATTGACCGAATTCGTTTCACAACGTCGAATCCTTGGAATTTCACCAATGATTTGATCGACGCGGTGGCGTCTTGTGAAAAGGTCGTCGAGCACATTCACCTGCCCGTCCAGTCAGGAAGCAATCGGATTTTGCAGCGGATGAATCGCAGTCATACAAAGGAATATTATTTCAGTTTGGTCGAACGGATTCGCCGCGCGATTCCAAATGTCTCGTTGACAACCGATATCATTGTCGGTTTCCCAGGAGAGACGGAGGAGCAGTTCCAAGAAACGTTGAATTTAGTACGTGATATACAATTTGACAACGCGTACACGTTTATCTATTCGCCGCGCGAAAACACGCCTGCGGCTCGGTTTGCAGATGATGTCTCACCAGAGACCAAAAAAGACCGGCTGCGTCGCTTAAATGACCTTCAGTACGAGATTGCGTTGCAACGCCAAAATCGATTTTTAGGACAAGTCGTGGAGGTTCTGGTCGAAGGACCGAGCCGAACAAATCCAGAAGTGCTAGCAGGGCGTACCCGTGGAAATCAACTCGTGTTGTTTCCATCTAACTTAGATTTGTCTGGACAGTATGCGAACGTAGAGATTACCACGCCACAAACCTGGCTACTGAAAGGACGATTCATTGGCGTAAAGGAGGTCAGCGCGTGACAAACACAGAAATGCTGGAAGATGCGAAAATAGAAGAGTGGTCGGCTCGGGCCGATGAGGTTGCAGAGATGATTCGGGAGTCGGATGTTGCCGCGCAGTTCTGGCAGGCTCGTGGAAAAATGTCGCGCCATGCTCGGGCCATCGAGTTGTTTGAGATGCTCAAGCAAAAGACAAACAACATCAAAGTGCTGGAGAGTCATTACGGTCTGGAGCATCCGCGCTTAGTTCAAGCCAAGGCAGAACTGACGCAAATCGAAGATGAGTTGTCGCAAATTCCAGTGGCGTTTCAATATCAATGTGCCCAGAGTGAATTAAACATGGTCGTTCAAGAAGTGGTTCAGAGACTGATGCAGCGCTTGCGTCCGGTGTTGCCAATTGAGCCGGGTCCGCGGCAAGGATGCGGACATGGTCCGGATGGACAAGGGTGCACGTGCGGTGAGAGTCACTAGTGTGTCCTTAGGTCAGGAACTCCTTTCTTACTTTCGCGAGATGTGTCTGCTCCAGAGGAAGAACGAATCGAAGAAGGCCGGCCACTGCGAGGGCGGCCTCTTTAGATTAGCGTCTCGACATATTGCCTAAACATCATCCCAGTGGAATGGATAGCAAGAGGAGTGACTGCACGGTTATGACCCCTATGATGAAACAATATCTCGAAATTAAGCAACAGGTTCCAGATGCGTTACTGATGTTCCGGCTCGGTGACTTTTATGAACTTTTCTTTGAAGATGCAGAGACGGCTAGTCGTGTGCTCGACATCACGTTGACAGGACGGGATGGTGGCGAGGACGGGAGAATTCCTATGTGTGGAGTTCCTTATCACGCCGTAGAAGGTTATTTGGACCGCCTTATCGGTCATGGATATAAAGTTGCCATTTGCAATCAAATGGAAGATCCGAAACAGTCCAAAGGTATTGTCCGGCGTGAAATTGTACGCATGGTCACCCCGGGTACCTCACTTACAGACGAGGGTCTCGAACGCCGTTCTCTGGGAGCTCTCGTGGAATCGCGCGGAGAGTATGGGTTGGCTATTGTGGATTTACTGGCGGGCGATGTGTGGATGGGCTCGAGCTTCGCCGCTGAGGAGATAAGAGATTGGTTGCTGTTACATGGTCCGGCAGAAATTCTCTTTGGGTCGGAAAACCTGCTTGATGAACTGCACGTCTGGTATCCAGCCAATGCGCCAATGTTCACTGCGTGTCCCGGTGCCTTCGACGGATCGACAGTCCATTCGCTGATGCTTCGCTGTTTTCTTAAAGAAGAATGGGAAGCCCTCGGGTTGACGAGCGACGCGGTCGCCGTGCAGGCTCTCTATGCGGTCTTAGACTACGCACAAACCACGCAGCGTCAATCCATTGTGCATTGTAAGCGCCCAATCTTCTTGACGACACCTGATGCCTTGCAGATGGATGCCACGGCCATTCGGCATCTGGAACTGTTTGAAACCAATCGTACGCGGATGAAGGAAGGGACTCTGTTCCATCACCTGAATCGCACGCAAACGGTGCTCGGTAGCCGCATGTTAAAGAGTTGGTTGGAGCGCCCACTCGGGCATCTTCCGACTATTTTGCAGCGTCAGGAAGCAGTTGAGGTCCTGTTGCTCGACGGTGTGCGGCGAGCAGAAATCAAACAGTTGCTCCGCCAGGTGGCGGACGTCGAGCGCTTGCTCGGGCGCGTTGTGTTTCAACGCGCCACGCCGAAGGACTTGTATCGTTTGGGCACGTCGCTTGCTGCCGCCATGGCCATTCGCTCTTTCCAATTCCCGAAGGTGAGCCGTGTTACAGACCTCCAACAAGGCATGCCGGATGTTCTGCCAATCGTGGATTTGACGGTCGTCCGCATGCATGACAACCCACCTACGAGCGCTCGCGACGGCGGGATTTGGCTACAAGGTGTGAGTAGCCGACTGGATGAATTGAGACTCCTCGCATCGGAAGGCAAACAGTGGATTGCCGCGTTTGAGCAGCGTGAACGGGATCGAACTGGAATTCGTACGTTGAAAGTCGGCTACAACAAAGTCTTCGGATATTTTGTGGAGGTCTCCAAGGGGCAGAGTTCGCTGGTCCCGTCCGACTACGAGCGACGCCAGACGTTGGCTTCGGCAGAGCGCTACACACTACCGGAATTGAAGTTGCGGGAGTCGGCCATTTTGTCGGCGGCTGAAGATGCCAATGCCCTCGAAGAGAACATGTTTAACGAACTGTGTGAGCAAATTTTGGCAGAGCGGCACAAGATTCAAGCGTGCGCGTCGTGTCTAGCGGAAATCGACGCATTGGTGGCGCTGGCCGAAGTGGCGGAGGCGTATGGTTACGAGCGTCCAGAAGTGCATCTCGGGCGCGGTATAGACATTAAAGCGGGGCGCCATCCCGTCGTTGAAGCGGGTCTAGCCGTGTCTTTTGTTCCGAATGACTGCCATTTGGATGAAGACAACAATTTTGTCGTGCTGACGGGGCCGAATATGGGTGGTAAAAGCACTTACATGCGTCAAATAGCACTGATTGCCATCATGGCGCACATAGGCTCGTTCGTTCCTGCGCGGGCGGCGCGCATTGGCATTTTGGATCGTATCTTTACGAGAATTGGCGCTGCCGACGACATTCATTCGGGTCAGAGCACGTTTATGGTGGAGATGTCTGAGGTCAGTCACATTCTGAAACATGCAACATCACGAAGTCTTGTCATCTTGGACGAAATGGGTCGCGGAACGTCCACCTATGACGGGCTTGCCATCGCCGAGGCCGTCGTCGAATATTTGCAGAGCGAGAGTCGTCCGTTCTGCTTGTTTGCCACTCACTACCATGAACTCATCGCCTTGGCGCAAGACGTTGCGGGAGTTCGCAATGCCTCGCTGGCCGTGGCCGAGCGAGGAAGCAGCATCGAGTTTTTACATGTCGTCGTGAGCGAACCGGCAGACCGCAGCTACGGATTGCATGTGGCGCGACTTGCTGGCATCTCAGAGCGTGTCCTCGAGCGAGCGAGTCTTCACTTAGCCAGGCGCGAGGCACAGGCCAAGACCGAAGCCGAAGTGAGTGCCACTCATGGAATAGCGCCGCTAGCACCGCCGCCATCGCAGTCGGAGCGCCATTCGAATGGGCCGATGGAGACCCTTGCTCTGCGCAGGGAACTGGATGGAGCAGCGAACCTGCTGCGAGATATAGCGGCTGTCGATCCGTTGACGACCACGCCGATCGACGCTTTGATCGTGCTGCAGACGCTGGTGAGTCGGGCGAAGGAGGTGGTCGAGCGATGGGTGTCATTCAATTAATGAGTCCCGCCTTGGCCAACCAAATTGCGGCGGGCGAAGTGGTCGAGCGGCCCGCATCGTGCGTCAAGGAGTTAATCGAAAACAGTTTGGATGCAGGAGCTAGACGAATTCACGTCTCTATCGTCGAAGGTGGAATTCGAGAAATTTCGGTCGAAGACGATGGCGTTGGAATGTCCGAGGAAGATGCTGTCTTGTCGTTTGCTCGCCATGCGACGAGCAAACTGCTGCATGCGCGTGACCTGACCCAGGTGCGCACTCTCGGCTTCCGAGGCGAGGCGTTGGCGGCGATAGCGGCTGTAGCGAAGGTGGAGTTAGTCACGCGCCAGGCTGAGCAAACGAGTGCTGTCTGCGTGTCGGTCGAAGGTTCGGACGAAGTATCTGTTCCGGTTGCGGTTCAGTCTGCTCCAGGCACGCGCATCTGTGTCCGTGAGCTCTTCTTCAACACCCCAGCCCGATTGAAGTATCTTCGCAGCGTTCAGACCGAGTCTGCTCGCTGCGCTGAGGTGGTGCAGCGGGCTGCGCTGGCACATCCGGAGGTTGCTTTTCGGTTGAGCGTCGACGGTCACAGTAGTTTCTCTTCACCCGGTCGAGGGAATCTGCGCTCTGTCTTGGCAGCGCTCTACGGGCCTTCGGAAGCCGCGAATTTTTTGGAGGGGACGAGCGGCACTGCTGACTTTGAGTTACAGGCTTGGATTGGTCGTCCCAACCAGGCGAAATCGAATCGTGCTCATGGCCACCTGTTTGTCAATCAGCGACCGATTCGGAACTTGACCATTCATCAGGCGATTGTCGCGGGGTATGGGTCTCGCCTTATGGTCAACCGCCACCCTATGTACTGCCTTCACATTCGAATCAGCCCTACCCTAGTCGATGTGAACATTCATCCGCACAAGGCCGAGGTGCGTTTTAGTGAAGAGCGGGAACTTGCCCTCGCTGTTGAACGGATGGTGGCTTCCATCTTGGACGGCGTTCAACTCACTGCCGTACCAACCTTCTCCAATACCGCCCGCCAACTGCCCGAATCGCTTGTGCGAGGGCCACTTTCTGCGGAGCGGGATCGGCCCATGGATAGACAGACTGCCACTTATCTGGCGCAACCTCTGTTGAACGGAGTTCACGAATGGCGGCACGAACTTCCTGCGGTTTTTGCGAGAGATATTCGAGAAAGTGGAAAGGTGCAAAGGGAGACGGACGCCTCGTTACCCCCGTGCGCACTCGACGCCACTCAAAGTCACGAAGAGTACAGGGCGGCGCGCGCTCCAGAGGAGGCGGTTCCACGGTCGCGGCCGGAGAACTGGTCGTTGCGTCCCGTTGGGCAGGTGCTCGGTATGTATATCGTTGCTGAAGACGCTGAGCACGTGTACATCATTGACCAACACGCCGCGCACGAACGCATTCTCTTCGAGCGATTCAGCGCGCAGATGAAAGAGCGTCAAGGTGCGAAAATTCCACTTCTCGTTCCTTTGACGTTGACACTCAGCCCTTCCGAACATGTGTTTTGGCAAAAACATCAAGAGACGTTTGCGAACCTTGGTTTGGAGACTGAGGGGTTTGGAGATTTAGACGTGCTCATTCGCTCGATTCCTGAAGTATGGGAAGGACTGGACGTTGACAGACTGGTGGAAGACATCATTCGGTCGTCCGCAAACGAGGGGTTTGCGGCAGCCAAGGGAACGAGAACGGTCGATGCGCCGGACGCGCTTCGCCAGATGGTTGTGCTGCGAGCTTGCAAGGCGGCCATCAAGGCGAATCATCGACTCTCTGCGGCTGAGATGGAAGCCTTGTGTCGCGAGTTGACCACGCTGGATGATCCGTTTCATTGCCCGCACGGACGCCCAGTCTTTCTTGAATTGTCGGCTCATTATCTGGAGAAGGAGTTTCGGCGCATTGTCTGACATTCGGCGTTCTCGAGAGGATAAGCAAAGTGCGCCAATTGTCAGTGTGTTGCCAATCCGTCAGGAAGGCAATGCAGACAAAGAGAGATGCGCTCGGCAGACTGCGGCTTTTTTCGGAGCCACTTACCTTGAACGGCGGGGCCGCAGTGTGGAGGAGTTGTTTGCAAAGACCTCTGCAAACGTCGTCGTGTTGGCGGGAGACGAGCCCAGCCTCATTCACCGGCAGGCCCCGGAAATGGCACTTCGCTACCACCCTGGAATGTCCTTGTTGCGGCTTCGTGAGCACCAACGAGGGCGCCAAGACCGGTTGCTTCGAGCCATCGGAGTTCGTCCTGGTGATGTGGTTTTGGATGCCACCTGCGGACTCCTCGGAGACGCACTCTTGCTGGCAGCAGGCGTCGGGCAAAGCGGGCGCGTCATCGCGGTTGAGTCCACTTTTCTCGTTGCCCGCCTGATGCAGTATGCCGTGCGCTGGACTCGCTCCATTCCGCCGGATGTGGCCGAGCATTTGGCGGGTATCGAGATGCTCTGGGGCGACTCCGGTCGAATTCTTTCCAAATTGGGCGATGCCTCGGTCGATGCGGTCTATTTCGATCCGATGTTTCACCACCCTTTGGAACGGTCTGCGGCAATGGAGCCGCTGCGTATTTTTGCAAATCACCAGGTGCTGACGAGAGACGTGTTTGCGGACGCCTGTCGAGTGGCGCGGCGGACGGTTGTGATAAAGTGTCGCTTGGGCGATAAACTTTTGTCAGACCTTCCTGTTCTTCCGGACAAGACGAATGCAAGTTTTGCCTTCGCCGTGTGGCAAAGGGGGAGACCTTGATGACGCTCGTCTGTGTGGTTGGTCCAACCGGAGTTGGCAAGAGCGCGTTGGCCATCGAGTTGGCACGGGTATTTGATGGTGAAATCATTTCCGCCGATTCAATGCAAATCTACCAGGGCCTGGACGTTGGGACCGGGAAAGTGACTCTCGAGGAAATGAAAGGCGTTCCCCATTACGGTCTTAATCTCGTTCAACCGGAGGCAAGCTTTACGGTGGCAGACTTCGTGAGCTATGCCGAAGAGAGAATTCACGACATCTCGGCCCGAGGCCGCCTGCCGTTGGTAGTCGGCGGGACCACGCTCTATGTTCGCGGTCTGGTCGACGGGCTCGATTTTCAGCATCAAGCGAAATCGAGTGCATTGCGGGCATCCCTTCAGCAGCGAGCTGAAGAGTGTGGAGTTGAAGCACTCCATGCAGAACTCGTTCGGGTCGATCCGCTCTCCGCAAACAGACTTCATCCGAACGATGTTCGACGGGTGATTCGGGCATTGGAGGTATACTATATCACAGGTCAGCCGCTTTCTGCGTCCTATCAATGGCATCCGAGACCACCACGCTTTGATGCACTGCTGCTTGGTTTGACATGTTCTCGCGAGGAGTTGTACCGTCGTATCAATCAACGCGTTGAAGCCATGGTTCAAGCAGGGTGGATTCGTGAAGTTGAACAACTGATGTTGCGCGGCGTGCCACTGGGTGGCCAGGCAATGCAGGCCATTGGCTATCGGCACGTCGTGGCGTTCCTGGAGGGAAAGATGACGATGCCGGACATGGTCGGGAAAATCCAACAGGACACAAGACGCTATGCCAAACGCCAACTCAGTTTTTTGCGACAAGATGAGCGAGTTGAGTGGCTGGACATGTCGGTTCTAAACGCGAATCAGCTGATTGACGTCGCCAGTGAGCGTATCGGCAAATATTTTGCAGGAATTTCATGTGACCATCGCGAATACACCTGACGTGTAACTTTGTCTCAAACTGCAGTTGGCTTTCGTGCAATCGGAGTAGCGCATGATAGACTACTCTCATCCGCTGATGACAGGAGTGAACGGCGTGAGTAAGCAGCCGGTGAACATTCAAGATACATTCTTGAATCAAGTCCGCAAAGAGAAAATACCGGTCATTGTATACTTGGTGAATGGATTTCAAATTCGTGGAAATGTGAAGGCGTTTGACAACTTCACGATTGTTGTTGAAGCGGATGGAAAACAGCAGATGATATACAAGCATGCCATATCTACGTTTATTCCTTTGCGTGCCGTCAACTTGATGGCATTGGAAGAACCCACAGCTGAGTGAGTAAGCCCGGCGACTCGTCGCAAAATTCAGTCGAATGTCGCGCTTTAATTGGAAGTAAAAGGTCGGTATTGGCGTCGAAATTCGCAGTTGACACGAGTGCTCGCGCTGTGTTAAGTTATGACTTGTCGCCGATGAGGCGCCAGCGTAGCTCAGCAGGTAGAGCAACTGACTTGTAATCAGTAGGTCGCAGGTTCGACTCCTGTCGCTGGCTCCAGTAGCGGAGGGGTACCAAAGTGGCCAAATGGGGCGGACTGTAAATCCGTTGCGGAAGCTTCGAAGGTTCGAATCCTTCCCCCTCCACCAAGTGGTTTGTACTTGGAGAGCTTTGCGGAGTCAAAGATTGGTTTTCTTAGGCCTAGGGGCGTAGTTCAGCTGGTAGAACGGCGGTCTCCAAAACCGCATGTCGTGGGTTCGAATCCTGCCGCCCCTGCCAGTGTGGTGAGCGTGGCGAAGGGGTTAACGCACCGGATTGTGGATCCGGCATACGTGGGTTCGATTCCCATCGCTCACCCCAACTAATGGGGGATAGCCAAGCGGTAAGGCAACGGACTTTGACTCCGTTATGCGAAGGTTCGATCCCTTCTCCCCCAGCCAGTCTTGTGCCCGTAGCTCAGCTGGATAGAGCGCTTGACTACGAATCAAGAGGTCGGGAGTTCGAATCTCTCCGGGCACGCCATCGGAGCATAGCGCAGCTTGGTAGCGCGCCTGCCTTGGGAGCAGGAGGTCGTGGGTTCGAATCCCGCTGCTCCGACCATAGAACAGATTTCTCATCCATGTCTGTTCTCAAAATGTAATGCATGAATTCTCGTGGGGGTATAGCTCAGCTGGGAGAGCACCTGCCTTGCAAGCAGGGGGTCGTCGGTTCGAATCCGTCTACCTCCACCACTTGATTTTCCTCGATAGCTCAGCGGTAGAGCATCCGGCTGTTAACCGGAGGGTCGTAGGTTCGAATCCTACTCGGGGAGCCAACCATGCTCCCATAGCTCAGTCGGCAGAGCGCATCCATGGTAAGGATGAGGTCACCAGTTCGAATCTGGTTGGGAGCTCCACATTTCGGGCGTTTAGCTCAGCTGGGAGAGCACCTGCCTTACAAGCAGGGGGTCGGCGGTTCGAACCCGTCAACGCCCACCACTGTCTATGGAGTGATGGCCGAGTAGGTCGAAGGCGCTCGCCTGCTAAGCGAGTATACGGTCAAAAACCGTATCGACGGTTCGAATCCGTCTCACTCCGCCAAAATTGAAATTCAACGAGACAAACAGGGACGAGTCCTAGCGGGCTGGTCCCTGTTTGTTTATGTCGCCTGAAGCTTGAAGGATTGCCGGGGAGCTCTTGTGTGGATTCTGCGAGTGGCGCCTTGGATAAAGGTGGTTCACGGGTATGTCGCTCCGACGACCGCTCTCTTTCTAGGCATTCACCCATATCAAAAAGGTGGCATAGGCTACCGAAGAATCGGATGACGAAGTTGAGGTGAGCCATTTGCCGTCGCGAACTCGCTTGGAACCACATGCCATCACAAAGATACAAGTTCTTGAGGAATTTGAGAATGGCCGAATTGCGGTTGGTGAAGCTTTGACTCGATTGTCCGGGCGAGATTCACTGATACCCATGCCTACCGTCACGCGCATGACACGCGAGCGGCTGATGGGAATTCTCGGTCGCTTAGATACCTTGGTTGGATTGGAAGACGTCAAAGCGACGATTCGTCAAATATTTGCCCACGTCTATATTCAGGAGCAGCGGCGGATGGCGCGTCTCAAGACGGCGCCTACGGTCCTGCATATGGTCTTTTCGGGCAATCCGGGAACCGGAAAAACCACAGTCGCGCGGCTGCTCGCCGAAATGTATCGAGACCTGGGACTACTCGAAAAAGGCCACCTTGTTGAAGTTGAGCGTGCCGATCTCGTTGGTGAGTACATCGGCCACACAGCCCAAAAGACTCGCGAACACATTGAGCGTGCGCTCGGTGGAGTCCTCTTTATTGATGAAGCGTATTCACTGGCCCGCGGCGGCAACAAGGATTTCGGGCGGGAAGCGATTGACTGTTTGGTCAAGACCAAGGTTTGAATTATGTGGTCCGGTCCATAGTGACTTTAAATCGAGGCGTGGTGCGGTCGGACGAGTTTTTGGCGAATACGTTTCGAAGACATGAGCACTTGTTACAGCAGATGGTGTCAAGGTATCGAGACGAGTTGATGACGTTTCAAGAAATCGGTGATGTACTAGAAGTTCCTTGGTGGGACGTTAAAAAACTCTTATCTTGGTACGGAATAGAGAGAATCACCCCGGCAGCACGGGCAAGGAAAATGAGGCAGAAAGACTTTGAACTGATACATCGTATGCACTTTTTGGAGCAAAAAACCTTTGCTGAGATAGGACAAGCCATAGGCCGGTCGGCACCCTACATTCGTCAGGTTTTGTTGGAGGGCGGGTGCAAGCCGATCAACTATGGACAAATCGGCAGAAGAAATTAACGGGACCACACAGGACGCCATATTACTAAAGGCTCTGTCGGGTTGCAGCATTTACAACTTTGTCTTCGAAAAAACCTCACCCGAGCAACTTGGATGCAGTGACCCATTCTCTGGGTCTGTGTCAAATCTTGCGCCCTAAAACACCGTAAAACGCCGTAGGGAAGGGAAAAACCGTGAATTGCGGACAAAGACTGTACCCAAGAAATGCGTATGCGCCAAGGATCTGTTATTGGTTATCAACTCGCGCTTGGGAACTGAGAGGTAATGGTGATGGGAAACTACAGCGAGGCAGATGGCTCAAAGGCCAGTCATGACCTCGTTGGAGCTAACGACGATGATTTTGAAGGTGCGTTTTTGACGCTAATAATGCTGCGGTTGTCATAAGTATTATGCGATGTCGTCTGCAGTGCATTAAGGTCCTTGACGCAAAGGGGGTTTATCATGGTGCGAATTCAACACCTTAAAAAACGGTAGATAACATCAGTGGTGACATTTTCGCACCAGAAACGAGAAGTTGGCGTCGCCAGAGGAAAGTAGGCCAGTGCTGAACCAGCATGCGCCGCGATCTCCTACTGTCGTCGGAGCATGTAAGCAATTCGACATTGGGGTCGACAACCCAACCTCGAACTCGTTGTAGTGGAACTTCCAACGGTATCGGAGCGGGGAGCGTTCGCCTAGTCATTGGGCACGTGCCAAGTGTCAATATGGTGATAATATGGAGCAACCATGGTGAGAGAAAGGCGACACTATGGAGATACATTAGGTGCGACTTGGCCCTACGGAGAGTAGAGTTTGAGTGGGTGACATGGTTCAACGATTCAAGAAAGTAAATCTGTACGCGCAGCCGCACACGAAATATAAGCGTCGTCCAAAATCCTCTGTGCTTGTGACCGGGTGCATGCCCACTTTCATTTTCATCTGGGCTCGATTTTCAGAGGAAGGAGACTTCGTGAAACCGGAGGAGGCACTTTGGCAACGGTCTTACAGCGTGTGATTGAGCCTTCATTGACCACAGAAGTGGTTCTGCATGCAAAAGGATAAATTGGTCGAGCGGAACTCGGAAGGCGACATTGCAACCATGGTTGGGTGCTCAAGATGGACGCATTCATTACCATCACCTTTGTCATTCCATTTACATCCAAGATTTCCAATTCGTCATTTTCGCTACTCTCATGCCACTCGTTCTGGTCACAAAAGCCCTGTATTTGACCCTGTTTTGGTCACAGAGAGCCGATTCTTGGTCACAGAAACCCGATTCTTGGTCACAAAAACACCATTCTTGGTCACAGAAAAATGGAAATGGAAATTTCAATAATCCTTGATATAAAAGGATTTATATATAATATTTATGGAAAATATTAATAATATTAAGGAGCTTGTGACCAAGATTTTTAAACACTGTATATGATCACGTGCGAATTTCTTGCTTTTTTGTCCTTTTACCCCCTCGATATAGTTGTTGATCTAGCACTGTATATGCACACAATTTTTTTCAGGTGTCACAAAACACGATTTTTCGGCCATTTTTTCCAGTACCCTCTCTACTGCCACAAGGATTCACGCCTCAAAATTTCCATTTCTCTGTGACCAAAGACCATGCGTTTGTGACCGAAATTACCCGTTCTGTGACCAAAAACCCCCTTTCTGTGACCGAAACGATGCTTTTTTAGGGTTCAGGGTGTCACAAGACTGACGATCGAAAATCCATCTCGACGAATTCGCAGTTGCCCGTTCAGGAAGAATGCGCCTTCCTGATTTTTTCCGAGCACTCGTTCATCCGTGTACAAATCTCCCGAAGTTGAGTTTCTGACGTACAGGAGCCGACTTTATGAGAAGACCGTCGTCTTTGCGACACAAAAAAACGATGCGAATTTGTACCAAATGGCAACTTCGTTTCAGTAACGGGAGAGTTGACGGAGAGAGGGTGAAAACAATGATTCTGAACTGGGCAAATGGTGAGTTTACGGACACCGAAAAGGTAATCGGTACGCTGTTTGATGCCGGTGTACTTAGGCGCAAGGACTTAATGTTGCTCTTAGGCTGGCGGCGGAGTAAGACAGATAGTCATCTCCTAAAGCTCAGACAGAAACAAATGCTTTTGACCAGCCGGGATAGTCATGGACAAACGGTCTACATGTTAGACGAAAACGGTGTTCGTGCGGCTCATCAGCTTTGCAATATCGAAGGGAAAATCGTGACGATGAAAGCTCAGATTTCCCATCAACTCGGTGTGAATGACATTTTGCTGAGGTACGTCAAGGCACATGGGTGCGAGGGCGTACAATGGTACAGCACAAGAGAGAGTGCGGATGAACTTTTTAGCTTTCGCAAGATAGCGGGGAACACAGACGCAGAAATCCGCAAAAGCTACATTCGTCCTGACGCATTGATTCAGACTGCAAACAGAGGCATCTTCTGGCTGGAATACGACAACGCGACGGAATCGAGCAGGCAACTACGAAAAAAATTTGCATTATACGTCCAGAACCTTTCCATTATCGACGAAAAAACCAAAGGGCAGGTGCGTCGGGTGATATGGGTCGCACCAACCATCGAACGGGTACGCTGGCTCGTCAGTAGATGGCAGGACGTCAAGGAGAGGAGACAAGCAGCAAACATAGCAATGCTATTTTACATCGCAGGACAGGAAACAAGCTATATGGCAGGGGAGAGGGACAAGAGGCGGCAAACGGAGTAATAACGAAAAAAGAACTACGTGAAAACGAGAACGCCGGAGGCGGTTGGCTGGTTGATCCCCCTTTGGGAGAACCAAGTTTCGTTGGAACCATATGCGGTTCAAGAGATTATAGGTAGGGTAGACTTTGACTTTGCCGCGATGATACCGAACCCGGACCATCATCTTACCAAGACTCCGAACGTCGAAAACGAAGTTCTGGTACATGGCTGGGTACACATGGAAACTATCCTTTTGAACATCGTAGGAGCTAATTTTGACTGAGCCGATCCGGGCTGTCCGGGTCGGCTTTTCACTTTCGTACCTCCAGCTCACCAGAGGGTTGCCAGAACGCTCGTTGAAGCATGGAACGACTTTGGGGAGGGGTTCCGTCTTCGTCGGTATAGGGTCAATTTGACTCCTTATAAATGGTTGGTTTGGAATATATGCCTATAGCACAATTCGTAACACCGCCGGATTCGGCTCCATTTTCGGTTTTGAGCAATTTTCCACGTATGACAGGATAAATTGGTCGTCAAACTCTTTATGGGGGCTTATTCGGGCGATTAAGGGTTAAAGTTGTTTTCAACTTTAGAAAGCTCCTGCAACTTGTCATACGCACTCCGAAAGTATGAAAGGAGTGCGTATTCTTGATTCGAAAACTGAGCGCGACGCTGTATTTCGTTTATGAACCTAATTCCTACAGCTGCAAACCGATTTTATTTGAAGTCGTCACAGATGATGGCCTACAAGAAGTCGCTCGTCTTTCGACGCGACACACGGGCAACATCTACGTCGCCTCGGCGCAGGAATTTGGCCAAGCAGAAGGAATGGAACGAGTGACGGACGACTGCTTCAGTGGCAGGCCGGTTGGCGCGACTTGGGATGCCGCCAACGGTTCGGTTTTCTACATCGCACTGTGACTGCAAAGAACTCAAAGACAGCCCGGTTTCTCGCACAACTGCGAGGGATCGGGCTGTTTTTGTTGTAGTCCCGTCACACCCGCTCCCCGCTTGTTCTACGTCTGTAAAGACTTCTCGCTGAATTAAATTAGCGGCCCGAAAAGCCGTGTTATAGCCCAGTATAGGGCCTTTCGGTACAAACATCTTAGTGGCACCTGAACACATGCTAGAACCCCAAAAATGAACGTGTGGCGCGGTTTAGAGAGTCTAGCAATAGTGCAATTGGATTTGGTGTTTGACGGTTTGGCGGCGTCAGTGAAAATGAGAATCCCTTGGAATGTACATCCGATAACAAGTGAGAATAGGATTTGGAGTCATTTTGACTGCTTGTCACAAAAACTGCGTTTCTGGTCACAAACTCATCTTTGACAGTTTAGCTGTTGAAAACTCAGTCATCTAGGTCTCGAAACCGCGCTGCTGCGCGGTTTTTCTGTTGATAAGTCCTGTTTTGACACTGAAAATGTAGGTCAAAAAGTGTTTGGACAGTGGATAACTTTTATCTTGATTTGTATGTCTATTGGTTATATATTTGTAGGTAATAATGTAGGCGGTGGTGAGCCCTGTGTTCGCACAAATTGTATCCACAAAACGCCCCGATGGTCGCACCTACAGGTACATGCATATTGTTGAATCCTATCGCGAGGGAAAGACTGTCAAAAAGCGTCGGATTGCTAGTCTTGGTAACGTTGATGGCTACTCGGAGGAAGAGATTCAACAGTTCATTCGCACCTTAGAATCCCTCCTACAAAACCGTACCTCTGGTTCGATTGAGGATTTCGACCCTAAGTCTACCCTCTCCTTCGGCGTTCCCTACGTGGTTCAATTTTTGTGGGACCAACTCGGACTCACTAAGGCTATACAGGACGGACTGAAAGACCGACAAGTCACATTTGATGTGGCCCGGTACGTGAAAGCAATGGTCTGTAATCGCTTGATGAACCCGTCAAGCAAGCTGGACCTGTTCCACACCATTGAGGACATGTATCTCCCTGAGTCCGGCGATGAACCCTGGCAGCTCCAACATTTCTACCGAGCCTTGGATCACCTCATGGACATGAAGCCACAGCTGGAGAAGCTCATCTACCGACGACTCACCGACCTCTTGAGCTTTCGTTTGTCGTTGGTACTCTATGACCTTACCAGTACGCACCTCAGTGGTCACCACTGCCCGATTGGTGAACATGGGTATTCCCGAACCCACCGGCCAGACCTGGAACAGGTTGAACTGGGCCTGCTCGTAACACAAGATGGCCTGCCAATCACCCATGAAGTCTTTGCAGGGAACACACCGGACAAGAAGACCGTCAAAGAGATTCTGGAACGTTTGAAGAATGAGTTCTCCGTTGAACAGTGTGTCTTCGTCGGGGACCGTGGCATGGTCACCAAAAAGAACACCGAGTTGTTGGCAGAGCTCAAGTATCCCTACATTGTGGGCTACCACAAACGAGGTCGTGTAGTCAGTGACGCGTTATTGGCAAAGTACAACGACATCTCAGCCTACACTGAGCTACGCGGTAACCTTAGCTACCTCGAGGTGCCTGCATCTGCAGTCGAGGATGATGAGAAAGGGCAAGATGCCCGCTACATTCTCTGCCACAATCCGATCAAAGCAAAGACAGACGAAGCCTTCCGTGTGTCCGCGTTAGAGGAAGCTGAGATTGCATTGTCAGAATACCAGGCGTGGCTGGAGAACCCCCACCGCGATCGCAAGACAAGCACACAGTCTGTGATGCTCAAGGTCGGTGACATCCTCACGAAAAAAGGTGTACAAGCGTTTCTTGAAGTGCAGTTCACTGACGAGAAGCTCTCGTACAAACGCAAGGAAGAGGCGCTTGCCAAGGAATCGCTCCGAGACGGAAAGTTTGTCATTAAGACCAACACCAATTTACCTGCTGAGCAGGTGGTCACTTCATACAAAACATTGATGAACGTGGAACGGGCGTTCAGAGAGATTAAGAACTTCCTGGACGTAGGTCCGGTCTACCACTGGAATGAGAAGCGCGTTCGTGGCCACATATTCGTCTGTGTACTTGCGTATCTGTTCGAGCAGGAGATTCAAGTGATGTACCGCCGCTGGTGGGAACAGCGTGAACACGAAGCGAAGCAGATAGACAACGCTGCGGAGCGTGAGCAACGATTGAAAGAACTTAATGATCGATGGTACACCGGCGAGGGAATTGTAAAGGAGCTGGCCCGCTGGCACGTCATGAAGGCTGAGTTTCTCGGGAAAGAGTTCCTTAGCGTACCACCTCCGCCACAAAACCTGGTTCAGGTGCTCAAGGCACTGAACGTTCCGCTTCCTGCGAAGGCCATCCACCTACGTCAGACCTCATCCGGCACCCTCGTTTAGTCCGAATTCAGACTTGAAGGCCCCAACTAGATTGGGGCTCTTTGGGTTGTAGGGCAAAATACCCCCTACAATCCCTTGCTGGGCCTAGGGGGCTGTCAAAGATGAGCACAAAAACGCTGTTCTTGGTCACAAAAACGCTGTTCTTGGTCACAAAAACGCTGTTCTTGGTCACAAAACAGGGCTGTTTTGGTCACAAAACAGGGCTGTTTTGGTCACAAAACGGGGTACTTCGGTCACAGAAATTTGGAAAATGTGAGGGGGCGAAAATGCGGGAAATGCTACTCGCAGTAGATTATATATATAATATTTATTACCAATAATATTATATATATAAGGGTTTTGTGACACCCTGCTGCAATACTGTGTGCATACACGCGCGAGATTTTGTTCTTACTTTGGTCTGTCCTTTCCTAATGAGTGTCCAGTTCCATGTTCCATGGTCACGTGATCAATATAAGCGCAATGTATATGCACACCCCACCGAAAAGCTGGTCACAAGACCCGGAAAAAGCATGATTTCTTCCACAAAAACGCCGTCGCATCCTACTGCCCCAATAATTCGTTTCCAGTTTTCTGTGACCGAAATACCCTGTTTTGTGACCAGAAAGGGTAGTTTTTGTGACCGGAGAATCGATTCTTGTGACCAAAACAAGCATGGTTTGTGACCGGATGGGATGATGGAATGTGACAGATGATTACCTTTTTGTTCATCTGATTGTGAATGTATCTAATTGTTGGTTACTTAAAGGTAATGTATAGTTTTCAACTGGTGTTTGTTTTTAGATACGTAAAATGTTATTGATGACATTTGTCATAAACAAAAACGACATATTAAAGTTACTTTTTAGTAAGTATAAATACTTTGTTTTCTATTTTGATGAACAAATACATAACTTTATTGTCGCAAACCTATGAATTTAGGAGTAAAATATAGTTGCTCGAAATTGATCGTTTCTGGAATTTGGTGAACTAAAAGGTAACTTTAACAACAGGGTGGCGAACATGACTATGACCGTTCAGCAGTACGTTCAAGGTTTACTCGATGAACACGGAACTACGGGCAAATTTGTCGCAGAGAAAGCCCAAATGAGTGCCAGCTACTTTTATCGAGTGTTGGGTGGGGAGAACATCTCCCCTAAGTTTCTGCGCAAAATTGCGCCGCATGTTCCGGGGGCGAGTGTCCACCGCATGATGGTGTTGGCCGGGTACCTACCGGATGAAGCCGAGTCAAATGACGAATCGATGGAGGACTTGCGGGTAAGGGTTTACGACCTTGCTGACAAGCTAGGGGCTGCGCTTGCAAAGTACATAAGGCTGTTGGATAACGGGGAGGAGTCTTTCCTAGACGCGATGGTGCCACACAAGGTGCTGAAGCTTTTAGTGAAAAGTGCGGAAGCAGGTATTGCTTTTCAGCAATTTGGTTTTGTGGAGCGGGATGCTTCGAAGGAATTGGTCAGGGAACTGGCGTGGTTAAACGAGGGACAAGGAAAGGCGTTTATTCCAATTGTGAGAGAGTTGTGCAAAATTAAAGAGGATGACGGAAGCAGGGGATATGATTTTGATGATTGATACTGAACGAACCCCCGCCAACGGCCTAAAACGTGGCGGGGGTTCAGGTAATGATAAACAAGGCTTGCTTGAGAAGGCCATTTCAGCAACTAAAACGCCAACCTATTTCATCGGAATCAAATTCCGCGACACTGACCGTAGTTGTTTGTACCACGGTTACAGAGATAATCCACCATCAACCGATACGTTGGAACCTGTCATAAACTGACTGTCATCGCTCACATAAAACGCTATAACGCGGGCAATGTCTTCCGGTTTCGCAATACGACCGAGTGGGGTCATGTTTGACATTCTTTTTTTGAATTCTTCTGTCTGGAATTGTGTACGTTCCGTCTCGACAAGACCGGGTGACACCACATTCGCTGTGATTCCATGCGCCCCAAACTCTTTGGCAATATACTTCCCGAAGGAGCTTAGTCCTGCCTTGGCTGTTCCGTGCGCAATGAATGGGACTTGTGGATGGTTGGCTAAGCCCGTTGATACATAAACAATTCTCCCATAACGGTTTTGGATCATGTGAGGTAGTACAACCTGAGTCAACGTGAACGCAGCTTTTAACTCATCATTTAGCTTCGGGGAAAACTCTGACCAGCTCATTTCTAAAAATGGCTTGCGGACAAAACTCATCGCAGCGTTGCTCACCAATGCGTCAATACGACCAAATTTATCGACCGTAGTGCTGACAAGGTGTTGAACCTGCTCTTCATCGCGAACATCGGCCTGAATCGCCAACGCCTGACTGCCTCGTTTCGTGAGTTCATCCACTAGCGAATTGGCTGCTTCACTGTTCGACAAATAATTAACGACAACTGCCGCACCTCGACTGGCAAGAATTCTCGCTGTTTCTGCACCAATTCCACGGCCACCGCCGGTAACAAGTACAACCTTTCCGTTCAATATGTATCTCTCCTTATACACTGTGATAGAAGGTTTTGAGCTGTTAGTTTGCTCGGTCAACAAGGTTCGGTCACATCCATATTACACCATACAGGTTTATGTCCAATCTGCACGGAATAGGCACAGGTTACAACTTTATAACGTCAGATTGATCACAAACATTTCGCCTTAGACTCATCCCGAAGAACTGTATCCAAAAGCAAAAGAAGGGTTCCTTCGGACAAGAACAAAATTACCGCTGTGCCTTCGATGGTTCCTCAATTAGTAGTTCAAAGAACTTCACGCTCTAGTTCCGTGGTGAGGAACTGTTACCCTCGTAGAGAGCCGATTTCAAGCACATGATTTCACCTCTGTGTCATTTTTTTTATTGCCAAGATCAGGATGAACGACTACATGCAACGGCTAGCATGGTTGATGCGTCTGGTTTCAAGAGGCGGTGGTCGTGTGAAAAGCAACTTGGTATTGATGATGCTTGGTTCGCTCTTGCTTGTAGGGTGCGGAACTGCTCAAGTGCCCGCACCAAACGGTGGAACCTCATCGGCACCTGCAGCATTCGACCCTCAGATAGATGGAACCATTGCGTCCATACAAACGGGGAGTCCATCGTATGCAGTGCTGAAGAACGTCACGGAAATCAAGAAAAGTAGCATGAACCATAAGGCAGAAGTCAAAGTCAAACTTCCGGCTGGACAATTCGTTTCATCTGATCACTGGCAAAGTAACGGAGATACGCTCGATTTGTTCATCGGAGAAGACATGTCCGTTATGACGAATACAGGTCAAATCATGGAGAGCATGCCAGATCAGGGCTTTGCGGGCATCGTGAAGTCCATCAATTCAAGTCGCATGGTTATTCAAAAGGTTCTGTATGACAGTCAAACAACGCATGACAGCCGTGCCATGAAAGCCACTAATGAACTGGTTTCGATTCATCTCGCACCCTACACGAAGGTATCCATGAATGGCTTTGGAGCGTCACAAGCTACTTCCGTAATTCATCAAGGAGATGCCGTGTTATTTGTTCTGATCGGCCCTCCCAATGAGTACATTGCAACACAAGTTACTGATTTTCGGAGTCCATCCGATGCAGGATGGGTGATGCAAAAATGAGAACGGAGTTCTCGGTTGGCATCCTATTGAAAAACTAGTTCTTTTCATTTTGGATGCCATCCAAAATGAATAACGCACCCCAAATAACCCAAGCACAAAGGGTGATAAGTAGAACTGTGTTGAGCAGACTGGTGAAAGTTGTAAGCCAACGGAAGTGAAAGAACGGGAATACATCAAACATTGTCCAACTTCGTTGTCCACCAGTGAGCCAATACATTGCCCAACGAAAGTACAAATAGCCTAAGTAGACGAGAGAAATACAAGCCATCGAGAATGCACATCTCGTTCGTACAGACACGGACAACCCCCCTGATTTAGCTTATGTCGAACGAATGTCTACAATTCTCGCTGACCAGCGAACAAGGGGGCACCCGAGCTAACGGATAGCGTATTTGGTTGCATCCATATGAAACGGCGAGAACACTTCGTGCGTCTATGCTACATGGAGGTGATTCACGTGAAGCTGTTCCCGGTAACGGTATTAGCCATCGTACTATTCATAACTGGTTGTTCAACCGTTTCAAATACCAGCAAGTTCGTGGATGGGTCGAAGTTGGCCAGAAGTTCTGTAATTCAACCATCGTCAATGACTGCGCCGACATTGAGTGAAATCAAAGTTGCTAGAGTGTCGTTAAATATTCCCAATCCGAATGGTTCAGCTATCCTGACACCAACTTCAGCACATGATCGAACAGTTCTACAAAAAGTGCTTGGCTGGTTACGCACAGCCCAAGCGGTGGGTAACGAAAATCCACATCAACCGATGCCGTCCGAAGGTCCGACAACGCTCGTTATGCAACTGACGGATGGGATGGATATTTTGATTCAGCCTGCAAACACCTGTACAACAACAGGGAGCTCAACCGTGTGTAAATATGCTCAAGGATATATCGATTTTCAGTCTGCGGATAGTACACAAAAATTACGTCTATACTCGCCTGAACTCGACACATGGCTGCTTGGAACGTGGAAAAGGGATATTCAGTCGCATCAGGGTTAAATCCCTTTTCTTGTCGTCAAGACAACACATAAGCCAACAGACCGTTAGGAAACAAGAGTGGAGCGTGAAGCCGTAACGTTCTGTGACTTGTCAGGATGGGGGCCGTCCAAGTCATTCACGAAAATTTCTGAGTGAATTATGGTTCTTGATTTTGTCGAGGTGATTATGTTGGGCTACAAGATGACTGTTACAGTTTGCGGTATAGCAGTTTCAATGGTGTTGGGTTTACTGTTCACGAGTCATGGACACGCCAAGAACGCCACTTCAAACACTACATTCGCAAGTATTCACATTTCCCATCCTCCAACATCCATTATCCATCATGGAGATGGCTCTAGTACGTACGAATATGAGATGGATGGGGGGGAGAGCATCATCAACTTGCCACCCAGAGATTTCAATCCTTTAACAGCCTCCAATTTGCAACTTACTAAATATGGATACCCTCCACGCCCAACTGACAAATCAGAGGTGAAGCAATGGGAACAGTTTGTGACGCACAGAATAATCCAAACACCCGGTAACTTAGTCGAATATCCGAACGTAAGGAATTAATCTGAATTGCGCTTGGACGATTGAAATCTATCAGCGTATTCCACGGTGGAAACTCAGATATTTGATCATTCTTGAGCCCTATGCGGGGCTGTCGTTCCTTAGCATTTAGAGTGGAAAAGCCCAAAGCCATTCGATAAGCAGGCGATACTATTCTTCGTCCTGCATTGACACTGGCTGTCGTAAGGTATTGTGCAAGCCTCTCTCATACCAGTCACTCGGCGGCGGATGGGCAGTTCTCAGCCAAAGACGAGGGTGCTTTGAATATTACCGTTCGTGAATAGTGTAAAGGCGTGTGAGTAATTTAGACTCCATAAAAAGCGCATCCGTCCTTGATTGTACGTAAATTTTGCCGACAGATTTCTGTCTGACGGCCTTTAGTTTAGTTCAACCGAAACATGAGTTCAGCACTCGGAACAAACCGTACCGTGCAAAACGCTTTGCTATCCATAAGTTCTCCTGTCGCAGGATGGCGTCGACGACGTGCGCAATGTTCTCTAACTACGAAAGTTCCAAAGTTCCTTAGTGATACCCTTTCCCCATTGATAATGGCCTTGGTCACAGCATCTTCGAAGGATGCCAGCATCTTAGCCGCAACCTCCTGCGTAACGCCCGATCCAACGGCGATACTCCCAATCAAATTCGCTTTGTTCATTTTGACATCGCCTCCTCAAACGCTCAGAACAGGTATGACAAAACTCGAAATTTAGCACCTACCAAAAAGCCCCTATGGTAGCTTCGAACTTGGTTTGTCATGATTGTTCAAGGTGACATAACATGATATTTACATCGATTGAACCGATGCTTTTGACCATGAGGTACGAAGCCTTTGACGATGAAAACTATATATTTGAGCCGAAATGGGATGGCTGGCGAATCCTGATTCACAAACAAGGTGGCAGAATTGAGGCATATACGAGACAGGGAAACTGCGTGACGCGAAAGTTTCCTGAGCTCGAAGCGGTTCGTGACTCCATCAAAGCTGAATCGGCCATCCTCGACTGCGAGGGTGTGTGTATCAGAGACGGACGTTCTGTGTTCGATGACTTCGCCTATCGTGGGAGGCTGACGCAATCACACAAGATACAACGTGCAATGTCTACGCATCCGGCAACCTTCGTAGCGTTCGACGTGTTGTACGCCAACGGTGACGTGTTGACGAACAAAGCGTTAATGGAGCGCAAGGACGTGTTGCACTCAATTGTTGAACCATCAGACCAACTGACCAGCACGCCATTTTTCGAGGGCAACGGCATTGCACTGAAGGCAGAGACTGAGCGTCGTAATTGGGAAGGTATCGTTGCAAAGCGTCGAGATTCGTTATATGAGCCGGGCGTGCGGTCGGCTGACTGGATTAAGATAAAGAATTGGAAACAGCTTGACACGGTCATTCTTGGCTATCGTACAGAGCCTCAGTTTGGGCTAGTCGTCGGTTTGCATTTCCCTACGATGACCAATAAACCTGTGGCCGTAGTGGAGTACGGAATGTCACAGGATCAAAAGAAGGCTTTCCTGATGGTTGCGAAAGGGATTCAAACTGAGTTTGACAGCGGAGTTCAGTGGATTGAGCCACGACTTTGCTGCCGAGTACAGTATTTGGAGCGGACGGAAAGGCATCAGTTGCGTACAGTTTCGTTTAAGGGATTCCAGTTCAACAAAGACCCGAAAGAGTGCCGATGGGTAAGTTGACCATTGGCACTCTTTGTACGTTGCTGGTTTTTGATTGTTGGTTCTGTAGTCGAATGTGTGCGATGAAGTTTTGCGGAGTTCATACATTTGTATTCATGTTTATTCATAATGAGTAATGCGCTTTTGTGTCGCATTTGCCCCCGTTTGTTCAGTAAAAATTTTCCCTCACTGGATCGGAAATTCCTTGACTGACTGAGTTTCGATCACTGAAATCGTACGAGGAATGCCAAATGGTCCCACGAAGCGAACATCAGTGCTCACCATCATCGATGTGTTTCCTGGAACAAGACTCATACTTACGATGTTCATCAAACAAATTGGTGATGACGAGCCTTGATTTAATTCCGACCAGGTTAGATACTCAATTCGCTGTTTTACAAATACACTGTTCGGGTCCACAACCAACCATCGATTATCCAAGTTCATGAATAGCCGCTCTTGGGTAACCCCAGCAGGTACAAGTGACTTGAACTGAGATGGCGTCAACTGCCCAACTGATTGAACCGTTGTCGACAATGCAGATTTGACATGGCTTCGCACGTTATTAGCAACAACTGCGTAATCAATCACGTAATAAAGTATCAATGCAAGAATGATGGTAATTCCACTGATGACATATCGTCGACTGTTCTTCACAGCGTCTCCCCCCTTTTTCCAATGACACAATTCTTCTGTCGGAAACCTGTCCCTTACTGCAGCAACAGCGAGCCTTTGTGAACTGAATAATCATACAAATACGGATAGACCAAATTGTTCTGGTCTCGTCCCTTATGTTCAAGACTCATGTTCGGCTAAAAGCGTTTCTCCAAAATAATTTTCGGTTCGCCCTTTTCGTCAGTATAAGTTCCAACAACATCAAAGCCATGTCGCAAATTCAAAATCAGCATGTCTCTCCATTTGTTTTTGGTTTGAGTTCGTATTGCGGTATATCCTTGACTCTTGCACCATTCATGTTGTCTCAGCATAAGTTCTGACGCTATCCCTTGACCTCGATATTCTGGATACACGCCACCTAGCCAACTGTAGAACCGAGTTTTACGATCTTGATAACCGATTTTATATCCTACAACCTGGTCTTTATCTAAGGCAACAAGTATAAGGAAATTGGGTCTTGCACGTAGTTCTTCCTCAATCGAATCAGGGCTTTGGTTTTTGAAGATGGTGCTATGCAATGAACACATACTCTGATACCAGTCAGATTCCACATCCAAACTCGTAGAAGGTTTGTATTCCAATTGAATCCCTCCTCGTTGTGCTACATTTCAACTGACTATGCTGGCTTTACTGATTGAATCGATGTTGCACATAACTCTCTCGTTAACGACGCAAGGTTGACTTGTAAAAGTAAGGTCCGCAGTCACTCTCATGAGTTTGAACGTATGTCCAGTTGAAGCCCGTATCGACGATATAAACGTCGTCTTCCTTGGAAAAATCTTCAGCTCTGAGTCCTTCGGCGTTTTCCAACTGATACACAACATCATCATTTTGGTAAAATACGTAGCAATCTTGCTTCTTTTCATTTTCGAAAGCACTTATCGCCTTATCATTCGTTAAACAGGGCAGCTTCCCGTAGCTAAATACATGCCACAAGAATTCGTTGAAATATATCGACTTCTTTACCGAACGATTGATATCCTGGGCAAATTCCTGTTCCCATCGGTGCCGTAATTCTATACCTTGTACCTTATACACAGTGACAACAATTCCATTTTTCATTAACGAGTCGGTCAAACTCAAAGTATCCCTCATCTCGATTTCCTTTTTCAACTAAGCTGTCCGCTAATACAGCAAGGACAGGGTGTCCATTTCTGCATGTTCATACATTTTTGAAGGTGTTGCTTCTGGGATACATGCCCCCACTTGTAACAGACATCGTGAAACACTTCAAAATGATTCAAAGTGGTACAATCCATTCCGATATTGCCACAATCCTTTATTCCCGGTTTCAATTTTCCCTGAGATCGGTGCTTGAACAGCCATCTCCCTTGTAGGGAACCACGGTCGCTCGTAATCAACAACAATTAGAAGCCCCTCGTCCGATCCCATCCCCACGAAATTGGGATAACCGCCATCGTCTAATGTACTCAGTCCGAAATTCTGAGTCAGTTCACCGACGACATTTTCAGGATGAATTACTGGTAAACCAATTTCGGATACCCCCATAACTTCGGCAACCGAAAACTCAGGAGAATAAGAGTCTGCTAAGGAATGGCGAGCAATGAATTCCGCAATATTACCCGCAGGATCGTGGAAGTAACAGGAGTGTGCGTTCCAAAATGTCCCTTGGTCGATTAGAGAGTCACCACCGGCGGTAAGGAATTCAATGCCTTTTGCAGCCAACCATTCCATACTGTCCGATAGGAGATTTGATGGGACGTTAAACGCATAGTGATAAAATGGCGTCACGTCACTGTTCGTTCTTCTAAATATTAGACGAGTATATCCAATTTGCACCGCAAAAAAATCGTTGCCCACATCAAGTACATTAAATCCCAATGTTGTTGCATAAAAGGCGTACATTTCGTCCAAGCGGTGAGTATCCACTTGAAGTTCGGAAATCTTCATAAAATCTGCTCCCCTCTTCCTTACTGTGTGCTCCGACCGCAATCCCACAGTAGAAACATACCGTCTATACGGCATTGGTCATAAGACCACCGCAACTGCGTTTAACTGCCCGAGTGCGACAGATCATTGGTCACATTGCCATTGTATATCCATGCATCGTTAAGGGCGATCCTGTGTTCTCGAATCGTCCATCATCTGATGTCATTAGGGTGAAAATTTATGGTACCGAAGTTTGATTCAAGGTCTGCATGCATTGTTCCTCGCGAATTTCTGGAGTCAATTCAGTCCCTTTTTGAACTGCTCGTCAAACGTTTGTGCGGCTGTCAGTAGTTCGCGCCTGCTTGTACTCAACGTGTTTAATGCAATTGTCCATGAGCCACGTTTCCAGACAATATACGAGATGCCTCCAGTTCCCGCGTGATATACGAATATTTTAGCTTCGACACCATCAATCGTCGTAGTCTCTACTTGAGGGGATGTAACCGACATTCCGTCGATTACCATCGTCCTTGTCAGATCATGATAGGCATTGACGGTAATTCCAGAACTTGTTGAAATACTTACCCACTCATCGTTACCACTGTAACGTTGTCCTCCGAGTGGAGGTGCTATCTTCCATCCAGGTAAAGTGATTTTGGGGAACGACGGAAACAACATATGCAGCTGCGCAAGACTATTTGCAGATTGAAATGCTCCTGCAACCTCACTCCCAAAGGGATTACTCTGACTCCCTTGGAATTCAATACTTGTTAAAATACCCGAGTGAGACGCTGGTCTAAACTTGCCGATGATATTAGATAACATCCCATTGGCACTAGCTACGGACACGGTTGTTCCAAGAAGAACGAACAATGAAGCTAATCCTATGACCAACTTGCGCCGAATCATAGGGGTGCCATGTTTGCCCGCTCGTGGGAAACCCACAGACATGGCGATGTTTTGAAGGATTTGTTCTTGTGAAGTTTCCGTAATCTCAAACCGAGGCAGGTGGTTGATCTTTTCCATAATTTCTACCTCATGCGCGCTCAATCTCATGGAATCCGCCTCCTTCATCAGTGTTCAATTTGGTTCGTAATGCCTTGAGTGACCTATGAAACGTCACACCGACTCTCGTTTTCGTCCATCCCAAAATATTTGCCGTCTCGGAAACGGACATTCCCATCATTGTTCGAAGCAAAACAACTTCCCTTTGCGGTTGGGGAAGGTCTAACAGAACCGCCATGACGATTCGCATTTCATCGTTCAATACCGCCGCATCCTCTGGGGTAGGATGTGAATCAGGAAAATCACTCATTACCTGTGCAGGCTGTTGGTGCTTCGCTCGTCGAGTCTCATCCACCGCCAGGTTGCGTGCTATGGTTAGCAGCCATGTTTTGGGACTAGCGTGTCGTCTGTATTTATCCTGACCCCGCATCGCCCGAATAAAAGTCTCCTGAACCAGGTCGTCTACATCTGTCCGACGTAGAAAATAGACAAGGAAGGTCTTCACATCGCTGCTATACTGCCTAAACCACTGCTCAATTTCATCCACGTCCTTCACCCCGCTCACATAGTAGACGTGAAAAACCAAATTTGATTACAGAACATCCATAAACAAAAACAAAAGTTGTTGAATGACCAACTTTTCTCACGAAAAGCGATCTCTCAACAACCCATCACCTGTCGGTTTCTTATGGGATATTTCTGCCCCCTAGCGACAGAATCCAAATAATTCCTCGTTAGATATTTATGCACACATGGGAGCAAATCCTTCTTCCTGGTCAGTCCCCGGTAACGCAGTAACGAAAGGTTTGCGTAAAGCGTCTAATCTTGTGAGGTGAAAGCAGCGTGAAGAAGTTAGTCAGTGGAATAATGCTTGCTACATTACTTTTGACTGGATGTGGACAAACTCCAAAAGATGCCCCCAGTGGTGGACACGAGGTATCAAATTCTGTGTTTTTCGGTTCAACTACAGAAAGTATTCAGTATCTAATAACGGAACAAAAAGTACCAAAGGTGGGGAGAGAACTGTTTGATTTTCAAGGATCAGACACGACTTCCCAAGGTCCATCTGGCTGGGGAACAAACGACAATGATGCAACGAAGCTATATGAGATTCCTGGCGTTGACACGAGCAAATCTGTCGCCGTTCAATTGAAAGACGGTTCATATGTACGGGCGAATGCCGAAAAAGTCACAAGTAACAAGTCGTAAAAATTAGTGTCGCTCTTCTGCCCTTTTACGACATAGCAAGAGTGTCTGGTCGACTGCATGAACATACAACCATTCACTACATGCCCTTTCTCTTTGTGTAAAGAAGGAGCCATGCCATTCGTCCACATGTGCTCCCTAGGTTCATTCTGACTTTTTGTTTTCTAACAAGAGTTTGTAAATGGCATCAAGTTTGACGGATGTGTTTTGCATCGAGTTACGCATCTGGAAAACTGCAACCATAAGTGCTATCCAAAATATCACCGTCAAAATTGGAACCAGAATCCCTAATGCCATGAACCCTGCATTTGCAACCTGCATGCAAATCCCCCATTCACCCTGACGTGGTGTTCTTATTCCTAATAATACCATGTCCATCCAAAGTGCAAAGAGACTCGCTATGTGGTAGACCTGCCCATTCGCAAAGTGAATGGCACCCATACTGTTCCTTATGAGGCATGAAAACCCGCAAGAAGCATCGTTGGTTTAGACCTGCAATTCGAGTACAGCAGGATTTGGACGTCGGACAGTTAGAACTCTGGGTTGCTGAGTGAAGACAATCTGAGATGGTGGGTCGCGATTTTACTGGATGTGAAAACGCCCCGCGTCCGTCCTCAACGTAACCCCTCACGCTCAAGTATCCTGTACAACGTGCCTGTGCCGACCTTGTAGACTTCCCGGATGTGCCGTACCGACTTCCCTTCCTTGTACGCCTTGACGATTTCCCGCAGACGGCGTTCTGCTTTACCGCCGCTAATCAGTTCAGGTTTACGACCTCGGAACCTTCCATCCTTTTTGGCAATTTCAATTCCTTCACGTTGACGCTGCTTAATCATCGCCCGTTCAAACTGCACAAGTCCGGAAAATATCGTCAACAGAAATTCATTCATCGGGTTTTCGCTGGACGTGTCCAGCCACGTCTCGGTCAACGACTTCAACCCTGCACGCTTAGACTTGATTTGTTCAATAATCTCCAATAGGTCTTTCGTTGACCGCGAGAGACGGCTGATTTCGTGAACATACACAATGTCGCCTTCCCGCAGTTCGAGCAACAGTCTTTGCAGTTCTGGGCGTTCCATCGTCGCACCAGACAATTTTTCTTCGTAAAAGACTCTGCAACCAACCGCCTTTAACGCCTTTCGTTGCCGGGCTGTGTTCTGGTCTTGGGAGGAAACCCTTATGTAAGCCAACTTGGCCATTCGCAAAACCTCGTTCCGTATGTTGTTGTACTCATTATATCATTATTTTCGGTAACACATAAACGGTAACAGAACGGACATCGAAAATCCATTGTCGTTACTGTGGTTGTTAATTTCTTACAATCGTTACTGGATGACTTTACTCAAACGGTAACGAACATCGGCAACCGTGGAATGGTCCTATTTCATGACGTTTCTGCTATGATTCTTCTAAATGAATCTATAGGGGATAAGGTATTGAGGATTGCGAGATTGAAGGACGCATCTTTTCCATCTGTATCTATTCGACGCCTTACGTGTGGCAAAGACCTTGTTTACCCGAAAAGCCCGGTACACACATACAACTGTTCGTACGTCTCTTATCATGGGCAACCGTACGTCGTAACTTGCTTGTACGGAGACATGAATAACCATCGATGGTTAAGCGGAGACGAATTAGGGTGGATGCTCAAGCAAGAGGTCAGAATGATTGCGGCGGTCAATTTGGCTTTGAAAAATGGGGCATATACATTCTTAGCTCACGAACCGCTTGAGATGATTTCACAAGAGGAAATAGGCTGTGTTGTCGACTCTGGAGTTTTCCAGTTGAATTCTATTGTAGACAAATTGCTGGACACTCATTACAGCAAGACTGGTTTTCCTAAATCGGACAAGCAGAAGTATATTCTAGCGGACTATGAATATGGGGAGCACCGTCCTGAATATCTTTACAAACTCATCGTCCGTAGTGAAGAGGTATTGACACGGTGTTTGTCGCTTTGGGTGAAGTCCACAATGCTGTTTCAATATCGAGCCTTTCAAGAAGAAGCCACTAGCCAGATGTACTTTGCACTTGATGGTTTAGTCAAATTGCATCAGAAGCGGTTGAACGGTAAGTATCAAGGAATTAGCCTCAAAGATACTTTTGATCGCCTGATTGAGGCTTTGCCTGTCTATTGTGGCATGGCTGAGTATGCTGCAACTTGCTATGAGAATCGGACGATGTTGGTGCATCCAGTGAATGATTTTGATGAGGCTTGGAACGTACCCCTACTGGCTGACGATTATTTTGAAACTGCAGACCTGTTCAAGGCACTTGTTAAAGCGTACTTGGTCCCCCAAGAATCAGGCTTGGAGTAAGTTTTAGCCCAAGTCCTAACGTGTAAGATTGATGCGAATGTTTTATCACACACGCCTGACGAGCCCCCGGAATGAGTACAAGAAGGCCAAGCCAAAGCGGCAAATCGATTAAAGAAATTACGGCGAATTCTCACTTCGATTGGCGTCAACCAGCATCGAAATAGTCGAGGTCAGCCTTCTTAACGACATAACTGTTTACTTCCGTGACTCCGATGTTGAAGTCAATCATCAAATCAGCCAGCCGTTCTCCATCGATCAAGATAATTTTCTTTTCAATTCTGGTGACGTACTCTTTCGCTTCTTGTGAGAAACGTGAAGTCGTAATCAGGATTCCCTTACGTGCCCGTTGACCTTCCAGACTTCCGGCGAATGCTTGAACGACTGGTCTACCTACAGTGCCTTCCCATCGTTTGGCTTGCAGATAGATAATGTCCAACCCTAGTCTGTCTTCGTTGATGATACCGTCGATACCGTCGTCACCGCTTTGACCGATCGCTTGTCCCGCGTCAACTCGAGAACCACCGTAGCCCATTGCCACGACGAGTTCGACTACCAGACGTTCAAAAAACTTAGGTGAACATCCTTTGATGCGTTCCAGCAATTCATCTGCCAGAGCCCTGCGCAAATCTGAGTAGCTGGCTTCTAGAATTTCTTCTGGAGTTTGTTCGTGCCTGTCAAGGTCTTGACCGCGACTTGTCAGGACTGTTTCATCGGTAGACGTGCCGTTCTGGAATTCAAGGAACTCAGAGAATTGGCGTAGGAAGTGGTTGTTAATTTCAGGTGGGTTACTACGCATTGCTTCGATTCCGCGTTCGGAAATACGGAATTTTCCTCGCGAAGTGCTGTTTAGCAGTCCGGCTTTGACCAAGTACGTCCGTGCCCAACCAACACGATTGTCGAACTTGGCTTGTCTGCCGCTTGGCAATAGTTCCTTACGATCTGTAGCGTCAAAGAGAACTGTGACGCTAATGTTTCAATTGCATCGTTCAGCTTATGTTCTTGTCCATCTTCGGCTAGTTTTAACAACGGAAGCATGATGCTTTGATAATCGGGTACGGACACGTTGCTCCACCTCCAATTTCCAATACGTTGACAACATTGTACAAAACTTTACAGTAACCTGAAACGTATGGACTGTGTTGCCAATTACTCTATTGGCCCATTTGATATAGAATAGAAACTGGGAATTTATGAGTACGGTCTTGAAGACAATTGGAGGCAACATATGAATCGGCTCACCTTACAACAACTCGAATCCCATCTGTGGGAATCTGCAAACATACTACGCGGCAGTATCGACTCGTCAGACTATAAGAACTACATCTTCGGTATGCTGTTTTTGAAGCGTCTCAATGATGTATTCGTTGAGAAAGCAGAAAAAATCCAGCGTGAAGAAGGTGACGATTACGGTTGGTACGACCACGATGAACATCAATTCTTCGTCCCGGAACGCGCACGGTGGTCACACATACACTCCATCACGCAGGATATTGGAAATGCGATTAACGTCGCGTTTGAATTGTTAGAACAAGAGAACTCGACGCTACAAGGTGTCTTGGCCACAATCGATTTCAACGATAAGGAACGTCTGCCAGACGCCACTCTGTCACGGTTAATCCAGCATTTCAGTGCGATTGACCTATCAAACGCCAATCTGTCCGAACCAGACATGCTAGGACGTGCTTACGAGTACCTGATTAAACAGTTTGCCGACGACGCTGGAAAAAAGGGTGGAGAATTTTACACGCCATCGAAAGTCGTTGAACTGATTGTCAAGCTAATCAAGCCGCAGGAAGGTATGCGCATCTGTGACCCAACGGCAGGGTCGGGCGGTATGTTGATTCAGTCGGTTGACTACATCAAGGCCACGGGTGGCAATCCACGTAACCTGACTTTGCACGGTCAAGAAAAGAACTTGAACACGTGGGCTATCTGCAAAATGAACCTGTTGTTACATGAGCTTAGTGACCATCGAATCGAAAAGGGCGACACCATACGTGACCCAAAGTTGGTTCAAGATGGCGAACTGATGCTGTATGACCGTGTCATTGCGAATCCGCCGTTCAGCTTAAAGGGATGGGGACGCGAGGATGTGGAGTCAGACGGGTATGGACGTTTCCGTTTCGGCCTGCCACCCAAGGACAAAGGTGACTTGGCGTTTGTTCAGCACATGATTTCAACGTTGAACCACGAAGGCAAAGCGGGTGTCGTCATGCCACATGGTGTTTTGTTCCGTGGTGGTGCAGAGGGTACAATTCGTCAGGGAATTTTGGAAGAAGACTTACTGGAAGCGGTCGTTGGTTTGCCGTCGAACCTGTTTTATGGAACGGGTATTCCAGCGTGTATTCTGGTGTTCAACCGTCACAAGGACACTAACAACCGTCGCAAGGTCTTCTTCGTGAACGGGGCAAATGACTACCAAGAAGGCAAGAACCAAAACTTCTTGCGTGATGAGGATATTGAGAAAATCGTTACTGCTTATGATGCGTGGCAGGACGTGGACAAATATTGCCGTATCGTGGATTTAGACGAAATCCGTAAGAACGACTACAACTTGAACATTGCCCGATACATCGACGCTACGGACGAAGAGGAACAGATTGATGTCGAAGACGCCATTGCCGAGTTGCGACGCCTAGAGGCAGAACGTCGTCAGGTGGAACTCGTGATGAACGGTTACCTGAAGGAGTTGGGCTACGGTGAGTAACAATATTCCTCCAAAGTGGAAACTGTCTCCTATTGAGGAAGTTGCTCGAACAACAAGCGGTGGAACACCAAGTAGGAGTAATCCTGCCTTCTACACTGACGGTACCATTCCGTGGATAAAAACTGGGGAATTGGGGCGGAAATTTGTTAGCCAAACAGAAGAGAAGATTACGGAGGAGGCGTTAAAAAAGTCCTCCGCTAAACTTTTGCCCCCTAAAACCGTTCTGGTTGCTATGTATGGAGCGACAATTGGTAAGGTTGCAATTACTGCTATGGAGGCGGCAACCAACCAAGCATGTTGTGCAATAATCCCTAATGAATGGCAGCTTGACTATGAGTATCTGTACTACGTTTTGCAACACAACGAGCGTGCTCTAGTTGAGTTGGGTGCAGGTGGAGCACAACCCAATATCAGTCAGCAACTTGTGAAGAGGTTCTCGATACTTTTACCGACGTTCGACGAGCAACGTAAAATTGCCACCATCCTCACTTCCGTCGACGATGCCATTGACGCCACACAACGCATCATTGACCATACTGAAGTCGTCAAACGTGGATTGATGCAGCAGTTGTTTACAAAGGGAGTCGGTCACAAGACGTTCAAGCAGACGGAAATTGGCGAGATTCCGGCGGAGTGGGACGTGCTGACCATTGGGGAATGTTGCGATATTCTTGACAACAAAAGAGTTCCTCTGAGTCAGAAGGAACGGGAAACCATGCACGGGGATATTCCGTACTACGGAGCGACCAAAGTTGTTGACTACATCGATAAATGGTTGTTCGACGAAGACATTGTCCTCATTGGAGAGGACGGCGACCATTTCAAGAAATTTAGAAGTTGGTCAATGACCTCTCTGGTACGGGGAAAGAGTTGGGTGAACAACCATGCCCATGTAATGAGGGCGAAGTCAATGGTGACCAATGATTGGGTTTACCGTTTCTTAGAGCACCGTGACATTACCCCATTTCTGGCTATCCAAGGGGCAACTAGGTTGAAATTGACTCAAGACAGCCTGCGTAGGATTCCAGTGGCGATACCGCCTATTGAGGAACAAAATCGAATAACGAAAACCGTATCTTCCATTGCTACCAGAATAGCAGGCGAGAAAAAATGTCTTGAACAACTGAAGCAAACCAAACAAGGTTTGATGCAAGTCCTCCTAACAGGCAAAGTCCGTGTCAACGTCGATGAACCGTCCGAGGTGTCCGTATGACGACCACGCAGGATTGGAACGAGAAGGAACTGGTCGAGAACCGTGTTATCGAACAACTAAAACGGTTGGGCTATACCTATATTCACGGTTCCTATCTTGAGGGTGAACGCCAAACGCTACGGGACGTTGTTCTTGAGCAGCGTCTTAGTGACGCCATTAAGCGTATTAACCCGTGGATCGACGACAACAACTTGCGAAAAGTTGTGCGTGACATCACGCACGTCGAAGCAGCAAGTCTGATGGAAGCCAATGAAGCCATCCACGATGACCTTGTTCACTATATTTCCGTCGAACAGGACTTGGGACGTGGCAAGAAGAATCAGACCGTCCGTCTGATGGACTTTGACAACGTCGACAACAACGAATTTCTTGTGGTCAACCAGTTCAAAGTTAGTGGCGTGATTGAGAACATTATCCCTGATGTGGTTCTGTTCGTGAACGGATTGCCACTCGTAGTGATTGAATGCAAAAGTCCGTTCGTCACCAATCCAATCGCTCAAGGTGTCAAGCAGTTGGGGCGGTATCAGTCTGATGCAGACCGCCTATTTTATTTCAACGAAATCCTCATTAGCACATGTGGCCAACAGGTTAAGTATGCAACGGTCGGAGCAAAGCTACGTCACTATGGTGAGTGGAAAGACCCGTATCCAATGACGGTCGTAGACCTAGGTACAGACGAAGTAAATCCACAGGATGTTCTAGTCGCAGGAATGCTGACCAAACGCAATCTGCTCGACTTGGTTCAGAATTTCATTGTTTACGAACCAGAAGGTGGCCGAACCATCAAGAAGTTGGCACGATACCAACAGTTTCGTGCCGTCAACAAAGCTATTGATCGTGTCATAAACGCTGAATCACAGGATGACCGTGGTGGCGTCGTTTGGCATACTCAGGGATCAGGTAAATCGCTGACCATGCTGTATCTAGCAGTCAAGCTCCGTCGTCAGTCCAAGTTAGGGAATCCGACGATTGTGGTCGTTACAGACCGTAAGGACTTGGATTCACAGATTGCCGCTACATTCAAACGGTGTGGCTTCCCAAACCCTGTTCAGGCTAGCAGTGTGGCTGACTTACGTGATCTACTACGTCTTGGTTCAGGTCAGACAATCATGACCACCGTTCAGAAGTTCCAAGAAGCTGAATCCGAGGACGACAAGGTTCTCAGCATAGACTCCAACATCTTCGTGATGGTTGACGAAAGCCACCGCACTCAATACAAGGGTTTGGCGACGAACATGCGTACAGCGTTGCCCAATGCTTGCTATCTTGGCTTTACGGGCACACCCATTGATAAAAAAGACAAAAGTACGACGCGGACGTTTGGAACATACATAGACACTTATACGATTCAACAGGCGGTTGATGACGGAGCCACCGTTTCAATTCTCTACGATAGCCGTATGCCGGACCTTCAGATTGAAGGGCGTTCTCTGGACGCCCTATTTGACCGTATGTTCGCAAACTATGATAAGGACGACCGAGAGCGCATTAAGCAAAGATACGCGACGACAGAGGCCATTACAGCCGCCCCAAAGCGTATTGAAGCCATCTGCCTAGACCTCATCGAGCATTTTGAACTACATATTGCACCGAACGGCTTCAAGGCTCAAATTGTTGTGGTGAATCGAGAAACAGCCATTTTGTATAAGCAGACGCTGGACAAGTTAAATGCCCCTGAATCCGTTGTCATTATCTCAGGGAACAACAATGACTCGGATGAGATGAAGCAGTTTCATTTGCCGGATCATCAACAGAAGCAATACATCGAACGCTTCAAGAATCCTGACGATAATTTAAAGTTCATCATCGTCTGCGACATGCTACTGACAGGCTTTGATGCACCAATCGAACAGGTCATGTATCTCGATAAGTCACTTCGTGAACACAACCTGCTGCAAGCCATTGCCCGTGTCAATCGTACCTATGACGGAAAGACGTATGGGCTGATTGTGGATTATTACGGCGTCTCGGCGTTCTTGAAACAGGCGTTAGATGTGTTTCATGAGAAGGATGTTCGTGGCGTGATGATGCCGGTTGAATCTGAGCTGCCCCGGCTACAGAGTCGCCACCGTGCTGCGATGCGTTTCTTTGACCATGTAAATTCGGACAATCTTGAGGCGTGTATCAAGGTACTGGAACCAGAGGACGTTCGGACGGAATTCGATCTGGCTTTCAAGCGGTTCGCACAAAGCATGGACTTGGTGATGCCGAGTCCATTGGCCAACCCATATCGTGACGACCTAAAGTTTATGGGGAAGGTTCGTCTTGCAGCCAGACAGCGGTATCGTGATGAGGAAATGGATATTTCTGATTGCGGGGCCAAGGTGAAGGAACTCATCGAGGAACACGTCCGAGCCAACGCTATTGAAGTGTTACACGACCCGATTGATATTCTTAGCAGTCGATTCACTGACTACGTCGACGGTATGTCGTCAGACGAAGCGAAGGCGTCTGAAATGGAGCACGCTATTCGCCATGAGATTCGTGTCAAGCTGGACGAAAATCCTATTCATTACATGTCGCTCAAGGAGAAGCTGGAGAAGTTGATTGCCGACTGGAAGGAACATAGGATGGAAACGGTTCAGCTAGTTTTGCACCTTCAAGAGTTGATTCGCAACGACATACAAGGTTACAATACCGGGCCATCGGTGTCTGGTATCGTTCGTGAGCAACGCCCATTCTACGACCTGCTGCGTGTAGAATTTTCGTCGGACAGTTACGACGACGAGCAGTTGACCGACCTGACGCAAATCGTTGTTGAGGATGTCTCGGCATTGCAGAAAATACGTGACTGGACGACCAAAGAGGACGTTCAGCGTGAGATGAGAAGCCGTATCAAACGACAGCTACGTGCCGCCAAGTGTCCATCGGACAAACTAGAGGCGGTCACACAGCAAATCATGAATCTGGCGAAGGTACATTTCAAAGCATAACGGAGGTTGTGACATTGGCAGACATCAAATTTGAAATCAAAGAAACAGTAGGCGTCTTATCTGAATCAACAAAGGGCTGGAAGAAAGAGTTGAATTTCATGTCTTGGAACGATAATGAAGCCAAGTATGATATTCGCGAATGGGCACCCGAACACGAAAAAATGGGGAAGGGCATCACGTTAAGTAAAGACGAGTTGATTCAGCTACGGGAACTGCTTAACCGTATGGATTTGTAAGATTAGATGGAAGTAGTGACTGGGGGACAATTATGAATGCGCTTGATTTAGTAAGTTTGGCTATGTCCACCGTTCAAACCGGGACAAGTTTATACCAAAATTTTCATCGAACTAAGGCTGAACAGCTATGCGAAAAGCTGCTTGAAGAAAAGGTGGATGTGGCTCTGCTTCAGGATGATCCTAATAACTTGGGATATTTCTTTTCCATATGGGAACGGTTCAGGCGCGAGTCGAACATGGACAAGATTGACCAGTGGAAGAATGCGATGGTTCACTTGATCACTGATTTTCATGATTATGATTACAAGGACAATTTGCTTTCAATCCTAGAGTCATTGACTGCTTTTGATTTAACTGTACTAAGTGAGTTCTATTTAATAAACGATCAAACACAAGATGACTATCTCTTGAGTTTGTTTAGATTTTTCGAAGCCAAAGATGTACCGGAACACATGGTTGTCCATTCGATACGGCGGCTGGCTTCACAGAATCTAATCACCGAACTTGTTCAACCGGGAAAGACATGGAGCACTTTGACGGAACCGGCGGCGTTGCGGTTTACGATGAACGATTTTGGCCGGGACTTTATTCGTTTTGTTTCCCAGTACAGTCGAGACTAATAGAGTGCCCTTGCATCCAGACTACGAATACACCATACCCACGGTCACAGTTGCAACGTAGCTCCGTTCACACGCAGCCACTCTTTACGTTCGTCGTAATCGGGCATAACTGAGGAAACGACTGTCCAGAAGTCAGACGAATGGTCTGCATGAATGATATGCCCCAGTTCGTGAACAACAACATAATCGACAATCCGCATTGGTGCCATCAGTATTCGCCAGTTGATATTGATAGTGCCGTTTTTTGTACAGCTACCCCAACGTGCCTGTTGGCGTTTGGTAGTGTCCCGTCAAGTGGTGTAAATTGAGTGCAACTACTCAGTGTCTGCTATTTATGCAAAACTGACGTTGGCGCCAACAATTGTTGTTCGTCGTTGCCGGTTAGTTTAGCCATAGACTCTCGGCTGAAATACCGCCTTGCAACAACCCATTCAT
>NZ_JAMCCX010000011.1 GCF_024706985.1 Alicyclobacillus sp. SP_1 | reverse complement strand
GGCTTTTCGCTCTCACCAGAAACGGCGTCTTCAAGGTTCTGCTTGATGCGATTACCTAACTGCGTTGTAGTGTTAAGAGATCTCTTGAAAGCTGGTATGACTCTGACGGAGGCATTGAGCCATTTCGGAGATGGGATAAACAAGAGTAAATTGAAGTATCTAGCGACTTTGCCATCAGAACAAGGTAAGCCCTTGTCAGAAATTTGGAGCGGTCACATTCCTCCGATGTATCGTCTTGTGTTGCTGTCTGGTGAAGAGTCGGGCCATTTAGAGGCGGCTCTTTCATCGTTGATTCGACGGTTTTGGGAGGAACACTCTTGGAAAAAGTCGCTATGGAAACTGGCGGCTTATCCATCGTTCTTGTTCGTCATGACTCTGTTCGTCAATCTAGTGACAATGCGGTTTGTTTTGCCTGAGTTTCAGAGGATGAACTTCGCTCTCAGCACCAGTCACTGGGCCCGTAGCTCCCCACTTCTAAAAATATCTGAATTGTTTCCTGGGGTATCTGCATTAGCATTGGTGCTCATCTTCCTGCTCCTTAGTTCTGCCGCGCTTTACTATCGCTTTGGACGCCGAGACATTGTCCAATCGCTCAAGAACTTTCCTCTTCGTACCTTTCTTTTAAATCATCAATCGCGCGTCATGGCTGAACTTCTTTCCACTCTGTTGTCTGCAGGTTTTCCAATCGTGGAGTCACTCTACTACATTGACGAGATAGGGGGGCCAGGATGGCTCAGTACGAGAGCAGTTGACATAGCGAAGAGGATACTTGCTGGTCAGACACTCGAGGAAGCCGTGGGAAGCTCCTTTGGAACTCACATGACGCGGATGATCGCTTTGGCAGAGAGAACAGGAGACCTAGCTGAAACTTTTCGCAGGAGCGAGAAATTTTATCAAGAGAAAATCCATCGAGATTTGGAAAGAACGTTTCAATGGATGGAGCCGGCCCTGACGGGATTCATCGGACTTTCAGTAAGTGCGACCATCTTTACGGTCTACGCGCCCATGTATCAGATGATTCAGGAGATATCTGTCCAAATCCCCAAATAGGAGGTCACGAAATGCATCAACGTAGGAATAGTTGGAACATTCCTTTGGGCGACCCTTCGTGTGCTGGTTTTACATTTATTGAGATGATGGTGTCCGTATTGATTGTTGCCATCATGATTGCGGTAATATCGCCGAAACTCGCGAATGCTGGTCATCAAGCAGAAGTTACGGCAAATACTCAGAACGAACAGATTATCTCTGCTGCTTTGTCTGAGTATCAGTTGATGTACCACTCCGTCCCTTCGGGTACTAGCGAGGAACAACTGCAGACTCTAGTGACCGACAATCTTATTTCCTCCATTCCGGTCGATCCGCTTGGAGGACAATACATTATTGACGATTCCGATCCATCCAACATTTCGGTAACCACGACCGATGCGGCGAGTTAAGCTGTCGCCGATTGCCCACTGTTCGAATCATGCACCGAATGTCACTCACCGAGGATATCTTTTGTTGAATGACGCTGGAAAGTCCGGATTTACGCTTCTTGAAACGATGGTCGGAGTGCTCCTAATGTCTATTCTCTCAGTAGGTATGGTGCCATTATTCGTCCCGGTGATGAATTTTGTGAATGTGCAAGGAGCTGCGGAGCAACTTACCTCGGCTTTACAAAACATGCAGAGTGTCGCGAGGTTGACGGACGAACCAACGACGTTGTTCCTAGCCCCGTATAATCCGGAGTACTTTCTTTACACAGACCGCGGTTATGTGGATATGCGGAAGTTTCCTGTGGGAGTCCGTTATCAAGATGGCTATTTAGAGATGATGACGGGGAAAATTTCGTACGCTCCGTCGGGGATTTCTTCGACTGCAGGGACCGTCGTGCTTGAATCTGGTTCGTCATCCGCTTCCGTTCATCTGTATATGGGTAGTGGTTTGGCGGTTAATGCGAGGTGGCTGCCGTGAATTTCATGGAAGTGATGTTCGCGTTGTTGGTATCGTCGATTGTTGGTGCATTTGCTTGTCTGTCGATGACCACTGCGATTCAGATGAGTGTCAAAACGAACGATATCCTTTCTGTTGACCAACAACTCGAAAATGCTGAAAGTTACGTTTTAGCGGGAATGAAGGAACCTGCCTATGCGCGTGGTAGAGTGGTGCAACAAGTCGAACCGACTCCTTATGCTGGTGTGTCCGTTGTGAAACTGGAGGTGCTGACACCGAATGCCGCTGACGTCATTTACATCCCCACCCATGAATCGCTCAGCCCTGCAGACTAGCAGCACGGGGTTTGTCTTACTGGAAATCTTGCTCAGCGTTCTGATGGGTGCCTTGATACTTACCCTCACCGGGGAATTATTGCATGGTTCATTAGACGTCATGAGTCATTGCTATCAACAGAATGAAGTCTCTATTGATGACTCGCGTGTTCTATCCATGGTGAGAAAGGACGTAGAGGCGGCATTGGAAACGCGAATTATCAATGGGGAATTGTGGTGCGAATTAGGCACAAGACATTGGACTTACTATCGCGTAAACTGGAGCCATGAACTCATTCGTCAACTCACCTCTGGTGGGGATTCGGTCGTGGCTCTTCATGTCAACTCTCTGCAGGTGAATCAACTTCAGTCGCTGATGTTGGTCACACTCACGATGACCAACGGGAGTAGGTTATCTTTCACGGCCTGCCCCGTGGCTGGGAATCAAGTATCATGAGAAACGGCATAGGAAGTGCGCGAGAGCAAGGCTACGTTTTGCTAACTACGCTCGCCGTGGCACTGGTGGTGGCACTTATTTCCGCAGATATCCTTGGAACCACTCTCCAAGCTTACCAATCAGCCGTTCTAAACTCGGGCAGTGTTCAAGTGTCCGCTGTAGCTCGGGGCGTGGCAAACCTCGTGCGAAACGACTTGTCGTCCGCTAAACCTGTGCCGTTTCGCACAATGAGTGTAGGTTCCATTCAGGCTCTCGTCGAAATGGATGGAAGCAATCCCGTCCATGTGGTCGTTTCGGCACAGAATACAGACGCGCGCACCAAGATTGTCTTTGAGTATGATAGACTGACAAAAACCGTGCTCCAATGGACAGACCCATGTCCGTGGACATCGGACTGCCCATGAGGTGAGAATTGCCGAATGCTTTGCGAGAGGATTGCGTTGGTTGGTATGATGGGCACTGGAAAATCAACCATCGCCCGACACTTATCAGCACGTCTTGGCGTTCCCTGTCTCGACTTAGATGACATGATTGAGACTCGAATTGGGACGAAAATTCCCTTGTATTTTAAAGATTGCGGAGAGGCGGCTTTTCGAGATGTGGAACAAACCCACTTGGAAAGTGTCACTCGAAGTGACTTCAGAGGCGTCTTGTCGACTGGAGGAGGCATTGTTAACCGAAAGGAAAATCGCGATTTATTAAGTCGCGAATGGTACTGTATTCACCTCGTCACCGATACTCACGAATTAGTGCAACGGGTTCTGAAAGATTCCACTATGGAGCGCCCGATGCTTCGTGGTGCAGAAGATGTCGAACAGAGTCTCAATCAACTTTGGGTCGAGCGACGCGACTTTTATGCAAAAGTGTCGCGCCTCGAAATTCAGACGTCTTTCAAGTCTCCAGCTCAAATTGTAGAAGAAATTTTACACGTCACATCGTTTTCACAGTGAAGGAAGGACACCGTATGGATGGAGATTTTGTCCACATTCGTCGTATGATGCATCATATTCAGGGCGCTTCCAACGAAGTTGAATATCCGTTAAGCTATTTTTATAATTCCGTTCCGGAGTTGTCTTTGTGGAACGTCGACCGAGCGACCGTTCTTCGGGAGCGACCTCAACTGTTAGAATACATCGTCCAAAAGAAAATTTGTCAAGCGTGTCAAGGGTTCAGTTCGTGTGGAAAGCAAGGGGATATGAAAGGTTTTGTGCAAACGATAAGGCCTTGTACTACGGGCCTTTCCTTTGGAGCAGAGCGATGCCAGCCATTTTATGATTCGCAAGCTGCGTCTCGAGTACACCGTTGGCGAGACATTGTGGGAGTTGCAAGTCAAGACGCTCATTTCCGGTTTGACAATTATCCAGAAGAGCAGAGTTTGAAATATCCGAAGCTCATGACTTTTGCTCGAAACTTCGCAGAATCTTATACGGTGGGTCAACCCTCTGATGGAGCCTATCTATTTGGGCCGCCTGGTGTTGGGAAAACGCATCTCATGTTGGCTGTTTTCAATAGACTTGAGGAACGCAACATCCCCTGTTTGTTTCTACGGTCCGATACCATCTTTGATAGAATGAGACATATTCTCTCTGTGGATGGGGATCTGGACGAATTTCTACAAGCATGTTCTTCCGTACCAGTCTTAGGCGTGGATGAATTTGCACAAGAAAGAGCCAATGACTTCACGTTGGAAAAGTTGTTTCGGATCATCAATCAACGCTTTCACGCCAAGTTGCCAACTTGGTTTACGTCTAACTTTTCACCACCGCAAATCTATCGAAAAGGTGGTCAAGACCTGCAGGAATCGGTGGCGCCGTTGCGAAGTCGTATTTTGCAGATGGCACGTTTGGCCAAAATGGATGGGGAAGATCACCGACAGAGGCATTTAAAGTCTTTGACCTAAAGTAAGAGATGTTTCGCGGATGAGCCTATGTTCAAGCCTCTGCAGGCAGTCCGATGAGTCCTAGTTGTACAATCTTTACTTCGACGGTCGGTACGTACAACTTTGCCAGAGACTCTATCTTTCGAGATTGTTCGAGTTCCAATTCTTCATTCTGCTGTATGTCTTCGGTCCTTAGGCTGCGATAGTACAAGTTCAGTTGATCGTACTCAGTGTTGAAGCGCTGTTTGGCGCTTTCTGCCCAGTCGGTGGGGAGTTGTTTGATGAGTCGTTCCTGTTCACGCATGGCTCGATCCATCGCTTCGTCCAGTGGCAGCGAGATGTGTGAGAGCAAGCGACTCGGAGACACCGGAACCATTTCAAGATGGCAGATCTGCTCGTAAAACGCAGGGATAATTTGTCCGTTTTGCAAACAGACACCTATGGACCACCACATCTGTTTCGTCAGATCGCAGCGCATCGTTGTAACGCCGTTGCATAGTAACCAAGGTACTAATGTTCGTTGCCTCGCCTTTTGGAGGGCAGGCGATGGTTGACATACAATGAACTGTCCGCGTTTCGCGACGCTCGAGAAGATTTTGTCGAGACGAAACGACCCGTAGTCAAGTAGTTCGGCTTTCGGTGCTCTCGATGGCCCCGTCAAGAACGTGGAAAAGTCGTCGGGAGTCTGTCTCATTGCCTTGGTATGCTCTTCTTGCAAGCGTTGATTTTCTCGTTCCAATGCATTTTGCGTGAAAGCAAGCCGTAGCTGCGTTGTTTGCGCCTCTTGTCCAGACGCCTCGACCCACATCCAGTAGAACGGACGTTCAATTAATTCTTTGTCTACGTCTCGTGGTAGCTCGTATTCTCGATACTCTGTGTCTTGATAAAGGCACTTTGCACTGACGGCTTTAAAATAACTGTCCACAAACTTCATCAACGAATTCACGTTCTGCAAAGAAGATGTCATGTTTAGTGATACACGCTTTCTCTGTTTTTTTGAGTTGCTGGACATCCGCTGTTCGGGTCCAAGGCACTGCGTAACTCCTCCATCGAGTTCGCGGTAAGAGACAGTTCGAGCAATCGACGCTCATATTTTTGACCAAACTCAGGACCAAATATCGGGTCTATTGTCCCCACCGCTGATTCGAATAAAGCAATTTTCTCCATGAGAATTTGCACAATATGTTCCTCGAGTGTCCCTTCAGTGACCAAATTGTGGATTTTGCAAATGCTTGTTTGGCCGATCCGGTGAATCCGGCCGATTCTTTGCTCTAGTCGCATGGGATTCCATGGCAAGTCTAAATTGATCATCTCATTGCAAAATTGCAGGTTAATCCCTTCTCCTCCGGATTCTGTTGCGACCAGAACTTTTGCCTTTTTTTCGAACAAGTCGGTCATCCAGTCTTTTTTGCTCTTTTTATATCCTCCTCGAAACAGCACTGTAGGAATACCGCATTGCTTGAGGCGATATAGCAGATAATCTTGCGTAGCTCGAAATTCCGTGAAAATAATACATTTTCCGGGAGCTTGGTTGCATAATTCAATCGCTCGTTCCACTTTGGTAAACACTCTGATTTTCGATGCAAGATGCATAAATTGTGCAAAATTCTCCACGTCCGATGCGTCGCTCGCTTTGCGCATCATTTTTTCTACCGAGATCATGGCAGCATAGGTGGAACTGCAGACTTCTCTCTGCAGCGTGAGTAAGGGTAGAACGGATTTTTTGCGGCTCACGCGTTGTTGATATTCGGAACGAAGGAACGCCTGAATGGAATCGTAGAGGCAGAGTTCCTCCGGGCTCAGCTGCACATAACAGGTTTCTACGTCTCGCTTTGGCAGATAAACGCCGCTCTCGCCCCGTCGATTTCGAATGAGAACTTTCCCGACAGTATGGCGTAGTTCTTGCGGGTTCTTCACTTTGCGTTTGGATGAGACGTGTTTTTCCGCAAACTCTTGATGACTTCCGAGTTGTCCTGGACGTAGCAGTGAAATGAGGGCGTGAAGTTCGTCGAGGTCATTTTGGATTGGAGTTGCGGTCAGCAGTAGGACGTACTTCTTCGACAGTCGATTGACGAGGTCCCAATTCTTTGTCTTTCTATTTTTGAGTTTGTGCGCCTCATCCACCAGGACGACGTCCCATTCTTCAGAGAGCAGTTCTGACCGATGTGGTTCTCGTTTTGCAGAGTCAATGGAGCCTACGACGATGTCGCGTTTCCAGTCTGCCATATGTCTTTGCGGGTGCGCAGCAATGCGAAACTTTTGATTCAACTCTCTGGACCATTGCAGAACCAGAGAAGTAGGTACCAACAGGAGTATTTTACGAGCAAGGCCGCGCAGGAGATATTCTTTAAGTACAAGTCCTGCCTCGATAGTCTTGCCCAGACCGACTTCGTCGGCCAAGATGGCCCTTCCACGCAAGTCTTGCAAGACCTTCTTTGCTGCTGTAACTTGATGGGGGAGTGGATGAAAGCCGAAGACGTGGTTGAGGCTCAGAAGTTCCTCGAAATCTGGGGCCAGTTGTGATTGGAAAGATTCTGCGGCCAATTGAAACATGCGCCAATCCGAAAAGTTCGAGGTGTCCAAGTCTGCAGCGTCATGGTTGCATAACATAGCCGTTTGTATGTATCCTGTAAACGCATGTCTCAATTCTTGTTGAACCCAAGTGACGGGCACAGAAAGGCCCAGTTCGCCTTTATTCTCAGTGGAAGAGTTGGATAATAATTCGATATGATGCATACTATCCATGTCGAACCTCCTCTCTGACGGTCGGCCAGTCTTTCTCTTTCGTCCACAGAGTGTGTACGATAGTAAGCGGATTCATGCATGACAGCAAATGTTTGTAGAGGTGAATTCATACTTGCTTTAAATGTCTTGAAATCTAACTTCGATGTCTACGATGTCGTCGGTGACAACAGGAGGTCTGGAAATGACGTTGAAACAGACACCGCTATTTGAAATGTATGGAGAATTAGGCGCAAAGACGGTCGAATTTGGCGGTTGGAACATGCCAGTATCTTTTCAAGGAATTCTTGATGAGCATCAAGCAGTGCGAACGGCTGCTGGGGTGTTCGATGTTTCTCATATGGGAGAGTTTGAGGTCATCGGCAAACAAGCCATGGACGCCGTGCAGTACCTGGTGACGAACAACATATCGAAACTGCAACCAGGCGCCGCAATGTACACGCTGATGGTCAATGAACATGGTGGCACTATCGATGACCTTCTCGTTTATTGTTTCGACGCCCAAAAGTATTGGCTGGTCGTCAATGCCGGAAATATTGCTGGGGACTTGGCGTGGGTTCAAGACAAGGTGTCTCGTTTTGATGTGGAAGTCAAGGACATTTCCGATGATACGTCCCTCATCGCTCTGCAGGGGCCAAAATCGATTGAGATTCTATCCAAGTTGACCACTTTACCCATTCGCAGTCTCCCGTCCTTTCAATTCCTGGAGGGAGACGTAGCATCCGTTCCATGCGTTGTCTCTGCAACGGGTTATACTGGTGAGTTGGGCTTCGAGTTGTATGTTTCCGCAACGCGCTCGGTTTCCCTGTTTCGCGCTTTGTTGGATGCGGGCCGAGAGTTTGGCGCGGTGCCGTGCGGGCTAGGCGCACGCGACACGTTACGCTTAGAAGCTCGGTTACCGTTATACGGGCATGAACTGAATTCGTCTATTACTCCCTTAGAGGCTGGATTGGGTATGTTCGTAAAGTTCGACTGCGGTGACTTTATCGGCAGGGATGCTTTGTTGAAACAAAAAGAGGAGGGCGTTCAGCGAAAACTTGTCGGATTTCGCCTTCTCGAACGAGGGATTGCGAGAAGTGACGCATCTGTTCATCAAAACCAACGGGAAATCGGCAAGGTGACCTCTGGGACTATGTCACCTACGCTAAAGAGTGCCATTGGTCTAGCCCTCATCGCAAGGGAGTCCGCTGAAATTGGCAACCGAGTAGAGGTCGAGGTTCGTGGAAAACTTATTCCCGCTGAAATCGTGAGAACGCCGTTTTACAAGAGAGTATCGCCTCCCTGACGGCACGCAGACCGACTTTGTTGCGCGTTTTGAATCGCCTCTTGGCAAGTTTCGTTGATTCCGAGAATCGTCCATCCGTCTTGCGAAGAGGCGAGTCGAGTGATACTTCCGTTATGGATGTATGGTAGGTCCTTCCGACCGAGGGCTTCGGCAATTTTGCGGATAGATCCGCCATGGGATACACATAAGACGCGCTCTGCCTGAGTCTGACATGCCCCGATGTCGTGAAGCGCCGCAAATAGGCGTTCCTCCAGTTCTGCGTCACTTTCTTCTCCTGCAATTCCGTCTGGAAACCGTTCGGGAATATCATCAAAGACTACGCCTTCTGCCTCTCCCTTTCGGCGCTCACGAAGTCGTATGTCAGGAATCACTGTGGCGTCTCGACCACGCGCAATGCGGGCGGCAGTGGACATGGCACGACCGAGGTCGCTGGAATAAATGCGGTCAAATCGGATGTCTTGTAACTGCTGAGCGAGCTGTTCGGCCTGATTCATTCCTGTCGCGTTTAGAGGGATATCGGACCAGCCTTGGACTCGCTGATCTAAGTTCCAATCGGTTTCTCCGTGTCTAACAATCCAGATTTCCAAAGCGTCTGCACCTCCTGCATCGGTCTAAGCACGTTAGAGATTCATTTTACATGAGATACAAGTGAATGTGACCTGCTCATCGGACTGCTACGCGACGACTTTTAGTATAGCAAGGCGTTATGCTACAATAACACCGATTTTAGGCAAAGTGTGCTCAGTTGAAGGGGTAGGGTGAGACACGTGGATGGAGCACCGAAAATCCTTCTGGTCAATGGGCCAAACTTGAATCGTTTGGGCAGCAGGGAACCCGATGTCTACGGAGTGGACACACTGACCGACATTGTTCAATCGGTGGAAGAAGTGGCGATGTCATATGGTGCACAAGTGATGGCGCTGCAGTCGAACCATGAGGGAGATTTGATTGATTTCATTCAGACGGCCGGTCCGTCAGCCATGGGCATGGTCATCAATCCGGGCGCCCTTGCACACTATGGGTATGCACTGCGCGACACCATTGTCGACATCCGCGTTCCAACAATTGAGGTACATATATCCAACGTGCATCGCCGGGAGTCATTTCGTCATCGACTTGTACTTGCCGACATCGTTATAGGCCAGATCATCGGTCTTGGAACTGCGGGATATGTACTGGCTACCACGGCATTATGCCAACGCTGGATGAACGCTCAGACACCCAAAGAAAGAAATAACAAAGCTGCGGCTTTGGTCGACGGAGGAGACTCAAATGATTTCGAGCAATGATTTTAGACCTGGCACGACCATTGAATACGATGGAGACATTTACAGAGTCATCGAATTTTTACACGTGAAACCGGGAAAAGGTGCTGCATTTGTTCGAACGAAGTTGCGCAATGTAAAAACCGGATCGATCAAGGAGCAAACCTTTCGTGCTGGCGAGAAAGTGCCACGCGCTCGCATCGAGACAAGAGAGATGCAGTATCTCTACAACGACGGAGAACTGTACACGTTTATGGATACGGAGACTTTCGAACAAATTACGATTCCAGGTTCTCAACTGGAGTATGAATTGAACTTTCTCAAAGAGAACATGAATTGCTATGTGGTCCTGCACGAGGGCCAGTCCATTGGCTTAGACTTGCCGAATACGGTGGAGTTAGAGGTGACGGAAACGGAGCCTGGCATTCGCGGTGACACGGCTACAGGAGGAAGTAAGCCTGCTACGGTGGAAACCGGGTACGTCTTGCAAGTTCCATTCTTCATCAATATTGGCGAGCGTCTAATTATTGATACTCGGTCCGGTCAATACGTGTCCCGCGCGTGACAGGTCGCAGTCACCCAAGCGACCACTCGGAGGGTGACTGCGGATACGCCGTCCGAATGGCGCAGTGCAGGAAGGCAACCCGCTGTTTACGGTCTTCATGAGGCCCGTTCCAGCGGTTGCTTTTTCTTTATGAAGCTAAATACCAAAGTCATCAGCAGTAAAAACACAATTAAAAACACAACAATCCAACGTACTAGCACTGGTACCCCCAAGGTATATCCCCCTTTCTCGAAGGCTCCGCGCACTCCTCTTATCCAATGCAAATTTCATCCTGTGTGTGTCGACGAATGCCCGCTCTCCTCTGCATGCTTGTCATAGGTCCACGTGGTTGTCCATATACATGGACTCATCAGGGGGTGAATCAGGTCGGTGGCTACCCATGCGACGAACGACGCTGCCGATCACGCCGTCTCGCTTCTCCAACGCCTCTGCCCGCCGTCTACGTTCCGGCTGTTCGAAGATGTTCCGCTGTCGGTTTGGAAAGAGGCGGAGGAGGTGCGCTTTCGGAGAGACCAGCCCATCCAGATATTAACGTCGAATCGCGAGTACTTTCTCAGGTCAGATGGGTCTTTGACATCCGACTGGACCACTGCCATGTTACTGCCGCAGGAACAGTTTGCGAGAATTCTGCAAGCGGTGACGCAGTCCTCCCTCTATGCCGTGGAAGAAGAGCTACGCCGTGGTTTCATCACGATTTCCGGGGGACATCGCGTCGGGGTGGCCGGTCGAGCCATTCTCAACGAGAACGGGCAGGTGCAGACATTTCGTTCTATCCGGTCGCTTGCCCTTCGCATTGCGCGAGAGCGCCGTGGTGTAGCCAACAAGCTCATCCCGTCTCTGTTTCAGCGTGGACAGGCGCACAGTACGTTGCTGTTGTCCCCTCCGCAATGTGGCAAGACCACGCTTCTCCGAGATTTGGTGCGCGTCTGCTCCTACGGCGCCAGGCCCACCATTACGCCAGCGAAAGTCACGGTCATCGACGAGCGTTCGGAGTTGTCGGGTCACTGGGACGATGAGGTGATGTTCGATCTCGGTCCGCGCACGGACGTCTTGGCGGCCTGTCCAAAGGCGGAGGGTATGATGATGGCCATTCGTTCCCTTTCTCCAGAGATTGTCGTCACCGATGAAATTGGCCGCGAGAACGACGTGGACGCCATCTTAGAAGCCGTCAATGCAGGAGTGTTGGTCTTTGCGTCAGCCCATGCTGGCAGCCTCGAGGAGTGGCGCAGGCGGCCGAGTATGCAACGCCTGTTTTCGAATCGGGCGTTTACGCGCTACGTACTCCTCAGTCGTCGATTGGGCCCGTGCACTGTCGAAGCGGTCTATGACGAAACTGGACAGAACGTGCCTAAATAGAGGGCCAATGCGGGGAAAGAGGGGAGTCGCGTGGGATAAGGCTCATAGGGTCCATTCTTGTGCTCATTTCGACCACAGGGCTTGGGTTTGGGATGGCTCGCATGTACCGTGCTCGACCACAGCAAATTGCCCACTTGGCGCAGGCCATTCGTCTGTTGCGCCAAGACATCGAGTTTGGACAAATTCCGTTAATTTCTGCGGTTCAGCGGGTGGGTGACAGTCTGCCGTCTCCTGTTTCTCAAGTGTTCACAGAGATTGTCGATAGACTTTCAAAACGATGCACCGCAGAAGAAGCTTTTCACCATGCCGTTCGCCATGTTGGAGAATCGACAGCGATGAATGCAGCGGATTTTGAGCCGCTCCTTGCCATTGGTTCCGTGGTTGGAACTAGTGACCGCAGTCACCTTTCGATGGAGATTGATTCAGCACTCATCCGCTTACAGGGACGCGAGGCGGAAGCGATAGAGGCGCAACGAAAGAATGAACGACTGTGGCAATATCTTGGAATTTTGACGGGACTTCTCTTGATATTGGTCATGTGGTGAGGTGTACGCGGGGCGACTCGGAAAACAAGTGAGAGGCCCCAAGGAGGGAAAACGATGTCGCCCGAGGTGCGTTCGATTTTTCAAATTTTTGGTGTCGGATTTGTCGTGGCGATGATGAACGCCCTGCTTCGCCATAGTGGACGAGAGGACTTTGCACAGTGGACGACGCTCGCCGGCGTGATTGCGGTGTTGGTCATCGTGATTGGATATGTCGATCACCTGTATCAAGAGATCACGCGTGTATTTTTGAACACTCAGTAGGTGATGGAGTGCATATTCTCCAACTCGTTGGCGTGGGTTTGACGGCGACTGTTCTGGCGACCGTCCTGCGCTCTCAAGCACCTCAATTTGCCATGTTGGTCGCTCTTTTGGCCGGTGTCGTACTGTTTGCCAACATTGTGCACAACTTGCAGTCCGTGCTTGATACGCTTCAGGGACTGGCGAGCAATGCCCATGTGGACGCGGGTTTTCTGGCCACGGTTTTGAAGATCATCGGAATTGCCTACATTGTCGAGTTTGCTGCCCAAGTCGCGCGCGACGCAGGCGAAGGAGCGTTGGCTGGCAAGATTGAATTGGCTGGCAAAGTGGGCATTGTCATCCTGGCCATCCCCATTGTCAATGATGTCGTTCAGTCGCTGGTACATCTGCTTCCATGAGGTGGGAGGCTCGGCAATGCGAAGGGTCTCGTTATCGCAAGGGTTGTCCGTAGGTCTTACCTGTTCTTTAACACTCGTTGTGCTGCTGTTGGCGCATACACCGACGGTTTTTGCCAACGGCATGGCAGCATCCGGCATCGATGCTCTTCACCGCGCGGCTGGCGCCCAATTAGACCATCTACCAACGCAGGAGATCGACCAGTTCTGGCAGCACTTACAACAACAATACGGGGGTTACCTGCCCGACGACTCTGGACCTTCGTTAATCAAGTCTTTGTTGGATGGGGGCTTTCAACCCAAACATCTGATTTCCGGGTTGACGCGTTATTTTCTTTCTTCGGTGGTCGATCACGCTCGACTCGTAGGAGGCATTCTCATCTTGACGGTGGTTGCAGCCGTTTTGGAGACGATGCAGGCTGCCTTCGAACAGCAGACGGTCAGCCGAGTCGCATACGCTGTGATTTTTCTGGTTCTGTTGGTGCTCGCTATCGGGTCGTTTACGGAAGCCATCGCAACGGCGCGACACGCCATTGAAACCATGGACCATTTTATGTTAGCGACAATTCCTCTCTCGGTGGCGCTGTTGGCTGCATCGGGTTCACTGGCATCGGCGGCCTTCTTTCAACCGATGATGTTGTTCACGGTGCACTTCATAACGAATCTCGTCTTTTTTATCGTCTTTCCCCTTGTGTTCTTCAGCGCCATTCTCGATGTCACGTCGACGCTCTCGGAGACGTATCGACTGACGCGATTGGCGAGCTTGATGAGAGCGTCGGGACTCACGATTTTAGGGCTCGCGTTGAGTGGATTTCTCGGCGTCATCACCATTCAAGGGGTTGGCAAAGGCATTGTCGACGGAGTGGGCATGCGCGTCGTCAAATTTTCTGTTGGAACCTTTGTTCCCGTAATTGGAAAGGCTGTTTCGGATGCGGCGGAGACGGTGTTGACCGCATCTTTGCTGGTCCGAAACGCGATCGGTGTCGCGGGGCTGGTCATCATAGCTGGAATCACCATTTTTCCAGCTTTAAAGATTTTGGCGATGTCTTTTCTCTATAGCGGCAGTGCCGCTTTGATGCAACCCCTCGGAGATTCTCCGATGTTGTCTTGTCTCGGCACGCTAGCGAAGTCGATGCTTTTGCTCTTTGCTTGTGTGATGGCGGTGGGAGTCATGTTCTTCCTTGCCGTGTGCATTCTCTTGGCCGCATCCAATCTGGCGGTGGTGATGGCTTGATATATCTAGGGGCGTGGTTAAAGAGTTTGGTCGCGTTGGTGCTCTTGGCTGTGTTCACGGAGTTGCTACTTCCAACAAGCGCTTTGCATCGCTATCTGCGGACCGTCTTTGGACTTGCCATCATTGCGGCAATGCTGCAACCATTGACGCCGCTTTTGCACACAAACTGGGCGAAGGATTTAGAGCATTCGGCGGGATTGGAATTTGACTCGGGCAGAACGAGCGATGCCTCTCCCGAATCGACCGCATCTGCGCAAGCCAATCGCGTGCAACAGGAATTGCAAAGTGAAACCGCGACCGATGCAAACGATATTTTGTCTCGAGAGCTTCGTGCTGCCATCGTGCAGCACTTCCATCAGGCGCCGGACTTCCTGTCTGTGTCGGGCCTTGAAAGTGCCAATCCGCGCATTCAAGTCTCGGAATTGGTCGGAGTCCCGGACCAAAAATTGGCGCAGTTTGTGTCGACATGGGTGGGTATTTCGCAAACGGCAGTGACGGTTCGCGACAGCGGTGAGGGAGGGGGACGTGGATGGACTGGAAACCGCTCTTGAAAAACAAGACATTACTCGTCATCGGATTGCTCGGGCTGGCTTTGCTATTCTTCGGGACCATTTGGCGCAGCGGATCGACCCGAGTGGACAACAGTGGACCCAGTATGCTGTCTCGGTCTCAAGCCTCTGCGTCGGCAACGGGTGACGCAGTTAGGGGGACGGGGGACTCGAGCAACCTGCTCTTTCAAGAAGAGAAAGAAGAGGATGAGCAATTGGAAGCGATTCTATCTCAGATTGCAGGGATTCACGGTGTCCATGTGATGGTTGCCTTGAAATCTGCGGAAACGATTCAATATGCCGAGAATCAGCAGATTACGAAGAGTACCACCAGCCAAAATGGAACGAGTACGACAAATTCATCGACGACCAACAATCAAATTTTCACTGCTAGAAACAGCGACGGTTCTGAAGCTCCACTCGTGATAGCGCGAGACGAACCGCGCGTGTCCGGTGTATTGGTCACGGTCGCAGCTAACGACTTTGTGATTGCTCAATCAGAAATCATAAGCGCAATCAAGAATGTGTTGGACGTGCCTGCATATAAGATTAGTGTGGAGCCCCAAAAGGTAGGCTAGACACAAGACTGGGAGGAATGCGAGCGATGGTTAAACGGCAAACCGTGTGGCTATCAACGATGATGGTGTTGTCCTTAATGCTTATCGGTTATTACACGATGAACAATCCGTCAGAAACGACCTCCGCCGAAGGAGGAACCGCGACAACTTCGGTGGTGGCTCCGACGGTGACATCGTCAAGCGGATCGACATCAACCACGCCAGCCGCGAGCGCTGGAACAACCAATCCGAATGACTTTTTTGTATCGACCCAGACGCAACTCGACAAAAACATGTCTGAGCAACTGGACAACTTGCGGTCTGTCGTCGCAAATGCGAATGCTTCACCTGAGCAAATTGGCAATGCCGAGACCTCTATCAAACATATCATGGACTTGCGCGGAGAGATGGCAAATGCCAGAGACGCAGTGCTAGGGGATGGCTATAAAGAATGTGTCATTGTTCCGGATGCTAGCGACCGCTATACGGTTTACGTCGAATCGAAGGCAATTTCTCCGACCGATGCGGTCAAAATCATGAATTTAGTTTCGCAGCAGTTGGGTGTTTCAATGGCAAATATTATTGTTACTGCACACGCTTGAGTTTATGGTGTAGCCCCCGTCCATCGGTTCGGGGGTGTTTTCTCGTGGGGGTTGACCAAAATTGGGATGAGACCATCTCCTCGCTGTGATATACTAGGGCGGATAACCTTAAAGTAGGAGTTTTGAGGAGTGACCACACGGTGTTTAAAATTGGTGAAATTCGAGAGCTCATTCGCTTGTTGGATGAGACCAGTGTTCAGGAGTTAAAGATAGAGACGGATACAATGAAAGTCTTTATGAAAAAAGCAGACCATCTTGCGTCGGCTGCAGAATCCGCCGCAAGGTCGTTACAGAGCAGTCCTGTTCAGGCCTCGAACCCTCTGCAACCGGCGGCCGCGACTCCTTTTTCGGGCGCCTCTTTAGCGGAATCTCAAGAGAGCAAATCTGTCGAACAAGTGGCCAGCGTTCCCGAAGGACATCTCATTACCTCTCCGATGGTCGGCACCTTCTATCGTTCACCGTCTCCTGAGGCGCCAGCTTATGTGGAGGTCGGCAGCAAAGTGGACAGCAAGACGGTCGTTTGCATTGTCGAAGCGATGAAGCTGATGAACGAGATTGAGGCTGAAGTCAAAGGTGAAATTCTCGAAATCATGGTCGAAAATGGTCAGTTGGTCGAATATGGTCAACCCTTATTTCGAGTACGCCTCAGTTAAGGAGCTATAGCGATGTTCAAGAGAGTTCTTATTGCGAATCGTGGCGAAATTGCTGTTCGGATAATTCGTGCCTGCAAAGAGATGGGCATAGAGACCGTAGCGGTCTATTCTGATATCGATCGCCTTGCGCTGCATGTTCATATGGCCGATGAAGCGTATTGCATTGGACCCGCTCCGGCCAAGTCTAGCTATTTACATATCCCGAGTCTGATGTCCGTCGCGACTTTGACGGGTGTAGACGCCATTCATCCTGGATATGGCTTTTTGTCTGAGAACAGCGACTTTGCAGAAGCCTGCGAAGCCTGCGGTATTACCTTCATTGGCCCAAGTCCTCGTGCCATCGAAATGATGGGAGACAAGGCCGTTGCCAAAAAGACCATGCAGGCTGCTTCGGTTCCGACCGTCCCAGGTAGTGACGGCTTGTTGGCAGATGACGAAGAAGCGGTCCGCATCGCCCGTGAAATCGGTTTCCCGGTCATTATCAAAGCTACAGCTGGTGGAGGTGGCAAAGGGATTCGCATTGTCCGCGATGAAGAGTCTCTCCGTCAAGCGGTGCTGACCTCTCAACGAGAAGCGGAGGCCAACTTCGGAAATGGTGGCGTCTACTTAGAGAAATACATTGAGCGGATGCGTCACGTCGAAGTGCAGATTCTAGCGGATCGACATGGCAATGTGATTCATTTGGGTGAGCGAGATTGTTCCGTTCAGCGACGGCTGCAGAAGTTGGTTGAAGAGTCGCCCTGTCCAGTTTTACCCGAAGAGACACGGGCTGCCATGGGTGCCGCAGCAGTGGCAGCAGCCAAAGCCGTCGACTATGTCGGAGCCGGGACGATTGAGTTCATCTATGCGGATGACGGGAAGTTTTACTTTATGGAAATGAATACGCGCATTCAAGTGGAACATCCCGTGACCGAGTGGGTTACTGGGGTAGACCTCGTTCAAGAGATGATTCGTGCAGCTGCAGGTGAGCCGCTAAGCTATAGCCAAGACGACATTGTTCTGCGCGGGCATGCTCTCGAATGTCGCATCAATGCGGAGGATGCATCTCGGAATTTCATGCCGTCGCCGGGGACTGTCACTGAGTACTGGCCGCCAGGGGGCATCGGCGTCCGCGTGGATAGTGCTGTTTATCCTGGATATACCGTGCCGCCTACTTATGACTCCATGATTGCCAAACTCATTGTATGGGCACCCACTCGACGTGAAGCGATTGCCCGCATGACGCGGTGCCTGGAAGAATTCCGAATTGAAGGTATCCGGACGACCCTTCCGTTTCACCTCGCGTTGATGGAAAATGAAGCTTTCGTTGCTGGTGACGTTTCTACTCGCTTTTTGGAGGAACACGAGATTCGTCCGCTGGATATAGTAGAATAGGTTACAGGCGCGTCCAACTGAGCTACAATGGGTATACGGTGGATGGGACTCGTCATACGATGAAGGCAATAAAACTTTCAAGGAGTGACGAGAATGCAGGATATGGATTATCAATCTACGGAATTGGGAAAGATTCAAATTGCTGACGAAGTGCTTCAAATCATTGCTGGCTTAGCGGCTAGTGAAGTACCAGGCGTAGCTGGCATGAGCGGTTCGTTTGCAGGCGGATTGACGGAGTCACTCTTGGGGCGCAAAAACCTGAGCAAAGGCGTCAAAGTTCAATTTCAAGAAGGGGACCGCGCCTGCACGATTGACGTCTCGGTCGCACTCCAGTTTGGCGTGAGCATACCGGAAGTCAGTTTGAACGTTCAAGAAAGAGTCAAAAATGCAGTCGAGAGTATGACAGGGTTGCAGGTTGAGTCGATTCACGTCCATGTCGTCGGAGTAGTGTTCCAAAACGACAAAGAGCGAAATGACAAGGACCGAAACGACAAAGAGCGCGAATCGGGAGAGATGGTGCTTCTTCCAGAAAAGAGATCGCCACGCCCGTAAGCTGGATGGAATCGGGGGATGACAGTGAGTATTCTAGACCGCTTCTTGCTGGTGCTTTTTTCACTGCTCGGCATTGCAGCATCGGTTGCCTTCGGAGCTCTCGCGTGGGCAAACTACGGAAGCGCATCCAGTTGGGAGAATGTCATCAGGTCTTATCCGGGATATATCTACGTCACGGTGGCTGCGGCAGTGTTATTGTTGCTTTCCCTTCGTTTTCTGTTTTACCGTGCGTTCCGTTCGACGGTGGATTACGTTGAGCTACAAGGCGCTTATGGACTGGTTCGCATTTCTCACGACACACTGGAGCAGTTGTCGGATAAAACAGGCAAGTCCATTCGCGGCGTGCATGATTTTGCCACGCGAATTCGGCAGGTGTCGGATGGTGTGATTCTCTACACGAAAGTTCGGGCGCTTCCAGACGTTGAATTGCAAGCTCTGAGTGAACAAGTGCAGACGTCTGTCAAAGATTACGTCGAACGCATTGCTGGTGTCCGCGTTGCAGCGGTCAGTGTCAACATCGTGCAAGTAGCTGGCCAATCAGTCAAAGGTGCGAAAGCGTGGGTGGATTGACCCGTGCAGACGATACGAGAGTGGTTGCAAAAGCTGTGGACGGTGCGCAGGCGATGGCTCGGACTGGGAGCCGGTTGCCTGTTGTGGATTCTATGGATGATTTTTGGCTTTTGGTCCGTCGTCCTGTTAGCCTTTTTGGCAGCTATCGGATTTTTTGTTGGGCGCGTCTCGGAAGAACGCAAATCGTGGCGTGAAATTTTGGACAAACTGTTGTCAGATAGATATATGGAGTGAAAATTCTTGACTCGACACGAAGCGAGAGAATGTGCCGTACAGTCCCTCTATCAAATGGACGTCGGTGGGTCCACAGCATTGGCTGCCATTGCCTACTCGGTGGAGGAAAAGAGACCGAGCGATGCAGACTTGGAGTTTATCCGTCTTTTAGTTGAAGGGACTTTCCAGGCGCAACAAGAGTTGGATTCGATTCTTGAACATCATATGGAACATTGGGAATTGGGCCGCATCGGAAAGACGGAATTAATTGTCTTGCGCTTGGGTGCTTTTGAACTTCTTCATTGTCCAGATACAGACATAGCCGTTGCTATGGACGAGGCGGTCGAGTTGGCCAAGGAGTATGGTGCAGAAACGTCCGGGCGGTTTGTGAACGGCGTGCTCTCGAAGCTCGTTGAGAGAGCGACCGAGGTGCGATTGCCGTCGTGACACAGAGCATGGGTCTGGAGACAGGTACCGTCGACGTCGTTTTAGGTCTTGACACGAGCAGTTATACAACCTCGTTATGTGCCATTTCTTTGCAATCAGGAAGTATTCTAGGGGACAAACGGCGCGTGTTGCCGGTCGACTCAGGACATGTTGGCCTTCGTCAGTCAGAAGCTACGTTTTTACACCAGCGCCAATTGCCTGAGTTGATGTTCGGCTTACACGAAACGTTTCGCTCTCTGGATATTCGAAAGCCTGTGGTGCGATGTATTGGGGTTTCGGTGCGCCCGCGCCCTCTTATGACTTCCTACATGCCTGTATTTCAAGCGGGCGCCTCACTCGCACACTCGTTGGCTCATTTTTTGGAACCCATTCCTGTTGTGCAAACCACCCATCAGGAAGGCCACTTGGCGGCCGCGGACTTTTTTTTGCCGAATGTAGAAGAGCAGCCATTCTTGGCAGTGCACTTGTCGGGGGGGACGTCCGACGTTCTACTCGCGGCCCCGACTCGATTCGGCTATCGAATTGAAGAGATTGGCATAGGTGCTGACCTGCATGCGGGTCAATTTGTCGATCGCGTTGGCGTCGCTCTTGGCCTTCCCTTTCCTGCGGGCCCGCAGATGGAGCGCCTCGCTTTGTCTGTGCTACCTGGCCAAGCGGATACCTTCCATTTGCCGACATCGGTGTCTGGAACGTCTATGAGTTTCTCCGGTCCTTGTTCAGCAGCCATGCGCTCGATTAAAAATGGAGTCGCCCCGCCGTTGATTGCCCATGCGGTCATGCGTAGCATTGCGACTGGGGTCATCAAGGCGATTCATGCGGGTTTACAACATCATCAGGTCGGTCACGTTGTCATCGCGGGTGGGGTATCGTCCAATCGCTGGATTCGCGACCGTATTGTCCATCGTCTAGCGATTCTTCACCCTGGACTGAAGGTTCAATTCGCTCCACCGAAATATAGTTCGGACAACGCATTGGGAGTTGCCGCGATAGCACGAAAGTTCATTCTGTCCTAACAGTGGAAGTCGATTGGACAGGCGTTTCGGCAGCGAGTTCTGGCCCCGCCTCTCCGGGCGTTCGCTCTGAAGTCTCGCAACATTCTTGGTCCACAATCATGATGAAGTAAGCTATAATGGACCGCAGGCTGTCTATCACCTGCTGCGATGTAACGAATACTAGGATATTAGTCTGTGGCGGAGGGACTACATTGGCGAATATGGAAACGGACACTCTATCCATCAGCGACATTCTCATTATTGGTGGCGGGCCCACTGGACTGTTTGCGGCGTTTTATTGTGGCATGCGCGATGTCTCCTGCAAAATTATTGACAGCTTGCCAGAGATAGGCGGACAATTGACGGCGCTTTATCCGGAAAAATTCATCTACGATGTACCAGGATTCCCGAAAATTCTAGCCCGTGATTTAGTAGATCAACTTCTTGAACAAGCTGTTTCGGCTCATCCGGACATCTGTTTGAATGAGCGAGTCGAGACATTAGTTCGACGAGAAGATGGAGTCTTTCAATTGGATACGGATAAGGGAGTGCATTTTGGCCGAGCAGTGATACTCTGTGGTGGCATTGGGGTATTCACGCCGCGCCCTCTGCCTGGCCGGAACTCCAATGATTTTGATGGCAGAGGAGTTTATTATTTTATCGACCATTTGGAAAAGTTCGAAAACAAACGAGTGCTGGTCGTGGGCGGTGGAGACACCGCGCTCGACTTTGCATTAATGTTGGAAAGTGTTCATGCGCAAGTGACGCTCATCCACAGACGTGACCAGTTCCGGGCCCACGAAGAGACGGTCAAGCAACTCGAGAACTCTTCCGTTCGCGTTCTCACATTCTGTGAGCTTGATGCGGTTCACGGTACCGATTGGGTAGAGTCGGTCGACATTGTGCACAATCGAACCAAGGATGTCATGGCACTCGAAGTAGACGCCGTGGTCAGTGGCCTCGGTTTTTCTGCTGCGCTCGGTCCCATTGCCAATTGGGGACTGGAGATTGACAAAAATGAAATTTTGGTCAATACACGCATGGAGACCAACATTCCTGGCGTCTATGCCGCTGGAGACATTGTCACGTATCCAGGCAAAGTCAAACTTATTGCCACCGGGTTTGGTGAAGCTCCGACTGCAGTCAATAACGCAAAAACGTTTATCGATCCAAAGGCAAAGTTGAGCCCTGGGCACAGCAGTAACCGCAAAGACGATGGTGGAACGAGCGGGAAGGAAGAATAAGATTGTCGACGATCCTCGATGGAAAGAAAGTGGCAAATCAGATTCAGGAAGAAATTCGTGAAGCCGTCCAACAGGCAGAGGAGCTCGGGAGAGCTTATGGTCTGACGGTCGTTATCGTCGGCAACGAACCGGCGTCCTTGAGTTACGTGCGCAGCAAAAAACGAGCAGCTGAGAAAGTAGGGATTCGTGGTGAGATTGTACAAGTTTCAAAAGACATCTCTCAAGAGGCGCTCATCGCGGTCATTCAAGAATTAAATCACGACTCGCGGGTGGATGGGATTTTAGTACAATTGCCCCTACCGTTGCACTTGAATGCGATAGAAATACTGTCGAGCATAGCCCCAGCCAAGGATGTCGACGGATTTCATCCGGAAAACGCTGGCCTCTGTTACTTGGGAAGTCCGCGAGTATGGCCGTGTACGCCGCTTGGGATTATGGAATTGCTGAGAAGGTACTCGATTGACCCAAGGAGCAAGCGGTCGGTCGTGGTCGGCCGCAGCAATATTGTCGGCAAACCGATGAGTTTGCTGTTGATGTCTGCAGGGTCTACCGTGACCACATGCCACAGACAGACAAAAAATTTGTCTGAGGTAACGAGACAGGCAGACATTTTAGTCGTGGCGGCTGGTTGTGCAGGTTTGATTGGAGGAGACGATGTTCAGCCGGGAGCAGTAGTGATTGATGTTGGCAACAACTATGTAAAAGACCGCTTGGTTGGAGATGTACGCTTCGCAGAGGTATCGGAAGTTGCTGCTTATATCACTCCCGTGCCTGGAGGCGTGGGGCCATTGACGGTGGCCATGCTACTGCAGAACACAGTCACGCTTGGGAAGAAGAGAGTGCAGTTAGGGGCGTCTTGAGTCAATGGAAAAACCCATTTATTCGGTAGCAGCGTTGAATCAGTTCATCAAAACGCGACTTGAATCGGACGAGCGCTTATCGCAGTGTCACGTATCTGGCGAAATATCAAATTTCAAACATCACAGTAGCGGGCACATGTATTTTACCTTGAAAGATGAAAGCAGTCGCCTCCGAGCGGTCATGTTTAGCAGTCGTAATCGAAATCTTCCTTTCCGTCCGGAAGATGGCATGAAAGTTGTATGCCGTGGATCCGTTGGCGTTTTTGAGCGAGATGGCCAGTATCAGTTGTACGTGGATGCCATGCAACCGGATGGACTAGGGGCTCTCTATGTTGCTTATGAACAATTAAAGAAAAAACTAACAGACGAGGGCTTGTTTGATGTCGCTCAAAAAAAATCTTTACCGCGCTTTCCAACTCGTATTGGCGTGGTCACTTCGCCGACTGGTGCCGTTTTGCGTGACATCTGTACGACACTTCAAAGGCGATATCCGTTGGCCAAAGTCTTCGTGGCGCCAGCCTTGGTCCAAGGTCCAGACGCTGCAGCGAGTTTAGTAGCCGGACTGAACCAACTGAAGAAAGTCCGTCCCGCCATCGATGTGATTGTCATTGGGCGAGGCGGTGGGTCACTCGAAGAACTGTGGCCCTTTAATGAAGAAATTGTGGTGCGTGCGGTAGCAGGGATGTCAATCCCAGTCATTTCGGCGGTGGGTCACGAGACGGACGTGACTCTTTGTGACTTTGCCGCAGACGTGCGTGCCGCAACTCCAACGGCGGCTGCCGAATTAGTCGCTCCTCATCAGGACGAGCTTTTTTCATGGATAAACGAATCGCTCGTGCGTGCGCACAACGCTTGGCGACAGCAAAGTTTGAGGCGGCGCGAGCGAATCGAGAACATCGATAAAAGGCCAGTCTTTCAACAGCCGACTCTTTTTGTCGATAAGCGGAGGCAGTCGCTGGATTTTCTGCAACAGCAATTACAGTCGAGTTCAATTCGACCGTTGCAGCTTTTGAAGCGACGTCTCGACGACTTTCATCAGCGCGTGCGAAAAATGAGCCCAGAACGCAGATTGAAGTTAAATCGAGAAAAAGTGAATCTTGTGAGCGCTATTTTATCTGAAAGCGTGCGCCGCAATTGGCACAATCGGGACGTGGCACTCGAGCGAAAGTCTGCGGCGTTGGTCGCTCTAAATCCTCTGTCCGTTCTGTCTCGAGGTTTTAGCGTTGTTTACTCTGGAGATGGACCAGACGAGAAAGTGGTTAGTTTAGTGGAGCAAGTCCATCCACAGGAAATTCTTCGCGTCCGCTTGTCGAATGGAGAAGTAAAGGTTCGCCACATTGAAGGTTCGCCACATTGAAGGAGGAAATGGCAGTGAGTGAAGAGCAGATGAGCTTTGAAGTGGCTATGAAGTCTCTGGAAGATGCGGTGCGACAATTAGAGTCCGGGGAACTCCCGCTGGCCGAATCCATTGTCCGTTATAAGACTGCGATGGATCTCGTGTTGTTTTGCCGCAGACAACTGGATGAGGCCGAGTTGCAAATTGAGCAATTGAGCGCCAAACTCGATGGAGGTTCAGGTTTACCAGAGTAGGGGGAGACGGTTTGATTCAGCGCGATATTGCTCGCTGGGCGAAAATGGTTGAAAAATATCTGGACGAACAAATACCGGTTTCGTCGACTCTTCACCAGTCGATGAAGTACAGCCTCTTATCCCCCGGAAAGCGGCTTCGCCCAGCTCTTATTCTGGCTACTGGTACGATGTTTGGCCAACATGAACAAAACTTGTTGCCGTTCGCGGCAGCTGTCGAATGTATCCATGCCTATTCTTTAATTCACGACGATTTGCCGTGTATGGACAACGACGACTTGCGAAGAGGACAACCCACGAATCACCGCATCTTCGGACAGGCCATCGCATTACTGGCTGGTGACGCGCTCCAAACATTGGCGTTCGAATTGATGACGCGGAAAACATCCGTGAGTGACTCCATTCAGATAAATGTGATTCGGACGTTAGCGGAGGCCGCCGGGATGCAGGGAATGGTCTTGGGTCAGACGGCAGATATGGAAGCGGAACAAAATCGCGAGGCGTCTCTGGAGGACCTGGAATTCATTCATTTGCACAAAACGGGAAAACTGTTACAGGCGTGCGTCGTGATTGGCGGACTGACGGCAGCGGTGTCTCCGTCAGACCACGAGCATTTGAGAGCGTTTGGCGGCCACTTGGGCATGGCATTCCAGATTGTCGACGATATCTTGGATGTTACGGGAGACACTGCTATCCTCGGCAAGACCGTTGGCTCAGATGAGGCGCACGGAAAGTTGACCTACCCGTCCTTGCTCGGATTGTCTGAAGCCAGAGCTCGATTGCACAGCGTCCAAGAAATGGCTTTCGAGGAATTGAGTGCCCTCTCAGTCGACAGCGACGTATTGCAGCAGATGCTGTCGATGGTGGTGAACCGTGATCGATAGAGACTTGGATGTTTTCGTGTGTTTTTGGAATCTGGAGGTCTCCTGAAGATCTTTGCAAATGCTGTGGTATACTAAGCGTACACGGAGGGTGGCGCAGTATTCTAGTCGGCCGCCCACTCTTGAAGGCGGGGCTAAAAATCCGCCAAAGGGCACATCGATGAAGTTCCTGGTGTTGGCTTGAGGCGCCCAGCCTTGGGCTGATGCTGGGAGTTAAGAAAGATGGGAGAGCCGCAATGGCATGTGGAACTCGACCCAGCTTTCGCGGAGGCCTAAGTGCGTGGCTCGCGTTTAATGGGGTTACGGCTTGGGGTATGAACCTGCATGCGGAGGCAATCTGTGTGCAGTGTAGCCTGCCTTGAGTGGTGCTGAAGGATCCTGGGGTACAAGCGGTCAACCTCGGCCAAGGTATGACTGCCCGTGCCAGGTGAAATCCGTTCTGCAAAAGAGGCTAGAGAGTGGTCCCGGCTGTCGCGGAAAACGCCTAGACTGTTCGCCATTGGCTTGGCGCTCTGAGGATTATAGTGTGGACTAAGTGGTAATCTAGTCTGATTGTCGGCGACGCAGTCAAGGAAGGCTGAAAGGGAAACCGCCTGTGCGGTGACGCGAAGGCGCCTTCTTGGGAAAACCAACTGGACCTAAGCCACAGCGTTTACTCAGAGTGCTGCCACCCGATTAAAGGCACGATTAGGAGAGGGCTCAATCTATGCGGAACAAGGCAAAGCGCACACCGATTCGATTTGCCTTGGTGATTGCGGCGATTACTCTTCCCATGAGTGCTGTGTTTGACACGTCGACGATTGCCTTAAATCGGGCAACGTGGTATGTCGGCTTGGTCAGTGTACTGTGTATCGTCATGGTTGGCGTAGCGTTCGATATGCTTGGTTTGGCCGCTGCCGCTGCGCGCGAGACACCGTTTCACGCGATGGCTTCGAAACGCGTATATGGCGCAAAGAAAGCCATACGAATTGTCCGCAATGCGGAGAAAGTGGCGAGCGTTTGTTCAGATGTGATTGGCGATATTGCTGGCGTTTTGAGTGGTGCAGGTGCACTCGCGGTGAGCGTGCAACTCGTCAAATCGATTGAATTGCACGGTTGGTACAAAGAGGCTATCGCCATTGTATTGACGGCTTTCATCACTTCCATCACCGTTGGTTCGAAAGCTATTGGAAAGACAGTTGCAATTCATTCTCCGACTCCTATTGTCCTGTTTGCCGCCCAAGTTTGGGAAACTGCGGCGACCTTATCGCGCAAAAGTGGAATCCGACGATTTCGCGACGAGCGGGGATGGAGGAAGCGTCGGAAGCGGGGTGTGTAGCAGGATGTTAGAACACATCAATAGCCCACAGGATTTAAAGAGCTTAGATGACGAGCAACTCAAGGAACTCTGCATCGAGATACGCCAATTCTTGGTGGACTCCGTTTCGAAGACTGGGGGACATTTTGGGGCGAATCTCGGCGTAGTCGAATTGACTGTCGCACTGCATCGTGTCTTTGACAGTCCCATCGATAAGCTCGTTTGGGATGTTGGTCATCAAGCTTATGTTCATAAAATTTTAACTGGCCGCCGTGAGCGTTTTTCTACTCTGCGCAAATTCAAAGGGATGGCGGGCTTTCCAAAGCGCGAGGAAAGTGTACATGACCAATTCGGAGTTGGCCATGCGAGTACTTCAATTTCTGCGGCTCTGGGCATGGCGATTGCCAGAGATGCAGAAGGTGGTAACCACCATGTTGTCTCCGTCATTGGAGATGGCGCTCTCACGGGCGGGATGGCGATGGAGGCGTTGAATCACGCTGGACACGTGGGTACCAACTTGCTCGTGATTTTGAATGATAACGAGATGTCCATCTCGGAGAATGTCGGAGCTCTGTCCAACTATTTAACCAAACTCCGAAGCGACCCTACATATTCCCGCGCAAAGGCGGAAATCGAGCAGTCCTTGCGCAGACTCCCCGCCATTGGGCCAAAACTTACACGCGCTCTAGAGCGGGTGAAAGACTCGGTACGCCATTTGGTCGTTCCCGGACATCTCTTTGAGGAATTCGGATTCAAATATTTAGGCCCGATTGATGGGCACGATTTAAACGCCGTCATGGACGTGCTTGAGGACGCAAAGCAAATGGAAGGCCCTGTTTTGTTGCACGTCATTACCGAAAAAGGAAAAGGGTACGCTTCAGCAGAGAATGCGCCAGATAAGTGGCATGCTTGGCCGAGCGCTGCTAAACCAGCCACTGCACCGTCTTACACGAGCGTGTTTAGCAAAACGCTCATCGAACTAGCCGAAGAGAATCCGAAAATTGTTGCGGTGACTGCGGCTATGCCAAGCGGTACAGGTTTGGATAAATTTGGGATTCGCTTTCCTGAACGGTTCTTTGACGTGGGCATCGCAGAGCAACACGCGACCACTTTGTGTGGTGGACTCGCAGCGAGTGGCATGCGACCAGTATTTGCAGTCTACTCGACATTTCTACAAAGAGCTTACGACCAACTGATTCACGACATCGCGATTCAAAAACTTCCGGTTGTTTTTGCAGTGGACCGTGCTGGTTTGGTTGGACCAGATGGTGAGACCCATCAGGGAGCGTTTGATGTATCGTATCTTCGAGCCATTCCTAACATGACGGTGATGATGCCGAAAGACGAAAACGAGTTGAGACGCATGCTGAAAACGGCTCTCGAGCAGCCCGGTCCGGTAGCCGTTCGCTTCCCGAGGGCAGATGGACTCGGCGTGGCGTTGCAGTCTCCGATTGAGTCGATTCCCATCGGAAAGTCTCAAGTGATTCGTGAAGGGCGAGACGGCGCAATTTTGGCTCTCGGTCCTATGGTTGAGTTGGCATCCCAAGCAGCGGAGCGCCTCTTTGCACAACACGGTCTCTCGATGAGTGTGGTGAATTTACGCTTCGTTAAGCCTTTAGACGTCGGGATGGTTCGCCATTTTGCATCGGCGCAGGTGCCCTTACTCACGCTGGAAGAAGCCGCGTTGGCTGGTGGTGTGGGAAGTGCTGTAGCAGAGTTTTTGGTGGATGAAGGATACGCGGTGCCTTTAACGAGAATGGGGTTGCCGGATCGGTTTGTGGAACATGGAAATCGCGCGGAGTTGCTACAGGACGTTGGCCTGACGGTGGATGCTGTCGTTGGTAGTATGCTCCAGATGGTCCGAAAATCGCCGGCAACGCGCTACATTACCGGGAGTTGAGGGATGATTGAGTCGAACGGATCGACAGCGTTTAGATGTATGGCTGTTTGAACAGGAGAAATTCCCGAGTAGAGAAGCTGCCCGTCGAGCGGTTATGGCTGGCTGGGTCTTTGTGAATGGGCGGGTTGCGGATAAACCTGGCCTTTCCATACGAGCTTTAGACGAGATTGACGTGCGCGGCTCCGCGCCGCCGTACGTCAGTCGTGGAGGACTCAAGTTAAATCATGCTCTGGAACAATTTCGTGTTCCCTGTGCTGGGCGCATCGCTTTGGATGTCGGTGCGTCAACGGGTGGATTTACGGACTGTCTGTTGCAACACGGATGCACAAGGGTCTTCGCTGTTGATGTTGGGTATGGTCAGCTCGCGTGGAGTATTCGCCAGGACGAACGGGTTGAAGTGATGGAGAGAACAAATTTTCGGCATGTCGATGCAGCGCGATTTGCGCCGAAGCCTGACTTGGTCGTGATGGATGTCTCCTTCATTTCAACCGTTTTGTTGTTTCCGAAAATTGCGGAGGTCGCGGCACCAGGAGCAGATGTCTTGTCTCTCATCAAGCCGCAGTTTGAAGCCGGGAGGGATTCCGTTGGAAAAGGCGGAATTGTGCGTGACCCGGAGGTTCATTTTAGGGTTCTCTTGGACATGCTGGAATATGTGCGACAAGCAGGTTGGTCGGTGTTGGGACTTGACGTATCGCCGGTGACGGGTGGGGACGGGAACATCGAATTTTTGGGGTGGTGGCGGCTTTCTGGAGAGGTCGACCGTGGGTTTGACGACCTATCGGTTCGGTCACTGGTTCAACGTGCTTGGAAAGAGCACCGGTTCCAGAACGTGCTTGAAAACTGAGGTCAGGCGACGTTCCTTGTCAACGAAGTGAGGTCGATGACAGTGGTGATTGGCTTTCTCGGAGTGATGGGAAGCACACTAGTCTTCTGGTACGTTGCTCGAAACATCCGACTGCGACGCACTTTACGTCTGGCGTGGAGCGGGATGGATGGGCATCGTACCGCAGCCCGCCGATTTCTGGAGGCACAGGGATATGAGTTAATTCGGCAAACGGAGACGGCTGGTTGGATTGGTTATGCGGATATGCAGTCTCATGAGGAAAAATTTTTTGTTGATTTTATTGTAAGGAAAGACGGAGCGTACTATGCTGTGAAAGTAATCTGTGCCGAGGGTGAATCTGAGTCTACAGCCCATACGTTGTTGGCAAATTGTTTTCCTCTGTATTCCTTGCTCGATGTGAAGGGCATTCTTGTAGTCAATCTGCATCGAGAGACGCTCCATATCCTCGACTACGACGTATTCATTCCAAAATTCGTGCGGTGGCGCAGACGATTTCGACTGTCTGGTGTTTTTGCAGTCGGTGTGATGATTGGAATGGTACTTTTAAATCATCATTAATCTTGTCTAGCGTGGGAAGGAGACAAGAGGTGCGAAAGGCAGTTCTATTGTTCAATCCGGATAAGCCGAAAGCCTGTGCAGTCTTAGGCCGCGTGCAGGAGCTTCTCCAAGCACATGGATTTGATGTTTCCAGTTATCGGGCAGATGCAGACGCTCTCTACAACGCAACGTGGGATGAAGCTGAGTTGCGAAGTGCTGAAGTGGTTGTGGTTTTGGGCGGGGACGGCACGTTACTTGCCGTCGCTCGACAGCTGGCTGTTTACCAAGTTCCTCTGCTCGGAATCAATGTAGGTCACATGGGCTTTCTGACAGAGTCTCATCCTGATGAATTGCAGGAAGCAATTCGCCGCCTTGCGGACAAAGATTACGTCTTGGAAACGCGCATTATGTTTGAAGCGGTTGTTCGTCGGAGCGGCAAGTTGTTGACTTCTTTCAGTGGACTGAACGATATCGGGATCGCCAAAGGTACTTTTGGTCGCATGGCTACCATTGACGTGTATGTGGACAGCGTATTTGTAGACACATATCGCGGAGACGGGGTGCTGGTTTCAACACCAACGGGATCGACCGCATATTCTCTGTCGTGTGGGGGCCCCATCGTCGCACCCCATTTAGAGATTTTGTTAGTCACGCCGATTTGTCCACATACCTTGTCCGCCCGACCCTTCGTGATTGACAGTCGGCAGCAAATTCGGCTCATGGTGCATGCTGCTCACAAAGAAATTGGTCTCACGGTAGACGGTCAAGTAGGCTTTAATCTGGAACCCGAAGATGAAGTCCTGATTCGTCGCGCTCCACAAAGTACGACCCTAGTTAAATGGAGAGACCGCGAATTTTTTTCGGTGCTGCGTAAAAAGTTGAGAAATCCTAAGGATGATGCGGCAAGTCAAGAGGTGTGAAAACATGTTGGTCGAGTTGACCGTAGAACATATCGGCTTAATGGAGCGCGTGGAGTGGGTCATTGGTTCTAGACTTTCCGTCATCACCGGAGAGACGGGTGCCGGAAAGTCCGTATTGCTGGACTCGATTGGCTTTTTATTAGGCGAGCGCTTTTCTCCAGAAATGATTCAAACTGGCTACGATGAAGGTTTGGTCGAGGGAACGTTCCACTTGCCCGTCATGCCGGTTCTTCTTTCCTCGAAGTTGACTGAGTGGGGTATTGAAGTCGAGGCTGATCTCATCCTACATAGAAGGGTATCGAGAAATGGGCGGTCTATCTGCAAGCTCAATGGTCGGTCCGTGAACGTCCGAATGTTGCGGGAAATTGGCAGTTTGTTAGTCCAGCAGCACAGTCAGCACGAGCAACATGGTCTGCTGCAGCCAAGCGTTCAAATGCTCTTGTTGGACAGTTACGGTCACTTAGAAGACTTGGTAAATCGCGTTCGAAATTGCTATACAGAATGGCAGGAAGCCGATGAATTGGTCACATCCTTACATACCAGTAGTCGTGAGCGTCTCATGAAAATGGACATGCTTGCGTTTCAGCGTGATGAAATTGACCAAGCCGCACTCTCGGTCGGGGAAGACGATGCGTTACGTTTGGAGAGAAAACGGCTGCAGGCAGCAGACAAAATTCGCCATGCCTTTGATGAAGCGATGGTTGGTTTAGACGGAGGCACTGACTCGGGTGGAATTGTCGCCGAGTTGGCGCACGCCGAAACGACATTGTCCTCCGTGTGCGAATTTCATCCAGAATTGAATGAAGTCGTGGCGCTGTTGAATACGGCGCGTGTCCATGCAGAAGAGGCGGAAGTGACCTTGCAAAAGTTCGGAAGAACCCTGGAATTTCAGCCGGAGAGATTCCAAGAGGTCGAAGATAGACTCGCCGTGATACGTTCCTTGTTGAGGAAATACGGAAGCACTATCGAAGAGGTACTAGCCTATCGGGAACGTATCGTCGCCGAATTGGATGTCTTCAGCAATTTGGAGGATCGCATGGAGGAGGCTCAAAGACGCGCCTCTGAGCGCAAGCAAGCACTTCTTGAAGCGGCTGCACACTTGACGGAAGAAAGAAAGAAGATTGCCCATAAGCTGTCTGCCGAGACCGTTCGCGTCTTAAAGCAGTTGGACATGGACCACGCTGATTTTCAAGTACACTTTGTGCCCCGGGAGATAAGCCCCATGGGTGCGGAGCAGATTGAATATATTTTCACATCCAATGTTGGAGAAGAACTGCGACCGTTGGCGAAAACTGCTTCGGGAGGCGAGTTGTCAAGGACTTTGTTGGCACTCAAAGTGGTATTAGCCGAAGTCGATGAAGTCGATACACTGATTTTTGACGAGATTGATACTGGTGTAAGCGGGGTTGCGGCCCAGCGGATTGCCGAACAATTACGCATACTTTCTGAACATCGTCAGGTACTGTGTGTCACGCATTCAGCGCAGATTGCTGCTTCTGGACACGACCACTACATAGTCCGCAAAGAAGTCTTAGAAAACTCCATGCGGTCCACGGTGCAGTATCTGCATGAGACGGAGCGCATTGACGAAGTGGCACGTCTCTTAGGTTCGTCTGTGGCGGATTCCACAGCGCTAGAACACGCTCGAGCCCTTTTGAAAAGTTATTGTCAACTTTAGCGGCTGATTGCCGTGGCAGGCTCATTTTGAACGTCATATTGCCGGCTTCGTCGGGTACCTTAAGACCACGCAAAAGACGTGGAGGTGTCTGTCGAAGGGAGATGCTGCAATGTGTAGGTGGCTCAAGAAATGGGCGTACCTTGTTGCGCTGAGTTCATCTGTTGGAATTGGCAGTTCATTGTGGGCAAGCAGCTTACATGGCCTGGCTGTGCCCATGCACGGCCACGGTCAAGAGACAAACGCAGCATTACCTGTTCAATATAGTTCTGAATGGCTTCCTCACCATGTCGACGATAGTGCTTCCAGTACTCATCATCCACTGCTAGGTGTTCAGAGCATGTCATGGGAGTCCATGTTTTCTTCTGGGTGGTTGACGCATTTCATCGCTTCTGGAAATCGCCATGTGCATCCAGCAGATGCCGCGCCCCGTCAATACGTTCATATTGGTGGACAGTCGGTAGGCATTCGCCTGCAAGCAGATGGCGCTATGGTCGTAGGCTTTCAATCCCTCGGAGACGTTCCCTCACCCGCGAAGTCGTCGTCGATTCGGATCGGGGACATGATTGTTGGTATCAACGGTCACAAAATTCATTCGGCAGCAGACTTGGCATTACGCGTGGCGCACGCGACCCATGCGGTTCAAATTCAAGTTGACAGCCTCGGACGAGAAAAAATGTTGACCGTCAGACCCAAACTTGACGATCACGGCATATCTCATTTGGGACTGTATGTGCGAGACCGTGCTTCTGGTGTGGGGACTTTGACTTACTTCAATCCGACGACGCACCGATTCGGCGCTTTAGGTCATGTTGTGACGGACCTAGATACCGGACAACCCATCCACGGGCGGGGTTTCGTATATCCTGCGCACATTGTCAGTATTATTCGGGGACAGTCCGGAGAACCGGGCGAAAAGAGAGGACAGTTTTCCTCGCGAGGACGCCCGATGGGAGACATTGATAGCAACAATGATTTTGGAGTCTTTGGCAACGATGATGTTGACAGTGAGACTGGCCCGTTGATGCCCGTCGCTAAGCCTTCCGAAGTGCATGTTGGACCTGCCATCGTGTTTACAGTGTTGCATCAGCAGCGAGTGGAGTCGTTTCGGGTCAATATTGAGAGATTGGGTGACATTCGGCGGATCGAACCCAAGAGCTTTGTCATTCGCGTGGCAGATGCACGACTGTTAAAACAGGCAGGTGGCATCGTTCAAGGAATGAGCGGCAGCCCCATTGTCCAGGACGGGCGTTTGGTAGGAGCCGTGACGCATGTCTTTGTGTCCGATCCGACGCGAGGCTACGGAGTGTTTGCAGAATGGATGTTGGCAACAGACAAGAGCCATCCTGGGATGCGACTCGAGCATCGTACGGCACACGTCCATCGCTGACGACGTACGAGCGAATCGACGGAAGTGTGTCGAAATATGTCGAATAGCCTATGAACACGGCGAAAAGTATTGCATAGTATTTGGCAGGACTCCCCCCCGATTTGTCGAAAATGATTCACAGTGAATGCAGGGGGGTTTTCTGGTGGTCTTAGATGTGTTAATTGCGGATGACAACAAGGAATTTGCGGATGTGTTGGCGGAATTTATCTCAGCACAAGGCGATATGAATGTTTCTGGTGTCGCCTACAACGGTACGGAAGTGTTGGAACTGGTGCGCGAAAGAGTTCCCGATGTCATTGTGTTGGACATCATCATGCCTGTTTTAGATGGAATTGGGACTCTGGAACGACTGACTGAGATGTGCTCAAAGCTGCCTAAAGTTGTCATGCTCACGGCATTCGGTCAAGAACATGTCACTCGCCGTGCCGCAGAATTGGGTGTGTCCTATTTCATCTTAAAGCCGTTTGATATGTCGACGCTGGCCGAACGAATTCGGCAAATTGTCTATTCCTCGAATGCCCCAGTTGCGGCGACTTCTTCAAACAATCTGGCCTTATATTCAATGTCATCACAGGTGCCGGGAAGAAAAACGGTCGATGCACAAATTACGCAAATCATTCACGAAATTGGAGTTCCCGCGCACATTAAAGGGTATCATTATTTGCGCGAAGCTATCGGCATTGTGTTTCAGGATGTTGAAATTTTGGGCTCCATTACAAAGGTATTGTATCCGCGCATTGCGGAACGTTATAAGACAACGCCAAGCCGCGTGGAACGCGCCATTCGGCATTCCATTGAGGTTGCTTGGGGAAGAGGAAACATGGATGCCATTCGCACCATGTTTGGGTATACCGTGAGCGCCTCGAAAACAAAACCAACGAATTCTGAGTTTATCGCAATGATTGCAGACAAACTTCGAATGGAGCACAGAGTCGGTTAAATACGCCCTTATACGGGTAACACATGCTGGAGAGCGCAGAGGGTCAAGAAGACTGTAGCACGTAAATCGTCAAATCGCGTCGGCCAAAGTCGATGGCCTCCGTATAAGTGCTCACACAGATGTCAATTCGGTCACCGACAATGTCGCCGCCCGTGTCCGCAGCCACAAGCGTTCCAAAACCCGGGACGTAAACTCGGGACCCCAGAGGAATCACGGAGGGGTCAACGGCAATGACTCCAGGCTCTGCAGGTACTCCTGTCGCCGTGGTTCCTCCTGCCACATAGGCAGTGGCCAGAACCGAAATCGCTTCGGAATGTTCAAGCGGGGTCTCTGAACGAGAAGTCAGAGAGCGAGCGGTTGGCACATTGGTTGTGACGGACTTTATCCGTGTTTGTTTTTGTCCGACAAGAGTGATTTCCGGAATAGCTGGGATAACATGGACGGTCTCGCGAGTTGCGATTCGTTTGCCGGACAGATATACGATTTTCATCGACGTGATCTTTTGCCCCGGGCGACCTTTTTGAATCACCTTAATTTGCCCGGCTGGCATGGACACGGTAGGGCGTTGAATGCGCGGATAGGGTACATTTTTGCGAAGCAAAAAAGTCTCTACATGTTCTTCTGGATGGCTTGGCCCGTTGGAAATTCCGTAAACTGGGTGTGACTCGAGCTGGCTCCTAGCCCCGGATGGCCGATTTGCTCGCCGTTGGTGTCGGTGATAAGACACTTTCATGGTTAGATTTCGGGGGTGGGATGGGTCGGCTCTGTAGGGATTCATCGCGTGAATGGTCTGGACAGACTCAAGCAGATTGATTTGAGAAAAAACCAGCCGTTGGCCGAATGTTACCGGCGGCAACGGAGCCAGGTAGTCTGCGGTAAACGCAACGAGCGCCGCAGATGCCAATAACGGAGCTGTTTTTTGAGTACGCAAAGACTCACCCCTATCCTCTTTCTCATCCTCCAAATGTGTCCATGCAACTAAAATATGGAATTTTCATGAAAGAGAAGTGTCATGTCTTAATGCTCTGTATGTAAGCCCCCAACCGATTATTCTCCCAAAACTGCCACTAGCGTCACGCTCGTATGACGGAGTACACTCATGAATGGAGTCTTGCTCAAGGCGACTTGCAGGGAAGTGCTTGTTTGCCGTCAGGTGGTCTTTTGCAATCGATGATAAAGGAGAAAATCTTTATGCATCAAAGAGGGATGGTCTTGTTGCTTCTATTCGTGACGCTCGTTTGGGGAGCGACCTTCACGCTGACGAAGTCTGCCTTGCCTTACATATCACCTTTTGCGTTCTTGGCGGTTCGGTTTACAATGGCTGCTGTTTTACTGACGTTTCCAGTAGTACTCCAAAAATCGGCCAGAGCTGGTCTGACGCGTCGCAACGTGCTTGTGGGATTGGGCGTTGGTGTCGTTTTGTACCTGGGATATGCATTTCAGACTTTTGGCTTGGAGACAACATCCGCCGCGACCAGCGCTTTTTTAACGGGATTGTCCGTGGTGTTAGTTCCCATGTTGTCGCTTTTGTTGCGCCGTGCAAAAAAACCCGGTATGCGCCTATGGGGTGGTTCTCTATTCGCCCTCCTGGGACTGTTCTTACTGTGTGGGACACAGTTGTTCGGACTCAATGTTGGCGTTTGGTATGGATTGGCTTGTGCACTGTTCATGGCACTCCAGGTTCTCTTGATTGACCGATTTTCTCCCGACATACACCCGCTGACTTTGGCGTGGCTTGAGATTGGTGTGATGGCGCTGTTATCCTTTTTTTCGACGGAAGTTATTTCGGGAAATCATACGTGGTCTACAATTCCCTTCAGTCAACCACAGGTCATGATAGCGCTCTTAGTTAACGGGGTATTGGCTACAGCGTTTGCTTATTACATTCAAAATATCGGCCAACGAGCCATATCGGCATCGCAAATAGCTATTATTTTTACTATGGAACCAGTATTTGCTGCCGTGTTGTCCTGGTGGTGGGCTCATCAACGAATGTCCCTCGATGCTATGCTGGGCGCGGCGTTCATCCTTCTTGGTATGTGGTTTAGTGACTCCTCGATTCGCCTAAAATACCCCCGCAAGAACAATTATTCGTAAAATAATATAGTACGACTGTCAGAAATTGATTCGTTACAATTCACGGGTTTCATGATACTGTTCTAGCACGCCACTTCAGCCGAATCGTCTATGTTATAGATGTACGGGGGATTTTTGTTGCTGAGCGAAGCACTTGGCAAAGTTCAGCACTTGGGGTGAATTTGGTTCTTACCAAACAGGCGTTCTCGACCGCCTGAACCCGACAACTAACCTCGGAGGCAAACTGTGAGAGGGAGACGTGTTTAATCCATATGTTGAAGCGAAAACTTTCCGTTGCTATCGCCTCTGCATCCGCCGTTTTGCTGACCGGAGTCGTCACAGCTCAGGCAGCTACTTTGTCGACCGTGACCGTTCAATCCGGGCAGACTTTCTGGACTATCTCGCAGCAATATGGCGTGAGTCTGAATGCGCTCGAAGCAGCAAATCCTCAGGTACCTGCACTGGACATCTTGGTTGGCACGCAATTGAAACTCCCGAGCGCGACTGTAAACAATTTACCTGTCATGAACTCGATGGAGGCCAGTGTGTCTTCCCCTTATGATACCAGTGCGAATCTCTATTGGATGGCTCACCTCATTTCTGCTGAAGCACAGGGAACCAGTATGAGTGCGCAAATTGCGGTTGGCGACGTTGTTCTCCATCGACTTGAGAGTTTCGGATATGGAAGTAATGTGTATGACGTTGTCTTTCAACAAAGTGATGGATATGCTCAGTTCTCTTGTACGACAAACGGGTTCATTTATAATACCCCCGTTTCCTCTGCCTATACCGCCGCCGAGGATGTATTGGCGAAGCAGGTCGATCTCGTCCCTGGAGCGATGGTCTTCTTCAACCCGGCGCAAACGCCGTCAGGAAGTTGGGTATGGTCTCAGCCTCGAACGAACGAAATTGGTCCATTCATCTTCGCGAAGTGACATGACGTTGGCACAAGTTCGTTGACCGTAGTCATAGGGTTGCCATGAGAGGACTCCACTCCTGAGAGGATGATGACTTTGCGTTTCAAGCGATTGTCGCGATTTGGAAGTGCCGCAGCTATCTGCTTATTGGGTGTGCCTGGTGTGGGCACGGTTGCCGAAGCGGCTACGAATCCACTTTCCGTCCAGACCATTCACGGATATGTCGACTTTCATACTGCAGCCAGTCTTCAGTCGCCGCTCTACGGACGTTTGTTGCTGGGAGAAGACGCTCCGCTTGTCAGCAAAGTCAATCGCTATTGGTATGAGGTGGAATGGCAGCACCACACTCTCTATATCACGACGAATCCACACTTCACGCATTTAGTGGAGACTCAATCGAGCGCGCCGAGCACGAATGAAGTACCGAGCAAACATGCTCAAGCGGTCACTCATCCGACTCACGCTCATGCACAAGGGAGTAGTTTGGGAAATGGCACCACGTTATCGGCAACCGAACAACACGAGGCTGAGAAAGTCATTCAAGTAGCTAAAACTCAGTTGGGCGTACCCTATTGGTGGGGCCATCAGGTGCCAGGTGTCGGGTTTGATTGCTCTAATTTTACGGCGTGGGTCTATCGAACAGCGTTGGGAATCTCATTTTCCGGGTCGTCCGTCTATCAACGCTATCACGTGGGAACCCCAGTACCGCTATCAGACCTTCAAATGGGCGATTTGCTCTTCTTCCGCACATCCACCAATGCCACTGGCGGAGGGCACGTGGGTATTTATGCGGGTCACGGCATGGTCATTGAAGAAGGCGGCGGATATCGGAAGGTCGTCGAAGTTCCGTTGGCCACGACTTGGATGGGACGAGCCCTGGTTTTTGCTCGACAAGTCATACAATAGCGTGGACGCGGCGCGTTGTGACTCCATATGCGACAAGTAGCAACGAAATACGGTCGACGGAGCACCTTGAGTGACACCAACACTCAGGGTGCCTGTCTGTTCGACTGGACCGAATTCTGTCTATTTTGCATAGCCCAGAGGACCGTTATCTAGAGAACCAATTTAGACCAAGATTCATCAGTGTGCCTCCGAAAATCGCCATAGCGAAAGAAAAGACCGCTCGAAGTATGGTGAATCGAACCCCAAGAAAAGGAAACTCTGCAGGTACGCGGGGCAAAGAGACCAACTGCCAGGAAGTGAGAAACGCGAACACCGCCCCAGGGGACGCATCGGCCCCCAACAGTCCTGCAGCTAACGGATATACGGCCCAGCGAGATCCCGTTCCAACAAGTCCAAACAACGCACCGGTGACAATACCCATGAAGCCACTCTGTGGCCCTAAATATCGTGCGATGACGTGCGTGTCCAGTATTTGTGAGATTAAGCCTGCAGCGAGCATGGACACAATAATCCAGGGCGCTGCCTGCATGAGCATGGAGGCCGTCGACGCGATGCCCTCTTGTGCTGTGTGTGGTCGATAAATGCTATAACCGATGTAAGCCGCTGTGGTGACGGCGGCAACGCCGACGAGTACTTTGTCCATACAGACAGCAACTCCTTTCAGGCAATCGACTGACGCAGTTGATCGACGAGAGTCTTCCACGTGGATGGTGCAGACAGGGGAAGAGACCAGACGGCTACTCCGGCCAATCCGTCATTGTTCACCATTTGGAGTTTTGTCTGTAACGTCTTTTTTGAAGCAAACCAGACCTGCTCATAACCGCTGGCCACGGGATAGCGAGCATACATCAGACCTAGGGACGAGTCATAAGACGCTTTTGCGTGATGTGCAGTTAGGATATTCGGAACCATGTCGAGTGCGACGGCTTCACTCGTGATATATCCTTGTGGATGCATATGCCAAAAACGCGTGTAAAACGGTACGCCGAGAACTAATTTATCGGCAGGTACCCCGGTGTCCAATAAGTCTTGAACGGACTGCCGAACCCAAGGCAGCGATGCCACAGGACCGGCAACTGAATCCCCGCCCCAGTGCTCGTCGTAGGCCATGAGAATGAGTTGATGACAGTTTGCGGCCAGACCAGCATGAAAATATGCTGAGTTGTCGACAAGCGGCACAATGTCGGGGGTCACGTCTACGGACAGGTCGGCATGGATTGAGGTCAATGTTCGGTCGAGTTTACCTACAAACGATGTGTAAGCTGCCTGGTCAGCGCTGTCCATGTTTTCGAAATCCAAATTAATGCCATTCAGTCGGTCTTCAACGACAAGCGTCTTCAATTGTTTTATAAAGTGATTCTCAGCGGCGGACGACGAGAGAAACCGGGATGTCAAGTTGGAACGAAATTGGTTGGTGATGAGAACCCAAACTTGCACATGATGCTGATGAGCGAACCGAACGACACTGTTTTGAATTCGGCCTGTGATATCTCCCCGACTCGACCCGAGTTCCAGCCACGTTGGAGAGACCACATTCATACCGGGATTATCCAGAATCAATTGGTCACTTTCTGCGGCGGACTCTTGCGGCATCCAACCAAGGGCAATTTTGTGCGAGCTCGGTTGCCACTGGAAAATTGAGCTTAGGAGACTGGATTGGGAGCCATCTTGGGGTAAACGCCGAGCATTGGCGCTGGGTAATTGATATTCTAGCAATCGCCAAGGATGTATGAACGGCAAGTGGAGCGTCTCGGCAACCCATTGCAGTGGACTGTGCCTGGGCCCAGTTGAGCCTGGGTCGGTCGTCGCAGACAGAGCAATTTGAGAGACGCCGGCTAACTCGTTTAGCTCAATATCCGACAGACTCGTTGACTTCCAACCACTCCAAGCTGCTGAATCAGACTGGCCAAAGACCAAATCCATTCCCAATCGCGTCAATCCGACGAAGCAAGCGAGGCAAAACGTCCACAAGACTATTTTCTTTTTCAGACCATTCCATCCGGTATGTCGCATCGGTCCAAATCCTCACTTCCGAACAGGCTGTTCACGTCTTTGTGAGACACTGTCAGTCTATGAATCCTAGTGGACGTTTAGAAGTATTGTAGAATATAAGTTTGCCGATACAGCCGGAGCACAGTATGATGAAGAGGAAGTCATGACATTCGAAAAGTGGAACGCGAGGTGGATGAAATGAAGAACGACATCACAGCTGTTTCGGAGCGTCTCGATAGGACGGTTCATTGCATCAGCGTACCCACTGGACTGCCGGTCGGAGCTGTTAATGCATATCTCATCAAACAGGACGGGCAGGCAGTTCTATTGGACTGCGGACCGAATCGCAAGGAGTCGGAAACAGCACTAATCCAAGGATTAAGAACTCAGGGAGTTTACCATTATGGCGATTTGTCGGCGCTGATATTGACTCATGGGCATGTCGATCACGTTGGATTGGCGGGGAAAATTCAGTCCGAAGGAGTTCCTGTGTACAGTCATCCTGATGTTGCTTACTGGGTGGACGCCGCACTGCAGGGAGACCGATATCGCATGGACTTTTATCAGGCGTTGTATACCTTGTGTGACATGCCAGAGCATTTGCAGCAGAAAGCCATGAGCGAGTTTTTATTTTTGCAACAATTGAACGACCAGTCGGTAGTTAATGGCTCATTGATAGATGGCGACCGACCCGATTGTTTACCGACGATGAATGTTGTAGAAGTTCCAGGACATGCACAGGCAGCCATTGGGCTTTGGGAGGAAGCCACTGGTACTTTCTTCGGAGGAGACCAGTTGATTGGGCGCATCTCATCGAACGCTCTCGTCGAACCCGAACTTGGAGCTGCCTCAGGGGCGCAAGCAAAACGCACTCGAAGTCTCCTTGACTATCGCAACAACTTGCGCCGGTTACTGGAGCTTCCGATAAACGTCGTATTGGCCGGACACGGTTCACCCGTCGAGCATCCGCACGACCTCATCAAACAACGTCTGTTGGACCAAGAACGCAGACGCGACAAAGTTTGGGAGTTGGTGAGAACGTCACCTGGAGAAAGTGCTTGGTTTTATACTGCTCAGTACTTTCCGCATCGAATGGACCAACCGTCGCTCATCCTGTCGGAGATATTAGGATTTCTCGACTGGCTGGAAGCAGACGGGGCCATATGTTCCAAGACCGTGGATGGAGTTCTGCGATTCTTCATCGAGTAGTTGTCTATATTTTCCGGCTGCGGCGCGAGAAATAACGTTCTGTCATTCGTTCTCGCGCCACTCTGGTTGACCATCCACGTAGAATTCTTTTTTCCAAATAGGAACTTCCTTCTTTAATCGCTCAATCAAAGTGCGTGCTGCCAAAAATGCTGCGTCCCGGTGCGGAGAAGCAGCCGCACAAATGACGGCAATATCGGTCAGTTCTAGGCGGCCCAAGCGATGCCACATCAAAGTGCGCACTCCTGGATAATCCGCCTCCACTTGCCTTTGCAAATCTTGCATTTGTTGAATAGCCATGGAGCGGTACGCTTCGTACGTCAAATGAGACGTTTGCTTTTCTCCCGTCCACTCCCGCACTGTCCCGCAAAAGAGCACCGTTCCGCCCCAGTTTGGGTGGATGAGTGCGTCATACGCACGTTGCACCGAGAGCTCCTTTTCCGTGAGAACGCAGTAGACGTTGTCCGTCGACTCTGCATCTAAGGAGTCCGTGCAGCCGCCGCCGACAGGCGGAAGAACGGCAACTTCCGCATGGATGGACAGCATGTCATCTTCACTGACAATTTGTTGATTTACAGCAAACACACATTTGGGAAGAATACTTCTCATACCGGGAAAATGCTCTGCCAGAACAGAACGAAGTGTGGCAATACTTGTAACGTCCGGCAGAGACACAACAACCTCGTCTTGGCCCACGGCTTCCTTCAAGTTTGCAAACAATTTTACGCGGACATCCATGACTCCGCCTCCCATCCTATGACGCGGCTGTTCAGTGAGTCTCGCCACAATTTGTAGTATGCTGTTTCTGCACCGTGGACGCAATCACTGAAAGCACGAGGTGCAAGAGACGCCCTGTATTTTAACATGTCGCACAACCCATCGCGAAGTTCATGGCCCATGATGACCGCGAAAGACAGTGCATCATGTTACATTCTACTTTTAAATTGTGCTTTTACATTGTACATAGAAGGAGACGAATTCTTTGAATCAAAACGGCGACACGTCAGTCAATCAAGGTCAACTTACCCATTTTGATGAACACGGCCGGGCAACGATGGTCGATATATCCAACAAAGAGGTGACTTACCGCGTTGCGACTGCGCGTGTGCTGATTGACATGTTGCAGAGTACTCGCGAGCAAGTAGAACAGAGATTGCTTAAAAAAGGGGATGTTTTGCTAGTCGCCGAATTAGCCGCCTCGATGGGAGCCAAAAAAACGCCGGATCTCATTCCACTGTGCCATCCGATACCTTTGACCAGTGTTCAGGTTGCGCATCATTTTCTCGACAGACAAGGCGAACGTGCGACACTCGAATTTCAGGTGACTGTTTCGGCACACTATCGAACTGGTATTGAAATGGAGGCGTTGACTGCGTGTTCGGTCGCCGCTTTGACGGTCTATGACATGTGCAAGGCGATTGACCGAGGTATGGTCATTCGAGATTTGCAGGTAGTACACAAGTCTGGTGGAAAAAGCGGCACCTTTAACGTGCCTATGGCATCGACCGACTGACGAGGAGGTATGTGATGAACCTGATTCTCATTGGAGCGGGTAAAGGCGGAGCCAAGGTACTCCATACACTGGCAGACTACCGAGAAGTTTCTATTGCTTGCGTGGTAGACATCGATGGGTCAGCGCCAGGCATCGCAGTGGCCAAGGAGAAAGGGATCCCAGTTGCAAACGATATCGACGCTGCCTTGCAGGTTGTTCGTTCTCAGATTGATGTCATTTTGGAGGTGACTGGAGACACTGCGGTCTACATGAGCCTGTTGCGCCGATTTCCTGTGGAGCCGATTGTCGTTCCGGCGTCTGCGTTAAAGTTCTTTCTCCTTCTTATGGGAGAAAAAGAGCGGTTGATTGGAGCAGCAAGGACACGTCAGCGAGATCTGCAGCGGATTTTGGACGCTACCCATGATGGCATGATTGGTATCGACTTAGGGACGCGTGTCACCTTCTGCAATGCGGCAGCTTCCAGACTGCTCGGCACACCAGAGCATGAAATTCGAGGCCGTAAGTCGACGAATTGGATTCCGGATGAAACGGTACGGCCTGTTCTCTCTGGGCATGACGGTCGCGTTTTGCAAATGACCTCCGACACGGGGACAGACTTAGTCGTGCACTGCCTGCCAATCGATGATGAAAATGGGAGTCGCATTGGAGCTATGGTCGTTCTTCGAGATGTCACGGAAGTTCGGCGATTGGCTGAAGAAGTCACCAATTTAAGGGAACTGCAACAGTGGCTTGAAGCGGTTATTCAAAGTACACAGGATGCCATTTCGGTCGTTGACAAGAATGGGATGGGACTTCTCATCAATCCGGCTTACACAAGATTGACGGGACTGTCCCCTGAAGAGGTCATCGGCCATCCGGCAGAAGTGGACATAGCGGAGGGCGAAAGTATGCACCTTCAAGTCCTGCGTACGGGCAAACCCGTTAAGAGCGTGCCTCTTAAGGTTGGTTTGCAGCGTCGCGAAGTGATTGTCGATGTTGCTCCGATTTGGGTAGAGGGGGAGTTGCGCGGTGCCGTTGGCGTGATTCACGACATTTCGGAGATTGCCCGGTTGAATGCTGAATTGAACAAGGCGAATCGACTCCTTCGCTCATTGTCTGCACGGTACAGTTTTGCTGACATTGTCGGTGGTAGCCAGTCGATGGTCGTCGCCATTGAACAAGCCAAACGCGCGGCGGCTACGCCAGCGACAGTTTTGCTGCGCGGAGAGTCGGGAACGGGGAAAGAATTGTTCGCGCACGCCATTCATCAGGAGAGTGACCGCGCTGGAAAACCTTTTTTGCGCGTCAACTGTGCCTCTCTCGGCGAGGGTTTACTCGAAGTTGAGTTGTTTGGTCAGGAACCAAGCACTTGGGAAATGAGTGCGCAAAAGCGCGTCGGATTGATGGAAGATGCATCCGGCGGTACGTTGTTTTTGGACGAAATTGGAGAGTTGAGCTTGGCTACGCAAGCCAAATTGCTTCGCGCCATTCAAGAGAGGGAGATTGTCCGGGTCGGCGGAAGTCGACCGGTGCCAGTGGATGTGCGTTTCATCTGTGCAACGCACGTGAATTTAGAACAGGCGGTGGCTCGTGGCACCTTTCGCGAGGATTTATACTATCGTCTGAATGTCATACCTATCTTTATTCCACCGCTGCGATACCGCAAAGAAGACTTGGCGCAGTTGGCGATAGCCATTGTTTCGCGCCATAATCAAACTTATGGTCGAAACGTCACAGAGGTTGATCCCGATGCAATTGCTGCCCTTTCACGATGGGACTGGCCTGGTAACGTCCGAGAATTGGAGAATGTGTTAGGACGGGCCATGATGGCGGTCGGATATGCGGAGACGAAACTTCGTGCGCATCATCTTCCGCCGCTCGGATTTCCGAATTTGGAGCAGACAACGACGGCCGAGGCGTTGCCGTCCATGCTCCCATTACATGGAACGCTTGCAGATAGAATGAAATCCATAGAAAAGCTTCTCATTCAGCAAACGCTCTCGGAGACGGGCGGAAATAAGACGGAGACTGCGAGGAGACTCGGCATTTCGGTGCGGTCGTTATACTACAAAATGGGTAGTGACGGACCGTGACTCAAAGTTTATATGAAAACGCTTGCTTGCAATATTTTGCACGGTGCGCAAAAAACTTCACACTGTTCTCTGGGAGAAAATACTGCGTTTTCTGTCTTTGGTAGTGGTCGTTTCAATTCGACTATACTCGGAAGTACGGTAGCGCTTTCTTCTCCGATAGCGAACTACGTAGATTCCTATGAGAAAGACGGGGGGACTATTAAATGGAATTATTTGATTATCTATCGGAATATGACTATGAGCAAGTGATATATTGTCACGACAAAGCGTCTGGTCTCAAGGCGATTATTGCCATTCATGACACGACGTTAGGCCCAGCTCTTGGAGGATGCCGGATGTGGCCATATGCTTCTGAAGAAGAGGCACTTCTGGATGCGCTTCGACTCTCTCGCGGAATGACATACAAGGCAGCCGCAGCCGGGCTCAACCTGGGTGGCGGTAAGACGGTAGTGATCGGAGACGCGAAGAAAGATAAAAGTGAAGCGTTGTTCCGCTCCCTCGGACGATATATCCAAAGCCTCGGCGGGCGTTATATCACGGCAGAAGATGTGGGCACCACGGTGTCTGATATGGACATGATTCATACGGAAACCACCTTTGTCACCGGCGTGTCGAAGGCCTATGGTTCCGGTGGTAATCCTAGTCCGATGACTGCTTTTGGCGTGTTTCGTGGGATGCAGGCCACTGCCAAAGTTGCACTTGGAAGCGACGACTTGAGCGGTAAGACGGTCGCCATTCAGGGCTTGGGTAGTGTGGGTTATGCCTTGGCGCAACAAATTCATGATGCCGGTGGCAAGCTGGTGGTGACCGACATTAATCCAGACGCGGTGATGCGCGCGAAGGAAGAATTCGGGGCTGAGGCAGTCGGCATTCAAGAGATATTTGATGTACGCTGCGATATTCTCGCTCCCTGTGCGCTAGGCGCAGTTTTGAACGACCAGACTCTGCCTAAATTGAAGTGCAAGGCGATTGCCGGTTCCGCAAACAATCAGTTGGGAGAAGCTCGGCATGGTGACTGGCTTCATAGCCATGGGATTCTCTACGCCCCCGATTACGTCATTAACTCTGGCGGACTTATTAATGTGGCGGATGAATTAGAAGGATATCAGGCTGACCGAGCGATGAAGAAAGTGGACAATATTTACAATATCATGCTCGAATTGTACGCTGTTTCAGAGCGTGAAAGTATCCCATCCTATGCGGCCGCCGACCACATGGCGGAGGAACGTATACAATTGATGCAACAAGTTCGTAGCACATTCGTTCAGGGAAGTCGCACGGTACTTCAGAAATAGCATCGCTTTACAGAGATAGGCCCTGTCGGTCTAAGAGAAAGGAGGCGCTAAGATGCCGGAAACAGAATTGGACTTGGTTGTATTGGGTGGTGGCACTGGTGGATATGTTGCTGCCATTCGGGCCTCGCAACTGGGCTTACGGGTGGCGGTGGTGGAGAAAGACAAGCTGGGAGGCACGTGTCTCCACAGGGGATGTATTCCCAGTAAAGCCTTGTTACGCAGTGCGGAATTGATGGCACAGATGAAAGAGTCTGCAGATTTTGGCATTGAAGTGACGGGCTTGGAATTTCAACTCACGACGGCCATGGCACGAAAGGAAAAGGTCGTCGCGCAGTTGCACCGTGGTGTTGAATTCCTCATGAAAAAACATGAGATACGCGTGATTCGAGGTATTGGTCGAGTTATGGGGCCGTCCATTTTTTCTCCACAGTCAGGAGCCGTTTCCGTCGAATATTCGGATGGGGAAACGGAAATTTTGTCTCCGCGGTTCACATTAATTGCGACTGGCTCTAAGCCTAATACGTTGCCCGGTCTGACCCTCGACGGAGTGCGGGTGGTTTCTTCTGACGATGCACTAGAATGGGCGGAATTACCATCGTCGCTTGCGATTATCGGCGGTGGTGCTATTGGCATTGAGTGGGCTTCGATGCTCTCCGACTTCGGAGTGGATGTGACGGTGCTGGAATTTATGCCGCGCATTTTGCCGCTTGAAGATGAGGAGATTAGCCGTGAGGTCCATCGTGCACTCAGTTCACGAGGTGTACACGTGGTGACCGGGGCCAAGGTACTCCCGGAGCAAATGCGGACTTCGGAGGTTGTTACTCTGGCCTATGAACAAAACGGTCAGACGGTGGAATTGAGTGTCGACAAAGTCTTGGTTGCCGTAGGAAGAACACCGGTTGTAGAGAACATCGGAATTGAAGCGACCGAGATCAAGCTCGAACGCGGCGCTATTCAGGTGGACACTGATTACCGAACTGCTGAGGAAAATATTTTTGCCATCGGCGATGTCATCGGCGGTATCCAATTAGCACATGTAGCAGCGCATGAAGGCATTCATGCCGTCGAAGTGATGAGCGGAAGAAGTCCTCGACCGCTCCTTTCGGAACACATCCCCCGCTGTACATACAGTCGGCCGGAGGTAGCCTCGATTGGATGGACGGAAGCCGAAGCGACCAAACGAGGTCACCGCGTCAAAGTGGGCAAGTTTCCCTTTCAGGCGATTGGCAAAGCGCTTGTTCACGGCGATGGTTCGGGATTCGCAAAAGTGGTTGCAGATGCAGAAACAGAAGACATTCTTGGCGTCCATCTGGTGGGACCCCATGCGACGGACCTTATTTCTGAGGCGAGCTTGGCGATGGTCTTAAACGCCACGCCGTGGGAGATTGCTCACACCATTCATCCTCATCCTACATTGGCGGAAGTTCTCGGCGAAGCTGCTTTGGCAGTCGATGGCCGCGCAATTCACGCCTGAACTTTCGTTGGCGAGTTGATTTGAACTTTTGTCTGAAGGAGGAGAGACAGATTGTCCAGTGAACTACCGCGACATCGAGAAGTTGGTTTGACGGACGAAGACGTTCTGGCAATGTATGAAAAGATGTTGCTCGCGCGGACCGTGGACGAGCGAATGTGGGTCTTGAATCGGGCTGGGAAAATTCCTTTTGTCATATCGTGTCAAGGCCAGGAAGCAGCGCAGGCAGGTGCAGGATTTGCGTTAGACCCCGCGATGGACCTGATTGCTCCCTACTATCGGGACCTTTGTTTGGTTCTTATTTACGGACACAGTGCGCGCGATGAGCTGCTGTCGGCATTCGCCAAAGCAGAAGACCCGAATAGTGGTGGGCGTCAAATGCCGGGCCATTTTGGAGACCGCCAGCGCAACATTCTCACAGGCAGCAGCCCCGTGGGAACGCAGATTCCTCACGCCGTCGGCATGGCTTTGGCTAGTAAAATGCGCGGAGAAAAGTCTGTGTCTCTGGTCTCCTTCGGAGAAGGTACAAGCAATCAAGGAGACTTTCATGAAGCTGCTAATTTTGCCGGAATTCACAAGCTTCCAGTGATCTTCTTTTGCGAAAATAATCAGTACGCGATATCTATTCCAGTAAAAAAGCAAATTGCTTGCGAGAATGTGGCCGATCGCGCTGCATCCTACGGATTTCCTGGTGTCGTTGTCGATGGAATGGACGCCGTTGAAGTCTATGCCGTGGTCAAGGCGGCGGTGGAACGAGCCCGACGCGGAGAGGGACCGACCTTGGTCGAGGCGAAGACATATCGCCTTGTTCCTCATTCCAGTGACGACGATGACAGGTCCTATCGCTCCCGAGAAGAAGTTGCCGAAGCCAGAAGAGGCGAGCCTATTGAGAGAATGCGCAGCTATCTTACGTCGGTTGGATTGATGGATGAGACCAAAGATGCGGAGTTGCGCGCGAAAATTTTGGCACAGGTCAATGAAGCAACAGAGTATGCAGACAAGGCGGCTCCTCCAGACGTCTCGACGCTCATGAAACACGTCTTTGCGGAAGGGGGGACTGAGACTAATGGCCGTTCGACAATTCATTGAAGCGATTCACGACGCATTGGCAGAAGAGATGAAGCGCGACGACCGCGTGTTTGTTCTTGGTGAAGATGTGGGAGTCCGAGGTGGAGTTTTCCGAGTAACAGCAGGCTTGATTGAGCAATTTGGAGAAGAGCGAGTTTTGGACACACCGCTCGCAGAATCGGCGATCGTTGGGGTGTCCATTGGTGCCGCCGCGCGAGGATTGCGGCCGGTAGCAGAAATTCAGTTTGCCGACTTCATCATGCCTGCTGTCAATCAAATTCTGTCGGAAGCAGCGCGTATGCGGTACCGGTCAAACGGGGATTGGTCTTGTCCCATCGTGATTCGAGCGCCGTTTGGCGGCGGCGTGCACGGCGCGTTGTATCATTCGCAAAGCGTCGAGACTCTGTTCACCCATTTTCCGGGACTGAAAGTCGTCGTGCCCTCGTCTCCTGCAGATGCCAAGGGCCTGCTGGTGTCTGCCATCCGTGACCCAGACCCTGTGCTGTTTTTTGAACATAAACGTCTCTATCGGCTCATCAAAGAAGAAATTCCTGAAGGAGAGTACAGTGTGCCCATCGGGTCCGCGAAGGTTCGCCGTGAAGGGGATGACGTGACAGTGATCGCCTACGGACTCGCCGTGCAATTTGCATTAGAGGCTGCTGCAAAACTTTCTGAAGAGGGAATTAGCACCCACGTACTCGATTTGCGTACCTTGCGACCTTTGGACGAACATGCGATTTGGGAGTCCGCGAGAAAGACTGGTAAGGTGCTCGTCGTGCACGAAGATAATAAAGTCTGCGGAGTGGGTGCGGAAGTGTCAGCAACCATCGCCGAACACTGTCTCTTTGACCTTGATGCACCCATTCAGCGACTCTGTGGGCCAGAAGTCCCAGCCATGCCGTTTTCCTCAGTGTTGGAAAAAGAGTACATGCTCTCGGCCGACAAAATCGCAAACGCGATTCGAACGTTGGCTCGTTACTAAACAGTTTTGCAAGGAGGTGATGGTCGATGGATATCAAAATGCCGCAATTGGGAGAAAGCGTAACCGAAGGCACCATTGGACGTTGGCTGAAACAAGTGGGAGATCCGGTGGCGAAATACGAACCATTGGCGGAAGTTGTGACCGATAAGGTGACGGCAGAGGTGCCTTCCGATGTCTCCGGAATCGTCGCGGAATTGCTGGTGGCTGAGGGCGACACGGTTGCCGTCGGCACGCTCATCTGCCGAGTGCAGGAAGCAGGTTCTGTGCCTTCTGAAAGTCTTAAGGAGGAAGCAGCGGATTCGCCTAAGAGCGTGTCCGCTACGACGGCAGAGGTGCCAGCCGAATCGAAGCCGCCGATGCCCGATAAATCTATGCGCGGGCGCTATTCTCCTGCAGTACTTCGATTAGCAGAAGAACATGATCTCGATTTGAACGAAGTCAGCGGATCGGGAGAAGGGGGACGCATTACGCGCAAGGACGTTCTTGCGCATATCGCGAATCCACCCCAGTCCACCTCATCCGTGGCATCATCGAGCCCTGTTGACGAGACGGTGGCAGCGCCAACAGACACAGAGTCAAAGCCAGCGGAGCGACTTTCACATACAGCGCCGAGTGGCGATTTTGAGGTAGTGAAACCATCTCCGATTCGGCGGACGATTGCCAAGAGGATGGTGGAAAGCAAACGTAATGCTCCTCACGCCTGGACCATGGTGGAGGCTGATGTCACCGGGTTGGCAACCTACCGCGACGCTCACAAGAGCAACTTCGAGCGTACTGAAGGTATCAAGTTGACGTTTCTTCCTTTCTTTATCAAAGTCATCGCGGAGTCTCTGAAGAAGTTCCCCATGCTTAATTCAGCGTGGGTCGGCGACGAGATTCGAGTGATGAAACATGTTCATCTGTCGATTGCCATTGCTACAGACGACGTTCTCGTCGTACCCGTCATCCATGATGCTGACCGGCTCAGTGTACGTGGTATCGCTCATGAGTTGAATCGCTTGGCGAGCGATGCGCGCACTGGCAAACTGACGGTGCAAGATATGGAGGGTGGCACGTTCACCGTGAACAATACTGGGGCATTTGGTTCTATCTTGTCTCAACCAATCCTCAATGCGCCGCAAGCGGCCATTCTTTCCGTGGAGTCCGTCGTCAAGCGCCCTGTGGTCGTGCAGGACATGTTGGCTATTCGGAGCATGGTGAATCTTTGCTTGTCTCTAGATCACCGTGTACTCGATGGATGGGTGGCGGGCCAATTTTTGAAGGAAGTTAAACATCGTCTTGAAACCACGGTAGACTGGTCTCAGTACTAGCATAGTCGAACACACCCGGTCGCTTGGACGTTGGAGCGGCTGGGCTTTTGAATTTATGGTTCAAACGGCTAAACTATGTACAGAGGGGCGTGAGAGGTGACATGGTGAAGTCACAATTTGCGGAGAAGCAGGCGGAAAAGGCGCGTATCATGCGCGAGCAAGCACTGTCACGGCCAGAGTGGCTTAAAATTAAACTCAATACGGGCGAAGAGTATCAAGAACTCAAACAACTGATGCGCTCTAAGTCGTTGCACACCGTTTGTGAAGAGGCAAAGTGCCCCAACATATATGAATGTTGGCAAAATCGGACTGCGACGTTTATGATTTTGGGAGAAACCTGTACGCGTGCCTGCAGGTTCTGTGCGGTTCATACTGGGCGTCCCACTGAGTTGGACTTGGCTGAACCCGAGCATGTAGCCGAGGCTGTAGAGCAGATGAACTTGCAGCATGTGGTCGTCACTTCCGTTGCACGCGATGATTTGAAAGACGGCGGTTCCTCAATTTTTGCCGCTACTATTGAGGCGATTCGCAAACGTGTACCAAGTTGCGGGGTAGAAGTCTTGATACCGGACTTCCAGGGCGACTGGAATGCGTTGAAAGTGGTGTTGGATGCTTCACCGGATATTCTCAATCACAACGTGGAGACTGTGCGGCGCCTGTCCGACAAGGTCCGGTCACGCGCCAAGTATGAGCGAACACTGGCGCTGTTGGAGAAGTCTAAGCAACTCCGGCCGGACATTCGAACCAAATCCAGCCTAATGGTTGGAGTAGGAGAAGACATCGATGAAATTTTAGAAACGATGGACGACCTCCGTTCTGTTCACGTGGATATTTTGACGATTGGACAATATCTGCAGCCAACCAAACGCCACTTGTTAGTGGAGAAATTTTACACTCCAACCGAATTTCTGCGCCTGCGTGGAGAAGGGCTTTCCAGGGGATTCGCACATGTTGAGTCTGGTCCGATGGTTCGAAGTTCTTACCACGCTCACGAACAGGTCTTGAGAGCAGATGGGCTGCCTCTGCAGTCGGCACAGTCGTCGATTTGACAGGGTGGCAGAGTGCATCGTTCTGGCGAAGAGGCTTGGGACAAGATGGGGGATTTCGCCGCAGATCGCATAGAGTCGAATATGGGGTGGTTAGATGCCAGAAGAATTTTCTGAACATGTGCGCTTTGTGGCGCTGAATCGCATGAACTACCGAAAGGCGTTGCAGATTCAGCAACAACGCGCAGAGTCGCTGTTGGCGGAGCAGGACGACTTGCAGACGGTCTACACTGTGGAGCATCCGCGGACCATCACGATTGGCCGGAACGGGTCGTCCGAACATATTTTGGCCTCGCCCAGCGATTTGAACGCGAGAGGCTTCGATGTGTTAGAGGTCGACCGCGGCGGAGATGTCACTTACCATGGTCCGGGACAGTTGGTTGTGTATCCCATTTTGCATTTGGGACCATTCGGAAACGACGTGGCGAAGTATGTTCGAAACCTAGAAGAAATGGTCATTCGCGCTCTCTCGGAAGTCGGAATTGTTGCCACACGGAATGAGGATTATCCAGGAGTCTGGGTTGGAGATGGGAAAATTTGCGCGGTCGGGGCGCGTATGAAGCGCCGCCCATCGGGTGAATTTGTCTCCTCGCATGGCATCGCACTCAATGTGACCACCAATCTAGAGGATTTTAAAACCATTGTGCCCTGTGGAATAACGGATCGAAGCGTGACGTCTGTGGCAAACGAATTGGGCACGGATGCGTCTTACGACGAGTGGGAAGAACGTCTCTACCGTCGCTTCGCAGAAGTGTTTGACGTCGCTGTTGAACGCGTTCCGAGCGACGCTTTGGAGGGAAGCTCACTGTGACGATGCGAGACGACTATGAGCGCTGGTTGGATTCAACGGAAGCCCAGGTAGCAAAACGCCCAGAACGCCAGACCGAATTTCGCACGACGTCGGAGATACCCGTAGAGCGTCTATATCTTCCAGAGCACGGAGTCGCAGACGATGAGTATGCGACAAAGCTCGGCCTTCCGGGTGAATTTCCGTATACGCGGGGCATACAGCCAACTATGTACCGCACGCGTTTTTGGACCATGCGGCAATATGCTGGCTTTGGCTCCGCCGAGGAGACGAATGCTCGCTTCCGCTACTTATTGGAACAAGGTCAAACTGGTCTGAGCACCGCGTTTGACCTTCCGACGCAAATTGGCTACGATGCGGACCATCCCTTTTCTAAAGGAGAAGTCGGGAAGGTCGGTGTGTCTATTTCTTCGCGTCTCGACATGGAATTGTTACTGCGGGACATTCCACTTGCCGATGTGAGTACGTCCATGACCATCAATGCACCTGCCTCCGTCCTGCTGGCGATGTACCTCGTGGTGGCCGAGAGTACTGGCGTTCCATGGAGCAAGTTGTCGGGGACCATTCAAAATGACATTTTGAAGGAGTATGTGGCTCGAGGGACTTACATTTATCCACCTAAGCCTTCGATGCGATTGATTACGGACATTTTTTCTTACTGCGCGTCCGAGGTCCCTAATTGGAACACGATTTCCATTTCCGGATACCATATACGCGAAGCGGGATCGACTGCGGTACAAGAAATTGCATTCACGCTGTCGAATGCCATCGCTTACGTTCAGGCAGCATTGGATAAAGGATTGAAAATTGACGACTTTGCGCCGAGGCTTTCCTTTTTCTTTAATGCCCATAACGATTTCTTTGAAGAAATTGCCAAGTTTCGGGCGGCTCGTCGCATGTGGGCGCACATCATGAAAGAGCGGTTTGGAGCGAAAAACCCAAAATCGCTGCAACTGCGATTCCATACCCAAACAGGGGGTAGCACCCTCACCGCTCAACAGCCTGACAACAATGTGGTGCGTGTCACAGTCCAGGCGCTGGCCGCGGTCCTGGGAGGAACGCAGAGCTTACATACCAATAGTCGCGACGAGGCACTGGCCTTGCCGACCGAGTCTTCGGCGCGAATTGCGCTACGCACTCAGCAGATTCTGGCATATGAGAATCATGTTGGAGATACGGTCGATCCGCTGGGAGGGAGTTACTTCCTGGAGTCGCTCACGAGTGATCTTGAAGCTCGGGCAACACAATACATTGAACACATTGATGCACTCGGCGGTGCGGTGGCGGCCATTGAACAGGGGTATATGCAAAAGGAGATTCATCATGCCGCTTATCGTACGCAATTAGAGATTGAGAATGGAACGCAGACAGTCGTCGGAGTGAACAAGTTCACGAGCGAAGAAGAGGAGGCGCCGGAGATTCTTCGCGTCAATCCTGAACTTGGTCGCATTCAGACAGAGCGTTTGGCGAAACTTCGCGGGGAGAGGGCGGTGGAACCTTGGCGCCAGTCGCTGGATGAGCTCCACAGAGCGGCTACTGCTACGGACAACCTGATGCCGTTCATCGTGCAAGCGGTTCGCAATTACGCGACGGTCGGAGAAATCTGTGACACACTGCGCGATGTTTTTGGCGAATATCGTCCCCCGCTTTATTGACTGGGAAACGCGAATGGAGGTGACAAGTTGGCAAATCCAATACGAGTATTGGTGGCAAAACCGGGTCTTGATGGTCACGACCGAGGAGCCTTGGTTGTGGCTCAAGGGTTACGGGATGAAGGCATGGAGGTTATTTATACGGGACTGCGACAGACGCCAGACCAAATTGCGGCGGTCGCAGTGCAAGAAGATGTTGCCTGCGTCGGCCTCTCGTCGCTGTCTGGAGCGCACATGGATTTATTTCCAGAGGTCGTGCAGGCTTTGCGCGCAAGAGGAGCCGGAGACATTCTCGTGATCGGCGGCGGAGTCATTCCCGAACAAGACATTCCTCTGCTTAAGCAGTCTGGTATTGCTGAGATATTTACACCGGGTTCGAGCATACACGGCATGGCAGAATACATTCGGCAGCACGTGGCGAAGGCATCAGTCTTGCCGCCCTTGACGGGGCGCATTGACCACATTGGCATCGCCGTAGACTCTATCGCCAAGTCCATTGCATTCTATACTGAACATCTCGGTCTTCCGCTGGTTCACGAGGAGACGATTCCAGACGATCACGTTAAGGTCGCATTTCTTCAAGCCGGCGAGACGTTTTTGGAGCTTTTGGAACCTCTGTCAGAAGCGAGCGCGGTGGCTACGTTTCTCAAGAAACGTGGGCCAGGAATGCATCACATCGCTTACGAAGTGGATAGTGTCGAAGAGGCACTCCTGCGCGCCCAGAACGCTGGCTACCGGCTGTTGGACGAAAAACCGAGGCGAGGTGGGCATGGCAAGCTCATCGGATTTGTCCATCCTGCAGCTTCAAACGGGGTGTTGACAGAGTACTGTCAAAGGATAAAGGAGCATGCACAATGATGGAGCGAAAGTTGACAGAGTTGGATGACAAACGCCGGAAAATTCAGCTTGGAGGCGGCGACAAACGCATCCTTCAGCAACACGAGAAAGGCAAATATACGGCCCGCGAACGCATCGAGATGCTTTTAGACGAAGGGTCCTTCCGAGAGTTGTTCGCTTTTGCTCACACGCGAGCGCCGTATCTGGGGATGGACTCCATCGATGCTCCAGGGGAGGGAGTAGTCACTGGCTACGGAACCGTCGACGGACGCAAAGTATACATCTTTGCGCAAGACTTTACGGTCTTTGGCGGAGCGCTCGGTGAGGTGCATGCACGAAAAATCGCCAACGTGATGGACATGGCGGTAGCAACGGGATCGCCCATTATCGGTTTGAATGACTCTGGAGGGGCGCGTATTCAGGAAGGCGTAGTGTCACTCGACGGGTATGGTCATGTATTTTATCGAAATGCGATTTATTCTGGGGTTATTCCGCAAATCTCTATTATTATGGGACCGTGTGCTGGTGGAGCAGTCTACTCTCCGGCGATTACCGACTTCATTTTCATGGTTGAAGGGACCAGTCAAATGTTTATCACTGGTCCGAAAGTCATTGAAACGGTCACCGGTGAAAAAATCACAAGCGAAGAACTGGGTGGCGCACGCGTGCAAGAAGCCGTCAGCGGGGTGGCACATTTTTCTTCTCCTTCGGAAGAAGAGGCGTTGGCGGAAGTGCGACGTTTGCTCAGCTTCTTGCCGTCATCGCACTCGGAAAAGCCGCCGACGGTGCCTTATGCGGGCTCATGGGAACCGGATGAGTCGATTCTCGAACTCATTCCAGATGAAGGGTCGAAAGTCTACGATGTCAAAGACATCATTGGCCGACTCGTCGATGATGGAGATTTTTTCGAGGTACAAAAGCTCTTTGCACGAAATGCTGTGGTCGGCTTTGGACGAATTGGTGGGCGTGTGGTTGGGCTCATAGCCAATCAACCCAAATTCATGGCGGGTGGACTGGACATTGACTCGTCCGACAAAGTGGCGCGGTTTATTCGGTTTTGTGATTCCTTTCAAATTCCACTCATCACCCTGGAAGATGTTACCGGATTTATTCCTGGAGTAAAACAGGAACTCGGTGGCATCATTCGCCACGGCGCGAAAATTCTCTACGCGTACTCGGAGGCCACGGTCCCGAAAATTACGGTGATTCTTCGCAAGGCGTACGGCGGTGCGTATGTCGCGATGAACAGTAAAGCGATTGGCGCCGACTTAGTGTATGCATGGCCAGCATCCGAAATTGCGGTCATGGGACCCGAAGGAGCAGCCAATATCATTTATGCCAAAGAAATTGCCGCGGCAGAGAATCCGGAACAAGCTCGGTCTCTGCGAATTCAAGAATATCGCGAAAAGGTTGCGAATCCTTACGTCGCCGCAGGGGCGGGAATGGTAGACGATGTCATCGACCCACGCGAAACAAGGCGACTTCTCTTTGAAGGGCTCGAGTTACTAGAACACAAGCAAGAAGCGCGCCCGCAGCGAAAACACGGAAACATTCCGTTGTAAGTGCGCCCTTTCTTCGACGACCGAATGGCTAACAAGACGAGTGTCGGGCGTCAACGTGCCAGTCAGTGCATCGCTTGTTTACAAAGGAGTGTGGACGGTTCATGGACATGAATGCGGAGTGGATTGAAAGAACGTTTCTGGAATTGGTGCAAATATCGAGCCACTCTCTCGAAGAAGGTCGGATGGCGCAGCGTTGCCAAAAAGAGTTGGCTGAACTGGGGTTTTCTATAACGTTTGACCAAGCGGGAGAACAACTTGGAGGCGAGACGGGAAATTTGATTGCCACGTTGCCGGGAGATTCGTCCCTTCCTAAAGTGCTGCTGGCAGCGCATATGGACACCGTTCAACCCGGTCGGGGGGTCAGCCCCCGCGTAGACGCTGGAGTCGTGCATAGTGACGGATCGACCGTTTTAGGTGCCGACGACAAGGCGGGCGTGACTGCAATTTTGTCTGCCGTGCGATACATTGTTCAGAATCGCGTGCCGCATGGACAAATTCAGGTTGTGCTGACCATCGCCGAGGAGATTGGGCTGCAGGGAGCCCGCCATTTGGATATGAGTCTAATCCACTCGGACGTAGGGCTGTCGCTGGACTCGGGTGGAGCGATTGGCACCATTCCTGTTGCCGGACCTACTCAGGTCAAGTGGGAAGCGACCTTTGTTGGCAAGTCGGCGCATGCGGGTGTAGCTCCGGAACGAGGCATCTCGGCCATTCGGGTTGCCGCGCGTGCGGTCGCGCAGATGCCGCACGGGCGGATTGATGAAGAGACGACCGTCAACATTGGCAGTTTTGTCGGAGAGAGCCCGACCAACGTCGTCGCCGAACGCGCTCGCTTGCTCGGGGAAATTCGCAGCCGAAATGCTGAGAAACTGGAGAAAATCATTCATCAGATGCAACAAGTCTTTGAGGCGACAGCTGCCGAGAACGCGGCACGCGTGGAATTTCGTCACCAGAAAATGTATGATGGCTTTCGATATGGTTCCGACTCTCCGGCGCGCCAGCGGATTGAAGCCGCGATGCAGAGGTTGGGGCATCAACCAGTGCCTGTAGAAGTTGGTGGTGGTAGCGATGCAAATATTTTGTCGGCCGCAGGTCTGCCCATTTTGAACATTGGCATCGGGTATGAAGAGATACACTCGACATCAGAGATGATTCGTCTTGAGGATATTGTGGAGGCTGCGAAAATCGCCACGACTTTCTGTACCTTAGAGGCCGGAGAGAAGTTGAGTTCTGATGGACAGTAACAGATGCGGCGGTCCTTCGCACCCAGAAGGAGAGACGTTGCTTCATACAGACCGCCTCTATTCGGGGCGAATCATCGACTTGGACCGCCTTCAGGTACAATTACCGAACGGCCGGGTGACCGACCGAGAAGTCGTGCGGCATCCAGGAGCCGTCGCCGTTTTAGCAGAGCCCAGCCCCGACCACTTGCTTCTTGTCCGACAATACCGCACGGCGCCCAATTGCTTTCTATGGGAACTGCCCGCCGGCAAATTAGAGGCAGGCGAAGACCCGACATCAGCCGCGATGCGTGAACTGCTGGAAGAGACCGGGTACGCCGCGCAATCGGTACACTTAATCCATGACTTTTACACGTCTCCTGGTTTTGCTGATGAACGGATTTGGTTGTTTCGAGCAGATTCGCTTCTACCATCTCAGCAGAAACTAGACGAGGATGAATTTCTCGCGGTCTCTATTTTTCCGCGGGAAGAAATCTTGCGTTTTCTTGAGCACGGGGAACTTCAAGATGCAAAAACTCTTGTTGGTATCTATGCTTGGCTGGCTATGCGCCGAGACGAATAAGCCCTTGATTCAGATGGGTCAAAGGGATGCATAGGTACTCTATACAAGCCTCTTCGGGCATAAAGTCTATCACCATCTCATAGATTGTGTCATGTACCTTCGAACGAGGTTCGTAGGAATGCAGACCTCTCTGTGAAAGGATGGTCGATCCCGATGACGCGTGATTGGCATTCGACTCGACTCATGGCCGTTGATTCTAAAGCCAATCCGGCTGCGAGACTCCACTTGTGGGGGAAATTTCTGCAGCGCGAGTGGAATGTGACCGTATTCTTGATGGCAGTGTCTGTGTGTGGTCTTCTTTTTGGAGGAATTGTTGCAGGGCAACTGTCTCCGGCAGAATCGTTTGTCTTAGTCAATCGGGTTCAAAGTCTCCTATCGGCCATACACACCCATCAGTTTCCGCCGAGCCAAGACGTTCTGTGGCAACGGTTGATTTCTGATGGTCGATTGCTGGCCTTGTTGTGGGTCTTGGGTCTTTCCGTGATTGGAATACCCTTTATTCTGGTGACGCTGTTTCTTCGAGCCTTTTCCATCGGATTCGCAATTGGATTCACAGTTCTCCATTTTGGGTGGAATGGGTTGTGGATTTCAATTTTGGGAATATTTACTCATCAATTTCTCGCTTATACCACCCTTCTCATCGCAGCTCTCATCGCTATTCGCTTCTCTATGCACATTCTTCGGCAGTCTTTCGCCCTACCAAGTTTATTGTTGCGCGTCTTCCGCTATACAGGTGCTTTTGTGGCATGCTTGGGCGGACTCGCTGTCGCCGACTTTGTCCAAATTTTTATTGCGCCACATCTTCTCGTAGGGCTGCTCCATTGAATACAATAAAAGAGAATACCGTTAAATCATCATCAAATCGTCCGTTGCCACTGTACCCCATATCAAAGGGCCCCGCGGTCGTTTAGGAGAGAATCATGGCGTGGTGAGTTCTAGATTTACCGATATCAATGAAAGTTTTGTTTGCGTTCAGTGCGGAGAAGCCGTGCTCCCATCCCATAAGTCCTGCCGAAATCATTGCCCGCACTGCTTACATTCGGTGCATTTAGATGTCTATCCGGGAGACCGCTCTGCCGACTGCGGTGGATTGATGAAGCCTATCGAAATTGTCTATCACTCGAAAAAAGGATACCAAGTGGTGCATCAATGCGAACGATGCAATGCTCTTTCAAAAAACATTCTCGATTTTGACGATCCGCTCCAGCCAGATTCTCTGGAAGCGGCTATGGACATCTTTCGGCGCAAGGGATAATATGGGTCTTTTCCCGACGAGAAGTAGGGGGCCCGATTGACCGGGCAAAGTGCCGAAACGGAGGAGGAATTCGAGTGCGGCCCCATTCGTTCTTTCGAGAGTTTCTGGACATGATTCTGTTTTTCTCGTTTCTGACTGTGCTGATTCTCCTCATCGTGCACCTGTCCAGAGTGTTTCAAAAACTGCCTCTACTGCCTCGGAATCGCCTTCCATCGCCACCCTACATTGCGGTCTTTGCATCTCATGCGGCACATGGGTATTCTGTAGATTGGACAGCCATTGGGGAAAATATCCTCAACACCATTCGCTTTGGACTTTTCATTCATTAATGGAAAAGATTCTAACGGGAATGACTTCAAGGCGTCGATTGAATGGATGGGAGGTCTTTTCATGACAGAACGTCGCTTTGTCTGGATTGTTCTGGACAGTGTCGGTTGTGGGGCAGCCCCGGACGCCGCTCATTATGGAAAAGCGGACGTGGCGTCGAATACGTTAAAGCATGTGGCACAAGCTGTGCACGGACTGCACGTTCCCAATTTACAGCGGATCGGACTTGGAAACATTGAGGACATTCCGGGCGTGGCGCCCAATCAAGCCACTCCCTGTGCTTATGGGAAAATGCGGGAGCAATCGCACGGGAAAGACACGACCAACGGTCACTGGGAATTCGTTGGCGTCGTCTTAGAGAAGGACTTGCCCGTCTACCCGCATGGATTCCCGGCAGAGGTCATGGATGCGTTCGAGCGTTCCATCGGTCGCAAAGCGCTCTGTAACAAACCGATGTCAGGAACGGCAGTCATCGAATTGTATGGGCCGGAACACGAGCTGACAAAATGTCCGATTGTGTATACTTCCGCTGACAGCGTATTTCAGATTGCGGCCCATGAGGATATTGTTCCGCTCACGCTTCTGTATGAGTGGTGTGAGAAGGCTAGAAGCATTTTGGTTGGAGAACACGGTGTGGGTAGGGTCATTGCCCGGCCGTTTCAGGGTCAGTCTGGACATTATGTGCGTACGACCCATCGGAGAGACTACTCTTTGAATTTTGGAAGAACCGTGCTGAACGAGCTTGCGGACCGTGACATCAAGGTAGTCGGTCTTGGTAAAATTCACGATATCTACGGTGGTTCAGGCATCACGGACGCGATTCATACAGAGGGTAATGTGGACGGCATGCACCGCTTAATCGAGACGTTGGGTAACGTGCGGTCTGGTCTTGTCTATATCAACCTAGTGGATTTCGATTCTCTCTATGGCCATCGTAACGACCCAGTCGGGTTTGCTCGGGCCATTGAACAATTCGACGTACAGTTGCGGGAAGTTCTGGACACTTTGACAGAACACGATTTACTTTGCATTACCGCAGACCATGGCTGTGACCCGACCACAGAAGGAACGGATCACACGCGCGAATGGGTTCCTCTCCTGTTGTGGTCGAAATTGTTGACAGGTATCGTCCCTCTCGGCGATAGGTCTACATTTGCCGATCTCGGTGCCACGCTTGCAGAATATTTTTCTGTCCCGCCCATTGGACCGGGGACAAGCATGTTGCCTCTGTTGGCAGATTGTTTGCCTTCTCTTCGCGCATGAGACATACCGCTACACCCCCATACTGAGCATGGGGGTGATACAAGATGCCAAAAGGGGTTCGCTGTTTGGTCGAAGAATGTAAGTATCACGAACGCGATGCATGTATGGCGCCCGAGATTGAAATCGGTACTACGGGCAATGCCATTGTTGGGACGTCGCGCGGGACGATGTGTGCCACTTATGTGTACCGAGACTTTAAGCCTCAAGACAAAACACATTCTCCGGACGCTCTACTTCCCATCCATTAACCCATAAGAATGGCGTAGCAAGCTGTGTTGCGGAGCAAAGACGAGGGACCTACGCCTCGTCTTTTTGCGTCGAAATTATTTTCATATTCCCATGGCCTTAGCGCACACTACTTCTTGATACGAGGGACAGGTCTTGTTGAGGGAGGGGCATTAAACCGATGAACTCAGGGAAGCGCATGATGCCAATAGCTTTTGCGGGAATTCTGTTATCCGGTGTGACAGTCGACCTTATCGGTAAACCGACTGCATTTGCAGATGTCTCCCAGCCGACGGTTTCAGAGACAGCCCATTTGGGACCACTGCAGAGGATGAGCGTCGAGAAGGTGGAACCACAATCCCCTGCATTGGCGAAACAAGCACGCTCGGCGGTGATTATGGAACCTGCCACTGGCAAAGTTCTGTTTGCTAAGAACGAACACACGCGGATGCCAATGGCGAGTATTACCAAAATCATGACTATGCTACTCGTCATGGAGGCTGTCGATAGTGGTAAATTAAAGTTGACAGACCGCGTTCGTGCCAGTGACTATGCGGCTAGCATGGGAGGGTCTCAAATCTTTCTCGAATCTGGGGAAGAGATGACCGTTCAAGATCTTATGAAAGGTATTGCCATGGCTTCTGCGAACGATGCTTGCGTCGCTTTGGCTGAGCATTTGTCAGGGACCGTCGACAATTTTGTCATGCGCATGAACGCGCGAGCTGCGAGTCTAGGTATGAAAGACACACATTTTGCGAATTGTAACGGGCTGCCTGCCGCCAACCACTACTCTTCCGCTTACGATATAGCCTTGATGACAAGAGCTTTGCTTGAGCACCCGCAAATCACGACATGGACATCCATATACAGTGATTACCTCCGCAAAGAGTCGGCACGGCCGCTGTGGTTGGTCAATACAAACAAGTTAGTGCGTTTCTATGACGGCTTGGATGGGATGAAAACCGGATATACGTCCGAAGCAAAATACTGCTTGTCCGCTACTGCGAAAAAACACGGGATGAGAATGATTGCGGTCGTCCTCGGGGAACCAAAGCCGACCGTGCGAAATGGTGAAGTGACGTCCATGTTGAACTGGGCGTTTGCGCAGTACGAGTTTCGTTCGCTCTATAAACGCGGAGACATTGTTGGTCAATGTCCAGTGAAAGGAGGCAGAGAGAGGGTCGTTGCAGGCATGGTCAATGCCCCCGTGGGGGCCATCCTTGAAAGGGGCCAAAATGCTGCGATTGAAAAGACGGTTGTCTGGAACGAAGTGCGTAGCCCTATCAAAAAAGGTGATCGCATCGGCACGCTGAATGTGAAGGTGTCCGACAGATGGGTTGGACATTATCCAATCTTTGCTGTACGAGATGTCGAGAAGGCGACCCTGATGTATCGAGTGGGGCGCGCTTTTCAATCATTTTTCAGTTTCGGTAAGACACCTTAGCCCTGTTGTCGAACAGCAGAGATTTCTGGCGATTCAAAAAGAAAAATCTTATTTCACCGGAAATGGTCTGTGACCATCCATCGAGAAAAACACCCATCGAGAAAACCACCAAACGAGCGAACAGGGGACCGTCGATGCGTCCCCATGCCCAGCTCCTAAAGTTCTCGTCTTATTTCAATTCAATGGCTAGTCTCGCCCGTCACTTTGCGACCCGTGGTTGGATGGACTCAGGAGACTGTTCGCATGGCTAATTGGATGACCGGAGCGGTGATTAAATCTGTGTCCGGACCATAGGCTTCTCTCAGCCATTGGAGCTGGTAGTGTACTAATTCTCCATATAACTCATCTCGGTCTGGTCCGAGGCAATCCATTGACTTGGTCAACTCTTCGAATGCAGAGGGCATGTTGCCAGTCTCTTTGTAAATTTGTGCTTGGAGGAAGTGTAGTTGGCAGAGAATGGTCGAATTGCTTCCGACCAGTTCGCGAGCTGCGGCTACATCTGCCGCTGCCTGTTCAATTTGCCCTAAGGCCAGATAGACTTCGGCTCTTTCGGTACGAGCATTCGCCAGCCGCATCGGATCGCGCATCGTCTCCTTAGCATCGACGATACCAGACAAGTAGAGCAGAGCGGCATCAAACCTCTTTGCGGAGCGCAGGGTGTAGGCATGATTGACCTGGCATTGGCGAAGTCCGCGTTCTTGATTCGACGCTTCATACATCTGCATCGCCAATTGGTTGTATTTTAGCGCTTCGTCAAATTTGCCCATCTCAGTGAGACAGTAGGCCAAACCATGGTAAGCTTTAGCCAAATCAGAAGACACTCCAAACTCCTTCGCCAGTACTTCGACGAGTTTGTACTCGTGATAGGCATTTGTGTAATCCATATGGTCAAGATAGAGGCGGGAAAGATTCGCGTGTAACTTGAGACTGACGGGCATTTTCAAGTCTGGATAATTTTGCAGAAGGAAGCAGCCTCTCGTCCAATACATTTGAGCCACAGACATGCGCTTGCGTCGGCGCTCTAGATTGCCCATGTTGTAGTATGCGTGAACGGCAGATGCGATATCTTCACGCTCAATGGATACCTGGACCACCATTTCGTAGGCTTCACAGGCTTTCTCAATTTGATTGAGCTTTGCATAGCAATCTGCGAGTAGCTGGTGCACGTTGTCTGCCTTGACTTGGCCGTCTCCGTGCTCAATCAATTGTTCTAAAATTTCTATGGCTTGCTCGTACTTCTCTTGGTCTATCAGCATTCGCGCTTTGCGCAAATATTGCATAAAATCGGTTAATGGATGGACGGTTGCATGCAAATCCTCCACGCGAACCCCTAACCGCTCTGCTAATTGTTCTACCAATTTTCCGCTTGGCAGTGCTCGATTGGATTCAATTTGGCTAATCATGCTCGAAGTGACGAGGCCTTCCGCCAATTCTTGCTGCGTCATCCCTTTCGAACGACGATGGTATCTCAAAGCATCCCCGATATTAGTCATGATTTTCCTCCTAGCGTGTTTCCTAGATTGTACTATAAATTCTCATTCTTTGCTGCGGAATTTTTGTCGGATGCTCGTGACTTTCAGGAGCTTTTGTCGACGAGCAGGAACCGTCTCTCGCGATTCGAATACGTAGACTTGAAACCTGCTGGCGAAAGGAAGAGTTCAATTGAGTGTAGAAACATTGGTGCATCAGGAAGTGTTGGTGGTAAGGCTGCACGGAGACTTAGACCATCATTCCGTTGAAAGCATCCGAAGCGAAGTAGAGAAAGCCCTCACCCTGGGGGGATACCGAGCACTCGTCATGTCTTTTGCGAGCATCGATTTCATGGATAGCAGCGGGATCGGATTGATTCTAGGAAGATACAAGAAGCTAAAAGAGATGCGCGGCGCGATGGCCTTGTGTGAAATCAATCCATCGTTAGAGAAAATTTTGAAAATGTCGGGCGTATACAGAGTTCTTCCCGTGTTTCCATCCGAACGAGAAGCTTTGGCGCACGTGAAAGGGGTGTTGTGACTTGTCAAGCCGGGTGAGTCCGTCCGTTGCTGTGGAAAATTATATTCGCCTGCAGTTTCCGAGCAAGTCTGAGAATGAATCATTTGCACGAGTTGCCGTGGCCTCTTTTGTCGCACAGTTGGACCCAACTTTGGAGGAATTGACGGAGATTAAGACCGCAGTTTCGGAAGCTGTTACCAACGCCATCATTCACGGCTACGAAAATTCGTTTGGAGAAGTACGTATAGAGTGTTCCATTCTCGACCATACCGTAAAAATCACCATAGAAGATGATGGTGCAGGAATCGAAGATATTTCTGTGGCTCGCCAGCCTCTTTATACGTCCAGACCGGATTTGGAACGTAGTGGAATGGGGATGACCATCATGGAAACATTCATGGATTTGATGGAGCTCGAATCGTCCCCAGGCTGTGGTACACGCGTGACACTGGTGAAAACTGTGGGAGATGACCCTTCCCAGCAACCGTCATAGGGGAATAGACATGATGGAACAGTCGAAGGATACATCTCAAAAGAGAGTGAAACTGTCTGACGAAGAGGTTCGTCACCTCATTCATTGCAGTCAGTCCGGAGACACAGCGTCTCGAGACACGCTGGTGCTCGGTAATCAGCGTTTGGTGTGGGCTGTGGTTCAACGTTTTCTCAATCGGGGGTATGACCCAGAAGACTTATTCCAGATTGGATGCATTGGACTCATGAAGGCCATCGACAAGTTTGATTTGAGCTACGACGTGAAATTTTCGACCTATGCTGTGCCGATGATTATTGGTGAAATCCAGCGCTTTCTGCGTGACGACAGTACCGTCAAAGTGAGCCGAAGCTTAAAGGAAACTGCAAAAAAAATCCGGCATGTACGCGATGAATTGGCAAAAACTTTGGGCAGGCAACCGCATATTGCGGAATTGGCCAAAGAGATGGACTTAGAGCCGTCGGAAGTCGTCTTTGCGCAAGAGGCGCTTCGGACTCCAGCCTCGATTCATGAGACGGTCTTCGAAAACGATGGCGATCCGATTTATCTCATGGACCAAATTGCAGACGAGGAGAACTCCGAATGGTTTGACCGCCTGGCGTTACATGAAGTCTTGAATCGATTGCCGGAACGCGAACGATTTATCGTTTATATGCGCTTTTTCCGAGACAAGACACAATCGGATGTGGCGAGTCTTCTCGGAATTTCCCAAGTTCAGGTGTCGCGATTGGAAAAGCGCATTCTGCAACAAATTCGTCAGCAACTCGAGTAAACACATCGCATCCACAACCAATCCGTCAGCAACTGGAGTAAACAGCGCCGGATCGACCGATGAAATACTCGCTGAAGTGAAAACACTTCAGCGAGTATTTTTTTACCACGACAAAGATGCGTGTCGGGCTGACAAACCGGACACAATACGTACAGGGAATGACAGGGGAGGTATGTGCGTGACGACCGCAACTCGAGACGAGCGAACTCAGTACCAAGCAAAAATCAAGAATCACCGACCAGCGAGACCGATTTTCCTCAATACGGTTCGCGCCTTTTTGATTGGAGGACTAATTTGTGAAATCGGACAAGTGGTGCAATGGTGTTTTTATCGATTTGCACACTTCTCCATTCAAGATTCGGGTAACCCAACGGTAGCCGTACTCATCTTTGCATCGGCCACTCTGACGGCTCTGGGAGTGTACGATAAATTCGCGAGTTGGGCGGGTGCCGGTTCAGCCGTTCCGGTGACTGGTTTTGCCAATACCATTGCATCTGCTGCCATGGAACATCGCTCCGAGGGTCTTGTCTCGGGAATTGGTGGGAACATGTTTAAATTAGCTGGCCCCGTCATCACTTATGGCGTGGTAGCTGCATTTTTCGTGTCCCTGATACACTACCTGGTGGTTCATGTGGCATGAGGAGAGATTCGTGGTGACAAAGTTAGGCCGACAATCTTGGTCCTTTGAACGTCCTATTGCACTTCGCGCCGTTGGAACTGTGGCTGGTCAATTGGAAAGTGAGGGACCACTGCAGAGTTTCTTTGATGTGAAACATACTAATGACCGCCTAAACGGAGAGACATGGGAAAAGAGCGAGCAACTGTTCTTTCAGCAGGCTACTGAAGTTGCGTTGCAAAAAGCAGACCTGCGACCGGAACAAGTCGGGATGGTCGTCGGAGGCGACTTGAGCGCACAGTTGACTTCCTTTTACATGGGCTTGAAAGAAATGCCAATTCCGATGTTGGGTGTCTATAGTGCATGCGCGACCATTTGTGAAGCACTGATTATCGCTGGTATGTTGGTGGAACATGGCTACGCGGAGTATGCCGTTGCAGGAACGTCTAGCCACACGAGCGCTGCCGAGCGTCAATTTCGATATCCGACCGAATATGGGGTGCAAAAACCGCCAACTGCTCAGCGGACGGTTTCCGGTTCGGGAGTGGCCGTGCTTGGTGGAAGTCCTCAGGACATCGTGATGACGCATGCGACCATCGGTCGAATTGTCGACTTCGGAGTGACCAGTCCATGGGAAATGGGTGCGGCCATGGCACCTGCAGCGTTGGATACACTGGTTAGGCATTTCGCCGATACGGGTCGATCTCCAGCCGATTACGACTGCATAGCCACCGGAGATCTCGGCCACATTGGTCATCAGATTTTACGCGAAATGCTCGAAGAGCGCGGGTTTTCTCATTTAACTCAACTGACGGACTGCGGTATGCTCATCTATTCGCCACACCAATCCGAAGTATTTTCCGGCGGAAGTGGCGGCGCCTGTTGTTCACTCGTCACGTTCGGTTATCTGCTGCACGAGTTAAAGCAAGGCAAATATCGACGAATTCTCGTCAGTGCCACCGGTGCTCTCCTTTCCTCCGTCAGCGCACAACAAGGCCAATCGATTCCTGGCATATCCCACGCCATCGTCCTCGAGCGAAAGGAGGCAAGCTCCTGATGAGTCCGTGGATATTCTTATTCGCATTCTTGGTGGGAGGTGGAATTTGCGCCGTTGGTCAACTCATTTTAGACTTCACAAAACTCACGCCTGGTCACATTATGGTGATTCTCGTCGTGAGCGGAGCGATTTTGGATGGTTTAGGGTTGTACGATCCACTCATCCGCTTTGCTGGTGCAGGTGCCACCGTTCCCATCACATCCTTTGGCAATGCGCTCGTACATGGCGCTCTGTTGGAAGCGAAAACGCACGGTTTGATTGGGATCATCACGGGAATTTTTGAGGTGACGAGTGCAGGCATTTCGGCAGCCATCGTCTTCGGTTTCTTGGCGGCGGCATTGTCCAGGCCACGCGGATGACAGCGGATCGTAAAAACGATGGTGGCGGTCGGCGCAGGGTGATTGTCGTGACGGACGGAGACAGTTTGGCACGGCGGGCGCTCCAAATGGCAGCGCGAAGAACCGGGTGCCGCCTCATTTCACGCAGTGCCGGCAATCCCACGCCACTGGGTGGTGTGGAGTTAGTCGAACTGATTCAGAGCGCCCGGTACGACCCGGTTATCGTCATGTTTGACGACAATGGGGATGCTTCTCAGAGTCACGCCGAACAAGCACTGAGTGTTTTGCTGACGCATCCTCAAATGGACGTCATCGGTGTTGTGGCAGTTGCTTCCCACACCGAGGGCGCCGTCGGAACCGCTGTCGATTTTTCTATTACGGCTGGTGGACAGTTGGTGCAGACAGCGGTCGACAAAGAGGGAGAGCCCGTTGCTGGCTATATCTTGTGCGGAGACACCGTGGACATTTTGGAGCGGTACACCATCCCGGTCATTGTTGGAGTCGGTGACATCGGGAAAATGAATGGGCGGGATGCGCCAGAGCGTGGTAGCCCCATATCGACGGCAGCCATTCAGGCCATTTTAAAGCGCGGCAAAGTTGGATTACAGGAGTCGCGTTAAAAGAGCCCACAACCCCAGGGAAACGGAGGCATATGTTGTAGCAAGGATTCTAGGAGGTGAACCGATGATCTCTATGTTGATGTTCCTTCCTCGCCTGTTTCGATACTTTGGCATGTTTCAAACGTTCATTGGCGTGGTGCGCCCGGTCTGGCCACACTTAAGCCGTTTTTGGCGTCGGCAGCCCAGCGCCGCATTGTCTTGATGAGGCGACGAGTGCTGTATCTGCTTTGCGAGCATCCTCTCTCCAGCCTATACTGGTCTTCAGGGCTGGAAGAGAGGGGGAGTGTCGCGTGGATCAAAATAATGTGCGGCCGCCATCTTTATACATACCGAGTCCAGATGTGGTGGAGCGACGACATATACGATACTTGCGCTTTGGGGATCACGGTGGTTGGCAAGGTGCCCTTAATTTGAAACATCCCTTGAGTCCCGTGTTTGCCTATCAGCGCGCTTTTCAATTCATACTTGAGTCGCTGGACCGACCTGTTACGGATTTCTTGTCACTGGGTGTGGGGACTGGCACAGCGCTCAGAAGTGTTCAACATCAGTTTCCGTTCGCAACGTTGACTGGGGTGGATATTCGACAAGACGTGATTCAGAAAGCCATCACTTTATTTGGAGCACCGACACAAGAGCAAGCTGCCTATTTTGTGAACGATGCTTTTGTCTTTCTTCAACAATCGAAATCAGTGTATGATTTGACGTTTGTCGATGTGTATCTTGCCAATTCCATGCACCCAACGATTCTCCGCCACTCTTTCCTAACTGCTTTGCGGGAACGACTTACTCCGAATGGTTACGCGATTTTCAATCTCATCGGTTATTTTCCGCCGCGAGGGCCACTGCGCCGATTTGTGGAAGATTCCTCGCGACTTTTTTCTTACGTGCACGTTCTGCCTGTAGGCGCGCCGCTCATAGAACAAAACACGCTCTACATTCTATCATGCGCGAATCATCCGCTGACCCTGACTGCTCTTCACACGCGCAATGGCTCGTGCCGCTGGAAGAGCGCCGTCGAACGAAAGATATGGTCTCTGCGCGGCCGTGTCTATACGAAAACTCACCCTTTTTCGCAACGACGATGAAGGTCTATGTACCGTCCAGTATTCCTTTTCTTGACCAATTTTTCATCCATTCGGTATAATCAACCGCGTAGGGGGACAGCTATGTGTTTGGGAATTTTACGGACCCACTATACATCATTCAAATTTTCGTCATTCTCGCCAGCTTGGTGATTCACGAATTTAGCCATGCTCTTGCTGCAGATTTGTTAGGGGACAAGACGGCTCGCAGAAACGGTCGTTTGACGCTCAATCCTCTCTCTCATCTTCAGCTTCTTGGCATATTGCTCATCTTATTCGGCCCCATCGGCTTTGCAAAACCTGTTCCTTTCAATCCGACGGCACTTCGCTGGCGGCGGGCAGGCATCATTGCGGTTGCTGCGGCAGGTCCCATCTCTAACTTTATTTTGGCGGTGCTCTGCTTGTTGGTTTTGCGTTTTACACCGCTCAGCCCGTATTCGTTTGGCGGTGAAGTGGTCTACATCGGCGTTTATATCAACGTCAGTCTATTCCTCTTTAATTTGATTCCTATTCCACCGCTGGATGGCTCAAGAATCTTGAGAAATATCTTTCCTCCTTCTGCGGAGCGTTTTTTCACTCCTATGGATGTCTACGGGCCCTTTATCTTGTTGTTACTGGTCTTGATTCCGGGCGTGATGAGTTCCATCTACATTCCCTGGATTCAAGCAGTTACGGGAAGTTTGTCTCGCTTGTTTGGTATAGCACCGTAGTCTTGAGAATCACATTGTACCTGCGAGGTGCTGAACACGTTGGACGAGCCAGACTATGCGATTCAATTGCCACATTTCACGGGTCCGCTCGACCTGTTGCTTCACCTCATTCGCAAGCAAGAAATGGACATACATGATATTCCAATTGCAGAAGTTACGCATCAATACATGGCTTATCTGTCGACGATGCAGGAGACCTACTTAGAGGTTGCGAGCGATTTTGTGGTCATGGCCGCGACGCTACTCTCTATCAAGAGCAGAATGTTGTTGCCCCAAAAGGCAACCGATGTCGATACGACGGAGGAAGATCCTCGAACGGACTTAGTCAAGCAGTTGTTGGAATACGAGCAGATAAAGGTCAGTGCAGAGGTTCTGCGTGAGCGAGCGATGGAACGTGCTTTGCTGTTCACGCGCCAGCCGATGGATTTATCTCCGTATGCGTCCGTCGGTCCAACCCCTTTAGTGGCTGTTAGTGTATGGAATTTGGTGGATGCTTTTCGTGCGATATACCGGCGTTTGCCTAAAGAGACTACCGCGGCGGAAATTCGAACGGCGGTTTTGCGAATGGAGGATGTTTCTCGAAATTTGCTGGAACGCCTTCGTCGCTATGGACGCTGTTTCTTTTTTGACTTGCTGCAGAGTGCCAACACGAGGTCAGAACTGGTCGCAACGTTTCTTGTCTTGTTGGAGCTTATGAAAGACCAAATCGTCCAGTGCATCCAGCCACATCCGCTGTCAGATATTGAAGTTATCTATACCGAGAAAGATGTCGTGTCAGAATCGATGCCCGCGGAGCATCATGATAAAGGGTGAGACAAGTCATGTTGTTGCAGATTGTACCCGCTCTAGAGGCTGTCCTGTTTGCTGCTGGGACAGACGGACTGTCGACTCAAGAATTAGCCGGAATACTGCAGGTTCCGCCGCATGAAGTCGTGGCTCTCTGCGATGAACTACGACAGCATCTGTCAACCCGCGAGTCTGGCATTCAGCTGCTTGAAGTTGCGGGAGTTTGGCAATTGAGCACCCGAGCGGAACACGCACACTACTTGCATCGAATGACGGAATCCTCGACCTCGACCACGCTGTCTCCAGCTGCATTAGAAACACTGGCGATTGTTGCGTATCGACAACCGATTACGCGCAGCAAAATTGAGTCGATACGCGGTGTGCACTCGGACCGTGCGTTACAGACACTTCTTTATCGGCAGCTCATCGCCGAAGTCGGGCGCGAGAATGCTCCGGGGCGCCCAATTTTATACGGGACGACCGACCATTTTTTGCAGACCTTTGGATTGCTGTCTCTAGCAGACCTGCCCGAATTGCCGGAAGAACCGCAAGCGGAAAAGCTGGTGCTCTTCGAACAGGAATCCGCATTGCCTCGAGATTGAATAGACACGAAGGATACTGGAGACAGTAGGGGGGAAAAGCGGTCTGTCGGGCGGAGGGACCAGGGCATGCTACAGACGATAGTCATTTCCTTTGCAGGACTGTGTTTGCTGGCGCTTCTCCTCTCTATGCCAGTGGTAGGCAGCATTCAGTTTCAGCGCATGGGTCGGGATGACTCGGCCAATTATACGCTGACCTACCTGTTCGGGCTCGTAAAGTTACATGGAGAGCTACTGGCTGTTCGGCCGGCCGTCACGGAGAGCGGCCCGAGCGTACAACTTGAGCATCAAGGCCGTTCGGACGAACAATCGAACAACAAGACGGTCACCACCAAAGACATTTGGTCATTCTTTCAACATCTTACCGACTGGTACGACTTGGCGATGAACTTTCGTCCACTCTTCGCGTTTACGCGTCAGCACTTGCGAATTCGTACCGTTCGCTGTCAGATTTTGATTGGAACTGGTGACGCTGCCAGCACGGCTGTGTTGTCTGGTGGACTGTGGATTGCTCTAGGAACGGGTGTAGGAATGCTGACGCATGTGTTCACTTTTGGGAATATGCCTGAATTAGAAGTCACACCGACCTATCAGCAGAAGGTATTCGAGGTTAAGGCGGACAGCATATTTTCTATCACAGCCGGACACGCTATCATTGCGGTAATTCGCTTTTTACGCGTGTGGCGAAGGAGGAACCTCTAGATGGAGCATCCGATTCAAGGCCTGATGCAGACAGCCATGGCCAATATCCGGGAGATGGTGGATGTCAACACCATAATTGGCGATCCCGTTGAAACCCCGGACGGCACCGTGATACTCCCCATCTCTAAGGTGGGTTTTGGGTTTGCAGCGGGTGGAAGTGAGTTTTCCATAGCTGGGGGCCATTCTGGGTCTGGCGAAGACACCCATCCTTTTGGCGGTGGCTCGGGCGGAGGAGTATCGATAACTCCGATTGGGTTTCTCATTGTTCACGGCAATCAAGTCCGACTACTTTCAACAGATAACGAAAATCAGTTGTACGATCGTCTGATGGACATGGCGCCGATGGTCATGGACAAGATTCAATCTCTCTTTAAAGGCAATGGACACAAAGGTTCGAGTGCGGAGTCCTCACCCGGGCCCAACTGAAGAAAATCTGGATTCTTCGGAATGTAAGGTTGCGTTCTTCGGAATGTACGCATGGTTGGATTCGTCGAAAGATAAGGTTGCGTTCTTCGGAATGTAAGGCTGCATTCTTGGGAATGTACGTTCACGTAACAGCATACCTTCAAAAGCAGGACATGCTTTTGTGGGAGGTGCTAGCGTGATCGACCTGATCTGGCTGTTGTTGTTTGTCACGGGGATTGCAACTGCCCTCTTTACAGGAAGAATGCCGCAAGTCTCCGAAGGGATTTTGTCGGGCGCGGCGACAGGTGTCGAACTTTGTATTGGACTCATCAGTGTCATTGTCTTGTGGATGGGACTGATGAACATAGCTGAGAAATCTGGCGCCATTTCGCTCCTGTCGCGGGTGTTGCGTCCGGTGGCGCGCCGCCTGTTTCCTTCAGTGCCCGTAGATCACCCCGCCATGGGTGCCATTCTTGCGAATATGAGTGCCAATATCCTTGGTATTGGCAATGCTGCAACTCCTTTAGGGCTGCGGGCTATGAAAGAACTTCAGACACTCAATCCAAACAAAGACGTGGCCTCTGACGCCATGTGCACATTTTTGGCGGTCAACACGGCGAGCATTACTCTCATTCCTACCACGGTCATTGCTGTTCGAATGCAGATGCACTCTGCCCATCCGACTTCAGTCATTGGACCGACCATTTTAGCGACGGCCATCGGGACGGTGGCTGCGCTTTGTTTTGATCGGCTATTCCGAGCGTTCTCGAAACGGAGGAGAGTCTGATGCAATCCACTCTGATCCATGTGTCGGAGTGGTTGTTGCCGATTCTCGTAGCCACCATCCTTATTACGGGCTTCGTGCGCCGCATTCCACTCTACAACACATTTATCGACGGCGCAAAATCGGGTTTCGGGACTGCCGTGCGGTTGATTCCGCATTTAGTGGCGATGATGGTGGCGGTGCAAGTGTTTCGTGTCTCTGGTGCCATGGCTGCCGTCATTCACTGGATGACTCCGGTGCTCCATCTGTTTCATATCCCTCCAGAAGTAGCTCCTCTTGGTTTACTGCGACCCATCAGCGGTCAAGGCAGTTTGGCATTGATGATTGATGTTTTTAAAAAACATGGACCCGACAGTGCTTTGGGACTACTGGCTTCGACCATGCAAGCGAGCACAGATACCACGCTCTATATTTTGACCGTATATTTTGGCAGCGTAGGCATCCGGAATTTCCGCTACGCTTTGTCTGTCGGACTCTTGGCGGATTTGGTCGCTGTCTTGGCGAGTGTCTTAGCCGTGTATGTATTCATGGGCCATGGTCTCTAACATCTCCGAACTCGTTCGCGACCATGCAAACTGGACAAACCCTGTCAAGGAGATATAATGGGCGCATGTCTCGATGAACTGGAGCGGTTTGTATGGAACGTCTTCAAAAAGTAATGGCATCTGCGGGAATCGCTTCGCGAAGAAAATGCGAAGAGCTGATAACTGATGGTCGAGTTCGCGTTGATGGAGTTGTAGTCCGTGAACTTGGTGTCAAAGTGGACATCGAAAACCAAGTCATTGAAGTCGATGGTCAACCGATTCAACGGGAAGACAAGGTGTGCCTTATACTGCACAAACCAACTTCTCGTATTTCGTCGGTCACAGATCCAGAGGGCCGAAAGACCGTCATGGATTCCTTGGAGGGACTTTCTTGTCGTGTATACCCGGTCGGGCGGTTGGATTATGACACTAGTGGCCTTCTTCTATTGACGAATGATGGTGAATTAACCAATCGTCTTTTGCATCCGAGTCAACATGTGGGAAAATTATATAGAGCTACGGTGCTCGGCATGGTGGATAAGCCCATTTTGCGCCAACTTTCTGAAGGTATTGATTTAGAAGACGGTCGAACTGCGCCAGCAGAGGTTTCCGCCCTTCGCCAACACCCGCGTGAGTCTGTCGTTGATCTCCGGATTTACGAAGGCCGCAATCGCCAAGTCAGGCGAATGTTTGAAGCGCTTGACCTTCCAGTGAAACGCTTGAAGCGTATTGAGTTTGGCCCGCTATCTCTAGAAGGTCTCGCCGTGGGGCAATGGCGTTTTCTTTCTCTAGAAGAATGGAAGACCTTATATCAGACGGCCAAGATGGAGGTCCCACCATACCCGAGCAGAATGACCGTGTCCAAACATTCACGCGAAGAAGAGATTGCAAAGAAGAACCCATTGAGTGACGACACAGGCACGCTGCCGTCCAACTCGCGGAATCTTCGCCAACGTACGCGCCCACGAAGCAAATTTTGATCTGTGGAAGAGCGGAGAATAATGGTTGATGCGTGCCACGCATCACGGCATAATGAAACTAGAAAAGAGACGCACCACGGAGGAGATGAGAATCGAAAGTGCCTCATAAGCCGCGAATTCTAATAGTGGATGACGAAGAGCGAATCCGACGTCTTGTAAGAATGTACATGGAGAGAAGCGGATTTGAAGTATTAGAAGCAGAGAACGGAAAAGATGCTTTAGACATTGCGCTCATAGAACCCCTCTCTCTCATTATCCTGGATTTGATGCTTCCGGAAATGGACGGGAGGGACGTCTGTGCGCAAATTCGTCAGCATGCAGAGACACCGATTATGATGTTGACGGCTGCTGGCGATGAAATGAGTCGCGTTCACGGTTTTGAGCTGGGTGCAGACGACTATGTGGTCAAGCCTTTCTCTCCGAGGGAATTGGTCATGCGCGTAAAGGCTCTTCTCAAGCGCTCTGGAGAGACTGAATTCTTTCGTGCAGACATGCAACAATCCCTCGCGTTTCCTGGACTGGTCATTCACATTGAATCGCGACGGGTAGAAGTCGATAAAGAAGACGTCAGTCTGACGCCTAAAGAGTTTGATTTGCTCGTTTACATGGCACAGCGCCCAGACAAAGTGTTCAGTCGCGAAGAGTTGCTGAGAGATGTCTGGAATTATCAGTTTTACGGAGACCAGAGGACCGTTGATACGCACGTGAAGCGCTTGCGAGAAAAACTTGGCCAAATCTCTGAACCAGTAAGTCATTATATTGTAACGGTGTGGGGCGTAGGCTACAAATTTGAGGTCACCAATTGATTCGGAATAGCATTGTATCCAAGCTTTGGATAACTATCGTAGGTATGGTTGTGGTGGTACTTGCGCTACTGGCAATTCTTTTACAACAGTTTTTTGCGAATTTTGTTCAACAACAACAGACTTCGACTCTGACCAAATGGGCGGTCGTGTTGTCTCAGTCCTATCAGACAAAGCGAGAGTCGTTAACACCAGAACTTATGCAACTGTTTCTAAAAAAGGTTCAAGATGCAGATGTTTCATATGCCCCTAATTTAGACACTCGTCTTACCGAAAGAAGTGCCTACGAATCCTTTAACCCCGTTCAGCGCCGAGAATTCGCGACGGGTCTCCCCGTGTCTCTGCATCAGACGATCCATGGCACTCCTGAGATAGCGGTCTACATCCGTTTAAAAAGTAACGGAACGTCTTTGGGAATGCTCGCCATTCGGCAAAAGACGAGCGTGTTGGACAGTCCTTTGACCAACATGAGAAATTTGATTCTCTTTGACATGTTGCTCGGCGTGGTTCTCACGACAGGGTTGGCTTTTGTTGTCTCAAAAAACTTGTCAAGACCTCTGATTGAAATGAACCAAGCGGCAGAGCGAATGGCCGACGGAAATTTCGAATCGCGGGTCAATGTTGTAACAAGCGATGAAGTGGGGAGGCTCGGCACTACATTTAATGCTCTGGCAGGCGAACTCAGTAAAACAATCCATGCGCTCTCCGTTGAGCGAGACCAACTAACCAGCATCTTAGAGTCTCTACAGGATGGGGTACTAGCGACCAATGCTGATGGCGGGCTGACCTTGGCGAATCTACCGGCACTTCGCATCCTGCGCCAAATGTCTTTATCGGAGAGGGGGGTTATCGACACCTCCCAGCTCCCAGAATACTTGCAAAGCCTGCTCTACACCGTGCAAGACCGAGGCGAATCGATGGCTCGGGAGATGGTTTGGCAAAATCGCAACATAACGGTTGTCGTTACACCCCTTCGGGAACCCGGTGGCAATACCATTCGCGGAGTCCTCATTGTCTTGCGCGATGTCACGGATGAGCGGCAGATGGACCGATTGAGAAAAGACTTTCTGGCCAATGTTTCGCACGAATTGAGAACACCGCTCAGCATGTTGCAAGGTTATTCTGAGGCACTCTTAGACGACATTGACGAAGACCCTCAGTCGCGTCGAGAATTAATGAATATCATTCACGAAGAGACATTGCGCATGAAGCGACTGGTCAATGACTTGCTAAATCTCGCCTCTTTGGAGTCCGGGCAGTTTCAAATGAATTTTGCGCCGGTAGAAGCTAATGCGTTCATACGGAGAATTTCTCGCAAGTTTTATGCCATCGCCGCAGACAAAAGCATTGAGTTTGTAGTTCAAGTCGAAAAACATCCCATTTTGTTTGAAGCGGATGAGGATAGATTGGAGCAAGTGTTTACGAACTTGTTGGACAATGCGTTTCGTCACACTCATGCTGGACGTGTGGCACTTTCTGTCGCGCAGGGTGCTCAGCACGTCCACTTCGAGGTGAGCGATACTGGGACGGGCGTTCCGGCAGAGGACCTACCGTTTATCTTTGAGCGTTTCTATAAGGCAGACAAGGCCAGAACGCGCGGTTCGAGCGGGACCGGACTAGGATTGGCCATCGCCAGACACATCGTCATGGCTCACGGCGGAGACATCGTAGCCGACAGTGTTCCCGAAAGGGGCACGAGTTTTACCATTGTCATTCCACTCAGAAAGCAGCTTTAATGCCGAATGAGAAGACACGAATAGACAGAAAGCATATCAAACAGGATAAGAACTCGAAAGGGTGGAGACCTTATTTATGGCTTGGGTATACGTGTTGAAATTAATGGACAGTCGATTTCAAGCCAGTTGTTTGGCCGCTCGTCTAGAGGATGGTTATCCTTACGCTGTGGTACCAGTAAAACCTCCTCGCTACGTGGGAGTGTTTCGAACGCAGCGAGGTCGCTATGGCGTTAAAATACTGTGGTGAGAGATGTGTCACATAGACCGAGAGTTGTACTTATACTTTTGTGTCAACAACTCGATAATGAGAGACACGAAGTCAGATTCTTGTTTCGGTAGATTGCTGAGTTGCTGAGCTGCCTCTAAGTATGGCTCTGCCTCTTCATTGAGAATGAAGTTTTGCATAGACAAGGGCCATTCTTCTGGTGAGCGTTTGAGCTTCGGTGTGCGCAAATCTTTAGAGTCGTCGCTGAGTGCTGTGAGCGGCACTCCTAGTGCATCTGCCATGCGTTTGGCGTACTCCAACGAGGGTTGTCGTTTGTTGCGCTCGATGGACGAGATGTGAGGTGTGGATATCCCGGCCCTCATAGACAATTCCTGTTGAGACCAGTGGCGGTCTTGACGTAACCTTCTGATTCTTGTGCCAAGGCAATCTTGCAATTTCATTCCTCCAATGGTTTGATTTCTACAATGCACAAACAATATATTAAATTCCCGGCCTCTTGTAAAGTATCAATCAAAAATAAAATTAAAGTTATGAGTGAGTGAGACGAGACAATGATCTACGAAATAAACCGAAGTAACTGGAGAGCTAATTTGAAATCTGTGCACAAAATGATTGCCACGGCGCGGTTTCCTATTGTTATCTCCGGAGCTGGTATCAGCGCGGCGAGTGGACTTCCAATGAATTTCGATAAAATCAGAAAAACTAGTATTCACAAATTGTTCGAATATAAATTCTGGCGTAACTGCCCGACAGAATTTTTTGAGGATTACTGGATGATACTAGACTGGTGGCGGCGGGCGATTCCCAATCCCGCTCACGACGCAATTGCCAGAGCACGGTTTACGGTCATCACCCAAAACGTTGACGAGTTGCATAGAGACGCCGGTACGTCACACCTGATTGAACTGCACGGCAACTTGAGTCGTCTGTTCTGTAATGACTGTCATACCACCTTTCCTGCATCCTTCGCTCAACCTACAATACCCCTGTGCCCGCGATGTTCCACTATTCTTCGGCCTGGATATGTTTTTGTAGGAGAGCCCGTACGTCATTTTGCTTGGGCAGTAGACGAAGTCGGCCGAGCTGACTTATTGTTGGTTGTCGGCACAGAACTAGACGCAGCGCCTCTGCGTTCGCTCCCTCATCTGGCTCACCAAAACACTGCCAACGTGATTTGGGTGAACGAAAGAAGTGAGACCATTATACCCCAACTATTCCAAACACTTTTAGAATAATTTCGACAAATTTTTAACAATCGATAATTATTTTGGAGTCTTTCATTCTAGTGAAAACTAGGATTTACCTATTTCATATCAGCGTCAACTTGGTTATAATGATTTCAGACTTTCCCATATCCTCTTTTCCTGTCGCCCCCTAATCCGGTTGGTTTACCAAAGGGGGCGATGGTACATATTGGTGTGTTTTTTTGAATGTGGTCGCATCTGTTTGATATGGAGGACGGATATTGTCGAACTACGGATATGTGAGTGAACAGAGTCGCAAATCGAAAACCATTCGAGCACTCTACGAGTTTCTAAAAGCCAATGTTTCGCGAAACTTGTGGAAGTCGCGGTCGGATAGACAGGATTTTGAGGGTCACAATGGGATTCCTGTTCCCTTACAAGAACGTCATCGAGTGCTGGCATTGCGCCTTCACGATGAACACCTCAGCCCATATTTCAAAACGGATATGAACTTGTTTCACCTATTGATGATGGATGAATCTATTGAGGTGGTAGTATTTGAGTCAGGTTCCGGTTGGTTATTGGAATTTGAGGGGTTGCCCTCTGGGCCACAGCCATTCGGGCAGCAGGGCCACGATACTCGGTAATGGGAAGAAGGCAGCAGATTGGCTCAGACAATCATTGGTGTATTAAACGGACTGAATCATGAGCCGTCCGTTCCTGTATCCTATCAGCTATCGCTCGACGGACACACGATAGGTTTAAATACATACCTCTCGACACACCTGACTATGGCGCACACGGGCCGTAAATTCTGTGTTGCTTGTGGACGTTCCGTCAATAAACTATACCAAAATGGGTACTGCTTTCCTTGTGTGCAAACTTTGGCCGAATGTGACCTCTGCATCGTGAAACCAGAAATATGTCACCATCACTTGGGAACTTGTCGAGACAACGCTTATGCAGACACGCATTGTTTCATCCCTCACTATGTCTATCTTTCCTACACGAGTTCCGTGAAAGTGGGGGTGACGCGCGCTGGTCGAGAGTTGACACGCTGGGTTGACCAAGGTGCCATGGCTGCCGTCTTGCTGGCGAAGACCCAAACAAGGCGGAATGCAGGTATCATCGAGCATTCGCTTACAACAGCGATTGCCGATAAAACAAATTGGCGAGGCATGTTGAAGTCGCGAGAAGCTGATTATGCGGAACTGGAGAAGATGCGCCACTATGCATTGGAGCGCATTTCCACAGAAATGTCAGAATACGGGATGGCGCTACCTGAGTCTCCGGTGCACACCTTCACGTATCCATCCGCAGAATATTCACTGGAGAAAGTCGTCTCCTTATCTTTAGACAAAAACCCCGGCCCCGAAGGAACTTTAGTGGGATTGAAAGGTCAATATCTCATTTTCGACAGCGGTGTTTTTAATCTGAAGAAGTTTTCGGGGTATGAAGTGACTCTTACGCTATAAATTTTTTGAGCGTTCATTAGCGCGAGCCTTGTCGGTAGAACTCGACAAGGCAGTTCATCTATGTTCGCAGTAGTAAGTCCAGTTGCTCCAACAAACTCTTTAACGTGGGGGCGCTGATCATCTCCCCGTCGAGCAACATATAAGCTTCGTCTCGGCATGTTAGACAGTGCCCCATGCAGTCGTAGCGTAACAATGTGATTTTCCCCCCTGCCTCCATCGCCTCCAGCAACGCATCATTGGCGCGATTAGATTCGCAGATTTCTACGAGTGGTGCATTGAACATAAACATGCCTCCTCCGTATGAGTGTATCATGGTGCCGTTTGCAGTTTCCAAACCACAACGCTTTGTGTGCGTTCATAACATTCTGCTCTCCAGGACATCTTAAGCCCGGAGGGATTAGAATGTCGTGGATTTACCAACCTCACTTGTTCCGGTCTAAGTCTGTTGCAACGTTTGTAGCGAATCAGGTCCGAGACGATTCCATCTTGTTTGGTGCACCTTCGTGCACCGTGCAAGTCTTGCGAACAAGACGCGGCCGTTTCGTCGTCCGATATCATTTTCCACACTAAATTCCACCCATGCCTATAGCCTTTGAGCACGAGATGTGCTTATCACAGTGCCATGCGTCATCTCATACGATCCGTTAGCGACTCGCTACCGACGAGTGAGGTGATTTACCATGCAGAGACGCCGTTCAGCCGTGGGTTCCAGACAACCTAAAACCAGCCATGTCATCCCAGATTTTGTTCCTCTCATTAAACGCTACCAAAAAGCTGTTTATGGGATAGAGGTTATTCAAAACGAGCCCACCCGTGGATTTCCACTGTTCGGACCCTTCAACGTTCAACCGGATCGCCCCTACCGAAGCGTCAATATTGGAACGGGTTTCATGATTCATCCGCGTGGATACATCGTGACGAACGAACATGTCATTCAGGGAGCATCTCGTGTCATGCTGCGACCGATGAATTCAAAATCGTCGGTTCCAGCGTATGTAGTTGCAGCGGATTCCGAAAAGGACATTGCCATCCTCCGCAGTCGTGAATTGAAGGGGCCCTACACGATTCTCAGCTTGACGGACGATGGTGAAGTGGACGTAGGCCAGTGGGTCATCGCGATGGGCTCACCTCTTGGCTTGGACAATACTGTGACTGTTGGAATTGTCAGTGCAAAAGATCGACCTTTGACGATTGGTAGTAGGAAATATGAAAGTCTCATCCAAACCGATGCCGCGATTAATCGAGGAAACAGTGGAGGACCACTTGTTGACTTGAATGGGCGTGTGGTGGGAATGAACACTGCAGTATCACAAAGTTCACAGGGCATTGGTTTCGCAATCTCGGCCAACATTATCCGAAAGACGCTAAAGAACCTATTGCCTGACTGAACATGGTCTCTTTTACAGCCAGTTAGTTTCGTGTCGCGTCCTTGTCTATCATCGCTAGTGCTTTTCTGCTACGTCGGCAAACAAAGGGAGAAGACTATGACCGTGAGCTATCAAGATACCTTGGCGGCCCTCAATGTGTCGAACGCACATCCGGGCGGACAGCAGATGACTCAGTTGTGGCTGGATACTGTCCGTCCCGACTCAACCTGGAGTGTGCTCGACGTGGGTTGTGGGACAGGATGGACTGCCTGCCAACTGCGCGAGCAATTTGGCTGTCAGGTGACCGCCGTGGACGTTCGCCGTGACATGGTGGACCGGTGCCAAAATCGAGCGCAGAGTAGAGGACTAGACATACAAATGGAAGTCGCGGATATTGAGAAACTTCCGTTTAAGTCCCGCCAATTTGACTTGGTGGTGTGTGAAAGTGTGTTGGCGTTCGTCAATCCAGTTTCCGCATTACGCGAGGTGGGTCGAGTACTCAGGAGGCCGGGACGCTTTGTCGACGTGGAGATGGTACTCGGTGCACCAGTCGACGCGGCTTGGCGTGCCGAAGTACGGCGCGTCTATGGGGCAGTTTCTGTACTCGATAAGAAGGCGTGGTTGAAGCAATTTTACGCGGCTGGTTTTGACACGGTGCAGGTCATCCGAATGCAGCCACTCCATCGTGCCATGGTCGATATGGCACAAATTCAGAGCGGATCGAACCAACCAAATTCGGACAACGCTGTGCTCACTCCAGACATTCTAAAAGTAGTTCAGGAAAATGGGAAATGGATGCAAGAGAATGCTCATTTGATGAACTGTGCAGTATTCTGCTGCGAATTGTCTCGAGACGCAGGTTAAATGGGAAGTAACATAGGGTGAAAATTGACATAATCGGCGCTGACAAGTTGATATTGTATGCCGTGAAGGCGACCGACATATGCGTGGCGATGTGCATGTGCGTGAAGGTGGCCATAGACGCAAAGAGACACCCCGTATTGTTCCAACAATCTTGTCATCGCCGTTTCATTCCCGTCAGCAGACAGCGGAGGATAGTGCAGCAACACGACTTTTGTCTTGTGGGGAAGAGAGTCGGCATAGACCAGAGACAGTCGCAGTCGTTCCAGTTCCCGGGAGTAGAGACGTTCGTCTTCTCCCGTAAAGCTGGGATGACTCGGCAACTGCCAGCCACGGGAACCGCAAACAACCACATCTCCAAAACCGATGGCATCGTTTTGCAAGGCGTGAACTCCGGGCGGTAACAACGAGCGCATTTTGCTAATACCGCTCCACCAATAGTCGTGATTGCCGCGAATGATCACTTTTTGTCCAGGCAATTGAGCAATCCATTCTATATCCCTCATAGCGTCTGACAGAGTCATCGCCCAAGAAATGTCTCCAGCTATAAAAACGACATCCTCCTCACGCACCATATCAGTCCACGTGTGTTTGATTTTTAGTTCGTGATTGTCCCAGAGCTCACCGAACAAATTCATAGGTTTGGGATTTGAAAAAGATAAATGAAGGTCGGCAATTGCAAAGTAACGCACGTCTCGCTTCCTTCCTGATATCGCGTGATGTAAGTGATGCAAGATCGCCTTATTTCAATTATTTTACGCATTGTCGTACAACTTCTCCAGTGCGTATTCGACGTGACATCGCATCTAGGCGATGCTCAGTGTGAATCTTTTTCATGAGGAGGTTCGTCGATGTGGACCGAGGAACAACTGCGTGTGCTCGAGGAACCGATTCGAGACATGGTTGTGTTTGCAGGACCTGGAAGCGGGAAAACGACGGTTTTAACGGAGTACATGGCTAGGCAACTTGTAACGCGCGACATCGAGCCGGAGCACATCATGTCACTGACGTTTACACGCAAATCGGCAACCCAACTCGGAAAAAGGTTGTTGGAACAGCACCCAGAGTTAGGGACCCAATTGGACAAGCTTCACCTCGGCACTTTTCACAGCCAGTTATTTCATTCGTTACTGCGGAAAATGCCAGACATTCCTGTGCTACTGAAGTCCAGTGAGCAGTACCAACTTGCAAAACAAGCAGTGTCCGAAGCATTCTCGGAGAATTCCACGGGTCCACGGGTAATCCAGAACTTTTTAGCCGAGGTGACTCGTCTTAAGAGTACCTTTCCCGTTGCTGTCGATGATTCACCCTACGTCCGTGCGTTTCACCGATATGAGCAACTGAAGGTCGCAGAAAAGAGGTGGGACTTTGATGACATTGTGCTGGAATTCCTCCGCATCCTCGAAAGCCACGGCCTGCCTTTAGAGTTCCAAAACGTCCGATTGATGTTGGTGGATGAATTTCAAGATACGAACGCACTGCAGTGGAGAATATTCGAGCGAATTCGCTCGAATTCATCTGCGCGGATGTATGTTGTAGGGGATGATGACCAGTCTATTTACTCGTTTCGCGGGGCATCCAGTGAATGGTTAGTGAACTTCGAGTCCTATGTACCTCTAGCGACTCGACATTATCTACAAACAAATTTCCGGTCTGCCAGAACGATTTGCGAGGTGGCATCAACCCTTATTCAGTACAATGTCGACCGCGCGCCAAAAACCATGCGTCCGGTTCGTTTGGAGACAGGAGTCGCCCAGGCGATTCGAGTTCGGGATGAAGCAGATGAAATTGAAACAATCAGGTTCCTCGTGGAATACTATTTGCGTGGGACTGAAACGTCCATCGCCGTACTAGCTCGTACTCGCCAACAATTGCTTCCGATACTTCAGATATACCTGAGACACACATCATTTCGGAAGGCATATGACGGTCGCGTTCATTCACTTGAATTTCGAACTTTTCACGAAGCGAAAGGTCAAGAATGGGATGTTGTCATTATTCTTGGTGCCGTAGCTAATAGCCCTTATTTGCGAGATCGAAGCACCGAGAGTACAGAAAGTTCGGAAGAGCGGCGGTTATTCTTTGTCGCTTGTACGAGGGCCAGAGTCTGTCTCTACATTCTCGTTCCCAAGTTCTATAAGACACTCTGCGTTCGCAGCCTCTGTTTTTTGTCCGAATCGAAGATAGAGTTCACAAGAAAGTCGCAACTGTCGTCCAATCTACGCGGATAGGCGTGACTCCTAGCGCGTGTCAATGAGAGACTGCGTCCCCGGCTAGCGCCTGATGTTGATTTTGTCTTTAAGTGTATTGGCGCGCTTTGCGCCGTTGGCTTTGACGAGCGAGAGAAGGCGTTTACCAGTTTGTTTGCCCCAAAATCCGTGACAGAGCAAAAAAGTCGGGAGAAAGACTTGCAAAAGGAGCGAGGGCGAGGTAAGATAGTCGCTGTCGCTTCACCACGGAGCGGGGC
>NZ_JAMCCX010000010.1 GCF_024706985.1 Alicyclobacillus sp. SP_1 | reverse complement strand
TCAATGAGCTCGTAATCTGATACACTAACCATGTTGGTTTTTGGTGACGCCCCTGGTGTGCTGTTGGCTCAGCACACACGAACAGGGGCGTTTTCCTTTCCTAAGGTTACGGTCATTTTACCCAGCAACTTTTGGACAGGCAATACCGTCAGCTTTCGGCCATCTGGCGATGGCCGAAACACTACGCTTTAAAATTGAACACAAACCCTGTAGGCATCGTCCCTAATGATTCTTTTTTTGCAGGTTTACCTAAGTCACATATGATGCGAATGGCCCGGCCCTCACGCCGGAGGATGATCCAATGAACCCAAGATGTATTTACCGGGATCTCGGTATTAAAGGCCAATCTGGGCCAACCACTGTTGAGTGATTGAGCACCAGTCCAAAGATTGGCATGGAGGAACGTCGCCGTGAATCGTGTCCCGTGATCTGAAAAATGAGCATGAGAAAACATGGAAGGCACAAAGCTTCTAGTTATGTTTGGAAGTATTGGATCAAACTTTATATTGAATTGCACACCAGTGCTTTCAGGGAGCACCGCTTCAATGGTATAGCGATATCCTCGCTTCGATGTGGAGATATGGTGAGAGCCTGTTGTCAGTGCAACCGGGAGATGCCTACTCACTCCACAACCGACAAAACCGATACTCCCTAGAAATAATGCGCCGATCAGTACGGGCGTTCGATACCGCATCAGAATCCCTCTTTCACGACTGCATATCCTGGAATCCTATCGTAACATATTGATCGCTTGCCTCATCCGGTTACTCGCAACTACCCTCCATCCTTGGATGAATTTAAGCAGGAATCTCCTCGTAGGTTCTTGTAGGCTTCTGCCAATCATCCTTCCGTCTCCTTAGACGGAGTAGCTTCGGGAAATGTGACATCGTCGATAAAACATCCTCCACCGGAACGCATTCTCGCTTGGCCCGAGTATGCCGACGTATACGCTGCAAATTCAAATCGATCCTGCATCCCTCAAGACCCTCTATGCTTCCAATGAAAAGCTCACCTTGGTCAAACAGACCGATCCCTGTCAAAATGATGCATTCACTAGCACGGCATAGCCAGACAATGATCTTTCCAGATTCAATGGATTAACCTAATTTTCTCTCTGCGAAAGCTGAGTAACAAAATACAATTTACATAATTTCATATTTTTGTGGTATCTTTAACGTGGATTTACCTCTTGTGTGGTATTTCACTTTAGCAAGTTCATAGGGCATACGAAACATCACGTATTCCTCACACGACGAAGATGGTTGTGGGATCATGGGTTAGGAGGGATACATTGACTCGGCTTTGGGATTCGGCAATGTTCAGGGTACTCGTAGCGTATCTGATTAGCACACTTGGCATTCCAGCACTAGCGTTTTTCGTAATCTACCCATATACATACAGAATTCTACATGCAACACCTTTGCTACCCTCGAGAAACTTGTCCAACTTCCTTTTACCTATTCCACAAGATATACTTTATGGAGCAATTACTCTATTATTCTATTTTGTGGTCTATCGACCATTCCATCTACGACCTCTGCTCGGTAAAGCTACTGGCGCTAGACGCTTGATAATGTTGTGGCTGTGTATCGTTATTGTGTTTGTAGCTGTCTCACCGTTCCGGAGTATGCTTACTGTAAGCAATGGGATTGGGATACTGACATTCATGATTACTGGATTGTCCGAGGAATGGATTTTTCGGGGAGTTTTGACACGAGTATTCAAAGACCGATTGGGTATTGTGTGGGCTGTACTGATCGTCTCGGTTTTGTTTGCTGTATCTCACTGGGCAGAGTTTGTCATCGTTGGAGGGCAAAAACCGTTCTCACAGGGGTACTTTATTGCATTAGGTCAGGCTTTATTGTTTGGTCTTGTGTTTAGTATAATTGTTTGGCGTAGCCGCTCAATCCTATGGGCGGCTTTCCTGCACTGTATAGCGGACTGGCAACCATACTATAAATCACTGGGTCGACCGTGGATGTTGGATTTTCACATACCCTGGCTAGAGATAGGCTACGTTCAGATTTACCTGATGGGTCTAATAGGAGCTGAGCTCATAAGATTTTCTACGGATTTCACACTGACCAAGGCTCGTCGCAAGGGTTTTGTAGATATCTGATACCCCTGCCGATTTGTGCTGCATTTCAGCCTGCTCTTGTCGTATCCTTGGCATGGCTTCAATTCCCGCAAGCCTAAGGTCCGCAGTTTGAAACGATTTGAACCCCATCATGGGGTTTGTGATGGTGTAAACAGTCTTTTTATCATTAAATTTCGGGTTTGTCCAAATCGAAGCGCCTCCTTTATGCTGGGTGTGCAACGGGTCGAGAGCCCTTAAAACTCATCAAGGAGACGCTACGTCTCGAGCGACATCTCCCGGCCATCTACGCTGCGTACTCGCACCTTTTCCACAGCCACCTTGCGACCGCCGAGGGTGACGCAATCCTTCTCTTTTCCATGCCGTGCGGCCTTGCGCTCCGGATAGTGCTTGCCTTTGGGACCGACGGGTATCCACCTCTGCTCCAGGCTTTTTCTTAAGCGTCTCCAGGTCATGAGTCAACTCAGAGCGCCATTCATGGCTTCCTGTCAGCCGCTTGTGCTCGGTAATCTTCTCCGTTTTATGGAATCCGATCACGCGATTCGAGTAGACCTTCACTAGAAGCTGTTCTCCAACGAGATGGTCGGGAACAGAGTACCGATTCTGATCGATCCAAATGGTCGAATACTTATCTAACCGTGGGTGTTCGATGCAGGCCTCCAACCTGTAGCCGCTCACGCTGTATGACGGCAGATGGGTGGCTTTTTTGTCGTTCGCTTTGACAGAGGATTTTGTCGATGATAGTCGTATGCAGAAGATAGTTTTACCGACAATCATTGTGGGAGGGTACATAGGCATAAGAGAAGAGAGACCGCAATAAGGTTTGGCCACCTGGTCTCTCTTCCTCCCCACAGGGTTGTGCTTACGCACGCCCTATATGCCTTTGATCATAATGAGTGCTCCATCTGATGTTCAGTCCTATTTAGTATTTTGTGAGCATCCAGATATGTCTACTATCCGACCGAAGCGTTGTGATCACTGTGGTCGAGTTCATCCGTTACAGCGCCACAGATCTTATGAGCTATCAAGGCACCTGGAAAGCGGACAAGCAAAAGTTTGTCGGTGCAGAGTACACACTCGGCAAGCGAACGCTCGGCCCTGTGGAGAGTGATGGGTCTGGGACTGTCAGCGGATCGTTCAGAGATCCGTCTGGATTTGGGGACGCACACATGGTCGGTTTAGTCGACGCCAAAGGGGATGTTGTGGCGGCAGGTGCCGTGACCCTAACTCCGCTCGCAACCCTTCGCGACAAAACCGAGCCACAAGGACAATTCTTCCATATTCACGTGGATGGGCTTGGCGTGGGACCTTATACCAGTGATTATGATGTGCTTTACGACAATCATCTTCTTGGAGATGTGACTGCTGTGTCTACCGGAGGGGTGGCGAATTTCACCGTTCGTGCGGAGGGCGCGGTTGGCAAACACACGATTCAACTGATCAGTGGAAGTGTGGAAGGTCAGCCGTATTTAAATTTAGCGCAGTCGCCATTTAGTTTCCGCTCCAATTACAGTTTCACCGTCAATGTGACGAAAGGTCATCCGGTGACGGTGTCCGATCCGCTTCCTAGACCCAAACCAAGTGTTGGCCAGCATTTGACGGCGTCGATAGGCAGCGGAACGGTCGGGCAGTCTTTCACTCTGACGGGTTTCGGATTGGCGCCGTACCACTCCTATTAACTGGTCTGGGACACCATGGCCGGAAGCCGTGTGTCTGGGCAGGGATATGGGGCGGAGCAAGTGCCTCTCGGCGAAGTGAGCACAGACGCTTTCGGCCAATTCACGAAGAAAGTTCAGGTGCCGAACGAACTAGGAGGACCTCCGCATAACATTCAATTGATGGATGGGACAAAGGTTGCTGGCAGTACGACGTTCCGAATTATGCCGTCGGTTGTATATGTCCCCAAGACGGTGGTGGCAGGGCAACCTTTTACCATCAAAATGCTAGGTGTAGGTTGGACGGATTATGACAATATTTACACGGTTGCTTACGACAATAGCGCCATTGGGTATGTGTGTGGATTCAATTCGCATGGATATGTGAAAATCCAGTTGCGGGCGTCTGAAACGCCAGGGATTCAGTACATTGACCTCTATCCATCCATTTACAAGGGTCAGCAAAAAATGCCTTCGCTGTATTGTTTGCCACTGCTGACGTATGACAAGGACCACCCAGGGGACTGGCTACCAGCGTTCCATGTGGTCATTCACGTAGTTGCGAAACCTGCAGCTGTCTCTGGTAAATCGTCCGCCAACAAGGCATAACCGGCGCAACTATGATTGCACCAATTTGAATCGCGCTGCGCAAGAAGCTATCCGAACGATGAAAGTGGTCAGACCAGACCACTTTCATCTCATATACCCCCATTCTTCAAGGGCATGTTTCGTTACGAAACTGACATGTCATAAAGTCATTTGGACCAAACATTTTGGCGAGATCGTTCCTTTTTTGGCAACATGAAGAAACCACTTCACTTCTGTGATTTCGCACAGGAGAAAAGTGGTCGTTTCGAGTCAAATCGTGGTCTGAGTGAACCACTTGCTTTTCTTCAAACATCGCAAAAAATGGCAGTTACGGCAAACTTTGGTCGGAATGACAGGACTCGAACCTGCGGCCTCACGGTCCCGAACCGTGCGCTCTACCACCTGAGCTACATTCCGATAGTCGACTTTCCTCAAAGTTGAGGCGGCGAACAAACGCTAATATACCACGTGGCCAGTCTGGTCGTCAAACATCAGAAATGGACTCTTGTTATAATAGACAAAACACGAGCAGGGTGGGTGAACTGATGAACATGGGGCTGGACGCCAGGGCGACGGAAGAAGATGCATTGGCAGGACTCAACCCGGAGCAGCGGCAGGCCGTGCAGACGACAGAAGGGCCACTGTTGATTGTGGCGGGGGCTGGTAGCGGAAAAACCAGGGTCTTGACGAGGCGTATTGCATATTTGATTCATCGTCGCCAGGTGGTTCCGTGGAGTATTTTGGCCATCACCTTTACGAATAAAGCTGCGCGCGAAATGCGCGAGCGGATTGAGGCGTTGGTTGGCGTTCGCGCTAACGACGTGACGGCTAGTACTTTTCACGCGCTTTGTGCACGTGTCTTGCGCCGCGACATTGACCGCCTTGGATATACTTCGGGTTTTACAGTCTTGGATGGGCAAGACTCACTGTCTCTGGTTCGAAAGATTTTGCGCGATGCCAATGTAGACGTCAAAAAATTTGAGCCGCGAGCGATTCTCTCGGCCATCAGCGGACACAAAAATGTGCTCAAAACCGCAAGTCGTGCGAAGGAAGAGGCGAGTGATCTCTACGGCAAGCTCGTGGCCAACACGTATCTGGAGTATGAGCGGCGTTTAAAGCGGAACAACTCTCTGGATTTTGACGACTTGATTGGAAAGACCATTGAGTTGTTTCGGTCCGCCCCAGACGTTCTACAGTTTTATCAGAACAAGTTTCGTTACATCCATGTGGACGAGTACCAGGACACGAATCATGCGCAATATGTACTCGTGCGGATGCTGGCGGATGCACATCGGAACCTCTGCGTGGTAGGAGACTCCGACCAGTCCATCTATGGATGGCGCGGTGCGGACATTCAAAATATCCTTCAATTTGAACGGGATTATCCAGAGGCGGTCGCCGTTCGCCTAGAGCAAAATTATCGGTCTTCGCAGACCATCTTGGACATTGCCAACAACGTCATTGCCAATAATCATGGACGAGCCAGCAAGCGACTGTGGAGCGACCGCGGTGAAGGAGAAAAGGCGACACTTTTTCGATGCCCTGACGAACGCGTAGAGGCGGCAGCGGTTGCGACCGAATTGGAAGCTTGGTGCAGAGACGGCGGGCATTATACAGATGCGGCCATTCTTTACCGCACCAACGCGCAATCACGCGTGCTGGAGGAGGTTTTACTCCAGCGCGGTATTCCCTATCGCATCTACGGTGGTGTGCGCTTTTATGAACGAAAGGAAATTCGCGACCTGCTCGCCTATCTCCGTCTGGCGGCGAATCCTGCGGACGATCCGTCCTTTCTACGCGCTGTCAACGTTCCCAAGCGGGGCATTGGTGATACGTCCCTGGCCAAGCTCGCTGCTTATGCTGATGCCAACGGTCTTGCCCTCGTGGATGCGGCAGATAAACTCGAACAGACTGGAGTTTCCGGGAAAGCAATCGGCAGTTTGCGGAGTTTCGTGGAGCTTATTTCGAACTTGCAGCAGATGGCAAGCTTCCTCAACGTCACAGAGTTAGTCGAACAAATCATCGAACGGTCTGGGTATCGTGAAGCGCTGGAAGCGGAAAAATCATTGGAAGCAGCAGCGCGGCTCGAAAACTTGGACGAGTTTCTGTCACTCACCAAGCAGTTCGATGAGAATTGGAAGGATGTCGAAGCGGCGGATCGACTAGGGCAGTTTTTGACAGAGGTCGCCTTGGTGGCGGATACGGACTTAGACAACGGTAGGCTGGCTGATGAGACAGACGATGTGGTCACGCTGATGACACTCCATAGTGCCAAAGGGCTGGAGTTTCCGGTGGTCTTTTTGGTGGGACTGGAAGAGGGGATGTTTCCGCACAGTCGAACGCTGTTCGATGCGACAGAAATGGAAGAAGAGCGGCGACTCTGTTATGTAGGTGTGACTCGCGCCATGCGCCGCTTGTACTTGAGCACTTGTTCGCAGCGGATGATTTACGGAGGGATTCGGACGTTCTCTCCGTCGCGGTTCTTGGAGGAGATGCCGGCTCACTGTCTTCAGGTGGTGCAGCCAGGAAGTCCGCGTGTGGCCGTGGCTCCAGACCGCGGAACGAGGCAGTCGGGGCAGATTGCGGCTCCTCACATTCCGAAGGGATTTGGCGCCAATCTGGATGTCACGTACGAGGTCGGTGACCACGTGGAACATCGTAAATGGGGTCTGGGCGTCATCTTGGCGACGGCTGGGCAGGGAGAGGACTTGGAGATGACGGTGACGTTTCCTGCACCCATCGGGGAGCGCAAATTGGTTGCACGTTTTGCACCGATTCACAAGGTGGAGTGAGGCATGGCGCGGGAGGAAGCGAAAGTGTCAGACGTGGAGCAGAAGGAGATGGCGGCGCACCGGATTGAACAACTGCGCCAATTACTGGAGGAACATGCCAAGCGCTATTACGAGGAAGACAATCCTACGGTGACGGACGACGTGTGGGACGGGTGGATGCGAGAGCTGATTCAGCTCGAGTCGGAGTATCCAGAGTTTTTGTCCCCAGCGTCGCCCAGCCAGCGTGTAGGGGGGCTGCCGAGTTCTGGATTTGCTAAGGTTCAGCATCGGATTCCCATGCTGTCGCTCGCGAATGCCTACTCTCATGAGGAAATGCGTGACTTTCACCGCCGTGTCTCTGAGGTTGTGGGAGACGGCGTGCGTTACGTGTGTGAATTGAAAATCGACGGATTGGCGATTTCCCTCCGCTATGAGAACGGACAACTCGTGCAGGGTGCAACGCGCGGAGACGGAGAAACGGGAGAGGACATTACATCGAACATCCGAACCATCCGAAATGTGCCGCTCGTCTTGGCACAACCGCTGACCATCGAAGTGCGCGGAGAAGCGTACATGCCAAAGTCCGCCTTCCTCCGTCTCAATGAGGCGAGAGAACAGCATGGCGAAGCACTGTTTGCGAATCCCCGCAATGCCGCAGCGGGATCGCTCCGTCAATTGAATCCAGAGGTGGCTGCGCGGCGGGGCCTCGGTATTCTCGTCTATCAGGTGGCGTATGTGGAGGGTCGGCCGTTGGAGTCGCACTCGCAAGCGCTCGACTTGGCGAAAGAACTGGGGCTTCCAGCACACGGGGTGCGGGCGAATGGTTTGACCTTGGAAGGCGTACTCGAGTTTATTGAACAGTGGCAAGAGGAGCGGCACGGACTCCCTTATGCGACGGATGGGATGGTCGTCAAGGTGGATTCTCTGGCGATGCAGCAGGCGCTCGGTTTCACGGCGAAAAGCCCGCGCTGGGCGATTGCCTACAAGTATGCGGCTGAGGTCGCGGAGACGACGCTGGAAGAAATTGTGCTGAATATCGGCCGCACGGGTGTGGTTACGCCGACCGCCGTTTTCCAACCAGTGTCGCTCGCTGGTACAACCGTTTCTCGGGCGTCGCTTCACAACGAGGACATTGTGCGCGAACGCGATATTCGCGTGGGGGACAGAATTGTCGTTCAGAAAGCGGGGGATATCATCCCTGAGGTCGTGCGGTCCTTGCCAGAATATCGCACGGGGAATGAACAGGTGTTTGCCATGCCGGAAGGATGTCCGGAGTGCGGGCAGCGTCTCCACCGCATGCCGGAAGAGTCTGCCTGGCGCTGTATCAATCCGAATTGTCCGGCGGTCTTGCGGGAGTCGGTCATTCATTTTGCATCGCGTGATGCCATGGATATTGAGGGGCTTGGCGAGAGTTGGGTGGCAGCTCTGATTCAATCGGGACGCGTTCACTCCATCCCGGACATCTATCGATTGAGCAAAGAGTCGCTGTTGCAGTTGGAACGAATGGGGGAGAAATCCGCCGACAATTTGCTCGCCGCTATCGAACGCAGCAAGTCGGCTGGCCTAGAGCGCCTTCTCTTTGGAATTGGCATTCGCCACGTAGGGGAGAAAGCGGCGCGAGTTTTGGCGCAGTCTTTCGGAACTATGGAGCGGTTGCAGTCCGCTTCTTATGAAGACTTGGTGGCATTGAAAGATGTAGGGCCAAAAATGGCCGAGAGCATCCTCGACTATTTGCACGATGAGGCAATGCAGCGGATGGTGGGTCAACTCACAGAGCTTGGGGTGGCCATGGAGGCAAAGCAGCGGATTGACCCACCTGAAGATGGTCCGTTTCTTGGAAAGACCGTCGTTCTGACGGGACAACTGGAGTCCTTTGACCGCACGCGAGCGGCTGAAATTGTCACCATGCTGGGTGGCAAGGTGACAGGTAGTGTCAGTACAAAGACAGACATTGTCATTGCTGGAGAAAATGCGGGCCAAAAACTCGAGAAGGCACAGGAATTGGTCAGGTCGGGGAAGAAATCTGATTTGCAGATTCTCGATGAAGCCGCTTTTTGCGCCTGGATTGAGCCGTATCTGAAGTGAGCCTGACGGTCCGGCGACGAACGGTTTCTGCCCATTTCGGTGGAGTTTAACGGGGAGCGTGGAGGCGCGCTCGTTCCTTCATAGACAGACGGCGCGCCAATCTCGGTTATGCGAAGCGGATGTTCATTCGGATTGTTTGCTGCGCATAAATTCCGGGACGCTCAAGGTCTCTTCCGCCCGACTGTGAAAAAAGGCGACGCGTGTGGAGTACCGTCCGAGTGCAAAGGCAATCGGGATGCAGACGATGCATGCGGCGATGATTTCGTGGCTTGTCATAGTCATCCTCCTGTCTGGTTTTGTCCGCTCATTCTGCATGACCTTCTGTGAAACTGGAGAAAGTACAAGCGACGGACATTCGGTTCTACTCTGAAGGTATGCAACACGCGTTGCAGGCATGTCTGTTCTTTGAACTCGTATCTTGTCGATTTTGATATGTCTGATATAATGAAGCACGTGAACTGGCCTTGACATGCTTCACAGCACGCTGAATCGGGCATTCTGCCAATGCTGGCGAAGATTTGGCCGCTGGGTTGAAACGGTTGAATCGTGCGAATAGGGGGCTCCCTTATCATCATGCATCCTGCATGGTACTATCTACTGAGCTTTGGCTTAGCGTTTGCCATTGTCTACTTCTCTGTACCGTTCATTCGCCGTTTGGCCATGAAAACCGGATTTGTTGACAAACCAAATGGACGAAAAATTCACACTCAGCCGATACCCTTGCTGGGTGGTCTGGCTATATACTGTGGATTTCTTATTACAGCGGGAGTGCTTGGGCGTGCCGGGAGTACGTTTTGGGGCATTGCCATGGGCGGGCTGGTCATCTTCGCGATTGGCGTATTAGACGACTTCTACAAGACCCGCGGAAAAGATTTTCGTGCATGGCCAAAGTTTGTTATGCAGTTGGTTGCCGCGCTGATTCTCGTTCTCTACCAGATTCGCATCGTGGGCGTTTCGATTCCCTTTAACCACACGTACTACACATTCCCTCTGTGGCTGTCTGTGCTCGGCACGGTCCTGTGGGTGGTAGCCATCACCAATATGATGAATTTTCTAGACGGTGTCGATGGACTGGCGGCCGGTATTGCCGCTATTTCCGCAGTCACACTGTTTTTTATCGCGTTGCTGAAAGGTCAGACGGTGATGGCGGTCTTTGCCATCGCACTGGTGGGTAGCTCGATTGGGTTCTTGCGTCACAATTTTCACCCGGCCCGCATTTTTATGGGTGATGCTGGAGCAACATTTCTCGGTTTTGTGCTTGCTGCCATCGCGATTGACGGTGCCTTTAAGAGTGCCACCGTGGTCTCCGTCATGGTACCCGTATTGGCACTTGGAGTCCCCATCTTAGACACAGTCTGGGTGATGTTTCGGCGTCTGCGCGAAAATCGCCCCCTGCATATTGCGGACAAAGGGCACACTTTCCACATCCTCATGCGTTCCGGGTTGACGCAGATTCAAACGGTGACGGTTTTGTATTTGCTCGGCATTTGCTTCTCACTCGCGTCGATTGTCGTGCAACTGGTGGTCGTCCACTGAGTGAGTTTGTGCCGAGCGTATCCATCGAATCTATCCATTCAGCCCTTCCCCAGTGTGTTGCCCGAGAAGGCCGCAGATGGGAAAGGGCTGTGTGATATAATGCAACAATTGAATGTCCAGTGGACATCGGGCAGTTCCGGCAGGATACCGTTCATCGTCTCTTGACACGTTGCATTCCATCTCCAGCGAACACTGAGAGACACCCATGGCAGGGAAATTGTCTGCACCGATAAGGAGGAAGATAATGGATATTACAGAGGATACCGTTCGGCAAGTGGCCAAACTCGCGAGATTGGCCATGACGGACGAAGAAGTTCACGCGATGGCTCCTGAATTAAACGATATTTTGAGTTACGCTCAGCAACTTCAAAAAGTGTCTTTAGAAGATGTCGAGCCAACAAGTCACTCTCAGCTATTGACGAACGCACTGCGCGTGGATTCTCCGAAACCTTCACTGGCGCGAGAAGAAGCACTGCGCAACGCGCCGGACAGCGACGAAGGACAAATCCGCGTTCCGGCTGTATTGGAGGGCTAACATCATTGATGGAAACAGTGAAGCAGATTCAAGAGTCCCTTGCGAAGCGCGAGACCAAGCCGTCCGAATGGGTCGCCAAAGCTTTGCAGCAGATTGACGCACACGATGGTCAGATTGGCGCCTTTTTGACGGTTGATCGCGAGCAAGCGCTGGCCGCCGCAAAGCGGCTGGATGAAACCGAGACTGAGCAGGTGGAGCGTAGCGGGCCACAGCCACTGTTTGGTATTCCTTACGCACTCAAGGACAACATCTGTACAGAAGGCCTACGCACGACCGCGGCCAGTCGGATTCTCGAAAACTACATACCGCCGTATAGCGCCACCGTGTTGCATCGCCTTGAAGGGGCAGGCGGTGTCTTGGTCGGCAAGACGAATATGGATGAGTTCGCCATGGGTTCCTCCACAGAGACTTCCGCCTTTCAAGTGACCCACAATCCGCACCGGGTGGGACATGTGCCTGGCGGATCGAGCGGAGGTTCTGCGGCAGCTGTGGCGGCGAACATGGTTCCATTTGCGCTCGGCTCAGACACGGGCGGTTCCATTCGTCAACCGGCAGCTTTTTGTGGGGTGGTCGGTGTCAAGCCGACCTATGGCCGGGTGTCACGCTATGGTCTCATCGCTTTTGCATCGTCTCTCGACCAAATTGGCCCGTTCACACAGACGGTTGAAGATGCGGCCATCGTGTTGAATGCGATTTGTGGGTTCGATCCGCTCGATTCCACGTCCACCCAGCGCAAGGCGGAGCGCTTCGATGAAGACCTTGCGGCTGGCGTTCGTGGCCTCCGTGTGGGCGTGCTCAGGCATGCGGTCGATGGAGGCGTGGACGCAGGAGTTGCTGCTGCATTTCAGAAGGCCATGGAGGTTCTCAAAGACGCGGGGGCAGAACTGGTAGAGATGGACCTTCCGCACTTAGACTACGCCGTTGCCACGTACTATTTGTTGGCGCCCGCAGAAGCATCGTCGAATCTCGCACGCTATGATGGGGTCCGTTATGGCCGGCGCGTGGAGGCAGCGACGCTTCTTGACATGTACGAGAAGTCGCGCAGCGAAGGCTTTGGTCGAGAGGTCAAGCGCCGCATTATGATTGGCACCTACGCGCTGTCGAGTGGATATTACGACGCATACTACTTGCGTGCGCAAAAGATGCGCACGCTGATTCGCCAGGATTTCACGGAGGCATTCGCGACCTGTGACGTGATTGCCAGTCCCACGGTGCCAACGCCCGCGTTTGCTATCGGCGAAAAAGTGGACAATCCGCTACAGATGTACCTGAACGACATCTTTACGATTCCCGCGAATTTGGCGGGACTGCCGAGTATCAGCGTGCCTTGTGGAGCCGTCGACGGACTTCCGGTGGGGCTTCAACTGGTGGGCCAAGCGTTTGCGGAAAAAACTTTGTTGCGGGTCGCCTACGCTTACGAGCAGATGCGTGGTTTTGAGCGATCCCTCGGCAGCGAGGAGGTGGGCCAATGAACTACGAAACCGTCATCGGTCTGGAAGTTCATGTGGAGTTGAAAACGAAGACAAAGATCTTCTGCGGCTGCAGGAACGCATCGGGTGCGGAGCCAAACACCCATGTCTGCCCCGTTTGTCTCGGTCATCCAGGGACTCTTCCCGTGCTCAATGAGGAAGCCGTGGATTTGGCGTTGCGGGCTGCATTGGCACTCCACTGCCACATCAATCAAGACAATAAATTTGACAGGAAAAACTATTTTTATCCAGACCTGCCGAAGGGCTATCAAATTTCCCAGTACGATCGTCCGATAGGAGAGCACGGCTATGTGACGATTGAGGTTGGAGGGGTGGAGAAGCGGATTGGCATTACGCGTTTGCATCTCGAAGAGGATGCGGGGAAGTCCACCCATTCCATCGATGGTACGCATACGCTGGTCGACTACAACCGCACTGGGGTGCCCTTGGTGGAGATTGTCTCCGAGCCCGACATCCGGTCTCCAGAGGAAGCACGATTGTATCTCGAAGCGCTTCGCTCCATCCTTCTATACTGCCGCGTGTCCGACTGCAAGATGGAAGAAGGTTCGCTCCGCTGCGATGCTAACATTTCTCTCCGGCCGCTGGGTTCCGAGACATTCGGAAACAAGGCAGAGTTGAAGAACATGAACTCCTTTCGCAATGTGGAGCGCGGTCTGGAACACGAAGTCGTACGCCAGACTGCGGTGCTCAGTAGCGGTGGCACGGTTGTGCAAGAAACGCGCCGATTCGACGAAGCGACTCAGACCACGCTGTCGATGCGCTCTAAGGAAGAAGCGCATGATTACCGTTATTTTGCCGATCCGGATTTAGTTCGCGTCCACATTGACGATGTCTGGATGGAGAGCGCCCGTGCGCAGATTCCAGAGTTGCCGCAGGCGAAGATGGCACGCTACCGCAGGGACTACGAGCTGTCCGCTTACGACGCTGGGGTGCTGACGGCAGAAGTGGAAGTAGCGCGATATTTTGAGGAACTGATTGCAGGTGGGGTGCCAGCGAAGACAGCCAGCAATTGGGTGATGGGTGATTTGCTCGCCTACCTGAATTCGACCCACCGCACGATGGACCAGAGCCCAGTTTCACCCGCGCAATTGGCGGCGTTGATTGGCGAGATTGAGTCAAACCGAATTTCGCTCAAGCAGGGCCGCGAAGTATTTCGGCTGATGGCGGAGTCCGGAAAATCTGCCGCAGCCATCATTGAAGAGCGGGGGATGGTTCAACTCAGTGACGAGTCGGCCCTAGGGAGCATTCTCGATGAAGTCCTTGCCAACAATCCAAAGTCGGTCGAAGACTATTTGGGTGGCAAAGAGAAAGCACTGGCGGCGCTGGTTGGGCAGACCATGAAAGCGACCAAAGGGCAGGCCAATCCGGGTATCGTGAACAAGCTTTTGCTGGAAAAATTGGCAGGCAAGAAAGGATGACCAAGTCGGACGCACGGGCAGGCTGGGTGGGACAATTGGCGCAGGTCACGGCCACGCGCTTGAACGATGACGGCGACGGGGTTGCTAAAATTGGCCCGTTGACCGTATTTGTCCCGCAATTATTGCCGGGGGAATTCGCCCAAATTCGCGTCACTTCGGCACATCGCAACTTTCTCCGTGCAGAACTCGTCGAAATACAAGGAGAGTTTGCGCAACAGCGGGACGAGCCAGTCTGCCCTGTGTTCGGCCGTTGCGGCGGGTGCCAGTTGCAGCATATGGAATACGCGGAGCAACTGGAGCACAAGCGCCAGGTGACGGCAGGTCAGTTGCGCCGCGCGCTACACCAAGAGCAAAGTGTGCGCCGAACGCTCGCGTCTCCGTTCGCCCACCGCTACCGCAATCACGTCCAGATACCCGTCGCCTGGAACAAAGCCCTCGGTCGGCTGCAGTTTGGGTTTTACCATAGCGGATCGCACGACATGGTGGAGACCCCCACCTGCCACCTCATATCGACGGAGATGGAGATGCTCTGGTCGCAGATTCGCGACGAGATGGCCACGTGGCCAGAGCAGCTCGCCTCTGCCGTCCATCACCTGAGCTTGCGCGAGTCGGGCAGCACAGGGGCGCTCGCCGTCATCTGGTCTGTGGACGGGTGGCGTGAAGCGGTCGCAGAGAGGCTCTTGCGTTTCTATGAACGGCATTCAGGGCGCCATCACGGTGTGTGGACGGCGGCTATCACCGTGCAGCGACGTTTCGCCGCCACCCCTTACGGACAGACACTGGATGTTTTGGCGGGGCCGGAACGCCTCACAGAGCGTATCCTTGGCCGGACCTATCAGCTCTCGCTGAGGTCCTTTCTGCAAGTCAATCATTATCAAACACCGCATCTCTACGAGACCGTCCGCGCTGCTCTCCGCGAAGCGTCACCCGGGCGGGTGCTGGACGCGTTCTGTGGCGTGGGGACGATGAGTTTGTTGCTCGCCGAGGTCAGCAGCGAAGTGGTCGGAGTGGACTATCTGGAAAGCAACATTGCGGACGCCCATGCCAATGCTATGGAGAATGGCGTGTCCAATGTGCGCTTTGTCTCTGCTGCGGTCGAAGATTGGCTGCCAGAGCGCATCGCACGAGGCGAGAAGTTTGATACGGTCGTGGTCGATCCGCCGCGTAAAGGCCTCCCTCAACCCGCACTGGCCGCTCTCTTGGCTCTGCGGCCTCGGTCTATAATCTATGTTTCGTGCAATCCGGCAACGCTTGCGCGCGATCTCGCTGCTCTGACTGCAACAGACTACGCACTGGACATGGTTCAGCCGGTGGACATGTTTCCGCAAACTAGCCATGTGGAGTGCTGTATATCAACATATAGGGTGGACTAAAAATCGAGGGATGGGAATTGCCGACGCAGAGGAGAAGGCTCGATCTATGGGATCGGGCCTTCCTTGTCCGCCAAGCATTTTCTAGATTATGTGAATTAGTTTGTCCATGGCAACTTTTACGGCAGGTTCACACCGTTTTTCGCTGCCTGCATCGGTCACCACTCGGTTGGGAACACATGAATCTGACCGGCGACAACGTCTGGCAACGGAGCAACCAAGTGGAACGCGGCAAATTCGTGCCACTATGTCTTGTCGACAACGCCGTAAGGTGGATGTTTTGCTCAAAATATTTACGATACCCATTTACGTATGCCGAGAACCGTGTATCATAAAAGAGGGAATTTGCGGGCCGTATGCGCTTTGCCAGCCATCTCGCCCAAATGGTGCTGGTCGATCCGGGGTTGGTCACACAGGAGGGATTTCGAGGGTGTCAAGCGGGTGTGGCCCAAGGATACATCATCCCGGAGGGGTGGGTAACACCATGTGTGATGTTGCCCATCTCCGTTGGCAATGTTCATACGCAACCATTCTCCGTGATTTGGGATACGTCAGAAGTCGTTCAAACATTGCGTGACCGTAGTCAATTACGAGGAAGATGCATCAGTTGTCCCTTTCTGTACCATTGTGGCGGATGTCGCGGGGTGGCCTTTAGTTACACGGGTGACTATTTGGCTGATGACCCTCACTGTTGGCACGCGTTATCAGGACCTTATCATCCGAACTCCGACAAGGATTCGATGGCGATTCTGCGTCAAACAGGAGAGGAAGAGGTATGAAAACGGAGAGCCTTGGTGTTTCCGGCTCGAAAGAGCCCCGTCAGCAGAGCGGATTTCTCATTCTTAAACAGTACCCCCGGTACTCCTGGCTGTGGTCCGGCCAAACATTGTCGGTATTTGGCGACGCGTTATTTATCGTTGCCTTGCCGTGGATGGCTTACGTTGTCACCGGCTCTGCGCTCATTTTGGGCATGACCAGCGCGGCAACAGCCTTGCCTCCATTGCTCTTAAGCTTTGTGGCCGGTTCTATCGTGGATCGTATGAATAGACGAACGGTTATGATGGTCAGTGACCTCATTCGGATGCTCACGTTATTCGTATTCGGGATAATATTAGGAGCGCCGCATGTGCAAGCTTGGACCCTCATCGTGTTAGCGTTCGTGGAAGCCAGTGCAGCGTCCTTTTTCAAACCCGCTCGGGCAGCGGCAATCCCTCAGATTGTTCGCGCTGACGATCTTGTGCCAGCTAATGCCCTACTCTCGCTGTCGAGCCAAATCGCTTCCATGGTTGGCCCCACAGTCGCTGGCCTTTTAATTGGATTGGGCGGTCGGCAACTACCGTTTTTTTTGGATGGCGGAACCTTTATCCTTTCTGTGGCGGCAATTTGGGTAATGGGGCCTATAGCTTCACTCGCCAAGTCACCGGAGTCCGCCAAGGGTATCGGCGCGGCTTCTCGGGAAACATTGCAATTCATTCTCAAATCTCGGGTGATTGGCGCGTTGCTTTTGTTGCAGGCTGTGGATGCTGCCATTACGTCTACGTCAAAGAACAGAAAAAATTAGCCGTACCCTATCATCGCCCTTACATCAAAGTGATCTACGTGGAGCGTGCCATCGAATTATTGAAGGGAGGAGATTTCCCCGGTTGCCTGAGCCAGGGCGAAACGGTTGAAGAGGCCGTTGCCATGATTGAAGATGCCAAACGCGGATGGCTTGAGGTCTCGTTGGAGCTTGGGCATTCCATTCCGGAGCCGACCCGTGATTTGGCCATTGCGTTTTCGGGAAAATTTAATGTGCGCGTGCCCCGTACACTCCATAAGCTTCTCGTCGAAAAAGCAGCCGGGGAGGATGTGAGTTTGAACCAATACATCCTCTATCAACTCTCAAGCGCCGTTGGAATCCAGCAACCGAGAAAAGTGTCCCGTTCCTCGGAAGAACCCGTCAGGTGAGATTCGATGTACCTCCGCGAACTTCGCGTATTTCTTGGCGGTGCGCCAATTCATCTGCAACCGCTGTGCAATTTCCTGAACCGAACAATCCCACTTCTCACGTAGATATTCGGATATACTCTTGTTGTGGCACGTTCTACATTCCTCTCTCGCTCTTCCTCAATGTTTCCTTTGTATTTGCCATGTTGGGTCTCGGCGGCGGCATGCTGTACGTTCCGATTTTCCACTGGCTCGGATTTGGCTTGAAGGATGTCGTGATTCCCTTGGGGTTGTTGTTGAACGGGTTGAACACGCTCATCGCGCTGATCCCCTATGGGCGCAAAAAACTGGTGGATTGGCGCGGAGGGTTGCCCATGGCGATCAGCGCCCTGATCTTTGCACCGATCGGAGGACTGTTGGCGCCCTATGTGCCAAACAAATGGCTGCTGATTCCGTTTTCGGTCATGGTTTTGATAGCCGCTGTCCGTACGCTGTGGGTAGCGAATCAGGCCGATTCGGATAAGGAGATCTCATTTGCCCGACGCGTGATCATCGGAAGTCTGGTTGCCGCTCTTGCAGGTCTTTTGGGCGGGCTGCTGGGAATCGGCGGAGGATTCATCATCAGTCCGATGCTGATGTGGATTGGATATAAAACCAAACAGGCGGCGGCCACGACGGCTTACATTGTTACATTTTCAAGTTTCTCAGGGTTCTTGGGACATGTCGCTCATATGACCATTGATCCACAGCTTCTGTTCGTCACTGTCGGCACCGTGATCCTGGCGTAGTTGGCTGGCGCGGGATTCATGGCCAACCGAGCAAAACCGCAATGGGTGAAATGGTTTTACGGTATTTTGCTTGTGGTTGTTGCAGGGAAAATGCTCTTGCCCCTGCTGTAGGACATGATCTGTTCAAAACATGTTCCATCGTATTTTTGGATGCGGTTGATTCCGACGAAGGAAGGCGGAATGGCAGGTGGACGGCAGAGAACGGATTCAAGTGGATGTGGTCGCGCTCGGCGGTGATCAAAAAGTATTCTGAACGACCTTGCGCAACCGCATCACGTTGACTATAATATAAGAGTATCATTATATGACAATAGAAAGATGGTGGCGTGAAGTGAACGAACTTACAAAAGAACTGATTCAAGTCGCGGCGGCTCTGACAGCCGGATGCGCATCCTGTCTTGAACAGCACGTGCCGAAAGCCAGAGAACAGGGCGCGAGTGACGCCGATCTACAAGAAGTGCTTCTCTTGGTTCGTCCGGTAAAACTCGCCGCAACGATGAAGATCGATGAATTTGCGGAGAACCTGTTCGCACAAGAACGAACGCTATTGACCGTCGTGAGTCAAGGTTCCGGTTGCGGATGTGGTTCTGGAAACTGTTGTTCCTAAAAAAACGGAGGTGGAATGCGAGATGAAAATTGACATTTTCGACCCGGAAATGTGTTGTTCCACAGGAGTTTGCGGAACATCCCCTGATCCTGAGTTGATTCGTATGGGCGAACTGGTGGAGAAATTGAAAGCGGATGGGCATAGTGTCGCTCGATACATGCTCAGCCGCGATGCCACCGCCTTTACAGCGAATCAACAGGTGTATGAACTCCTGCTCAAAGGTGGCATGAAGGTTTTGCCGATCGTCGTGGTGGATAGCACGATTCGCGCATTGGGAAAATACCCGCAAATGGAAGAATTACTCACAGCAAAGGAGTCTTAGGTGATGACGCAGTATCTGTTCTTCTCGGGGAAAGGCGGGGCAGGAAAAACCTCTCTTTCCTCCAGCACAGCGGTGATGTTGGCAAAACAGGGACAAAAGACATTGTTGGTGACGACCGATCCAGCCTCCAATTTGGGGGATGTGTTCGGGCAAGAAGTGGGTCTTCAAGTCCGTGAGGTGACAGGTGTTCCCCGACTGTATATCCAAGAGATCAATCCGGATGCAGCCCTACAGTCGTATAAAGACCGTGCTTTAGCTCCAATGCGCGAGGTATTTCCCGAAGAAGTCGTGCGAGCGGCAGAGGAGAAAATGAGTGGGCCTTGCACAGAGGAGGTCGCGACATTCGATCAGTTCATCGCGTGCATGCACCAACCGGACTATGACTGGGTGGTGTTTGATACGGCCCCAACAGGACATACCCTGCGTCTCCTGGAGTTGCCGAGCAGTTGGAGTCTGCATATCGAAGAAAGCGCAGCGGGGAGTGGTCAAACCTGCATCGGCAGCGTCGATGCCCTGACGGCCTCCAAAGCGGAGTACGACAAAGCCGTACGCGCCTTGCAGGATGGTTCATTAACGACTTTTGTGTTTGTCACGCAGCCTGCACGATTGTCAATGGATGAAATGCTTCGGTCATCTGGTGAATTGCACAAGCTCGGAATTGAAAACCAGGTTGCAATTGTGAACGGCGTGATTCCAGAGGATGAACGTACTCACCCGTATTCTGGTCGTCGATGGCGAAAACAGGAACCCTACATCCAGGAACTTTCCTTTCGTTTTGCTGGAAGGATTGGGATCATGCCCCTGTACGCGGATGAAGTCAAAGGAATTGCGATGTTGGAGCAGGTGGGGGGAGATTTACAACATGCTATCAACCTATGAAAAATTGCCTGCTGACCTGCTGTTGCCCCATGGCGAGAAACGCAGAAGAATTTTCTTGGCCGGGAAGGGCGGTGTGGGGAAAACTACGCTCGCCTGTACGATAGCTATGTATACGGCTGATCAGGGTCTTAAAACGCTGCTTGTAACTACAGACCCAGCGGCTCACATCGGCAACGTATTTGGTGAAACTGTAACAGCTTCGCCCAAGCAGATTTCGGGAACCAGTCTATGGCTGGCGCGTATTGATCCCAAAGTCGCTTTTGAAGCGTATCGACAACAGGTGCTTTCGTCTCTTGTGGATCAATTTGGGAATGGCGAAACGGTTAATCGGGTCAGTGAAGAGCTCAATTCACCCTGTACGGAAGAAGTTGCCGTATTCCAAGAATTTTTGGAGTATCTCTTGAGCGACGAATATGAGGTGACCGTATTTGACACGGCTCCCACCGGACACACCATTCGCCTCCTGCAGCTATCTTGGGATTACGAAACGGAGTTAGAGAATAAGGATGCTTTTACCGCTGAAACCGCCGCATTGGATGGCGCGCAGTTAGCCCGTATGAATGACGCGATTCGAACATTGCAAGACCGGGATGAAACGGGAATGTTCTTTGTCACGCTGCCGGAGGCCACGCCGATTGCGGAAATGGAACGGGCGATGGCGGATTTGGAGAGAACGCAGATCCATACGGAAGCGATCATTATCAACCAAGTACTTCCCGAGGAGGCGGCAACCAGTCGACTGTTTGGGAAGCGTTTGAAACTGCAAACAGCGCATATTAAAGCAGTCAAAGAACGCAACAGCGATCAAACGATTGCGGTGGCGACCTTGCAGGAAGATGAGATTCTTGGCCCCGAGTTATTGAAGCAATTTGCCGAGCAAGTGGTTGAAAAATCTCAGGAGGTCATAGTATGAGCGGGAAAATTGCGATTGTCATTAACTCTGGATGGGATCAGAAGGACAAGGTGACGTCAGGACTCCACGTCGCAAAACGCATCTTCGACGCGAAGGAAGAAAATCAAATGGATGCTGTGGAAGTCTTCTTGTTTACCGGGGCAGTGAAATTGCTTGAATCCGTACCCGCGGAAGTCGATCAGACGCTTGTCGAGTTGAAAGAAGCAGGCCTCGTGGTTGGGGCTTGTTCAAATCAGGTAGACAGTTGGAAATTGCATGAGCCAGCCAGTCAATACGGAATTCAACTCGAGTTTGCACGGGATGCGTTTTCCCGATACGCCCGTGAAGGATATACCGTACTGACGTTCTAACAAGGCCAACTCGGTGGAACCTCACGAATTTGTCGCTTCACCGAGTTGGATTCAATTTTTTGCGGAGCGTGATAACCCTATGAAGGATAATCATGAGGATGCACTTTGGTATTGGAGTAAAGAGGCCGAAAACGCGCCGTACATGCCGACCTTTCAGGTGCGGGATACGGAATCCAGTCACGGCCGTTACGCTGCGCAGACAAAATTCATCCGCGGGATCGATCTCGTTCGTTTCCATGGACATGCATGCGATGGATTGTTTCGAGGCATGTATGCCATGTCGCAAGCGTTAGGCGTGCTGTTTCCAGACGGAATCATTGACCGTACCAATCTACGCTTTCTGTCTCGAAACAGTTCCTGCTTGGGGGATGTCGGCGCTTATCTCACCGGCGGACGCGTTCGATTCGGAACACAGGATGTGCGCAATCGGCCGGGGGTCTGGTATATCGTCCAAAACATGTCAACCGGGCAAACGGTAGAAGTGGTGGAGGGGGAAGGGTTCTTTCCAAAGGGAATCATGGACTTGGAATCCCGTATATCCACCCTCACTGAGTCGGAGAAGATTCAAGCGGTATCCCAGTTGAAACAGATGCAAGACGACTGGTTACGCATGCATTTATTCCCGTATCGACCTGATGATCATTATCCTGTTCGTGAAATTCCCTTTACGTGGGAGGCAGTTCCTTACGAGAATAAGGGAACTCGGACGGATATTCTTTATAAGAATGTTCCCATGGGAGGTGAATAGGGCGCGATGGTGCATGATTTCGAGGATCTAGCGGAAGTATACAAAGCTCTTGCTGACAAGACGCGTCTGCACATGCTGGCTCTGCTGGCCTGTGAGGAGTTATGCGTCTGTGAATTTGTTCCTATTTTAGATATGTCGCAGCCCAGTGTGTCTCAGCACCTTCGTAAGCTGAAACAAGCAGGACTTGTTAAGGAACGAAAAACAGCCCAGTGGGTCTTCTATTCCATGGATGGCTCAAGGTTCCCTTTGCTCAAGGACATCGTAGACTCATTCCCCAACGTAGCGGCCGAGATTGAACAGTTAAAGTCCCGAGGACTGCGAGTTCAGTGTACCTTGTAAACCCATAAAGGGGGCGGAAATGTGGCATATCTTGCCGTAGGAATTTTTTTAGTCACTTTGATTTTCGTCATCTGGCAGCCCAGGGGCTTGTCGATTGGCTGGAGCGCATTCGGCGGCGCGGTGTTGGCGCTCGTGTTCAGGGTCGTAACGCTCTACAACGTCGTGGAGGTGACCCGAATTGTCTGGGATGCGACACTCACGTTTGTGGCCATCATCATCATCGCCTCGATCCTTGACAAAATCGGATTCTTCGAATGGGCTGCGCTGAAGATGGCGCATGCCGCCAAAGGGGATGGGCGGAAGGTGTTTCTCTACGTGACGCTCCTCGGCGCCTTGGTGGCCGCTTTCTTCGCCAACGATGGCGCGGCGCTGATTTTAACGCCGATTGTGCTCGAGAAAGTTAAACTGTTGAAGTTTGACATGAAGAAAATGTTGCCGTTCATCATGGCGAGCGGTTTTATTGCGGACACCACGTCGCTGCCGCTGATCGTCAGCAACCTGGTCAACATCGTGTCGGCGGATTACTTTCACATCGGATTTCTCAGCTATGCGATGCACATGATTGTGCCGGATATTTTTTCGCTGGGTGCAAGCATTGCGGTTCTATACCTGGTGTTTGGCAGAGACATTCCGAAAACCTACAATCCAGCGGACTTGCCTGAACCGGCAGAGGCCATTGTGCATCAGGGGATGTTCCAGGCGTCCTGGGTCATCCTTGGCATCCTCCTCGTGGGGTACATTCTGACGGAACTCCTGCACATCCCCGTCTCGTTTGTTGCGGGGCTGGTGGCGATTGTGTTTCTTGTCAGCGGGAGCCGAACGAAAGTCGTTCATCCGTGGCGCGTCATTCGTGAGGCGCCCTGGGCGATCGTCGTGTTCTCCATTGGGATGTATGTGGTGGTATTCGGGCTTCGCAATGCGGGGTTCACGAACATCCTCGGGCACGTGATTCAGGGGGCCACTCATAGCGGTCTATACGGGGGCACGCTGGCCACCGGTTTTATTGCCGCCGCGCTTTCAAGCATCATGAACAATATGCCGACGGTCATGTTCGACGCACTCGCCATTCACTCAACCCACGTTTCGGGCGTCATGCACCAGGCTTTGGTTTACGCGAACGTGATCGGGTGCGACCTGGGGCCGAAGATCACCCCGATTGGTTCACTCGCCACGCTGTTGTGGCTGCATGTACTGAAAAAGAGGGGCATCACCATCACATGGGGCCGGTATTTCAAAACCGGCGTCTTGCTGACGATTCCAACCCTGTTTGTCACACTGTCTGGTTTGTACCTGTGGACCGCCCTAATTGGATAATCGGCGGCAACAGGGGATCCACAGTGCCGGCGATGAGGCGCATACATATTCAAGCTTGGGGTAAGTGAACGAAACAAAGGATAGGGAGCGAAAGACATGACAAACAAGAATGAAATGAAGAAGCCGTTGATTTACTTTATTTGCACAGGGAACTCTTGCCGGAGCCAAATGGCGGAAGGATGGGGACACCACCTCTTTGGGGATCGGATCGATTTTGCCAGCGCCGGGATTGAAGCGCACGGTCTCAATCCTCGCGCCGTGCAGGCGATGGCGGAAACGGGCGTCGATATCTCGCATCACCAATCGTCGCTCATAGACCAGGATCTGTTGATGCAAGCCGACTTTGCGATTACCCTCTGCGGCGATGCCAACGACCGCTGCCCGGTCACGCCGCCTTCCGTAAGGCGCTTGCATTGGGGTTTCGAAGACCCGGCGCGGGCGACTGGAAGCGAAGAAGAGATCATGGGTAAATTTCATGAGGTGCGCGACGCCATCCGGGAGCGTCTGGAACACTTTGTGCAAGAAGAGATGGAGCGTGAGCGTGTAAACTCTATACGAACAAGCGAGTCGCTGCGTTTCTCGTTGACGGACGAAAAGGAGGGCTACTGATGGAGAAAACGGGCTGATAGCCCAGTTTTCATAAGGCAAATCGCTGATATTGCACTTGTTGCGGGCTGGCGCACAAACGAAATCGCCCCCCTTCGTGTCACGCTGTCTACGGGTTTCGCCTGAACGCACGAATCTTCTGACTTCGAATCTGTCATCTCGTTCCTACCTTGCGAACCCGCTCTCGACACACCGAGGGCGGGTTGTTCATTTGTCATCCACGCCCATGCGCTAGAATAGAAACGGAGTCCATTGAGGAACTCGTTGAGTTGGCCGAAGAGCGCAAACGTGCGCACTTCCAAGCCGTTGATCCCATCTATTCATACCTATATACGGATGTGCGCAGAACAGACAACATTCAGTATACTGCCTCCCTGTTTGGGTTCGTTATGCGCGTTTATCCAGTGAGCAGAAGGAGACACGCCGGGTGGAAGTTTTGCGAATCAACTTCATCGTTCAAAAACCGGAGTATCCGAGGGGTGCGAAGAGGTTTGAGATCGACGACAGTAAGTATGGAACCACGGACGGAGTCTGTCTGCATCCAGATGGGCTTCGTACGCCGTTTTCGCCAGCAAGCTCGACCTCGTTTGGGAGCTGGTCCTGGCGTCAGAAAGTATCCGATCGGCTGTGTGTCGTCATGGAACGGGGCTATCGGAGCAAGTACCTGCTGCATCGGTGTGAGTCGGCTTGGTCTGACTGGATAACTCAGGACAATCCCCTTGTCCATAGTGACATTTTCACTGACGAACGACAAATCTGAATAATTTGGTTGACAGGTGATAGATAGCATATTGATTCCACTGCGAAAACCCCTTAGTTCAGGATAGTCCGATCCTATGCTGCGCCCAAACTCCATTTTAAAGTGGCTTTCTCTCGAAATCGGACGAATATTTCACTCGTATTTCCTTGGAATCGATTGAAACCCGCTCATTGCTGTGAGTCATGTTCCGCGCGAGGGGTTTTCGCAGTGGAATCATATTATAATTTTCAAAGAGGTTTTGGGACCGCTCCCAAACCAGCAAATGAGATGATGAAGTGGAAAAAGGTCAAGGCGTTTTTACCATCAATGAAATTGCGCGTGCTGCTGGAGTCTCTCGTTCAACGGTATCGCGGGTTCTAACAAAGCATCCCAATGTCAAACCGTCCACACGTAAACTGGTTGAGGAGGTCATTCAAAAGCTTGACTATCACCCCAGTCCGATTGCCCAAGGTAAGGTGGCCCCGTTTGTCAAGACAATCTTTTTCCCTCTGCTAAGCTACTCTCAAGTGAGTCTGTCAAGGCACTCTTTCCAGGCTTGACAGACGGCTCATCACCACCTTCATACTGGACTTGGTAGTCGAAGCCACATACCTGTGGATTCGGCCTAACCCCCCCCCCTGTAGTTCTCTGTCAAGCGATCACTCGTACGACATCATCTCTCCGGGGTACGACTGGAATCGGATCCTCCGGCACCATTCCCTTCATATATATCTCAGCTGGTGTGTGATCACGTAACGATTGGTGAGGTCTCTCGTGATTGTACCGGTGGATAAACCGTCCAATATTCAACCTCGCCTCTCTGGGATTCGCATACTCTTTTGTATACACTTCTTCGTATTTCAGCGTACGCCAAAAGCGTTCCGTGAAGATGTTGTCCAGAGCGCGATTCTTTCCATCCATGCTGATCTTTACTCCTGCTGCCTTGAGCAGATCCGTGTACTGAGGACTGGTAAAATGGCTCCCCTGGTCGCTATTCCAAATCTCTGGTACAGCCTGTCCCAGTGCCTCCGTAGTGGCCTCCAGTACAAAACCGATATCCAGTGTCTGCTCCAGTCGCCAACTGACCACGTACTGTGAATACCAATCGATGACGGCTACCAGATACATCCACCCATGCTTCAGCCGGATGAAGGTGATATCGATCCCCCACACATGGTTACAGTGGCCGGCCTTGATGTTGCGCAGCAGATATGGGTAGATCTGATGTTGCAGGTTGCGTTTGCTCAGGTTTGGCCCTGGACACACGCCGACGATCCCCATCTCGCGCATACTGCGCCTCACGCGTTTTCGGTTGATGACCCACCCTTCTCGCCGTAAAATAGCGGTAATATAACGGCTCCCCGAGACAGGGCGATCGGTGTAGATCTCGTCGATGCGTCGCCTTAGATCCACTTCCTCTTCTGAAGCACCCACTGGCTTGTAGTACAGGCTCGTGCGGTTCAGATTCAGCAGATCCGCCTGCTGGGATATAGGCAAGTCCGGAACATCTGGATCCTGCGGAGTCTCCTACTCGATCCATTGCATCCGTTCCGATTTAGTCCGGGTGGATGCCACTTTTTTTTTGAGCCAATCCAGTTGGGTTGTCAGCTTCCCAATCTTGGAATAGAGTTCTGCCATTTCCTGCTCATGCTGAGTTTTGAGTACCGACATGCTTTTCTTGTCTTCATCCTCGGCGTATTGTCTCTTCATTCACCGCGCCAACTGTTGCACAAAAATACCCTCTTGCCCAAAGATGCTGTCCCCAGTACCTCTTTTGCAAATGCGAGAATTCTTCCTGTAGCAGCCTTGATGACCGTCCTTTCAGGTACTGCACGACCTTCGTCGGTACGATTGTCGGCGGACAAGACACCAACAAATGGACGTGATCCTTTCCAACGCTGCCCTTGATAATCGTGATATCCCGTGCCATGCAACACTGGCGAATCAGTTCCCTCGTCCTATGCGCTACTTCTCCTGTCAGTACGTGATACCGATACTTCGTCACCCACACCATGTGATATTTGATATCGTATACTGAGTGTCCACCCGTTTGGTAATCCACCATGCGGTCCACCTCTGTGTCCATCCTAACTGCTGAACACGCGATGGTCAAAAGAACTTGCTAAAGCTGTCCGACTAAAGTCGGAGGATTTAGACCTGGCGCATGGAAATTAAAAATGGACAGTGGGCGTCAGTTTGCACAAAGATGGCTTTTACAATCTGATCATCCAACAGCGATATTCGCTGCCAATGACCTTATGGCGATGGGATTCATGGATGCACTGCAAGAAGAAGGGTTCAGCATACCTGGAGATGTCAGCGTAGTTGGATATGACGATATGCCCTATGCTCGGGTAAAGTCGATTTCTCTTACTACAGTATGCCAACCGCATTATGAGATGGGAACTACGGCAATGTCGTATCTGATAGAAAGAATTCGTGGTACAGTAACTAGTCTGCAGCGTATGACTTTTACGTCGGATCTCGACACCAACAAGTATGAGAAGGGGATTAAGGTCTCAGACGATGAGCTCGCACAGGTCAATTTGAAGCGCAACGACTTTCGTGGCGAGTGGAATTACGAGATCGCGCCAGCTTCCGATGAAAAAGTTATTTTGTAAAGGCTCCTAACCCCAGCGTGGATATTTTATCTACGTCAAGTGCATCAAAAAATTGTTTCTGTGAACTGACGTCTATATAGACGAGCCCACCCATTCTTTGGTTGCAGGGATTTTTGTTAAGGAATGTATGAAACCAGATGTGAGAGGATGGAGCCTAGCGGTCTTTCGATACTATCTTAGCACCCATGGCCGAGATAAGGCAAAGTCGCCGCATCTGAAGCGGGGTAGTGCCAGCGCAAACAGCTATCAAGAAATGCAAGCGTATGGGTTAATATGGTGAGGTGCGACAAGTAAGTCTGGTCGTCCTGCGGATACCCCCCTGTGGCTTCCTCTTCAAGGGAGGTTCATTAACTCCGTGCGTCCTGGATGCCAAGTCAACGCACAGTGATGACGGATTCATCGGTGAATTCGCTCGTCCGTAACGCCGAGCATCATGCGCGCCACAAAAACCGCGAAGCGGCGCAACTCCTCACCGCCCGCCTCCGCAGTTTGGGCCTCCCATAGAAATAAGAGGTTCCATTTGTCCTTCGGTACCAGAGCTTTCAACTGCTCCTTGATGTCATCCTCCGTGTTCCCGGCACCACCCATGGACGGACCGTCTGTATCATAGAAGTCATCAATCAGCTTTTCTGCCAATAAAGCCAGAGTCAAATCGCACATGTGCTTTTTCCACCTCTCCTACGCGTCGCATCCGAGATTAACTCCACTTGGCGAGGATGAGCAAGTCCAATCACAATTTTTGTTGTGGCACCGTCATGGCACCCTGGCTCCGGTGTCCCGGAGGTAACATGACACTGTACGATACTGTGGCAGGGTGGCGACTCGGATCGCCGCCCTTTGCATTTTTCAGCAGTGTCGCACCATGCCCATTGCGAGGAGAGGTTGTCCATGAAACTGCGAAGAAGGAAAGACTTGACGTTCTACCGCATCGTTCCGCCGTCTGATTTTAAATCCTACGACCCGAACTATGCCCATGCATTCGTACAATTGATGGCGGGACTCGGACTGCCAAGACGCCTGGAGTGGCTCCAAGGTTCCTGAAGCAGTTTGACTGGACGCTCTATTCGCGAGAGAAGTTTGTGCGCATCCTAGACCGACGGCGTGTCGAGCGCGATTTGCTCACGCGCACATACGACTTTTTCTACCGCATCCAGAGCCATCCTTTGATTTTGGAGGCATTCGCCCGCGGATTGAACTGGCCCACGAACGTCTGCGCGGCGTCTACATCGAAAATCGGACGTTCCATGAACAATCCGCTGGCCCCGGCCGGCAAAGTCGAATAGGCCGAGGCTGTGCTCCGCCGCTCGGACAAGGTGGACGGCCGACCCGCCGACCAGATGGACCGAGACATTGCAGCCATGTACAGCGCCTCGGAGGTCAGCACATCCGGCAAAGTCGGCGAACGACGAGGGAGTGCCCGAAGATAACGATGCCGACCGACCACGAAAGCGCGGAACGAATACGAAGAAGGTTGCACCGCTACTTGGGGAGTGCCTTGCGCAGTAGTAAGAAGCCATCCCTCCGCCGAAAACACTGCGCCGGACGCGGCTTCCCGGCGCGGCCGCGAAGGGACATATATCCAAATCGCGCGCCCGATGAAAGGAGCACCCCACGTCATTTCTGTTGACAACGAGTCGTGGATTCAGCGCGCGTTCGAGTACTCCGACCGGCATGATGGCCGCCCAGCGGATTTGGTGGACGGAGAGATCGAAGAGATGAACCGGCGGGCACCTCAACCCTCTCAGAAACAGCCGAATCTGCCCGCAGGCAAATCGACAAGGAACCATTCAAACACGCATCCCCAATAGACCCAAACTCCGAACAAGACTCCGCACGGAACGAGGAACGCAACCTCGAACAAAACACAAGCGGGCGGTGTCCCGAAAAACCCGCACACCGCGCGGTCAGGCCAAGCTGCCTGCACGGGACATATTGACACGATCCGCCCGCCAGGGAAAGGAGGAGGCCGCTTCCTTGCTGACGCCCCGAAACAATGAACAGGAGGTACTGCTCGCCTTGTACCGATACACGATGCTGACCGTCGACCAGCTTTGCGCCTTGCTGCACGATCAGCCGGACAGCATGTACCAGACTTTCGGCAAGATGAGAAAGAGGAACTGGGTACAACCCATGCGCTTGGCCTTTCTGCGCCACAACGTGAAGGGGTGGGTGCTGACCAAAGAGGGACTTCCGTTTGCGTTTGGACTGACGAAGGGAACCCGTGTAGGACTCCTTCGACAGCAGGGCAACCCGCCCGGTTAAGCCGTGCACCTCTACGGTTTTTTCACGAGGTTGATTTCGGAGAGCCTTCCTATATCCAATGAAGGGCTGGTGGAGTGGATCGGCATGCGCGACAGCGGTGACCGATACGCGATCGTGGATGCAAAGGAGCGTTGGACGGCACCCGTGCGCCCGGACGGCATCGGCACCTATCGATTTGGTGATGGCTTCATTGCCGTGTTTCATGTCGAGTACGACACGGGCAGTGAACATTCGTGGACGCTGTATCACAAACTCTGGAACTACGCCATCCATCTCCCGAAGTTTTGGGTCGACGTACCATCCGCCAATGTCCTGTTTATCACCCGGAGTGATGACCGTGCCGGGCGGATTCTGGAATTGTGGGAGGGCCTGTTGGGTGGCGGCCTGAAGGGGCAGTCGGTTCCAGCCATGTGGGCCGTTTCCGAACTCCAAATGGAAACGGACGGCGTTTTGCAAGCGGTTTGGAACGGACCATGGGAATACCGGGGATCGTTGAGGGACTTTCCGCACATCGACGGCGACACATACCGCGACATGATGCCACTCGGGAAGCAAACCCGTCTTCCCCCGTTTGTAAGAGGATGAACGACTCCACCACCGTAAACCCGCGAATTCGCCGCAAATCAAGGTATCGGCAACCGTTTGCCTCGCTGTCGCCTGTCGCCCCCTGACGCGCACACTTGCCTCACGTTCGCGCCCAAAGTCGCAGTCCTATTTCCATATGCATTGACTCCCTGATTGCGTCACGTGCGCGCAAGGGGCGCGAAACGGTCCGGATTCTATCACCCCATACCCTAAACCGCTGATGAAACAAGTACCTGGCCCGTGTCTGGGGCTTCTTTTATTTGCTCACGAAACGAGGTGGATGTCTCCATGAGCCGCATCGACAAAAAGTGCAAAACCCCCGACCGGGAATGGCGGGTTGTGGAACGATTCGAGGGCGAGTACACCCTGGCCGAAATCCTGAAAATCTGGCTGGCCTCCTTGTTCCGAGGTGGGGCAAAGTGAGGTATACTCAGGACGCGTCGAGCAGTACCTCATCCCTTCACAGGGGGATGGAGGCCGTGTACGTGGCAACCTATGTGCGGGTGTCCACGGTGTTTGAGGAACAGGACACCTCGCTGATCAATCAGGAGGAGGGACTGAACGACTTCATCCGGCGCAACGCGTGGATTTTGTTCGATACCTACAGCGAACGGCAGTCCAGCTTCAAAAAGCGCGTGGAGTTTCAGCGGCTGGTGCGCGACGCGATGGCGAGGAAGTTTCAGGTCATCTTGGTCAAGTCCCTGAGCCGCTTTGGACGGAGCATCGGAGAGCTGAACACGGTGGTGCCGCAGTTGGCGGAACGGGGCGTTCGTTTTATCGCCTTGTCGGAGGACATCGATACCGAGAAGAACGGCTGGCAAAGCAAACTGGCGATGTACTCGATGGTCTACCAGATGACGAGCCAGACCACATCCGACTGGATTCGGATGGCGGAGAAGGCGCGGGCGAAACGGGGCGAATTCACCGGATCTATCCCGCCCTACGGGTACAAGAAGGCCGACAAGCGGCTGGTGCCCGCCGATGACGAGACGCCCGCCGTGGTACAGCGGATTTTCGATTGGTATGTCGGCGGCGAGATGGGCATGCAGAGTATCGCCAACCTGCTTTCGGATTGGGGCATCCCAACCCCCGGCCAGGTTTCCGGGCAAAAGAACGCGTCGTCCTATTGGCACCTGAGTTCAGTCCGCACCATCCTGACGAATCCGGCGTATGTGGGCGATCTTGTGGCTCAACGGGAACATGTCGCAACGCTTGGAAGCACGAGACGGAGGGAAACCTCGCCGGAGGAAAGGGTTGTACTCCGTGATAGCCATTCGCCACTTATCTCGCGTGATCTGTTTGAAGCCGCCCAGAGGCTATTGAACCGCCGCTCCATCCAGCACATGCCGGGGAAACCGAACCTGTTTACGCATCTCCTGGTTTGTGCCGATTGTGGAAAAGGCATGAGTTGCGTCAGACGCGACTACGGGAATACGCATTACGTCTGCACCACGCACCTGAAACGGGGAGCGCATTTGTGCGGCAGACATGCGATCCGGGAGACGTATTTGGAGCGGGTCATCCTGAATTCGCTGAAACGGCTGACGGGTGAACAGGTCGACACAGAGGGATTAATCGCCGATATCCGCCGGGCATCGGAACAGCAAAAGAAGCGGGAGAAGAAGCGCGTGGAGTCGGTGAAGGACCGGATCGCCAAGTTGGAAAAGCGTAAGAGTACTGCGGAGGATAAGTGGCTGGACGGCGAGTGGGACAAGGATCGCTATCATGCGGCGCTCGAACGGTTTGAAGCCGAGTTGCTGGAACTGCGCCGGGAGTTGAACGGGCTGGAGCAAGCCAGCCAAACTGAGCAGGCCGTGCCGCGCAATATTGCTCAGTATGCAAGGCTGGAGCGCTTGGATCGCCAGTTGGCGCTGATGCTGATCAAGCGGATCGAAGTGCAGGAGGACGGGCAGGTTGAGATCAATTACAATTTTACGCTCTGAGGGTCGTTTTACCTTATATGTTGCTTTCCACCTCCCGACACATGTGGAGTGCGTGGTATCGCTCATTAGAAACTCTTGACTACCTTTCTGTGTCACTAGGCTCTGCTCAAAGGGCTTTGGCGTTCATCGTGCACGTAGAGAATCGGTCGCTTGTAAGGAGATGGGCTTAGAGAGAGAATGTGTCGAGGGGAGGGCTCTTCGTGTCGCGACTTGCGGCTTTGGAGGAATGGATGCGCAACCTCGATGAGGCGTTAGCGGCGGACGACGTTTCGGGTATCGTCGCGGCGATGCAATCTCAGGTAACGGAGCATGCCGGCACGGCTCCGGCAAAGGTCAAACAGGCTGCCATTCGCAGGATTTCGCGTCATTATTCGGGGAATCCAGAGCGCGGTTATGGCATGGCAATCCGCCTTTGCCAAAGTGGGAATTGGACGGCGGAAGAAGTGGGCGCCGCATTGTTGGCCCCGTGTTATGAAGTTCATCCTTCAGACGTGGCCAACATGCTCGAGACGTTGGCGGACAGTTCCAACTGGGAAGTGCGTGAATGGGCTGCCTCCGCCTGCGGAGCGGTGTTGGCCGACCACTTTGATGCATTTTACCCGGCGCTCGTCACATTCGCTCACCATCCATCGGAGAATATCCGCCGTGCCGCTGTGCTCGCCGCGATGTATGCTGGACAGAGCAGAAATCCTACTTTTGCTAATCCGCTCTTGGACCTGCTGGAAATTCTCATAGCGGATCCGTCAAAATATGTGCGTGACAATCTTGGCCCGTTTGCCATCGGTAGTTCGCTCATCCAGTGTTACCCGGACAAGGTGATTCAACGGATGCAGGAATGGGTGCAGCGAGAGGACGAACAGGTTCGTTGGAACGTGGCGATGGTTTTCAGCGCGGCAGCGGGGGCCAGCTATGCGCCGGATGCCCCTGAAGTGTTTCGCATTCTCAGGCAGGACAAGAGGACATCGGTACAGAAAGCTGTCGCTAAAGCGACGAAGGCGATACAAAAAAAGTTCCCTGATTGGAGTCTGTCAGAATAGGGGTGACTTTGTGGCGAAGTGGCTTCGAAGAGGTTTGGGCATGGGCGCTATTACCTCATTTGCCATCGTGTGTCTGTCCGGATGCAGCACCTCTGCAGGGGCATCCAGTGGAGGTGCTAGCACGTCGCATTCGTCTAATGCGTCTGTTGGGTCTGCTAGCGGACTGGCGGCGACCCAATCCGCGAATGCGACGACCAGTTCCGGGCAAAGTGGAGGGGAGAGCGGGAGCGGATTGGCCAACGATTCTAACCAGGGTTCGGCGGCGGCTTCTGCTGGGTCCGGCACGCCGGCCGTGTCGACAACAACAGTGGGTCCATTTCGACCATCGATTGTAGACGCGATGGTCTATGTGCAGCATCATGGCGCACACATGCCGCTTATGGCACCTGTGGTATCGAAAGCCTTTTCTGCCATTCGGCACATGGGTGTGGAGGCGACGGTATCCAGTGACGGGATGAATTACGGTGTGGTGCTGTATGCTACGGAGAGCAGCGTGCCGCTCAACAGCTCAAACCTTTCTTCTCTACCGGAGATGGACCTTGTGGGCTCGTTTGGTGCGACCCGTTTCAGTACCCCCGCCATTGCGAAATCCGAACTTTATGCGAATCAGGAGGGTTCGATGGCTTCGGCGTATCTGACGCCGCCGCCATCTGTGTCGCAATCCGTCAATTTGGGACATGGAATGGTCGGAGCAGCCTATGAGGAGCATTCTTCCGCTGCGAATCCATATTCCCCGATGGTTGTCTGGCACGAAGGCGACTGGACGTTGGAAGTGTATGATGCTTCCGTTTCGATAGAAGTTCAACACGCGAAAAAAATTGTGGCTTATCTCAATCGTCACCTGTTGCCGGAGACTTATGGTGTGTTCGGCGAAAACATTGCTGGCGATGGCGATCACGCTTCTGCCATGTGGGCCTACGGCAACACGGATTACTCGGTATCGAGCTTTCATAGTGGGTTGCAGGCGGTGCAGATGGCGGTGGCGATGCGCGTCTATCCGAGCGGCCAAAGGCGCCCTTGAGCGGGTGATTGCCCGTTTAACTCCGTTGCGGGAAGTTCGGAGTTTGTTTGGAGGAGCGAGATGCGGCGACTGGGAATCTGCACAGTTGAAAGGTATACTGGAGGATGGTACAGAACAAGTGCGTCATCGAATATGGGCGATGAGGAAGGTTAAAAATGAGCCATACAACAACCAAAACGGACGTTATTCTCATTGGCGCTGGTATCATGAGCGCAACCTTAGGGTCGATGCTCAAAGAACTGGCACCTCACTTGGAAATCAAGGTGTTCGAACGTCTCGCAAGCTCGGGAGAGGAGAGCTCGCACGAACTCAACAATGCGGGCACAGGACATTCCGCTCTTTGCGAGTTAAATTACACCACGGAAAGACCGGACAAATCGATTGATATCAGCAAGGCTATCAATATCAATGCACAATTCCAACTGTCCAAACAGTTTTGGTCATACCTCGTAAAAACGCGTCGGATTCAGAATCCCGAGGACTTCATTATGCCGTTACCCCATATGAGCTTGGTGCAGGGGGAGAAAGATGTCGATTTCTTGAGACGGCGCTACGAAGCCCTCAAAGATAACCCTATGTTTCAGGGCATGGAATTTTCCGACAACCCGGAAAGGCTCATGGAGTGGATCCCGCTGATTATGGACGGTCGTACTTCATCTGAGCCAATAGCGGCCACCAGAATTGAGACGGGCACCGATATTAACTTTGGTGCCTTGACGCGCATGCTGTTTGACAACTTGGCGCAGCAAGGCGTGGAACTCCATTATAATTCGAGTGTGGAGGATATCCACCGGACCAGTGACGGCATGTGGGAACTGAAATTGCGAAATTTAAAGACGGGCGTAGCAGAATATCACGCCGCCCAATTTATCTTCATTGGCGCAGGTGGAGGAAGTTTACTGCTGCTTCAAAAAACAGGGATTCCCGAATCGAAACACTATGGTGGGTTCCCTGTCAGTGGACTGTTCATGATTTGCAAAAATCCGGAAGTGGTCAAGCGTCATAACGCGAAAGTGTATGGAAAGGCAAAAGTCGGCGCACCCCCAATGTCTGTGCCGCACCTGGATACACGCTACATCGACAAACAGCAGTCCCTACTGTTTGGCCCATTTGCCGGGTTCTCGCCGAAGTTTCTTAAGACCGGATCGAAACTTGACCTCATTGAGTCGGTGAAACCGAACAATGTGCTGACCATGCTGGCGGCTGGGGTCAAAGAAATGTCGCTCACCAAGTATCTCATTCAGCAGGTGATGCTGTCGGATGAAGCGCGTCTCCAAGAGTTGCGTGAATTTGTACCCACGGCTCAAATGGAGGATTGGGACACGGTTGTAGCAGGTCAACGCGTTCAAGTGATTAAGGATACAGAAGAGCACGGCAAAGGTACGTTGCAGTTTGGTACGGAGGTGGTCACGGCTGCCGATGGGTCCGTAGCGGCGTTGCTCGGTGCTTCACCAGGCGCTTCCGTAGCGGTTCACGTCATGTTGGATGTGTTACAGCGGTGTTTCCCGCAACAGATGGCAGAATGGGAACCGAAAATCAAAGAGATGATTCCGTCTTATGGAGTCTCCTTGGCGGATAACCCGGATTTGTATCGAGAGATTCAAAGGTCGACCTCGGAGACACTTGGACTGACTCGCGTAGAGCAGGTGCAGCATGAAGTAATTCAAGTTTCCACGCCAAGTGACGAGCAGACTGCGATTGAGGCTCCTGGCGAATTGGATGAGAGCATAGACCGCGAAAGCGCTCAAGAAGGGGATGGCGAGGCAGAGGGCGAGGCCGCACCGGCGGCCGACCAGGAAGTAGCCGGCGACAGCGCTCAAGAAGTGGATGGCGAGGCAGACGGCGCACGCGCACCAGCGGCCGACCAGGAAGTAGAGACGGAGATGACGTCGAACAAGTGAGACCTCGTCCTGCCGCAGGATGGATAACTTGGGGTGCGTGCCAAACGCGCACCTCTCTCTGGTGGACGCCCAAAGACTTCTAGTTTCCGGTTTGCGCTTATGCGGGAGCTTGAGGTTCTTTTTTGCACTTATCATCAGCTACCGCTGAGGAGTGACGTGGATGTATGTGCCGAAGCCTTTCGAAATGAGCCAACCCGATGAGATTTCTGCATTCATTCGCGCCAACAATTTTGGGATTCTAGTCAGTCAAGGAGAATCAGGGCCCTTAGCAACTCACCTTCCGTTTTACTACGACGCTCCGGAGTCGGCACTACTGGGTCATATGGCGAAAGCCAATCCCCAGTGGAAAAATCTCGCTAGTCAAGAAGTGTTGGCTATTTTTCAAGGACCTCATGCGTATATCTCGCCCTCCTGGTATCAAATTCCGAAGTCCGTACCTACGTGGGACTATGTTGCTGTTCACGTCTATGGTCGCTGTAGTCTAGTGCTCGACGACGATGGGATGCGGGACATGCTGGACAAGTTAGTGCGCTTTCATGAACCGGATTCGGCATTGCCTGACCAATCCGGCGAGACATTCTACCGCAACATGATGAAAGAGATTGTCGGATTTCAGATTCGTATCACCAATATTCAAGGTGCTTCCAAACTGAGTCAGAACAAGCCCATAGCCGTTCAAGAACGAGTGGCCATGCATTTGCGGCAAGTCGGGGATGCAGGGTCTGTCGGGGTGGCGGAGAACATTGAGCGGTTCGTACAGACGAAGAGACCCCAAGCATAAGTGCGCAGGGTCGGTTCCTGATGCGTCTGCCACCCGCGTCTCGCACAGGCTCGTCGTCAGTAGACGCGCCCTCATGTGTGGTGACAGTCTGATGCGTCGTAACGACTGATGCGACATGACCGCATGGTGCGCACTGATGCAACGACCCGCAACGTCGCATGCTCTCAGGGGAAGCACGGCGTATTCATATTCATCAGAGCAGGAGGACGAATTGATGCATATTGCCATCCTTCCGCTCGTCCACCGATACGGATACATCGGTCTCTTTTTTATGATGGCCACCGAGATGCTCGGTGCGCCGTTTCCGGCTGAGACGACTCTGACGGTTTGTGGATTCGCCTGGGGACAAGGCGCGTTTTCGTTCGTACCACTGTTCTTGGCGGGAAGTGTTGGGAATATCGTCGGATCGACCCTATCTTATGGGCTCGGACGTGGACCAGGCTACCGCCTTGTCCACCGTTATGGGCGTTTTGTACGCCTGACGGAAGAACGAATGGCCAAGGCGGAGCGCGCGTTTGGAAAGCGGCGGAAACTGGCCGTGTTTGTATTCAAGTTTGTGAGTATTCTGAGGCTTGCCGTGCCACTTCTCGCCGGTGTGAGCAAAATGAATTTTGCTCTGTTTACGCTCGTCAACGCGGCGAGTGCTTTTTTGTTTGCGGCCATCTATCTGCTGGAAGGGCGCTATTTGGACGTCTTATGGAAGCAGTATGGTGCAGATGTTCGGCCTTTTCTGTGGCCAGGTGTGGGACTGGTCCTGGCCGCAGGCGTAATAGTTGCGTGGCGTTGGAATGTCAAATGGGGCCGCGCAAAGCGCGGAAAAGACTACGTGTAATCGCAACTCAAAGCACCACAAAGATACTTCTTCAAATGGGACACGCAGTCACTTAGGCCGTCATTATATCACACGAATACAGAGAGATGGCCCTTTCAGGCGAAGGACGTTTTGCTTGAAATTGAGGTTCAGTATATTTGTTTTTGACATGCACGGGCCTTACTGATAAGATTCGTACATCGCCCAGTTTGGTAATTCTCTATATTGGGCAAACATTCCTTTCACGTACAATGCTTCGCAAAAAATCGGAAAGGGGGGGTTGATATTGGATTTCGAAAGCTTCGGGGATTTCTTTACTATGGCAATGGGTCATCCGCCATACCCTTATCAAGAGGCTCTAGTTTCAGGGGCAGATTGGCCACTGGTGCTGGAGGTGCCGACAGGTATGGGTAAGACTGCCGCGGTGGTGTTGGGGTGGATTTGGCGCCGACGTTTTGCGTCGCCAGAATGTCGAGCGGACACACCCAGAAGGCTCATCTACTGCCTTCCGCAACGGACTTTAGTGCGCCAGACCATGGCAAATATCGAGTCTTGGCTCCAACAAGTGGGGCTTGGCCCACACGGGTCACAAAGGAACGAGACGCTGGATAGGAGTCACGAGCCATCTGTAGAGGAAAAACATCTTGAGATTGCAGATGGTGCGTCGGACGGGCGACGGGAGTTGCGGTCAGCATGGATTCCTGTTTATGGATTGCTCGGCGGAGATGTTGCCGGAGAATTTGACGTCGAGCCAGAGTACGATGCCATTCTTGTAGGAACCCAAGATCAACTTTTGTCAAGGGCACTGTTTCGGGGGTATGGGCTTAGCCGATCTCGCTGGCCCATGCATGCGGCTTTTGTCAACAATGACTGCTTGTGGGTGGTCGACGAGCCGCAGTTAATGTCTACAGGACTAGCTACCACTGCTCAGTTGCAAGCCTTTCGCGATGGGTTTGGAACTTACGGACCTGCCAAGACTCTGTGGATGTCTGCTACATTTCGCGAAGAATGGCTGGCGACGGTCGACTACGCACAGACGGTCGCCTCCTCCACTATTCTTCGGCTGAGCGCGGAGGACAAAATTTGCGCAGGAGATAAGTTGGAAGCTGACAAACCTTGCACAATGGCGCCCATCAAGGTGGCCGCCGGTGAGGCATCAGGCAAAGGATTGGCTGCTTATGTCGAACGGTTGCGGGATTTCGTGTTGGTAAATCACCGCCCAGAGACCGTGACCTTGGTCATATGCAATCGGGTCCAGAGAGCTCAAGATTTGTACGTCGCACTGGAGAAGGCTGGTCGTCCTAAGGAACAGATGGTGCTTGTTCACAGTCGATTTCGCATGGAGGACCGTGACGGCTTGAATGCCGTCTTGAGGGACCTGAGTGGGCGCGATGTAATCGTTGTAGCGACGCAGGCGGTTGAAGCGGGTATTGACATGTCTGCGGAAACGCTGATTACTGAATTGGCGCCATGGACCTCGATGGTGCAGCGGTTCGGACGCTGTAATCGCTATGGGGAGTGTCGTCACCCTTCGGTTCACATTGTTGACGTAGAACTGCATGCGGATGCTTGTAGTCCTTATCAGGTCGCGGATGTTCAGGAAGCTCGTAACAAGCTGGTCAATCTTCGGAATGTTCGGATTGTGGATTTACCTCCAGTGGACGGGGGTGCTGATGCGACCAAAGTCATACGCCGCAAAGACCTACTCCAGTTGTTCGATACTTCACCTGATTTGTCCGGGTTGGACATTGACATTTCGCCCTATATACGAGACGCCGAGGACGCTGATGTACAGGTCTACTGGCGGCTATTCTCAGAGGATTCACCCAGTCCGGAAATGCCGCGGCCATCAGGTCGCGAAATTTGCAGAGTCTCTCGAAGTATGTTTCGGGAGTACCTCAAGAACAAGCACAAAGGTCAACTTAGGAAGGCGTGGACGTGGAATTTTGCGACCGAGTCTTGGCAGGAAGTCAATGGTGATACAGCCTATCCTGGTCAAACCATCTTGCTCAACGCGCTTTGGGGCGGATATACACCGGAATTGGGTTTTGTAGGAAAAAGTTGGGATGCAGTACCAACACCCTCCGGCGAAGAAGATTTGGGACAGATGGACGCAGAGTCGCGAGAATCAGACAATATGGCATCGCATGTGCGAGTACCCGTGGAACTCGCGGACCATACCAAGCACGTGGTTGACCAAGCTAAGTTGCTACAAAAAGCTTTCCCTGACGTGCCACTCATGAAGGCGGTGGTGGAGGCGGCTCTCCTGCATGACTGGGGCAAGAGTCATGAAGCATTCCAGATGAAATTAAAAGCGGGGCTCGATGCAACCAGCCCTTGGCAATCGGTATTGTTGGCCAAAAGCGGGGACTGGAGCACGGGCAACAGACTGTCGCAGATTATGGGTGGGGTTTCAGTAGGGAAAAGGCAGTCTGCCGGTACCTCACCCAATAGAGGCACAGAGCTCCCTCCAGAATCAAGAACGATTTCGCCAAAGAGAATGCGTGCTTTTCGACATGAACTTGCGTCGGCTCTCGCATATTTAGTGTCCACTTCGTCCAACACCGCAGCAGACATGCGTTACCGTCGTTTGGTCGCTTACCTCATCGCAGCACATCACGGAAAAGTTCGCGTCACCATACGTTCTCTGCCGAACGAAGAGGTGCCCACTGCGAAAATGCCAACAGGATTGCCTCAGGATGAACGAATGGCGAGTCCCCCCTTGTTCGCGAGGGGAGTGTGGGAAGGGGACACTCTCCCCGAATTCTCTCCAGACAGTCATATGGTTCTAGCCCCCGTGGAACTGTCCCTGCGGTGGATGACACTAGGACGAGTGTGGCCAAGCGGGGAGGCTGTCGGAGAGAGCAGTGTAGAGGATGAACCGAGTTGGTTGGAAGGCGTCCTGGCCCTTCTTCATGATTTAGGACCATTTCGGTTGGCGTGGTTAGAAACGATTCTGCGTGTAGCCGATTGGAGAGCTTCGGCGGCAGAAGGAGGGGAAACCAAGTGACGACGTCCATCGACCTATGTTTGTCTGGATGCAATCCGTCTCCGCTCTCCGGTTATCTTCGGGCTTTGGCAGTGCTTCGTCTCGTGTCGGAACAGATGGACTCCGAGGCGCAAGGATATTGGGTAAACAACGAGTTCCACCTGAAGTCGACGTTGACGCGCCAAGATTTGGTGTCGTTCCTCACTGAAAAGTATCGGCCAACGCCTGTCTGTGCTCCATGGAACGGGGGCAGCGGTTTTTATCCTAAGGATACTCAAGAGGCGTTGCAGGAAATCTTGTCTTCGACTGCAGGCAGGCTCCAAGCCTACCGTGAAACCATTCTCAAAACATTAGAATTTGTGTCTCGTCTGCACCTGACTGAGCAACCAAAAGAACGCAAAGACGAACTGCTCGAACTGTGCCGCAGTTGGTGGCCGGATGAGGCGGTGGAATGGTTGGATGCAGCCGTCGTGCTGACGTCGAACAGTCCCAAATATCCCCCGCTTCTCGGGACGGGTGGAAATGACGGTCGCTTAGAATTCACGAACAATTTTATGCAACACGTAGTCCGATTGATGGATACGAACACTGGGGAGCCGACGCTCCACAGTCAGGAGTGGTTGAACGGAGCGTTGTTCGGCGAGTCAACTGGACACCTGCTAAAGTCTGCGCCGGGTCAATTTCATCCAGGAGGCGGTGGCGGACCAAACGCGAAGGCTGGTTTTGAAGGCTCATTTTTCGCGAATCCGTGGGAGTATGTGTTGGCATTAGAAGGTGCGCTCACCTTTTCAGCGGCCGCTGTCAAGCGTTTAGAGACGGGCCGTACAGCGGTTCTCAGCTATCCGTTTACCGTGTACCCATCGAGCGTGGGGTCTGGAAGCATCGCCGATATCAGTGAGTCGAAACAAAGGGCGGAAATGTGGATGCCGCTCTGGTCGCAACCCGCAACGTTCCGAGAACTGGGATATCTCTTTCAAGAAGGACGAGTCCATGTGGGGAACAGGCCAGCGCGAGACGGCGTGGACTTTGCGCGAGCGTGCGCCACGCTTGCGGTGGACAGAGGTATCGACAGCTTTCAACGCTTCTCGTTTGCTCAACGCTCAGGGAACATGTATCTGGCGGTGCCACTGAATCGACTTCAAGTCAAAGTGCAGCCAGAGGCGGAGTTACTCAATGACCTGGACCAGTCTCGTTGGCTCGACCAACTGTCCGACTTCTCTCGTGGGACGGACATTGGGTCGTTTAAGAGTGCTTACCGTGCTCTACGAGAAGCTATTTTTCGTCTCTGTGTCTCAGGTGGGCCGAGGCGCGTTCAAGATGTCTTGGTGATGATTGGGCGCATTGAGCGATTACTCGCACATTCTCCAGCAGCGCGAGACATCATTCGACCGCTAACTCTACGCAATCCGCAATGGACGGTCAAGGCGGCGGACAGGTCGTACGAATGGGAATTAGCTATTTCCGTCGCATCGTGGTACACGGAAGGGCTGCCCCAACTTCGTGCTTACTTCTCTCCAGTCGATCCGTCTTCAGCACGGGGTTGGGATAAATTTGCTGGTCCTCGATTGATATGGAAGTCAGGAGACGTCTCTCGGAACCTATTGCGCCTGATGGAGAGACGTATGATGGATGCCGAGTCGAAATTAAAGGACAGAGAATCACCCGATGGGACATGGGCCGGAGAAGATGATAAAGAGCGCGGCAGGGACGGCAGATTTTCTCGAAAACTGTCCGACTACGTTGCCAAACCCTTTTGGGGAGCCCAGACCGCAAGCCTTCCTGCCGTGCAAGCCTTTTTGGAAGGGAAAGTAAACGAAGAGCGTCTGGCAGACTTTTTGTGGGGCGCGCTGCCGCTGTCCGCCGGAGGTGTCTTGCGAAGACGTGATGATTCCGCACAGCGAGTCTCTTTACAGAGTCATTCACGAGATGGTTCTACTGTGTTGCCATATGTGTACGCGGTGACACGGCTCACGAGTGTACCGAATGGTATGCTCAACGCCTTGGCAGAGCGCTCTGAAGACGTGCCGGTCCAATTTCCAAAGCAAATTCTTTTTCTCCTGGCGACTGACCGTTCTGCAGGGGTAGAGCGTGCTGCTCAATTGGCTACAAGACGGCTCGTGATTAGCGGACTGGTGCCAAAACATGGGCAGGTGCAATCTCCATTCGTTTCGGGACGTCGATGCGGAGCAGCACTGGTTTTTCCGCTGGCTATGCACGACTTAGGCTCACTGTACCGCCGTTTGATGGAAAGACAAAATACGACCGAGGAGAGATGATACATGAATTCCTATACTGCTTGGAGAGGCGCGTCAAGATTACTGATGGAGGCGGAATTGAAACCAGTGCAGGGCACTCGCTTTCAACCCACTGGATTTCCTGATTTAGGAGCAGCTGAGTACGATAGTCCCGATGGTGGACGGCGCATGCTGCTCGTCGAATCCGCCCAGAGTATGGCTAATCGTCTCGAAAATGTGTGTTGGGATTTGAATGAGAACAATTGGGTCGCCCCACTGCGCGGATTACCACTCGTGAAAGTCGTCAGTGAAGACGGCGGTCCTCTGACAAATTCCGTCTTGGAAGCGCACCGTCTCAATTCTCCGTACATTTTAGAAGGCGCGGACCGCAGTGTCTTCGATTTGTTGAAGAGGGAATTGGTCGATTTTGAACAAGGCCCGGTGGATCTGCGGAAGTTTGCCAGTGTTGTCTTTCGCCATGACACGAATGCGTTGTTGCATGGTCTCTTTTTGGCAAAAAAAGAACTTGCAGGCGGGCGCTTGAGACTGCCGCGCGTACTGTCTTCTTTCATTGAGGCGGAAGATGTCAAAGTAGTTCAGCACGGTGGAGTCAAGAATGACACAGTAAACCCGAGCGGTGACACTTCGAAGGGGTTCGGCAACGTACCTTTCCATCGTGAGGATTATACGGCGGAGCGCGTGGTAGCTTACTTCAACCTCGATTTGGCACAAATTTGTTCCTTCGGACTGGGAGAAACTGCAGAAGAATTTCTTGTGCTCTTTTCTCTTTTCAAAATCCGGCGTTTCCTTCAAGACGGACTCAGACTCAGAACGGCTTGTGATTTTTCTTCGAGTCCTTTGCAGGTCACGCAACCGTCTGGCCTCCAATTGCCAAGTCTTGAGGAATTGGAGAACCTCATCCCTCAATATATTGACTCCTTGAAGAGCCAGGGTAAATTTGCTGAACCACTGGTGGTCCGCTACAGCAAAAAGTGAGGTGATCCGTCATGCTGACGATAGAATTCCGTTTCGTGAATGGAATGTACCATGCTACACCGTGGCAGCGGCATGTGAATGAGGCTGACGTGGAGTGGCCGCCCTCCCCATGGCGAATTCTTCGCTCATTGATTGCCGTTTGGTATCGTAAGGCGGGTTACGACCACTTTGCAGAATCCGATTTTCGTGCTTTGATGCACTCGCTGTCTGAAGAACCTCCCGTCTATTCGCTGCCAGCCGCCGTACACAGTAATAAGCGGCATTACATGCCAGTCGGTGAGATTGGTAAGACCACTTTGGTTTACGATGGGTTTTTAAAAATGTCGAAAGACAGCGCAATTCTGGTACATTGGCCAAACCTCAGCCTGACGGAAGAGCATCGGAAGTTACTCGACTATCTGCTCGACCGGCTCACTTATTTAGGACGCGCAGAGAGCACAGTCATAGCAAAGTTGTTGCAGGAATTGCCTAGCGAGCAACTAGACATCAATTGTGCACCGCTTTTTATGGTTAGCGGAACGGAACAAGGACTACGCGGTGCGGAGGGCTACGGACCGTCTGGCTTCGGACTCACCGAAGGGGAATTGACCAAGGTTCTAACACCGATGACGGTCAATCAATATCAAGAGTGGAAGAACGCTGAGGATACAAAGCGAGAGCAGGAAGCGTCAGCCGAGGGGAATCGAGGGCGAGGTAGGTCATCAGCACGCCATCGCAATGCAGCGACGGAGTTGCCTACAGATTTGTTCGGAGCGCTCTGCATTGAGACCAACGATTTAGGACAGCAACAGCGGTTGGAACCACCGGGATCGAAATGGGCTATGTATGTGAGGCCACAACTAGAGGAGAGGACGGAAGCCGTGCGTACAGCACAACTCGCACAAAAAACGTCTGCAAGACGGACTTCCTACAATGTGGCACGCTTTGCATTGCATGGCGTAGTGGCGCCATCGATTACCGAAACCGTCGATGTAGCGGACATCTGCCATCTTGCACTGCTCAGCCGCTGCGGTGAAGGAGCGCCGACGGTAGTGTCGGGGCGGGAAGAGGATGGATCTCTCAGTTTGCGGGGGCACCAACATCTGTTCATTTTACCGGAAGACGCAGATTGTGATGGGAAAATTGACCATATCGTCATTTCTTCTGTCGATGTTTTTACGCCCGTGTTGGAGAAAGCGATTCGCGGAATGTCAGAACTCTGGTCTCCTGCATGGTGGCCGGGCCAGGTAAAACGATGGAACCTCTTTCTTGAAGGTTTGTTTGTTCACGGTGAGAGAGGCAGTCTTGAAAAAGCTTCTTCTGTGTTTTCGCAAGGCGAAATTCCCCTGCTCGCACGTAGCCGACGATGGGTGTCTCAAACGCCATATCTACACCCTTGGCATAAGAAAAGGAATGGGAAATTTTCAGCAGACGAACAAATTGTCCGCGAACTCATGCTGCGGGGGCTTCCGCGACCGATACACATGGAATTGAAACCGTCTGTGGACATTCGCGGCCGTCGCTATGAGGTTAGCGAATTTCGAAGAGAGAGGCGGTCGAAGAGGCAGCAGTTGCCCGACACACGTGGTACTTTTTGGGAATTGGAGTTTTCGGAGATGGTCCAAGGGCCACTTGCTCTTGGGTCGCACTGCCACTTTGGTCTCGGACTCTTTGTCCCTGCCGGACAGACAGACCATGCCACAGCCGCCGATTCTATGTGAATGATTCGTCCGAGTCGTGGACCCGTTTTCTTGAGCAACAGGGTGCATTTGGAGTTGCTAAGAACGTGTTTGTGCAGGTACGATTCATCGTGATGCTGTCATCAAGGGGCCAACAGGTTATTTCGGTTAAATGAAACCTCATAAGACGAAACGGTAGTACTGATGAGAAAGTTAGTTCGTGCGAATACAGCTCAAACTTCTGCGTGTGCCGTTGGTCGAAAGAATTTGTTGATAGAGGAGAACCGTGCCATGACAACGCGAACCACAAGTGATAGCATAAATACGGGGGTTTCGCGATTCCAGAAATCCCAGGTAGGCCAGGCGTCCACCGGGATCGAGACATGGAGTCGCTTTGCCGGATTTGCAATTGGACGAGTGGTTCGCGTTTTTGGCCTGAAGCAGAGCGCCACTGGCGGCGTGTAGCGCGAGCCGTCACTCCGCAGGTTCGACCTGCGGCCCCATTGAAGCGCCGTCACCACGTCCGCCATCGTATCCCCATGGTAAAGTCACTCCGCAGGTTCGACCTGCGGCCCCATTGAAGCAGTATAGAAACAAAAACCACCGAACAACTAATCAGGAGTCACTCCGCAGGTTCGACCTGCGGCCCCATTGAAGCGACTCAGACCGGCACGATGCCGAACAATGGCAGCCTGTGTCACTCCGCAGGTTCGACCTGCGGCCCCATTGAAGCGGGATGCGCTGCGTGCGCTGCGTGACGTACAGCACCCCAGTCACTCCGCAGGTTCGACCTGCGGCCCCATTGAAGCCCTCGATCTGATCCAAAGCTTCCCAAACTTCGATATCGTCACTCCGCAGGTTCGACCTGCGGCCCCATTGAAGCGTTAATTGTCCGCTCACCACAAGATACTCGTTTTCCGTCACTCCGCAGGTTCGACCTGCGGCCCCATTGAAGCACTACGTAATGGTCGCCTTTTCGGGGTGGCATTTTCGTCACTCCGCAGGTTCGACCTGCGGCCCCATTGAAGCGGATAATGACTCTTGGGAGTGATAATCTTGTGGGGGTCACTCCGCAGGTTCGACCTGCGGCCCCATTGAAGCCTTATTGCAAGAGGGGAGATAGTTTACGTGCCTAGTCACTCCGCAGGTTCGACCTGCGGCCCCATTGAAGCATGCGGTATATGTGCTGCAAGATCGATAGGGAGGCCGTCACTCCGCAGGTTCGACCTGCGGCCCCATTGAAGCGTTCAGGAAGACTACTCGATCCGGTGCTTGGCCTGTTGTCACTCCGCAGGTTCGACCTGCGGCCCCATTGAAGCGCCCAGCCAACCGTAGGCGCGATCACCCATCAGTAGTCACTCCGCAGGTTCGACCTGCGGCCCCATTGAAGCAAGGCCCAGCGAGTGTAACGGTAGAGGTCAAGGCGTGCAGTCACTCCGCAGGTTCGACCTGCGGCCCCATTGAAGCTTCAAAGGGGTACGCTACCTACGAGGATTGGCTTAAGGGTCACTCCGCAGGTTCGACCTGCGGCCCCATTGAAGCCGATTTAGCAGCGGCAACCGAGCTCATCCAAACCAGTCACTCCGCAGGTTCGACCTGCGGCCCCATTGAAGCAACGCGAGGTCCGTGACCACGGCCAACGGCATCACGCCGCGTCACTCCGCAGGTTCGACCTGCGGCCCCATTGAAGCACCGGAGGAAATGGGAGATATCGCGGCTGCAATGCTGTCACTCCGCAGGTTCGACCTGCGGCCCCATTGAAGCCCGAGATGGATCGCAGACTCCAGCGCATTGAGGACGTCACTCCGCAGGTTCGACCTGCGGCCCCATTGAAGCGTCGATTGTATCGTCGTCCGCGCCATTCAGCGCGAAGTCACTCCGCAGGTTCGACCTGCGGCCCCATTGAAGCTTAGAGACCAACCTCACAAAAACCCCCTGCCGACCGGTCACTCCGCAGGTTCGACCTGCGGCCCCATTGAAGCTGCGCCTGGAGCTGCGGCGCGAAGAAGCGCTCTAAGTCACTCCGCAGGTTCGACCTGCGGCCCCATTGAAGCAACACGACGATCCCCCCTTAAAAATGCACTCGGCTGTCACTCCGCAGGTTCGACCTGCGGCCCCATTGAAGCGTGTGATAAGCCAAAAAATAAACGCTATCGAGACCAGAGTCACTCCGCAGGTTCGACCTGCGGCCCCATTGAAGCCTCCAGACTACTTGACATGCCAAACTTGGCGTTTATAGTCACTCCGCAGGTTCGACCTGCGGCCCCATTGAAGCTCCTCCATTCGCACCACTCCGCACGTTTTGTGTCGTCACTCCGCAGGTTCGACCTGCGGCCCCATTGAAGCCCGCAGATGCACCAGCATAACTCTATACTGCTGTGCGGGTCACTCCGCAGGTTCGACCTGCGGCCCCATTGAAGCATCCTAGGGATAATTGGATATGTTATGTACATAATGGGTCACTCCGCAGGTTCGACCTGCGGCCCCATTGAAGCGCAGCCATCGCCGACTCCGCCATCGTGTCGACGTACGGTCACTCCGCAGGTTCGACCTGCGGCCCCATTGAAGCATGGAATTGTAAAACATTAGTGTTCTTTTCACTGCATGGTCACTCCGCAGGTTCGACCTGCGGCCCCATTGAAGCAGCAGCCTTCGACGCTTGGCAGCATCCGCTACGCCGTCACTCCGCAGGTTCGACCTGCGGCCCCATTGAAGCGCTTTAGCGATGGGTTTGATGCCGATCTCGGCGTTTGTCACTCCGCAGGTTCGACCTGCGGACCCATTGAAGCTCCCCATGCCTAAAGGCAGCGGTTTTACGGCGCATTTGTCACTCCGCAGGTTCGACCTGCGGCCCCATTGAAGGTCTCTGTCGGGTGTGTAGATGGCGTAGGTCACTCCGTCACTCCGCAGGTTCGACCTGCGGCCCCATTGAAGCATCCAAGATTCCAAAGGAGGTGATGCTTTGGGCATAGCGAATACTTTCGGCCAGAAACTCAGCTGTACCCTTTTGGCAATGCGTGCTTCCTTCTCGAAGATGGACGTGTACGCCATAGCCCTCAAGGCCAAGGTAAGCAAAAATAGGAGCGTGTCAATTAGCAACGCAGCGAAGGAGAATTCGTCTGCGCGGAAAGGCACAATGTGGTCAAAGTCACTTTTGTCTTGGCAGAGTAAACCTAGGTATGATTAGGCGACGTCACGGTTGGAAATGTCGGGAGCACCGATCCCAGGTATGGTAGTTTCGTTCAATCTTCTTACTGAATTGGTTTTATCCAACAGCAGTCCCACAAGGGACAGGTCGGAATGTGTAGAAATGGTCTCATCAGACTGTTCGATGATGAAGCGCAAGAGATCACCTCATTGGTGAATTCGGATAATCCGGAATATCTCCCGATCTCTCATTTTACTTCATCATTCTATTGCTTTCGAGAGATTTCAAATACTTATGTCACGGATTCAGGGAATAATTAATTTTTGCTAATTAATGTTAAATAATCCCTTTGGCTGCTTTTAAAACATTCAGTGGAGTATCATGAGATATATATTCGTAACATGTTGTATTCATGACCCATACAATTATATCTTGATAAACATATTTGCTGTGTGGGTTGTCATGGTCATTGACGAGGAATAAGCCTGTCGTTTCTTTGCGATGTGTATAATGCTGTTCGCAATATTTTACTAATTTCTTAGCCAGTGTAAGATTTCCCGTATCCCCTTTCAAAGCATTTATCTCAAATCCCCATGTCTGGTACTTCCACATATACCCACTATGTCCAAGGCCACCACCTGACTGTGCCCTTATGCCATATCCAAGGTTAAATTCAGGGAACTTTTCTCTGAAGAATCTGTTGTCCATAATATTTCCTAAGTATGTTTTTTCGAAAATACTACTCATGTAATGAAGTGCCTTCCCTCTAGTGGGAAAGTCTTTTGCAACTACCCTTGAATTCAATTGCAGACTACCTACGTTCTTTTGTATACTGTGCGGTCGCGTTTTTTTCTCTGAAGTGCAACTGGTAATGTATTTTAGAGATACTTTGGCCCATGAGGATGAAGTGTCGCCTGGGGCAGTCCCACACCCCGTCACGGTCAAGCCCGTCAACGCCAGCGCAGCTGCGCTAACTCCCCACAGTCGTTTTTGCATCGTGACCACTCCTCGTAGGTTCTTGTAGACTAGCGCCCATCATCCTTCCGTCTTCTTAGACGGAGCCACTCGGGAATATAGTGGTCCCAGGGATTTAAACAACAGAGAAGGGACCGGTTAAGCTACAATCATGGGTATGAGAAAACATTACACGGCATCATTCAAAGCACAAGTCGTCTTGGAACTTCTCAAAGAAGAGAAGACAATCGCCCAGATTTCATCGGAGTACGGTGTTCATTTCACAATGCTTCATCGCTGGAAGAACACGGCTGTGGAGAACCTGTCCAGCGTTTTCGAGGATGAAGGCAAGAAAACCGCCGCTGCCCTCAAGAAGGAACATGAAAAGGAAACTTCGGAACTCTATTCAAAAATCGGTCGCTTAACCACTGAGGTTGAGTGGCTCAAAAAAAATCTGGCATCAAACCGGACTAGAGCAGAACGGGTTGCCATGGTCGATTTTCACAGCGAGAAGCTCACCGTTTCCCGCCAGGCTGAGCTGCTCAGTCTGAATCGCTCAAGTCTCTACTACGAGCCCGTGGGCGTATCTGACGACGAGATCCGTCTCCAACGGCGCATCGATGAGATATACACGGAACGACCCGTTTCAGGCAGCCGTTACCTTACAGCCATTTTGCGGCGAGAAGGTTGGAATATCAACCGCAAGCGTGTCGTGCGGTGCATGCGTACCATGGGGATAGCAGGCGTTAGTCCTGGACCGAATCTCAGCAAACGTAACTTGGCACACAAGATTTATCCGTACCTGCTCCGAGGCGTGAATGCCAGTCGTCCGAATCACGTCTGGTCTGTGGACATCACATACATCCGCCTTCAGCATGGATGGATGTATTGGGTGGCCGTGATGGACGGGTACTCCCGCTACATCGTCAGTTGGGAGCTTGACCAGACACTCGAGATTGACTTTGTCCTGAAAGCGGGCAAAACCGCCCTAAGCCAGGCGAAACCAGAGATATGGAACAGTGACCAAGGCAGTCATTTTACGAGTCCACAGTACACAGGCATTCTCAAAGAGGCTGGCGTCAAGATCAGTATGGATGGAAAGAACCGAGCTGTGGATAACATCTACATCGAGCGGTTCTGGCGCACACTAAAGTACCAAGCAGTGTACACAAAAGAGTACGCTACGCCCAGGGAGGCGAGAAATGAAATCACAAAATTCATACACAAGTACAATCACGAACGACCGCACCAATCGCTTCGATATCACACGCCGGCAGAGATCTACCTGATGGGAATGAAACCGGAAGATCCGATTCCTACCTGCTCTCGGCAAAACACATATACAGCAAGGGAGATTGCTTAGGGACAACTAACGACAAGGCAAAAGCAGGGGAAGCCGCTTCGCTCATCCCCTCTGGCCGACGGCCATTCACCCCTCCCACTCCTCCTAAAAAAGGCGTAGGGAAAGGGAAAACAAGACTATAGCTTAGAGATTCGAAAATGCTATCTTGACAAATGGGGTCACCATATCCATACCCCCCATGTATGGAACCCTGATCGCGTAATGGTGTTAGAGAACGGGTCACTCATATGGGACGCCCCAAAACATCTCTTGTGGGCACAGTCACATGTTGTGCCCCTTCATCGTGAACTTGTTCAGAAATCAGACTCGCCACAGTGTGCATCTGGGACATAGATAGCGAGACGGTGGGAATCGATGGAGTCTGGATGAGGTGAAGGAGTCCTAAATTGTATGAAAGGGTGAACGGTTTATGCCGATACAAAAAAGAGGTTGGACCCGGTTGCTTCTCGTCACCGGTTTCCTGATTTACGTCGGAGTCACGTTGTGGCTATATCATGGCCCACTTCACACGATTCTATTACCATCCGGAATGACGGACATCGGCGTTCTATGGAACTATGCTGCGTTTGTCATACTGGTGGGCGTCCTGTTCCTCTTTCGTAACTTAACTCCCAATCGAGAAGTACCGAAGTTACGAGCAACGTGGCAAAACTTTGGAACGTTGCTTGGGTCGATGGTTTTACTATTTGGAGTGGTATACGTAGTATGGTTTCATATGGTGTCTTACATAGAATCTCTGATGCAGTCCAAGATTTTCCCTATGTTGTCTCTCGCTGCGAATGCGAAATTCATAAATGCTCTGCTCGGGATAGTAGTGGCGGCGATTTTTGTGAGTATTGCCGTATGGAAACTAAAGGGTTGGCGACGTCAATCCTTCTCTCTATCGTGGGCCACTGGATTGTTGCCCCTGGTACTTGTGTTGGTGAGTACGCTCTTAGTCATCGTTCAAGATCGTTTGTTTTCAGTCAAAAGCTTAGCGGTTCCGAATGGTAACCTTGTCGATGCGCTGGTTATTTTTGCGTCACAGTTTTTTATCAACGGCTTATTCGAAGAAACTTATTTTAGAGGTTATATGTTTCCTCAACTGTTGGCGTGGGTTCGAAATCCATATTTGGCTGCATGGATCATGATAGTTTTCTTTGATGCTTTTCACATTCCTCAAAGCATCGTTGCTGCCCATGTCGTGCTTTCTTGGTGGCAATGGTTGTTATGTTGTATGTTTCCGTATATGCCTACTGGGTGGCTATTCTGGGCTATTTACTATCGTACGCGTTCTGTGCTGCCTGGGGCCTTGTTCCACACGTATATTACGAACTGGGCAGATGCCTTCCTTTTCTATATGCGTTGAACGGAAGCAGTTCCATCCGGAAAGAAGCCATTCCTGTAATGAATTAATTTGGGGTTTGAAATAAAAAGAGCGCCTCCTGTATGCTGGGTTCCGAATGCAGGACATTCATTCCCTAAATGAGGAGGACGCTCAATATGAAGTATAAGATGTAACAGAAACAGAATCAACGAATTCAAGAAATTACCGATTGTACGCTGGTTGTTGGAGCTGACATTGCAAAGCAAACGCACGTAGCGAGAGCGATTGATTTTCGTGGGATTGAACTCGGTAAGGAATGCGTTTTTGCTAACGATGATGAGGGTCTGGCGAAACTCGAAACGTGGATGAAGGAGTTACAACGGCTGCACGGCAAGACGGATATCGTCTTTGGCTTTGAGCCGACTGGACCCTACTGGTTCCCGTTAGGCGCCTTCATCCAAGAGTTGAACGTGCGATTTGTACTGGTGAATCCGCACCACGTCAACAAGAGCAAAGAGTTGGAGGATAACTCTCCCACGAAGAACGATTACAAGGATGCCAAGGTCATTGCGAGCTTGGTGAAAGACGGCAAGTACACCGAACCCAAACTCCCAACCGGTGTTTATGCGGATTTACGAATCCTCATGAACCTGAGAGAAAAGGTCATGGTGAACCTAGGCCAGGTACAGCGGCGGATTCAGAACTGGCTGGACCGGTTCTTTCCGGAATACACAGAGGTGTTCAAGGACTGGGAAGGCAAAGCATCTCTCATTACGCTGCGTCAGTGTCCTTTTCCACAGGAGCTTGTCTCACTAGGTGCCAGTGGGATTGTGAGTCAGTGGAAAAGTGGTGGAATAAAGCGTGCTGTCGGCATGAAACGAGCCCAACGGCTTGTCAGAATCGCTGAAAGGTCGATTGGTCTGAAAGAGGGGCTCACGGCTGCTCGCTTGGAACTGACGGCTTTGCTAGAACAGTATGAGCTATTCACCCGGCAGCGTGATGAAATCATGGTGCAAGTGGAACAATTGCTTGGCCGGATTCCAGGCACTCAAGACATGCTGAGTGTGCCAGGGATGGGTGTGACGACGCTGGCAGGGTTCTTGGCTGAAGTAGGCGACCTAAAGGGATACGACCATGGACAACAAATCATTCGACTTGCTGGACTGAATCTGAAAGAGAACAGTTCCGGCAAGAGAAAAGGGAAAACTGGCATCTCCAAACGAGGACGCTCCAGGCTCAGGGCATTACTCTTCCGGGCGATACTACCGATGGTCGCTATGAACCCAGAGTTCAAGGCATGGCACCATGATTACACGACACGACCGTGCAATCCCTTGAAGAAGAAGCAGTCGTTAATTGCACTATGCGGGAAACTGATTCGTGTCCTGCACACATTGGGGACAAAGCAAGTTCAAAACAACGCAGACGATTTACTGGGACCCCTTCGGAAGTCTCAACTACAGATGGCTGCTTGAAACTGGCTCAAACTCGTAAATTCGATTGACTCGCTTACTGACGATGAAACACCAAGACAAACAGAAGCGCGGATAAGCCGTAGTATCTACACCGTAAGGGCAACGCCCCAGTAAAGGAGCAAGAAACGGCATCCACCCCTTGAGAGGTAGTACGAAGGAATGTGAGGGCATAGACCCAATGTGACATGGGAGGGTAAACCGCAAGGGAACGTGTGGACATCCAAAGGTGCGAACATATTTTTGTTCCACGTATTGGTCAAATAACGCCAATCTCTGTTCCTGCAACTGAGTAACCGTTTGAAAATTGACACATCGAGCATTCTGGAATACCTCCCAAATTGTCAAGGTGTGAAATCGTGAGAATGAGAGAGTAAATAGAAGAAAACATTAATTCTTAGTGGGGGAGTACACGTTGGGTTTGGTCACTCCGCAGGTTCGACCAGTGTCTCTTGTCGCCGTGGAGGTTTTGAACCCGCGGTCGGTGCTTGCAACCCGCAACCTGCAATCCACCACCACCCGGTGACTCCCTGCTGGACTGCTCGCCCATGCTGGTGATGTTCTTGTGTTGCGTGAATCGCGAAAGACACATCGCTTGGGGATAAGTCTCAACTCGTGTCACATGCCTCCAATCCGTACACGTACATCCCTCATCCTGCTTTGGTGCAGTTTTGTGTGTAAATTCGTTTAATTATCGGTTGGTCAGACGAAGATGGGAAATAGCATCCTTGCTGTCTGTTCGTCAGCCGCATGCGAGACGTTCTATTGCGTGCGCCACAATCAGCCAACGAAGAGGAAGCCGAAGCATAAGAATTGAAAGGGGGATATATTCGTGATGGAGGCGGGGCGGGTTGCATCGGACGAATCTCCTAGCTCGGTGCAGTTGTCGGCGTTGCAGCATTATACCTATTGTCCGCGTCAATGCGCATTAATTCATGTGGAGCAAGTGTTCTTGGAGAATGTGTACACCGCAACGGGTCGTTGGGCACACGAACGGGTAGATGTCGAAGCGGTGGCCTGTGAGCACGGTGTACAGGTGTTGCGCGCGCTGCCCGTGTGGTCCGATGTGCACGGATTGGTGGGAAGGTGCGACGTGGTAGAGCTTCATGCGGGTGTGCCGTATCCGGTCGAATATAAGCGTGGGCGGCGCGAAGCACATCGATGGGATGATATTCAACTGTGTGCGGAGGCGATTTGTCTCGAAGAGATGTTTGGTGTTCCTGTTACTTCAGGCGCCATTTATCATATCTCGTCAAAGCATCGTCGCGAAGTGAGCTTCACGACGGAACTGCGGGACATGGTCGTGCAGGCGGTGCAGGCGGTGCGCGAATTGCTAGAGAGGGAAGAGCTCCCGGCGGCGGTCAATGACGCACGCTGTACTCTATGTTCGCTACGCTCGGTCTGTATGCCTGAGCAGACGGACGGTAAACAGCGTCGCACTTGGGTCCAGGTTTTGGAGGGAATGGAGGCGAATGAATCTTGCGTGTAGCTATGCAGACGCTCTACGCACAGACTGATGGGACAACCCTTCGCCTGCAACACGACACGGTGTTGGCGACTATGGAGAAACAGACTTTGCTGCAAATTCCCCTTCAACATGTGCAATCAATCGTCGCGATAGGCCGGGTCTCCATAACCAGCCCGTTGCTGGAACGATGCGCAAAGGATGGGAAATCGGTTGTTCGGATGAATGGTCAAGGGCGTTTTCTATATCGATTAGAAGGCCCGCGCTCAGGCAATGTGTTGCTTCGTATTGCACAATTCCAAGCGGTCTCTCATCCCGAAAAGTTGGTGCCGCTGGTTCAGTCCATACTTTCTGGAAAATTGCACAATACACGGCAGACGTTACTCCGTTCTGCACGCGACTCGCGTCGAGAAGAGTCTAAAGAGCGGCTGCGGGACGTGGCTGATGATATTGCCCGAGATTTGCGAAGACTTCCATACGTCACCGACTTAAACGCTCTTCGCGGAGTCGAAGGAATTAACGCCAAGCGCTACTTCTCAGTATTTGAACATCAGTTCACCCAATGGGATAGTCCGGTGACAAGATTTCATGGACGATCTCGCCGGCCTCCTCGAGACCCGGTCAACTGCCTGCTGTCTTTTCTATATGCGCTCCTTCACCACGATGCGATGTCCGCCATTGAGAGTGTTGGATTGGACCCGCAAATTGGCTTTCTCCACACGCTTCGGCCCGGCCGCGCGTCACTTGCCCTCGATTTGATGGAGGAGGTACGTTCAGTGCTGGCGGATCGCCTTGCAATCACTTTAATAAATCGTCGCCAAATCCAAACGGATGACTTCGAGTTTCTTCCAGGAGGCGCAGTATCGCTTTCGGAGAGCGGGAGGAAGACGGTCTTGTCCGCCTATCAGATGCGGAAGCGGGAAGAATTTCAGCACCCGTTGCTCGAGCAGCGGCTTGCGCTAGGTGACGTACTCCCGGTTCAAGCGAGACTTTTGGCTCGGGCGGTGCGGCGCGATCACCTGTCGTATATCCCTTTTTACTTCAAGGCGTGACTGAAGGATGACGATGGAATATGTGGTCACTTACGATATTTCGACAGAATCTCCTGACGGAGTGAAGCGGTTGCGACGCGTCTCCCAGATGTGCCTCAATTATGGTCAGCGGGTGCAAAAGTCTGTGTTCGAGTGTCGCCTTGACGAATTGGGCTACGCGGAGTTTGTACGCCGGATGGGAGAACTCATTCATCCGACGGAGGACAGTGTGCGCATTTACCACGTTCACCGCCTACACGGCTCCGGGGTGGTAAGTCTGGGGAAAGATGTTGGATTCGACTTGGACGATCCGCTCATTCTCTAGCCGCTCTCCGATTCTTCACGGACTTTGGTCGATGGATTTTTCCGCCCATGCGCTTACGCCCTCCAATGCGATACACTGAATGGCATAGAGTGTGGTATTTGGGAGTGAGGGAGTGTCGATGGACCAAGCTCTGGAGGTTTTTTTGGCGGTTGTGGAGAATCGAGGATTTTCACGGGCAGCGGAAGTACTGCACATCAGTCAGCCGGCCGTGAGTCAACAGATTCAGAAGTTTGAGCGGGACTTAGGTGTCACGCTGCTTGAGCGAACGAGTAAGTCGTTTCGGCTCACCAAGGCGGGAGATCTCGTCTACGAACATGGTGTAGCCATCCGTCGCCTTTATGAAGGTATGCAACAGGGTATACACGACCTGCTTGGATCGCCGAGCGGGCCTATTTCTATTGGAGCAAGCTACACGTACGGAGAGTACGTGTTGCCGGCCCAGTTGGCTGAATTTCTGAGGGAATATCCGGGAGTGGAGCCGAGCATTCGCATTTCTAACACGACGGATATCGTCGAGCGGGTGGAGGATGGCCGCTTGGACATTGGCGTGGTCGAAGGCGAAGTGCACTCGGAAGTGGTGGTGCCAACTCCTTTGTTTGCTGATGAGATGGTGGTTATCACGGGACTCATGCATCCTCTCGTCGCTCGTCGGCATGTGTCGTCGGACGAGCAAGACCTGGCCGACGCCATCACACTTCCAGAGACTTCGGTGCTTGCGCCGGACTCTCTCGCCAATCTGTCACAGCACGTCTGGATTGTGCGCGAGAAAGGGTCTGGGACGCGCGACATGACGGATGCGTTTTTCGCCGAAGAGGGTATTGTTCCCACTCACTTGATGGCAGTGAGCAGCACGCAAGCCATCAAAGAGTCAGTGATGGCTGGGCTCGGCATCACGCTGTTGTCGGAGTGGGCGGTCCGCAATGAGTTGCAGTGGGGGCTGGTCAAGTCGATAATCCATCCCAAATTGCCGCGCCGACGCCACTTTACGATGATTCGGCCGAAATCCAACTTTGCCACGATGGCGACCAGAAAGTTTGCTGAGTTTCTGGGGAAGGTGGGCGATGGGCATCCATCCGTGCCATCCATGCATCCACCTTCGTAAGATAAAGCAGACTTTGAAAGGAGGTCATTGGCATGGGTGTTTTCGGAGGATATACGCAGTGGGCAGTAGTATTTCTGATTATCTTCGTGCTCTTCTTCCTGTTGGTTCCAGGTATCGGGGCAGTCACCAGCACGAGTGCAGCACCGGCGGCACCAATGTATTAAGAACTGTGGCGGTCGGTTTGTTTGCGGATAAAGCGTAGGTCGTTCGGGGGTGCCATCTGTTCGGAGCACCTCCGAACGGCTTTCGTTTTGCGCGTGGACAAGCCAATCCGTCCCCAATCCGTTCCTCGGTGTAGGGGTTTGAAACAAACGAGAGTCGCGCACGTTTAACCAGAGTACTTGTGGTCGCAGACGAACACTTCGCCGTTCGAGACGACCGAAAGCCTCGTGCGTTTGCCGTGGACAACGGAGTGACGTACTGCGCGAGAACGGGGCAAGTGCGAAGAAATGCACAGTTTGTGCGCAATTTACACAATCTTCACATCCAATTTAAACATTCTTTATAACCAGCCGCTATAGTGAGGGAAGAATGGTGGAGGAGGTTCTATCATGCAAAATCCGATTCTGTTTGCTATCGACATTGACGGTACTTTGCTGAACTCGCGACGCACGATTGACGAGCGTACGTGGACAGCGATTCAAGATGCGATGCAGAGTGGTCACTACGTCTGTCTGGCGACGGGACGGATGGCTCCGTCGGCACTTCGGTGGGCGCGCTTTTTGAAGACGAACGCTCCGCTGGTTGCCTTGAATGGAGCGGATATTGTGGATTTGCAGACGGGAGAGTCAATCCACCAATCCGGGTTGTCGCTGGAAGCGCTGCGGCGCGTGACGGCACAACTGGAGGACATGCAAATTCCCTGCCAATTTCACGGGCATCAACAAGTCGTAGACACGCGGTCGAATCCGCAAGACGCCGGGTTGCTCGCAGTGCCTGGGTCCATTCCTCATGTGCATGTGCCGTCTCTGCTCGAGTACTTGCAGAGACCGGAAGAGCCTGTGCTCAAATTGGTCGTTCAATGTCCAGACAAGGCCATCTTTCAGTCTCTGTATGAGGAATGGAATGCATCGTCGGACTGGAGCATTTCGAGAGTCGAAAATTTACAATTGAATCTCAATGCTCATGGAGTGTCTAAATTCAGTGGCATCTATCGGCTGCTGCCGAGACTGCGCGTACGTCTTGAGAACGTGGTGGCGATTGGCAACGGGGAAAACGACCGCGAAATGATTTTTCGAGCTGGCGCCGGTTTTGCTATGGAGAACTCGGATTCCTATCTGCTCGAGCACCATCCGGCTCGAACTTTGTCGAATGATGAGGGCGGAGTTGCTCATGTGTTGCGCCGCTATGTTTCGGAAACTCATTCCAGGGGATTTACAAAAACTTTAGAAACTCTTTACCGAAATTCCGTAAAAGCTTAATCATTGCCGGATAAACTGTCCTCGAAGCGATGGATGACACAAAGTCAGTGTCCATCGCGTGCCACGCAGCGAACACGACCGTCGTGTTCGCGGGCGGAGGAACAAGGGGGGCAAGGGTCGGTGTCATTGGCAAAACCAGGCACGGTGGCAAGCAAGCGAAAGCCGGTCTTCAGTTTCCGAGCAAAGAATGAGATGGCTGGATGGCTGTTCGTTTTGCCAACGTTGATTCTGGTCGGCGTGTTCGGCATTGGTGCCATTTTGTACGTGCTCTATCTATCCTTGTTGCAATGGAACTTAATTAGTCCCATTCGAAAGTTCGTCGGTCTTCGAAATTACGTGGAACTGTTGCACGACTCTGGATTTTTGCATGCATTCCTGCGAACGATGTTGTATTTGCTCGGTACGACGGGTATCACGGTTCCACTCGCGCTTTTCATTGCGGTTCTGATTGCCAAAAAGTTTCACGGAGCTCGCCTCTTTAGAACCGTGTTCTTCGTGCCCTATGTGGTGCCAACCGTAGCGAGTGCGGTCACGTGGTCGTGGTTGTTCAATTCGAACTTCGGCTTTGTGAATGTTGTCTTTCGCTGGCTCGGACTCCCGCCACAGCCGTTTCTGAACAGCTTCAGCGAGGCATTGTTTGTCATCATTCTGCTTTATGTCTGGCAGTTCACCGGTTACTTTGTGGTTCTCTTCGTCAACGGGCTACAAGGTGTCCCACAGCACCTCTACGAGGCTGCAGATGTCGATGGAGCGTCTGCGTGGCAGAAGTTTTGGCGGATTACGCTGCCGATGATTTCGCCGACCACGTTCTTTGTCTTGACGGTCTCGCTCATTTTCTCCTTCCTCTCTTTCGACCAGATTTACGTCTTAACGGAAGGTGGGCCTGCGAACAGCACCACCACCCTCATCTACTATCTCTTTGAACAAGGATTCCAATTCTTCCACATTGGATTGGCTTCAGCCATGTCCATTGTCTTGTTGCTGCTTTTGTTGACCTTGACATATCTACAATTCCGGGGGGAGAGCAAATGGGTGCACCATCAGATGTAATTGCCGCTCCGTGGGACCAGGTGGATGATGCGGGAAAACCAAAGAAGCAGAGGCGTTGGTCGTGGCGCTTGTTGATTCTTGTTCCTCTTGGTGTGGTCTTTCTGATGCCATTCTGGTGGATGATTGTCACCTCCTTATTGCCGAACAATCAGGTTTTTGACTATCCACCGCATCTCTTTCCAACGCATCCGCAGTGGCAAGATTTTGCGAAAGCGTGGTCTCAGCCCGACTTTCCGCGGTACATGTTTAACTCGATTTTCGTCTCCGTGGCTATTGTCATTGGGCAGCTCATCACGTCGTCCTTGGCCGCTTACTCCGTGGCGCGGGTCCGGTTTACGGGCAGACGATTCGTCTACTGGTTGATTCTTGCTACGTTGATGATTCCAGGCCAAGTCACGTTCATCCCGGTTTTCCTGCTGATGAAGCAGTTGAACTGGATAGACACGTATCAGGCGCTGATTGTTCCATTTATCGGATCCGCTTTTGCAACGTTCTGGCTGGTACAGTCTTTTCGCCAAGTGCCGCAAGTCATTTTGGATGCGGCACAGATGGATGGCGCAGGGCATCTGTGGGTGTTGTGGAGAGTGGTCATCCCGCTCTGCAAACCGGCACTCATCTCTGTGGCTTTCTTGAACTTAGTGTTCCACTATAACGATTTCTTCTGGCCGTTGATTGTCACCCAGACCAATTCGATGCGGACTATTCCTGTGGGTTTGTCTTATCTGGTGGCGAGTGATGGCAGTGGCACTCTCTGGAACATCTTGATGGCCAGTTCGCTGATAGCCATCATTCCCACGCTCATCTTATTCTTGCTCGGGCAACGGTTTTTCGTCCAAGGTACCTCAACCACTGGACTGAAAGATTAAATGGCAACACCGAAAAGGGTTGCGAAAAAACGAAGCAGTACATTTGCGCAGAGACGCGAAGGGGGATATTTTGTGAAGAAGTTGGGTAAGAAGGCATCTGTAGCGTTGGCAGTAGGTATGGGCATGACGGTCTTGGTCTCCGGTTGCGGAACGTCCAACAACACCTCGAACACCAGCAATGCTGCAGGGAACTCTGCGACCACGAGTTCAACCAGCACCACTACGGCTGCTCCGGTCAAAGTCACCTTCTGGGAAGGCATGTCTGGACAACTCGGTGGAGTCCTTCAACACTTAGTGACGAAGTTTAACGCCACCCACAAAGGCGTTCACGTGGACGCAATTTATGAAGGTAGCTATGCGGACCCGAGTAGCACGCTCCAGCAAAAGTTGCTTGCCGCCATTGCATCCGGCAAAGTTCCGGACATGGTTCAGGTGGAAGTTCACTCATTGCCCACTTACGCAGCCAATGGCGCGTTTGAAAATCTGACAAGCTATATGGCTAGTTCGAGCCACGACCAAAAGTCGGATTTTGTTCCAGGTATTCTCTATAACACGACCTACAATAATGTCGTTTACGGACTGCCGTTCAACCGCAGCGTGCAGACCTTCTATTACAATCCAAAAATGTTCCAGGAAGCTGGCATTTCGGGTCCGCCGAAGACGTGGGCAGATGTCGAGAAAGACGCCGCCATCATCCATGCGAAACTGAGCAAGCCTGGGCATGAGGTGTTTGGTTTTGAGCCAGCAGGCGGTTGGTGGACGTTTGAGCAAAACGTGTTGTCAGCTGGCGGTACGCTCATGAATTCGAGCATGACGAAAGCCACTTTTGATACACCACAAGCAGCAGCCGCGCTACAAATCATGGCCAAAATGGAAAAGCAAGGAACCATGACGTGCCATTCGTCCGCCAATGGCTGGGATGAGACGATTGCAGACTTCGGAGACGGCAGAACCGCCATGTATTGTGGATCCGCCGCCGATATGGGTCAAATCCGCGAAACGAAGCTTGCTTTCAAAGCGGCACCTATGCCCTACGTGACTCAGCCCGTGGTGACCTCCGGCGGTGCGGATATGGCCATTATGTCCCAGGCACCTGCTGCAGCGAAGAAAGCCGCTTGGGAGTTCATGGAATGGATGACGGCACCTGCTCAGACCGAATATTGGAGTATGAACACGGGCTACATGCCAGTCCTGCAGTCTGCGATTACCTCCAGCACCATGCAGACGTACTATCAGCAGCATCCCAATGCGTATGTTCCTGTGCAGGAATTGAAGTATGCGGAACAAGCCCCGCCGACTCCTCTGTACTTGGAGTTGCAGCACTATGAGCAAAATGCAGTGGACGACGTTTTGGTCAAGCATGAGTCCGTCATGCAAGCTTTGAAGACGAACGTTCAGAAAGCCAACCAAGCCATCAGCCAGTAATAGGTCGACTGGTAAGAACAAAGTTGTTTGCAGACAACTTGATACGATTGGAGCATGAAAGGTCACGAGCCCGTCCATACTACGGGCGAAGTGACCTTTTTTGTCAAGAGAGGAGTTCATTCCATGCAGATGCAGCCATCCACTCGCCCCATGTCTACGCCAACGCCGGGCGTTGGCAGCAGTCCCTCGGAGCAGATTGGAACGAAAGATTTGAGCTATCTAAAAGACGAGTTGTCGTGGCTCATCACGGCGGCTAAAAAGTGCGCCCACTACGAAGAAGAATGTCAGGATGCCGCCGTACGATCGCTGATTTGCGACATTGGACAAATGCATCAGCGCCATTACAACCTATTGTTCCGCCACTTGCAAGAGGATGCCTCGAACTCTGCACCGAAGTCGATGAGCCCCAATGCGCCGCAGATGACCGCACCACGCCACTAGGAGGGAAACAAAAAATGATGGGACAGGACCGAAACGGAGTGACACCAACGGCCACCACGCGCATGAACCAGCAGTCGGCCAGTGGGCAGATGACCGACCGAGATCGACTCACTGACATTTTGGCGACTCAGAAGTATCTAACGGACTCATTGAATGTGGCGGCGAGGGAAGCAAGTCATGATGACCTGCATAGAGATGTATTGACCATTCTCACCGAGACGCATCAGGCGGCGCGTACGATTTTTAACGCGATGTATCAGCGCGGTTGGTACAAGACGGAAGCTGCCGAAAGTGCGAAGGTGAATCAAGCGATTGAGGAGTTCCGTCAGATGTCTGCTCAGTTGCCTTACGGGCAGCAAGTGCAATGACACGTTTTCGGCTCCGCTCTGGACAAAAGTACTTTGGGTGGAGTCTGGAAGAAAATAAGTTTGCGCTTTGGTAGATTGTTCATGGCGTATCCATCCGACTTATAGTATATTTATGCAAACATCGAGGCGGTTGTCTCGGAGCGAAGGAGTCGGCGCAGGATGACCAAGGTGCAAAGCCAGCCCGTCGTTGTGGAAGACCGTCTGCGTGTGGGGCACGCGGTCGGTGCGCATGGCCACTTGACTATCGCAGACTGCGATGTGGTCGATTTGGCAAGTCAGTATGGAACACCGCTCTACGTGTATGACGAGGCGCTCTTGCGGCGCCAAATTCAGAGTTTTCACCGTGCCCTTCGTCAAGCGGCAATGCCCTATTGCCTCATTTATGCGACGAAGGCATTTTGTACGGTTGCTATGTGTCACTTGGCACTCGCCGAGGGGTGCCATCTGGACGTGGTCTCGGGCGGGGAATTGATGACGGCACTGGCGGCTCTCGCACCGCCAGAGGCCATTCATTTTCACGGCAATAACAAGACCGAAGCAGAACTTGAATTGGCACTGGAGCATCGCATTGGAGCCATTATTGTGGACAACATGGATGAGATTGAGCGCCTCAACCGCTTGGCCAAGGCGCGCGGGCAGGTCGTTCGCATCTTGCTGCGGGTGGCTCCTGGCGTGGAGGCGCACACGCATGAGTACATCTCCACCGGACAGCAGGACAGCAAGTTTGGATTTGACTGGGAAAGCGGCCAGGCGGATGCGGCGGTCGCCGCCGTGGCCGCGTGTGACGCGCTTGAGTTACGTGGGGTGCATGGCCATATCGGATCGCAAATATTTGACGCATCCGGCTTCCACATTGCGGTCGCACGGCTGGCTCGCGTCTATGCGCATGCCTTTCGTTTGGGCTTGCCCGTAGACACGCTCAACTTGGGTGGCGGCTTTGGTGTTCGCTACACCGATGAGGACACGCCTCTGCCTCTCGAGACGTTGATTGACGGTGTGACGACAGCGGTTAGGCGAGAATTTGCGCTCCACGACTTGCCGTTGCCGACTCTCGAAATGGAGCCGGGACGGAGCATCGTGGCAGATGCTGGGACCACACTCTACCGAGTTGGCGCGCGCAAGCGAGTGAATGGGGTGCGGAATTTTGTCGCCATCGACGGAGGTATGACCGACAATCCGCGATTTGCGCTCTACGGCGCGAAGTATGAGGTGATGCTTGCCAATCGCGCAAACGAGTTGGGGACGGAGCAGTGGTCGGTCGCTGGTAAATGCTGTGAAAGTGGCGATATGATTGCCAAAGATGTGTGGCTGCCGGAGCCGCAGGTGGGGGATATTCTCGCGGTGTTCACAACCGGAGCTTACAATTATAGTATGGCTAGTCATTATAATCGCATTCCGAAACCTGCCGTGGTCTTTGTGCAAGGTGGACAAAGTCGCCTTGTGGTCGCTCGCGAAACCTGGCAGGATTTGTTGCGAATGGATTGCTGAAGCCCCACATTTCGGCATCCCATTTTTCCTCCTGATGCACTACAATAAAAACGATAGTGCGATGAAGGACTGTGCCGGGCGCTCTGCAGTCTCGCCTGGCTGGAGAGGTGGAGAAAACAATGGGGCTTTTTGGAGAATTGAAACACATGGCGGAAGGCACGGGACATTCCCAGATGCAAGCCACGCAAAGGGATTGCCTGCGGTGTCAGAGTCCGATGGAGTATCGCGGCGCGCATGCCATCCGCACGGGCGGTCTGAGTCGCGGTGCAGGCTTGGTGACGGATATGTTGCTCGGTGGCCGAGACGAAGAGTTCCTTGACACGGCGATGGAGCGGAGTACCGCTTTACACGTGTTTGTCTGCCCACAGTGCGCAGAGGTGAGTCTTGTCAACGACTCCCGGCACGGGTTTTGACGCATGGGGCTCCCAGGTGGATTGGCTGCCTGGCGCTCTGGTGGAGATGAAGAGAGAGAAGCCCTCCTCAACAGGAGGGCTTCTCCACGGGTCCAGGTCTGCGGATGGAGATGCCCGGGCCGTAACCGTGATCGACCAAATCTATCGTAATGCCATTCAAATAGGGGACGAGATGTTCCGGAAAGACGAATGGCACGCCTTGTTCTTCGACTTGCATATCGAGCGCGTTGACGGACTCATCCAGAGCCATCTTATAGCTGGGACCGCTTCAGCCAGCGGACATCAGAATGCGCAGGCGGCAGCTTGGCTCTTCAGCGAGGATGTCGCGAAGATAGGCGGCTGCGGGCTCCGTGACCGTCCAGTTTGGTGCGTCCATGTAGGCATCTCTCCTTTCTGTTGACCATCTGCGAGGGCGCTTGTTTGCCCTATTATAATGTACCTGCACAGCGAAGCGACACCTTGGCTGGCTGGACTTTGTGTGAGGAGTGTGAACGGGTGCGAACATGGCCTGTGCTGGCACTGTTATTGGTGGCAATGATGTGGGGAGGGCATGCGGTCGTCGGCAAAGCGGTCGAAGCACAAATGTCTCCCACAGTTCTCACGTTTTGGAGGTTTTTCTTCGGAGCACTCTGTTATGCGCCGTGGTGGGGCAGATTTCGCAATCTCTGGAAGTGGTCAGGGCGCCTGAAACTGCAACTGGTCGGAGCGGCTCTCTGTTCATCGGTCATCTATCCCCTATTTTACTACTCTGCTTTGCGTACTCTGAGTCCTGTTGCATCGCTCTTGTTTGTCAACACGGCTCCGCTCATCGCGGCGATTCTTTCGCGGGTGCTCTATAAAGAGCGCATTGGGCTACTCGGCTATGTTGGCATGCTGATCTCGTTTTGTGGGGTATTGGTTCTCGTGGCCAGCGAATGGGCTGGCCATTTGTCGGCGCATGGCATTGTCTTTGTGCTCATCGGGACGGTCGCTTTTGCGACGTACACCGTCTTGTCTCGACCTTTGTTCGCCCATGCGGGACTGTTCGATGTGCTCGTGGGCACTTCGGTACTCGGGTCCGTCATGCTCTTTTTCATCGTTCCGTTCCTCGTCTCTCCGCATAAGATGTGGACGCAACTGACCAGTCTCACGATGGGCGGTTGGCTTGAGTTTGCCTACGTTGTCGTCATTGTGTCGACGGTAGCTTATGTGCTGTATGGATTTGGATTGCGGCGCTTGCCGAGCGGCATTGCGGCGGCGCTCACATTTTATCCACAAGCTCTGTTCGGTGCTCTGCTCCAGTGGCTATGGCTCGGCATTCGACCGACTGTGACGTTAGCCATCGCAGGTCTGTTCATTCTTGGCGGCACGGCGGTATTGCGACTTGCCGAGCATCGGCGCTCGAGCGCGGCGGCGCACGTGAACAGTGACGCAAAGGTGGTATAATCAAAGGAGTCTAGTACATCATGGAACCTGAATCGAGAGGATGAGTTGGCGATGAAACCCATGCAGGAGAGTCTCCTTCAGTTGATTACGGAAACCTCGACAAACTTGCCGCCCGACGTTCGGCGTGCCATAAAGAGAGCGCAAATTCAAGAGGAAATGGGCACACGGGCGAGTCTCGCGCTGAACACGATTGTCGACAACATTGTGTCTGCTGAAGAAGACGTACAGCCCATCTGTCAAGACACTGGCATGCCGACGTTCATCGTTCACTGCCCGGTTGGTTTCAATCAATTGGAGATGACGAAAGACATTCATGCCGCCGTCGTTGAAGCCACTAAGCAGGGGAAGTTGCGCCCCAACTCGGTGCATCCGTTGACTGGAAAAAATTCCGGGGACAATCTCGGTCTGGGAACTCCGGTGATTCACTATCATCAATGGGAACGTGAGGATGTTGAAGTGCGACTCATTCTCAAAGGCGGCGGCTGCGAAAACAAAAACATTCAATATGCCCTGCCGACGGAATTGCCTGGCCTCGGTCGCGCGGGTCGTGATTTAGAGGGCATCCGTAAGTGCATTCTGCATGCCATCTATCAAGCGCAGGGACAAGGTTGCAGTGCGGGATTTCTCGGAGTCGGCATTGGCGGTGACCGCACGACGGGCTATGAGTTGGCAAAAGAGCAGCTGTTTCGCCCGCTTGAAGACGTCAATCCTGACGAGACGCTCGCCGAGCTGGAAGAGTACATCATGAAGACCGCGAATCACTTGGAAATTGGCACGATGGGATTTGGCGGAAAAGTGACCTTGCTCGGTTGTAAAATCGGCATTATGAATCGCATACCCGCGAGTTTCTACGTTTCCGTCGCATACAACTGCTGGGCGTTTCGTCGCCTGGGTGTGGTTCTCACCACCGATGGCGAGTTGGTATCATGGCTCTATCGCGACGCGCCAGAGGAGATGACCAGGCCGCAGGAAGCTTTCTCGGTCAAAGATGCTGTCGTTTTGGAAGCGCCCATTTCGGAAGAGCAGATTCGCTCGTTGCACGTGGGCGATGTGGTCCTGATTCGCGGAGCCATGCACACGGGCCGGGATGAACTGCACAAGTATCTACTGACGCATGACTCGCCTGTCGCCTTAGCAGGAGGCATCATCTATCATTGCGGTCCAGTCATGATGAAGACGGAAGACGGCGAGTGGAAGGTGACGGCCGCAGGGCCGACCACATCCTCCAGAGAAGAGCCTTATCAGGCGGATATCTTAGACAAATTTAAGTTGCGCGCCGTCATTGGAAAAGGTGGCATGGGCGCGAAGACGTCCGCTGGACTGGAGAAAACAGGCGCCGTGTATTTAAACGCCATTGGCGGAGCGGCGCAATTCTACGCGCGGTGCGTGAAGTCCGTGCGTGGCGTTGATTTCTTGGAGGAGTTTGGAGTGCCGGAAGCCATGTGGCATCTGGAGGTGGAGGCATTCCCGGCGATTGTGACGATGGATGCGCACGGCAACTCTCTGCACAAGGACGTAGAGGAAGCGTCGTTGGTGCAGTTGGAAGACCTGAAAGAACCCGTCTTCGTCTAATCTCGTTGCGCAAAAAGTTCCAAAAGGCTCCAAAAGGTTTCACCATACAACACCCCGGTGCTCATCGGAAGCGCCGGGGTGTTTTCGATGACTTGCATGGGTGAGCGCAACGGGGGGAGCGAATACTCAGGTGGGAACTTTCACCCACTGGCCCAGTGCCATGCCAAGCCAAGCGCCACACAGACTGAGAACTGCCGCGACAGCGAGCGTGGCGACAACGACCACCGCGCCACTGCCAATGCCAACACCAATCGCCGCCGCTACGTCCCCGGCCGCTTTCCCCACGGGTTCTCGAAGCGCCATCCAGGCGAGCATCAGGCCCCAGCTTAACAGTCCACCGAGCCCGCCCGCCACAATCGAGAAGCCTCGCCGAGTGACGGCACCCACGATGACTGCAGCCAATGCCGCGGCGTACCACGCTCCGTATTGGCTGCCCGCCCATCCGGCGGCGGCAACGAAAACGACAGCAGCCAACCAGCCAATCCACATTTTTTGCATTTGCTTCATCCTTTCCCCGCAGGTTTGAGTGTCCAAACAGCGCCTGCGCGGTACGCGCGTGCCTCTGCTTGCGTCAACATCGGATGATATCGCCCATCCCACCACGTGGGGACTTGGTCTTCATACCAAGGCGAAGCCGGGTTTTCGCTCTGCCCACCCGGGTAGATACCATATCCTCGGCCAGTGGCCCAGTTCATGACAAACCGCCAACTCGGTCCCGCCTCGGAAATCGGAAATCCATCGGCGGCGTTGACGGTCCACTCATCGCCACTACTGCCACGAGGGCCGTACCCGAGTCCATTGATGTTGGCGAGCGACGGAAATTCGCGACTGTGCACGCGCTTCCACTTCCACGTGGATGGATTGGGTCCAAGCTGTTTGGTCAAAGCCGCGACCGTCTGCGAAAATGCCAGTCGCATCACTTGCTGAGCGGTACGCGGCGCGCCGAGCGGAGGGGTAAAAGCTGGATTCGTCGAATCCGTCAGCGTCCATGCTTGCAAATCTTCATCGAGAGGCGCGAGCGCCGGAGTGGGAGCGAGCGTTGGGTCGGACTGGACGGGAACGTGGTCCGCAGACCACCAAGGGCCAAATGTGTCGGCCACGTATTGCGTCCAAAAGGTCCACCAGACGGTGGCCGCAGGTGAGGACGCACGCATGCGGTCGTGCCAGTCGGCGAGCAGTTGAACCACCTCTCGCTCCTTTGGCGTGAGCGACGCATGCGCCTCATCCTGCAACAAGACCGGGACGATTTTCGTTGCGAGGTAGTCGCGGACGGTCGTCTGCAGACGTTCCATATCGGCGACCGTGAGATGGTGACTCGCTCCGAGCACGTGGGCAATCTCGTCCGCCCGGTATCCATTCGCAAAGAAATCGTAGGTCGTTCCGATGTAGTACGGATAGTTATCACCCACCTCCCGCTGATTCGCCGAAAACACATAGCCGCTAGGAGGGTCGTACACCTGCGGGATGGCGCTGTAGGGAATGCTTCCGACCACGTTGTCTGGGCCGGTACCCGACAAGGGCAGCCACGGTTTGCCGCCTGCAACGAGGGGATAATATCCAGCGGATATCATGCCGATATTTCCTTTACGGTCTGCATAGACGAAGTTTTGCGTTGGAGCATACCACTTGGACAGTGCGCTGCGAAATTCTGCAAAATTATGCGCTTGTAAGATGTGCAACATGACGGACAAGTCGGGGGATGGGATGTTTCCCATCCAGTCGACAGCAAGCGCCTGGCCGTGTTGAGTCATGACCGGGCCTTGTGCGGCAATCGATACGGGTAAGTGTACGGTCTTTCCGCCTTTGACAGGGATGTCATAGACAATTCGTTGAAAGGGGCGCCAAGCCCCTTTATAGAAGTAGTCGCCCGGATGGGCACGGCTCGTCTCTTCCTTGTACAGAAGCGTCGACTGATTCTGCACATCCGTCAAACTCCAACTGATATGACGATTGTGCCCGATGAGGATGACGGGGAGCCCAGGAACGGCAACGCCACTGAAGTGATATCCCGGTGCAGAGGCGTCCACTTGGTACCAAATCGACGGGAGGGTTTGGTTTAAGTGCGGGTCTCCCGCCATCAAAGCGCTTCCAGATGCCGTGCGAGAACCAGAGACTGCCCAGTTGTTGCTGTCCGAATAGGTGTGTAAAATGCCCTGCACTTGCGCCATTTGGTGAGCGAACGAGAGCATCGCCTGGTATTCACTTGCATTGACGCGCGAGCTCGCACCAGCCCGCACCGCGCTGACGGTTGGTTTTGCGTATGGACCGGGATCGTACGGACTTTGCTTATCTTTTGGGAGAATAGGGAAAAACTCCATGGTTCGGGCATACCCTAGACTGTGTGCGAGAATCGCGTATTGGGCCGGAGTGTCTGTATAATCCAACGTCTGCGTCATGATGCCCTGAATCACCAGTGTGTCAATGGGAGTCCAGGTGGCGGGCTTGTAATGAAGCAACTTGAACATGAGCGGAAGGTGGTGAGTCGCCTCATCATGGGCAATGCGCGCATTGACTCCGGCGCTGAAAGCCTCAAGTACGGCGCGAGCCTGGTGGTCTGCTTTCATTGCGAGCCACTCTTTCGTCGCAGTGCGCGTCAGCCCGAGTTCATCTTCAAACTCGTCGGAGGATAGCGCCTCCTTGCCTACAATCTGGGACAATAAGCCTTCGCCTTGGCGCCGCTCGAGGTCCATCTGAAACAGGCGAAAGGTAGCCTGAGTGTATCCCATGGCGAAAAACAAGTCGCGGTCATCGGTAGCGTGAATGTAAGCGGTACCATGAGGACCAAAATGAACAGAGGCGGTGCGTTCTAGTCCAGGTATCTTGAGCGTCTCGGTGTGGGGCAGCAGAGACTGCGTCTGGGTGAGCGTCCAGACACCAGTGGCTGGGGAGAGACTCGGTCCAAGTGGTGGAATGCCAGGCAGTCCGTGTAGAGATGCGTACGTGATGCCTGTGCCGCAGAGAAGAGCGCAGGCAGTGTTGACGATTTTTCCAGCCATGTGCCGGGGCATGAAGTCACCTCTACTCGCGCATAAGAATGGGGTGGTGAAGGCGGACGAAAACTGCCGATGTGTTCTCTTGCTCTATAAATGACGAAATGTCACATTTGCCGCCATAAAACCACGAGGCAATCTCGTTGACTGGGGGAATTGGTCACATCGCGTCATCAACTCATGATGTCCGGATGCCTCCTCCACGAATTCCACATTGGGCTGAAAATTCCTCCTTTTAGGCTGCCAAAACTTGAACGAAGAGGGCAGTCGCGACCTATTTGTTTAGTGACTCGAATGATTGTAAGATAGTCATGAGCAAACAAGATGTACATACACATCGAGCGAGGTGAGTCGTAGAGATGAGTCGGCACGCGCGGTCCGCTCTGTTTTTCTCGGGGTTTTGTCTTATCTATTTGGTTTACTTGTTTTCGGCGAGAGCTCAATTTAATGTGGATCCGTCGAATCCCTTCTATGTATTTCCGCTCTTTTGGTTTGACCACGACTCCACGGATTTCAATTTTTGGGTCAACCTCTGGACCTGTATTACCTTGATGGTCTGGATTTGGTTTGGCGTCGCCTTCATTGGCGAAGCAGGGCGCAAAGAACATCATCAAGGAGACTGAGGTCCTGGAATTGAGACCTGTCTTTTGAGGCGGCGTTTTGAGGCAGTCTGGGATCGAACGCGCTAGCCCCTTGTGCGTTCGCGTTGTGCGATAGTGACGCGAGCAGATGAAGGCGGCTTATCAGCGCGTTCGTCCGTTAAGGGCGCCTACGATGTAAGATGCGGCGCATGATGTCGAAGTAAGGCACGAAATCACTGCGCCGAAGAAGCCAAAGGGCTCGTGCGGGCGATTTTGAGACGCGGCCGAACCAAACACAGTAAATCGCAAAACCGAGGATATATGCGATGGTGGAGGCAGCCGCCGCCCCTCGCATGCCAAAGTGTTGAACCAAGACCACACAGACGGCTAGATTGAGAAGGACGGCCAGACCGTTCATCCAGATGGCCGTCTTTGGTTGTCCGAGTGAATTCGTAGCATACTGGAGCAAAATATTGCTGGCCGCTTTAAAGATGAGACCTGGCAAGAGAATGAGGAATGGGACGACCGCTTCTAAATAGACGTCGTGGTGTCCGAACAGCGGGAAGAGAAACGGGAAGACGATAGCCATGCCCGTGGCCGCTAAGGTCGATGTGATGATAGTCTGGCGTGACGCCATGGTCGTGACGGCAATGGCATCTTCTCGGTTGGCCCCGGTCATGCGCGCAAAGACCACGGAAACAATCGATTGCGACAGCGTGTTCAAGACCTCGGCCACGGCGACTGCCGTTCCATAAATAGACATAGTGCGGGGTCCGAGCACGGCAGCCACGTAAAAGTAGTCTACACGGTAGTTGAGATAGTGGACGACGTTGGAGACGGAAGACCAACTTCCGTAGGCAAACGTGCCGCGCCAGTCGACGGCGGAAAAGCGCCAACGGAGCACATTCTCTCCTTTACGCGCGCGCGTGTTTAAGCGGCGATACGCTGCCACGAGGGCAATCAACACGGCGAGAATCCAAGACGATGTCCAAAGGATGTAACTGATGGTCAGACGCTGCTCCAATTTAGGAGAGTGGATGAGAAAGAGAGACAAATAAAATACGAGAAAAGACAAGGGCTGTGCTATGTTGGCCCGATTCAGCCAGCGAATGTCGTGTAGGGCGTTAAGCACGCGGGTGCCATAGTTGAAAAGAAGGGCGAGCGGCAGGCTGAGCATCGTCCACGCCCAGGCAGCGGGCAGTCCCGCGCGATGCACGAGAACTAAAGTCACGGGCAAGGCGATGGCCCACAGCAAAAGACACGCCCCAAAGACGACGAGGTTGCCCATTTGTGCAATCCGGGTGGTCTCGGTGGGCCGCTTGGGAATGGCATATCCGTACCAGTTGGTATAGCCAGCGAGAAAATTTTGGCCTCCGTTGAGAAGAACTTGGCTATATTGAAGTTGACCGACATCTTCTACTGTCAAGAAGCGGCGAACGACAATCGCGTTCAGAAATCCAAGGACAGAAGACAGTCCTCGGTAGATGAAGGAGAAAAACGTTGTTTTTCGGTCGTTCAAGGAACCGTCACTCCAGAAATTCGTGGTGCATGCTTGCAAGGGGACGACGACGATGTACGGTGAGGGCCTCTCGGCCGGACACTAGGGAACATCCTTGGGGGATGATTCCGCGTTTCAGTGTAGCACATGGGCGGGTTTTCTAGGACGTGTCCAGCGACATAATTTTCGAATTCGCACCAGAAAGTGGACTGTGGTACGCTTGACATGAGACGACCGCTTGACACGCGAAAGGGGGCGGTAAGATGCGCGTGGTGGAGTGGATTGAGCGCAAACGGCAAGGCGGAAAATTGACGGATGAAGAAATGACGCAACTGATTCAAGGGTACATATCTGGTGAAGTTCCAGACTATCAAATGAGCGCTTTCTGTATGGCCGTGGTCTTTCAAGGGATGGATGACGAAGAGACGTCGGCCTTGACACAGGCCATGGCCGACTCTGGAGATGTACTCGAATTGCCTGGCGTGCCGCGCCCTGTGGTCGACAAACACAGCACCGGGGGCGTGGGGGACAAGACGACGATTGCCTTGGCACCATGGTTGGCTTCCATCGGCGTCACTATGGCCAAGATGTCTGGCCGTGGTCTCGGACACACAGGCGGAACCGTGGATAAATTAGAGTCTATTCCAGGCTTTCGAACGAATTTGTCGGCGAGCGAATTTTTGCGTCAAGTCAAGGAGATTGGCGTGGCCGTAGCCGGTCAGACGGGCGAACTCGCTCCAGCAGACAAGTCGCTCTATGCGCTCCGGGACGTGACGGGCACGGTCTCGAGTATTCCGCTCATCGCCGCATCGATTATGAGCAAGAAGCTCGCCAGTGGGGCGGACGCGATTGTGCTCGACGTGAAAGTCGGCGATGGAGCTTTTATGAAAACTGCGGCAGAAGCGCGCGAATTGGCGAGTCGGATGGTGCGCATCGGTGAGTTGCGAGGACGCAAAACCGTGGCCATTCTCTCTCACATGGAAGAGCCTATCGGCTATGCGGTGGGAAATGCCTTGGAAGTGAAAGAAGCGATTGACACACTCCGCGGCGACGGCCCACCTGACTTTACAGAACTGTGTTTGGCGCTTGGCGCCGAAACGGCGGTCTTGGCCGGGGTGGCGGATTCGCTCGAAGAAGCGCGCGAGAAAATGCGTGAGGCAGTTCAGAGTGGCCGCGCGTTAGCTAAGTTTGCTGAGTTTGTGAAAGCTCAAGGCGGTTCACCGCTCGTCGCCGAAGATACCAGTATTTTGCCTCGCGCTCCAGTCGTCGAGTTGGTCAGGGCCCATCTGGACGGTTATGTGGCCAGCATTCACGCCGAAGCTACAGGCAGGCTGGCGATGCGTTTGGGCGCGGGAAGAGCGACCAAAGAGGACCGAATCGACTTGCGGAGCGGTTTGGTGTTCCGCAAGAAAACGGGTGACTTTGTGCGCCGTGGTGAGGTCCTTGTGGAAATTCACGCGGCCACCTCGGAAGCGGCAGCAGCTGCAGTTCCTGAAGCGGAGCAGTTGTTCACATGGGCGAACAGCGCCACGGTGGCGCTTCCCATCGTCGTTGGCCGTGTGGATGCAGCAGAACTGCAGGCAGAAACAGAAGCGGGGCGAAGCCTCGCAGCCACTCCCGAATCTGCCGCACCAGGTGCTAGTGTCATCGCGGCCGCACTTGCCGCGCGCGACCACGCGTACGTCCCATATTCAAATTTTCCGGTAGGCGCCGCATTGCAGTTGCGCGATGGTCGGATGGTGACGGGCTGCAATGTGGAGAATGCGTCGTTTGGACTGACGAATTGTGCGGAGCGATCCGCCATTTTTCGCGCCATCTCGGAATATGGTGTGGCGGGAATGGATGTTGTAGCCGTTGCTGTGGCCGCTGACACGGAAGGGCCAGTATCGCCGTGTGGCGCCTGCCGTCAAGTCCTCATGGAATTCTGCCGTGCTGACGTTCCTGTCTTCCTGACGAATGTGCGCGGACAGATTGCAGAGACGACGGTCGGTGCGTTATTGCCGCATGCGTTTCTCCATTTTTGAAAGGGGAGTTAAGACAATGAGTATCTTCATGTCCATGAAAAGTCAGCAGATGTTGGAACACTTGACGTCGGCGGAGACGAGCGCAGAGACGACTCATGAGTTACCCGAGCGAAAGGACGTTGCGGCAGAAGACAAGTGGCGTCTCGAAGACCTCTATGCGTCCGACGAAGATTGGCAGAAAGATGCGGCACAGTTGACGGGTCGCTTGGCGGAATTGGCGGCGATGTCCGGCACCTTGGGCAATTCTGCAGAGTCGTTCTATGCTGCATTAAAACTTCAAGATGAGTTGGATGAAATTGGGTCAAGACTGTTTGCGTACGCGCGGATGCGTCGGGATGAAGACAATCGCAATGCCAAGTTCCAGGCGCTCGCGGACAAAGCGATGATGCTGATGGTGCAGTTGCAGAGTGCGAGTGCGTTTTTGGTGCCGGAGATTCTGTCCATTCCGACAGAGACCATCCGTCAATTTTTCCACGAATTCGAACCCCTAGGTTTGTATAAATTTGCGGTAGAAGAAGTCCTCCGAGAAAAGCCACACGTGCTTTCGACGGACGCCGAGTCCATTCTCGCCCAGACGGAAGAGATTGCGTCGGCGCCACAAAATATTTTTTCCATGTTTAACGATGCCGATTTGACCTTTCCCTCCATCACCGATGAAGAGGGTAAGAAAGTAGAAGTGACGCATGGGCGCTACATGACATTTTTGGAAAGCCGCAATCGAGAGGTGCGCAAGCAGGCATTTGACGCGGTTTACTCGACCTATGGAAAGCATCAGAATATGCTCGCGGCCACGTATGGGGCGAGTGTCAAAAAAGACTGCTTCTATGCAAGAATCCGCAACTATCCGTCCGCGCGAGAAGCGGCACTGAGTCCGGACGACGTGCCGATTTCGGTCTATGATCATTTGATTGACGCGGTACACTCGTCACTGCCTGCGTTGCACAAATACCTGCGACTCCGTAAGCGCGTCTTGAAGGTCGATGAACTGCACTTCTACGACCTCTACACGCCGCTCGTTGCGGAAGTCGATGAAAAGATTCCGTATCGCAAAGCGGTCGACACTGTGCTCGAGGCGCTTCATCCGCTCGGCCCTGATTATCTACAAGCCGCGCGTCGCGGATTGCTGGAAGAAGGTTGGGTAGACGTTCAAGAGACGCGCGGCAAAACGAGTGGCGCATATTCGTGGGGGGCGTACGGAGTTCACCCATACATTCTGCTGAATTACAACAACTCCCTCAATCACATGTTCACTTTGGCCCACGAATTAGGTCATGCGATGCACTCCTACTACTCGCACCGCGAGCAGCCGCACGTTTATGCCAATTACACCATCTTTGTGGCTGAAGTGGCGTCCACAAGCAATGAGTCGCTCTTGTTCCGGCATCTGTTACAGACGACCGAGGACAAGTCTGTGCGCGCGTCACTCATCAATCACCATTTGGAGACAATACGCGGTACGGTCATTCGGCAGACGATGTTCGCCGAATTCGAAAAGCTGACCCACGCCCACGTTGAGGCGGGGGAAGCACTGACGCCCGAGTGGCTAGCGGACACCTACCGTAAGCTCATTGACGCGTATTTTGGTGCAGTCTGCGTGATGGATGACAAAATTGCTTGGGAGTGGTCGCGCATTCCGCATTTTTATCGGGCCTTCTATGTCTACAAGTACGCAACAGGGCTGTCTGCTGCGACGGCACTGTCCGAGCGCATTTTGGCAGAGGGGGACGCGGCATTGCAACCGTACTTGACCTTCTTGAAGAGCGGCGGGTCCGACCACCCCATTCCGCTGTTACAGAAGGCTGGAGTGGATATGTCCACACCAAAACCAGTCGAAGCCACGCTGCAGATGTTTGACGCGTTGGTCGATGAATTGGCCGAACTGCTTGGAGTGTCTGCCGAGGCCTAAGCACTGCGCGGGATTTGTGGAGAAACTCACGGTCACAGCACTGTGGGGTCAGAATCTGACCCCACGGGTGTCGTTGGAAGAGAAAGATACAGGCGAGTGCCGAATAAAAACGACTTCCCGGGGCGGGGAGTCGTTTTTATTCGGCGACGCTGCTCGTCTTTGCACCCACGGGTGCGTCTTCGGCCATGCGTGGCAAGACCACTCGAACGGTTGTGCCAATTCCGGGCTTGGACGAGATGTCGAGGCAGCCCCGATGCTCCTCGACAATGCGCCGACTGACCAACACACCAAGCCCCGTTCCCGTCTCCTTGGTGGTATAAAATCCGCGGTAGAGTTTGCTGATGTCGGCAATACCGCAGCCATTATCGACGACAGACAGAACGATGGTTGAGTAAGTGGCGTGTAAGGACAGGTGAACGCGCCCCTTGTTTTGACACGCGTGGAGCGCATTTTGCACGACGTTCAGCAGTACTTGTTTCATCTGTGCTGGGTCAGCATAAGCGGGCAGAGGCTCGCTGGGAACTTCCAGGCTCAGTTCTACATCCCGCAAGGTCGCTTCCGGAGCGAGAAAATCGCAAACCTCGCGAAGCACTTGCACCATATTCGTGCGCGTGTATTTCGGCAGTGGCGGCTTGGCGATGCTCATGAAGTGACTGAGCAATCCCTGGATACGGTCGAGTTCGTCGATAATGAGGCGCAGAAATTGCATGTCTCGGTCCGACTGAATTTGCTTCATGAACAGTTGCAAAAAGCCGCGCGCGGTCGTCAAAGGGTTGCGGATGTCATGGGCAATGCCTGCGGCCAGAGAGTTCAACGTGCGCAGCTTCTCCACATCCCGCAGCCGCAAATTCACTTCGTCTTCCGGGCTAATTTTCGCAAACAGGTTGAGTTGTATGGAAGTTCCATTTTCCAAATCAGGTAGCGTGAGTCGGTCAAACCGGAAGGTGTCCTCTTCCACCGAGAAAATCGATTCAGCAATGTTGGTGCGGGACGAGCGGGATCGCATCCCTGACAAAGCGAGTCCAGAGATGGGGTCCGGATGATGCTCGAAGAGGATGGTGCCGTCCATCGTGGTGAGAACGGCGTGGATGTGAAAATGCGACAGTAGGCTTGGAATCCACGAGGTCATGATGCAGTCGGGCAAGTGACGGCGAATGCCCAGTGCGACGCTGGTTGCGAGTAAGTTGGTCAGCAAGGCGAGATGGTCTTTGGCGCTCGTGGGCGGAGCGACGGCCACGAGATAGCCGAGTGGAAACGGAGTAGGCTCGTTCGCAGTGATGTCGTGAACGGCAAGCAGGAAAGGAGGTGCAGTGTTCGAGAACAGTGCGGTTTTCGATTCGCTGTGGAGAATGTCCACCAGCGTTCGGCGTATCAGCTTATCTCCACGCTCAATCCCGTTGGAACTCAAAAGGTTTTGTTCAGGAGCGGCGGACTCTAGGTCGAGTACGAGACCCTGCTCAGAAACACAACAAAACGTGGTGTTCGCAGGGAACGTTGCGGGATGAATGGCATGTATCACTTTGCGGAACGACTCTACCAGATAATCGTTCACCTTGATGCTGCTGGGCGAGAGCGACGGACTTGTTTCTGACTCCGATTTTGGCACACGCAGTACCAGTTCGGCTTCTCTGCTCGGGAAGACTTGCGACAGCGGTAATTCAGGAAACCGGTTGGGCTGCGGGTACATGGGTGATGTATTCACGATGTTGGCCACCTTTAGCGGTTGTGAATTGGGACGATTGCGCGAAATGGTGAAGCGTATTGGCCGGAACGTGTCCACGAACCGCTTCTGAAGCGCCCTCTTTGTCCGCTTCATGCTGTTGTCGTGGAATAGGCTGGATTTTTACTGGCTCAAACTCCATCCGCTCATCTTGCTGCAGATTTATTATCGGTATATTCAAGCGTATTGACAAGGAAAAAAACCCTCTTCCGGAGGGTTTCGACAAACAATCTCACGTTTCGCTTTTTTTGTACAAATCTTTTTCCATGAGCTCCTGTTATCGCAGTGGATGCATCCGATGGTCGGCGCTGACCGAGGAGAGGTTACGCGTTAGGTTCGGACACGGACAGCGTTGCCGCCTTCTGTTGATGGGCCATGGTTGTCTCATGAAGGCGTCGGAAGAGCTGGAGAGACGCGTCGCCAATACTCTCCAGTCCGCGCGCCGTCACTCCCCCAGGTACCGCAATGTGCCCCACAATGTCTTCCAAACTCATGCCCGCTTCGAGCAGGCGGGCGGTGCCGATGAGCGTGCGGACGAGCATGTCTTCCGCCACTTTCGGTGTGATGTGGCGCGTATCGCCGGCCGCCTCCGCCCATCGAAGCAGCACTTGGCTGAGAAAGGCCGGGCCGCAGGACGTCAGGTCTGAGTAGATGCGGAGTTGGTCCTCGCGAATGCGGACGGGCATGCCAATGCCGCCAAGTATGTTCGCCAGTCGACAAGATTCAGACGCGGGGGCGTCTGGTTCCATCGTGAAGAGTATCGATCCGCTGCGAACCGTCTGAGTCAAGCTGGGAATGCATTTGAAAAATGTCGCGGGGGACTCGTCACTCCACTCGTGCAGTGGAATGGAACTACACGTGGTACCGACCCATTGATGCGCGGACAGATGGGGCAATAGTGTTGCCATGACCTCTACGGTGTCGTCGTGGCGGGTACAGAGAAAGAGAACTTCCGCACTCTGCGCGACCGCCTCTGCGGAAGGCAAGACCGAGATGGACGGACAGGACTGTGCCAGATGAAGAGACTTTTCCGGATGACGGTTGTATACGAAGACCTGATGGTCCGGAACTTCCGCAAAAGCTTTCGCGAGCATGCCGCCCATGTTACCAGTTCCGACAATTCCGATGTTCATTGTCCACACCTCCACTGGCGTGACGTGCATGCAGCATCACCACGGGTTACAACCAGTCTATTCGAGCTAGCTTGTCTTCTTGCTGAAGGAAACATGTGGGATGGATTTCCGAGCATGTACCTGTGTATGATAGAGACAGTAGAGTGCTCAATACGGTCGGACGGCGAGGAGGGGTGCGAGATGGAAGCGAGGTATACGCTGGAACCCCGCCAAGAACTTCGCTGGTCGTTCTCTCCGCGAATGGACCAGTCTCTGCATTTTCTCCAGTGTTCCGCCACGGAACTGGTCGCGCACGTGATGGAGAGCCTGGCGGAGAATGTGACGGTTTTGGTCGATCCGCCACCGCTCATGGTCGCTCATGCCGCTACCGGGCCAAGAGGTTTAAGGGGACGTTATGAAGGCGCTTACACACCTCCATGGGACTCTTTGCGGGCAGAGCCGTCCATGGCGGATGTCCTGCTTTCACAAGTGCGCATGGCTTGCCGTCGAGAAGACGTGGTGATGGCTGCCGAACAGGTCATTGGATGTTTGGACGAACGGGGTTATTTGGTAGAGACAGTGGCCGGAATAGCGGCGTTGGCGACGGTCAGCACCGATGTGGCCGAAGAGGCCATCGCGCTCGTGCAGCGGTGCGACCCGCCTGGCATTGGGGCAACGTCGCTCGAACAGTGCCTGTTGATTCAAGCCGAGTTCCTCCCGACAGACATCCGTTCGGTGGTCGAGCGAATTGTCCGACGGCACTTGCAGCACGTGGCCGACGACGAGCAGGAACGGATTGCCGCCGAACTTGATGAACCACTGTGGCGTATTGAAAACGCCATACAATGTCTACGTCAACTGAATCCCACGCCAGGAAGTTTGTTTCACTCGACAAGCGCCGTCACGGTTGTGCCAGACGTGCTCGTCGAGGAGAGGGATGAGGGGCTTTACGTCCGTTTGAATGAGGAGATGTTCCCAACCATCCGTTTTTTGGAGAATCCAGTGACGGACTCTTTTGCTCAGGCTGCGGATGCGCATCAATTTTGGCGACTGCACCATCGCCAGGCGCGTATGGTCCAGCGAGCGGTCGACAGCCGCCAGCAAACCATTTTACGAGTGGTGAGCGAAGTGGTACGTGTGCAGCGTGAGTACCTTCTAGGAGAGAGTCCACTTGCCCCTCTTACCGGCAAGGAACTAGCCAAGCGGCTCTCATTGCACGCATCAACGGTCTGTCGGGCGTTGCAAAACAAGTGGATGCTGACGCCGCGTGGTGTCTTGCCCTTTCAGGCGCTGTTGTCGCGCGATGTTCAACAGAGTTCGCACTCCTCGATGCAGCGGCAGTCTTGGCCCGTTCTGCAGCAGTCCTCGACTCGAGACGATGAGGACTCAGCGAAAGTGTCTGCTCATGCGCTTCGGGAGCGCTTGCGGGAAATGTTTGCTGAGGAGTCGAAGACGCGACCACTGTCCGATGCTGCGCTCTGCCGCGAACTAGCGCGTATGGGCATCGTCGTGGCCCGCCGAACCGTAGCCAAATATCGAGAAGAGATGGGCGTGGGTAGTTCCTGGGAGCGGGCTGTACAGACGACTTCTGGGGCCAGCCACAATCGGCGCCCGTAAGTCTGCGGCTCGGCGCGTTGCCTCCGTGCGCTTGTTTGGTACAATGGAGAAGACTGCAAAATACGTTGCGGCTATCCACGTATGACCTCAGCGCTGGGAGGCGACAATTTGGCCAAAAAGTCCATCGAAGATGTCAATTGGCAAGGTAAGCGGGCCTTGGTTCGCGTCGATTTCAACGTGCCCATGGATGGTCATCAGACGATAACCGATGGCACGCGCGTCAAAGCATCGCTCCCGACCCTTCGGTACCTCACAGAACACGGCGCGCGCGTCGTCTTGATGAGCCACTTGGGTCGCCCGAAGGGCGAGCACAAAGACGAATTCAGTCTGAGACCCGTGGCTGACTACTTGCAGTCCTTATTGGACGGCAAGCCCGTTCGCTTCGTCTCGGACTGTGTTGGAGAAGTGGCGGAGCAAGCGGTACAAGAAATGCACGACGGCGACATACTGCTCTTGGAAAATGTTCGATTTCATGCCGGCGAAGAAAAAAACGACGCCACGCTAGCTCGGAAAATGGCCCTGTTGGGGGATGTTTTCGTGCACGACGCGTTTGGTTCAGCGCATCGCGCTCACGCATCGACGGCGGGGGTGGCGCGCTTTCTGCCAACTGTCGCAGGCTTGTTGATGGAGCGCGAAGTGCGCATGCTCGGCGATGCATTGGAACACCCTGAACGGCCATTTTTAGCGATTATTGGCGGGGCCAAGGTCTCCGACAAAGTGAAAGTTCTGCACAGTTTGCTGCCTAAAGTCGATGCCATTCTGATTGGCGGTGGGATGGCGAACACATTTTTGGCGGTTCAAGGTCATGCGCTCGGCAAGTCGCTCGTTGAAACCGATGCATACGGCACGGCAGAAGCGTTGATGCGCGAAGCACAGGACCTCGGCAAAACCATTCACCTTCCGGTCGATGTCGTGGTGGCCAAGCAGTTTGATGCCAATGCGAGCCATCGCGTGGCCGAGGTGTCCGACATTCAGGAAGATGAGATGGCGCTCGATATTGGCCCGCAGTCGGTAGAGGCGTATTGCAGAGTCATTGCCCACGCGAAAACGGTACTTTGGAATGGCCCCATGGGTGTTTTTGAAATGCCAGCGTTTGCGGTCGGAACGGTCGCGGTAGCCAAGGCGCTGGCCGAGGTGGACGGCATGACCATTGTCGGCGGCGGCGATTCGGTAGCAGCGGTCGAACGTGCCGGAGTTGCCGGAAAAATGTCTCACGTGTCAACAGGTGGTGGAGCATCGCTTGAGTTTTTGGAAGGGAACGAGTTGCCTGGTGTGGCGGTCATAGAAAATCGAGACTGAGAGAGGTCCAGACAAGACCTTCTCCAGCTACTACTAGAAGATCCCGCTTGTCGTGGGGATGACGTCAAGACAGATGGAAACAGAAAGGGTGTGAACGCTTTGACAGAGCGGCGTCCCTTGTTAATAGGGAACTGGAAAATGTACAAAACGCTCGCAGAGGCGCGGTCTTTTGCGCAAGAACTTGGTCAGCAGTCCACGCGTCTTTGCATGGCGATAGACTATGGCATCTGTGCCCCGTTTACCAGCCTTCATCTACTGCGCGTGATGTTACCTGCCCAGGTGCGGATAGGTGCCCAAGATGTCTATTACGAAACGGAAGGGGCATTTACTGGAGAAATTTCCGCACCAATGCTTGCGGATTTCGGGACACATTTTGTCCTAGTGGGACATTCGGAACGCAGATCGCTGTTTGGCGAGTCTAATGCGATGGTCGCGAAAAAGGCGGCGGCTGTACTCCGCCACGGCATGGTGCCCGTCGTTTGTGTCGGAGAGTCTTTAGCGGAGCGCGAGCGCGGCGAGACCTTGGCGGTCGTCCTCAGTCAATTGGATGCCGTTTTTGACGCGTTAGCGGATGCCGACATCGCCGATTTTGTCGTGGCTTATGAACCCGTGTGGGCGATTGGTTCTGGCAAGACCGCAACGGTGAACGATGCAGGCGAGGTGGCGAGCGCCATCCGCACTCACCTTGCTACAATCCGCTCGGCCGAATTTGCCGCGAATCTTCGCATTCTCTACGGTGGTAGCGTTAAACCGGGGAACATTGCGTCGTTCCTCGAGCACGCAGATATCGACGGCGCGTTGGTCGGCGGCGCTAGTCTTGAAGCCAACTCCTTTGCAGACATGGCAGAAGCTGCGGGGGGGTGCAGTGCATGAGTGAGTTTGTGCGCAAGACCATTCCCTCAGGTAGTGGTCCGGTCGCCTTAATCATTCTCGACGGCTTTGGGCTTCGAAGTGAAGTGACCGGCAACGCCGTGGCGCTTGCCAAGAAGCCGAATTTCGATGCTCTTCACAACACCTACCCACATACCACTTTGCAGGCGAGCGGTCCAGCCGTCGGTTTACCGGAGGGACAGTTTGGCAATTCTGAGGTCGGACATTCGAACATTGGCGCCGGGCGAATTCTTTACCAAGACTTGACCCGCATTGCGCTCGACATTCAGAACGGTACGCTGTTTGAAAACCCCGTTCTCAAGCGGGCTATGAATCACGCCACTCGTCACAAAAGTACGCTGCATCTGCTCGGCCTCGTGTCCGATGGCGGCGTACACAGTCACATCGACCATCTGCAAGCCTTGTTGCGAATGACGGCACTGCTCGACGTGCCGCGCGTGGCGGTGCACGTCTTCCTGGATGGGCGCGACACTCCGCCGACCACAGGGCTCGGCTTTTTGAAGCGCATCGAAGAGGCTGCCGCTATCGCTGGAAACACCGTTGTTGCGACCGTCCAAGGCCGGTACTTCGCGATGGACCGCGACAAGCGATGGGACCGCACGGGCCGCGCTTACCAAGCCATCGTGCACGGCGAAGGGACAGCTGTAGAAGACTTGAAGTCTGCTGTACAAGCACAATATGATGCTGGCGTGACGGACGAATTCATGCCGCAACTCGTCCATGTGAATGCGTCGTCTGAGCCGCTTGCCACCGTCAGAGACGAGGACTCCGTCATCTTCTTCAACTTCCGGCCAGACCGCGCCATCCAATTGTCGGCGGCACTGACGGACAAGCAGTTTGATGGGTTCGATCGCGGTAGTTCCCCGCCCTTCCCGCTCTTTGTGTCGCTGACGAAATACAGTGACGCCATCGCGTCCGAGATTGCCTATCCGCCGCGTGAATTGCACCAGACGTTTGGCGAGGTCGTATCGGCAGCAGGACTTACGCAGTTGCGCATTGCGGAGACGGAAAAGTACCCTCATGTGACGTTCTTTTTCTCGGGTGGACAAGAGACGCCGTTTCCCGGTGAAGAGCGAGTCCTCGTACCGTCGCCAAAAGTGGCGACGTACGACCTCCAGCCCGAGATGAGTGCTTACGAGGTGGCGAAACGGGCAGCGGATCGCATCGATTCGGGCGACATTGACGTGATGATTCTCAACTTTGCCAACCCGGACATGGTCGGCCATACGGGTGACCTGCAAGCGGCCATCCGGGCCATTGAGGCGGTCGATGAGTGCCTGCAGACCGTGTTAGACGCCATTTTTCGGCGGGGTGGTGTGGCGTTGGTCACGGCCGACCACGGGAATGCAGACATCATGATTGACCCGCAGACGGGCGGGCCGTGCACCACTCATACAACCAATCCGGTGCCGCTGATTGTGACGCGCCACGGGTTGGTACTGGAGCACGGGGTGTTGGCGGATTTGGCGCCCACGATGCTCAGCTTGCTCGGCATTGCGCAGCCCTCAGAGATGGAAGGGAAGTCCCTAATTGTCGAACAAACCGCTCGTTAAATGGCTGTACGGGGTTGCGGCGGCGATGAGTCGTTAAAGGAACCATACGTTAAAGAAACCATACATTGAGGAGGATGACAGTATGTCAGAGATATTCGATATTCATGCGCGAGAAGTGTTGGATTCGCGTGGCAATCCCACCGTCGAGGTCGAAGTGGCTTTGGAGAGTGGTGCCATGGGGCGGGCTATCGTGCCATCCGGGGCGTCCACAGGCGCCCATGAAGCCGTCGAACTGCGGGATGGGGACAAAGCGCGCTATGGTGGCAAAGGCGTCATGCACGCAGTCGCCAACGTGCTCGAAATCATCACCCCCGAGCTCGTCGGTGAAGATGCCGACAATCTGGTGGACATCGACCGTCTGCTCTGTGAACTGGATGGTACCCCAAACAAAGGCAAACTCGGTGCCAATGCCATTCTCGGCGTGTCCATGGCCATCGCTATGGCGTCCGCGCACGAAGCAGGATTGCCGCTCTACCGCTATCTTGGTGGATTTCACGCGCACCTGCTACCCACACCGATGATGAACATTTTGAATGGTGGCAAGCACGCCGACAACACCGTCGACATTCAGGAGTTCATGGTCGTCCCACATGGTGCGCCCACGTTTCGCGAAGCGCTGCGCATGGGTGCCGAGGTGTTTCATGCCCTGAAAGGCGTGCTCAGTGCGGAGGGACTGGCGACCACGGTTGGTGACGAAGGTGGCTTCGCTCCGAATCTGAAAACCAACGAAGATGCTATCAAGATGATTGTTCGCGCCATCGAAAAGGCTGGTTATCGCCCTGGGGAAGATGCGTCGATTGCCATCGATGTCGCGTCGACGGAGCTGTTTGCTGGTGGCAAGTACGAGTTCAAAGGCGAAGGAGTCACTCGCGATGCCAGTGACCTGATTGGATATTATGAGAAACTGTTGCAGAGCTATCCGATTGTTTCGATTGAAGACGGACTGGCTGAGGACGATTGGGATGGCTGGGCGCACTTGACAAAGGCGCTTGGCAGCAAGGTTCAATTGGTCGGAGATGACCTGTTCGTCACGAACACCGAGCGCCTCAGACGCGGCATTGAGACGGCGGTTGGCAACAGCATTCTCGTCAAGGTCAATCAAATTGGCACTTTGACGGAGACGTTTGCCTGCATTGACATGGCGAAGCGCGCCAGCTATACGTCGATTATCTCTCATCGATCCGGTGAGACGGAAGACACGACCATCGCTGATATTGCGGTTGCGACGAATGCGGGGCAAATCAAGACGGGAGCACCGAGCCGCACCGACCGGGTCGCGAAGTACAACCGCCTGCTTCGCATCGAGGAAGAACTTGGTTCAGCAGGGTCTTATGCTGGGAAATCCGTGTTTGTCCGCAGAGGTTAAGTATGCTAGACTATTTTTCGGAATAACCATGTAACGGGTGTGTCCCGGACAGGAGGTGACAGAAATGTTGGCAGCCGCAAAAATTGTGTTGGTGGTTCTCTGCGTGTTGCTCGTTGTCGTCATTCTCCTTCAATCCGGGCGAAGCGCTGGGTTGTCCGGCGTTATTACGGGTGGCTCGGACCAGTCGAGCTCGCGCAAGCCGAAAGGTATGGACCCGCTGCTTTCGCGGGTGACGGTCGTGCTTGCGGTGCTCTTCTTTTTGTTGACACTGGCCATGGCGTACTTAAGTGCCCATCCTGTGCATTGACCGAGATGCGTGCGTTGACCGTCCAGCATTCGCTGACTGAGATGCGTGCGTTGGCTGAGCGAATTGTGGGAACAGCGTCTGGTCGCCAGGATGACGACGAATTTGCAAACTGGAGCTGCCTTTTTGGTGGCTCTTTTTTTGCAGGTAGGCCATACTGAGCATGAGACATGGAAGGACTCTCTGGAGGGATTTTGTGACGGAATCAGAGGAATTGCGGACACAACTGCTTGATTATTTGGAGAAACAGGCGGACAAACCGCTTACGGTGCGCGAACTGACCGACGCCTTCGAGATTGTCGGCAGTGACGACTTTCGAGCATTTGTCAAACTGCTCGCAGAATTAGAGAGCACGGGCGAAGTGGTGCGAACGAGAACGGATCGATATGCGTTACCCGACAAAATGAACTTAGTGGTAGGGCGCCTGCAGATGAAAGCGCGCGGTTATGGTTTTGTGCTGACCGACGATGGCGAAGCAGATGTCTATATCCCGGTTGGTGAGATGGGCGGCGCGATGAGCGGGGACAAGGTGATGGCGCGCATAGAAGGCAACGGGAACTTGCGTGGGTCGCCGTTTGCGTCGGGTCAAGGAGCGGGGGCGAGCGCATCGGCGGGGAAGCACCGTGAGGGAAAAATCATTCGTGTGCTCGAACGCAGCGCCAACTTGCTCGTGGGACGATTTACTCGCCATCACGACTACGGTTTTGTTACGCCAGCCGATAAGCGCATGGTACAAGACATTCTCGTCCCGTCGGGCCACACAGCTGATGCGCATGACGGATACGTCGTGGTTGTCGAAATCACCAGTTATCCGACGGGTACGCGCGGTCCCGAGGGGCATATTGTGGAAGTGCTCGGCCATCCGGACGAGCCGGGTATTGACATTCTCACCGTCGTGCGGAAGTACAATTTACCAGAGCAATTTCCAGATGCCGTTTTGCACGCTGCAGAGCAAATACCGCTCGACCTCACAGACGACGATTTGGTCGGCCGGCGCGATTTGAGAGGTGAGACGATTGTCACCATCGATGGAGAAGACGCCAAGGATTTGGATGACGCGGTGCATGTCAAAGAACTCGCCAACGGGCACTTTGAACTCGGGGTGCACATTGCCGATGTAGGGCACTACGTGCGGGAAGGCAGTGTGATTGACAAAGAGGCATATCGGCGCGGAACCAGCGTCTACCTGACAGACAGGGTCATCCCCATGTTGCCGCAACGTTTATCGAACAACATCTGTTCGCTCAATCCACAGGTGGACAGGCTCACGCTGTCATGCATCATGGAAATCGACGAAAGCGGCGCGGTGCTCTCTCATGAGATTACCCCCAGTGTCATCCGCACAACCGAGCGCATGACGTATACGCATGTACGGAACATTCTCCTCGACGAAGACGAGAGCGTGCGTGAACGCTATGCCGCTTTGGTTCCCGACTTCCAGAGGATGGAGCGGGTCGCTTTGATTTTGCGCGACCGGCGCATGCGTCGGGGAGCGGTCGATTTCAATTTTGATGAAATTAAGGTGAATGTGGACAACATTGGACGGCCGACAGACATCACCACGCGCCAGCGTTCGATTGCGGAGCGAATCATCGAGGAATTTATGCTTGTGGCGAATGAGACCGTCGCGGAGCACTTTTACTGGCTGGGAGCGCCGTTCGTGTATCGCGTTCATGAAGACCCGGATATGGGAAAAATGCTCGACCTCAATTTGTTCCTTCACAACTTTGGATATGCGCTTAAAGGTGTTGGCAACAAAGTGCACCCTCGCGCCTTACAAGACGTGTTGAATGAAATCCAAGGCACGCGTGAGGCGCGTATGCTCTCCTCGCTGATGCTTCGCTCGATGCGTCAAGCGCGCTATTCGCCAGACAATCTCGGCCACTTTGGTCTAGCCGCGGAGCATTACACGCACTTCACATCGCCTATTCGCCGCTACCCGGACTTGATGATTCACCGCATTATTCGCGAAAGTCTCGAAGGCCCTCTTGCCGGAGCGCGAGAAGAGCAGTTGCGCGCGCTGGTCGCCGCAGCGGCTCTTCAGTCGAGCGAGCGGGAGCGCGTGGCACAGGATGCTGAACGCGAGTGCGATCAACTCAAGATGGTCGAATACATGCAGGCGCATGTGGGTGAGGAGTTTGACGGGTTGATTTCCGGCGTCACTCAGTTTGGTTTGTTCATCCAACTGCAAAATGGCGTAGAAGGCTTGATACACGTTTCCTATTTGACGGATGACTACTACGCGCTGAATGAGCGTCAGATGGCCCTTGTGGGAGAGCGGACTCGGCGCGTCTTTCGTTTGGGCGATCCGGTCCGCGTCGAAGTTGCCTCTGCCAACAAGGAGACGTTGACGATTGACTTTCAACTGGTGTCGCACTACCGAGAAGCGACGTTCGTGGGTGGCCGCGCCAATGGGGAAATTGTCTATGACGAAGATTTGTCTCGGCGCGACCGCGCGCGTGCTGAAACGGAGCGCGCTGAGCGGGCGGCTGCGTATGAAGCACGAGGCAGGGAACGGGAACGTGCAGGATTTGTCGGTGGCACGCGCGGCCGGCAGGCAGGTGAGCGGCGCGAGCGCGGGGATGAGGAGGAGGGAGGTAGCCGGTACGGCGGATACGCCGGACCGGCGTGGGCGGACGCCAGCGCGCCGCGCGGAGCGGGCGCTGGCGGGAGGAGGAGAGGAAAAGCGACGGGAACCCGCACCAAGCCATCCGGCGGCCCAGCGGGCGGCCGGAGCAGCGCCGGTGGGGGTGGACGGAAGCGACGTGGGGCTGGAGGTAGCAAGGGGGCACCCAGGGGGCCCCGGTGAACCGGAGGCTCCGCAGTCTGCAGCAGAGGGTGACTTGTGGCAGCGGGGTGGCTGTGCTAGAGTGGAGCTTACGTTGCAGGGCCGCATGCACATGCACGTGCGGCCACGGTTGAGGTGAAATCAGTATGGCGCATCGAGCCGAAGACAAATATCTCGCACAAAACCGCAAAGCCTACCACGACTACTTCATCGAGGAAACGTATGAGGCCGGGTTGGTCCTTACCGGATCGGAAATAAAATCGGTTCGCAAAGGCTCCGCCCATCTGCGGGACGCATACGCCCGCGTGGAAAACGGCGAGGTCTTTATTCACAACATGCATATTGGGCCGTATGAGCAGGCGAATCGGTTCAATCACGATCCGCTACGGACCCGCAAATGCCTTCTCCACCGCGAGGAAATTCGCAAGCTGGTGGGCGCGGTTCGGGAGCGAGGCTACACCCTTGTGCCCACGCGCCTCTACTTGCGAAACGGATTTGCCAAGGTGGAACTGGGGCTCGCTAAGGGCAAGAAACTTCACGACAAGCGTGAATCCGTCAAACAACGGGACGCCAATCGCGAAATTGCTCGCGCGTTGCGGGAGCGACAGAGGAACTGACGTCCTCTTGCGACGACAGGTTGGACAGATGGACACGGAACCGGCACACTGCTTAGATGGCCCGATGGGGCCACGCTGTTCCAGTTTCTCCTTTGAGTTCCGATTGCAGAACGCATGCTTCTGGCGTAAGATGTAATTACGCCGCTCGTCGAGCGCGATCCACATGGGGGCGTTTTGGATTCGACGGGGACAGTTCGAGCATGCACGGCGGGTCGTGGGGCCGCGAGGCCACGTTAAAAACGCGGACCTAAGAATAACTGGCAAAGCTAAAAACCGTTTCACCTCAAACAGCAATCTCGCCCTGGCTGCCTAATCGCACCCAGGCCATCGCTTCGTGAGTCGCTCGTGCTGACTTAGCGATGTCAACTTAGCGAGCTAGCCAGTGTCCAGCGTTCGCGGCTCATTGGCGAAATTGAGCGAACTCACCCTTCGATGAGCGTGTGAAACCGCGCATCCTGGGGACATTTAAAGGTTTCACTACACCCGTAGAAGTTCATGTAGCGAGGTCTTCGGACGCGGGTTCGACTCCCGTCGCCTCCACCATGCAAAACCACGAACCGATTAACAGGTTCGTGGTTTTTACCTATATAATCACGAGCGTTGCATTAATGTTTCCATAATGTTCATAGGATTCGGTGATATGTGTCCCACGACAATTAAAAAGTCCCTTATCATGGAGGACAGGTAGCACTGTCCAAATCCACGAGAAGGAACCATTCGCATGGACAACGCTACATGGAAATCTTGTTTTGGTCCATGGTTTTCTCTAGTCGATCCCGATTCTCTTCAAGCTTCCAT
>NZ_JAMCCX010000009.1 GCF_024706985.1 Alicyclobacillus sp. SP_1 | reverse complement strand
GCTACGAGGCGGTCTGGTCCCTACCTCGACCGGACTCTCACCGGTTAGTTGTGCCTAGCTTGGCTAGGCGCGCTGTGCGGAGTTTGACGCTCACCATTCTTGTTGGTTCGATGTCGAACAAACACCATCGTGACCGGGATGCCTGGACTCAGTTGGGCATGTATGGAGCGTAAAATGCCTTTCTTCATGACTTGAACTTGAACCAGTGTAGCAGCGTAATACAGTTCTTGCAAAGAGAGACGTCGTCCTCCATGCAGGTAGCGCTTATTGTCTGCTTTGACCATTCCGATGACATCCATCCCTGTGTTGAGCACCGCTTGAATCAAGGGGGCATAGGTGAACCAGCTGTCCATCAAGACATAGGAGGCTTTCATTCCCACAGATAAAGCGCGTTCAATCATCGCAGGGATAACCTCTGGCGCTGGGAGCAGAGCTTCTACTCTGCGCTTGTAACCGTGTGTTCGCTTATCGATCGATGGGTTGATTTCCTGAATCCGCGACTTGGCAGAACTGAGAAGAGAAAAATCCACGGGAATGAACGTGTTCCCATCCGACCAGCCTAACGTCAACATACGAAAGCCTTTGTAGTAGCAGTTTCTCGCGTGGTCTCTGCATCGAGCCAACAGTTCTACGCACTTACTCCGGTTCCGCTCATACATGGAGTCGTCGACAATGAGTACATGGATACGTTTGTCGGATGTCAAAGTGCTCGTTTTGTTGACAGCATCCGCGCTAAGAAATAGGAGAAATCGTCGCCAAGCGAACCCGCTATGGTTAAGAAAACGATACACGGCATCCTTGCCAGGAAATGATTCTGCCTTCGTGCTCTCAAGGAGTTGGAACCAGTTTCGATGGTGGAAGATGAGAACAAAGACAAGCTGGAACAAATAGGAGCAGGTAAACCCAAACTTCTTTGAAATACCGGCTTTACGCAGATGTTTAAGCACATTCAGTGCGTGAAATGCGGGACGAATCTCAGTTGGCAATTGATTTACGGGTTCATTATGAGTTACCATATAAAAAACACCTTTTCTACGCGTATTTGGGATCTCGACAATTCCAATTATAACACGTGGAGGGGTGTTTTTCATTTTTCAAGACCTATATTGCAAAGCTAACAAAGGGAATAGATTCAAGCAATCTCGTCTGTTTTGACGCTGCGAAAGTTGAGTTATATTCTATATGCTCCAGAAGGTCTTGATTTAAATTTTGTGGAGACAATAACCAAAATCGATTAACTTTATATATTAGAGCCTGTTCAAGAAGGTCATAAATTCGCATGAAAAACAAAAATGCACGACCGCGAAAAATGGTAAAATGGAAGTACCACTACAACCATTAAACCAAAGACGCGAGATGCATTTTTATGGATTTGCAGCTTGAACTGCTTCCGTACCACTACTATAGCACACTGGGATTTGACGCGGAACTGATTGATTATATCGATCATGTGGACGATTCAATTGTGCTTGAGAAGATCGCTCCACTCTATAAAAATGGCGGGCGTCCGCCTGTGGATCCAAGAACCTGTTTTCGCATGCACTACCTGTACTTCACCCGCCCGGAGATCTCCTCGTTTCGAGAGTTGGAAAGACAGCTGAAGGAACCGAAAAATCAAGCATGGCGGAATTTTATCGGTGTTCCGAGCATCGAGAAGGTCCCTGTTCACAGCAGCCTCAGCCATTTTCGCACCAAAGTCAGCGCGGAGCTTTTCTATGCAATTCTATTTGACCTCATCGCTCAAGCCCTGAAACTGAAGGACTTCCTGCAACCGATGCTCACCGGTATTGATTCCAGGCCGGTTTGGGCCAATGTCAATGGGTATAAACATAAACGCTGTGACTGCCCGGATCGAAGCCGGTGTGACTGCGAAAAGACGTATACCGACCCGGACGCCACCTGTGGTGTGCAACGGACGAAGGCCAATCAGAATAAGTTCTTCATCGGGTATCGCAAGCATTCGATCGTCTGCCCGAGCCCGAAAGGGCCGATCGTCCTGTTCTCGATCCTTCTGCCAAACGATACAACAGACGTCAAAGTCATGCTGCCGTTGATTGACATGATGAAGAAGATCGAGGGTCTGAAGGTCGACTATGTAGTGGCCGACTTGGGTTACTTAGACGCGAAAGACCAGAAGGAAGCGTTGCTCAGTCACGATGTGGCGGTGGTGACGGGCATCAAGAAAAACACCGTCATTCCCGAACACTGCTCCCCCAAAGGAAAACCGGGATGCGAGCAGGGACATGCTCTCGTGTTCGATGGATTTGATAGAGATACCCATACCGCCTGGTTTCGCGGTGACCCTGTGTTGTGCGCTGCCTGTCCCCTGCAAGGTCTTTGCGATAAACAGTTTGGCTATTCTTTCAAGGAAAATCCCCTCTTCCACGGACCAGTGCCTCAGGACAGCATGCTACAAGAGCAGATAATGAAATTCCGAAAACAGGTGGAACTCGCGTTTGCGCAAGAGTCAAATCAATTGACCTCCGTCATGAAGCACAAGAAGGTGCCGGTGCGCGAAATCAAACGGGTAGAGAAATGGTTTATTCTGCGGGATGCATTCCGGCTGGTGGGACGCATGATTCAGCATATCAGGGCGACCGTTTTGCCGCAGGATCATGTCGTGAACATCAAAAAAAATGAAGGCCAAATATCTTTCCACGAACCTCTATCGCCCATCTGTCAAGTTCGTGTCATAACAAAGCGGAACGTGACGGGCAATCACTCGTTACCGCTTGCCTATGGAGGGTTGAACATTCTTGAACAGTTTTGCTCGAATCCATGGGATATTGCACAAAAACATCTTTTCATAGTTTGTCGATGTTGCGTTGTCTGATACAATTCGCGGTAGGACAGCGAACGATGGCTGCATCCGGAAAGGTGGCACATTATCGTGGGAGATGTCTTGGCCTACTTCAATGAAGCGTGTATTCTTATCAGCGCGATCGTCATGGGTTTCGGCTGGTACCATATCCGCAAGGGGCACCGCGAAACGCATCGGCGATTGATGTTGACTGGCGTGACGTTTGCCGCGCTATTCTTCATCACGTATGTCGCGAAAACCATTTTCATCGGAGATTCCACCTTTGGTGGACCGAAATCGGTAGCGCCCTTTTATTATGGATTTTTACAAACGCATTCCATTCTAGCGACCGTTGCGGCTATCTTCGGCATTGTCACACTGGTCTACGCGTTTAAACAGCGGTTTGCTCGCCACAAGAAAGTGGGACCGTGGACTGTGAGTATTTGGTTTGTGACCGCAGCTACTGGTTTGACCGTCTTCATCATGCTCTACATCGCCTTCCCCGCTGGTCACACCACAGGTCTGTGGCGCGCCTGGATAGGATAATAAGAGCGAGAGGAGACCGCAACTTTTGAAGATACTCATCACTGGTGGTAGTGGCTTTATCGGATCGAACGTGGCAGAAGCGTATTTATCTGCGGGCCACGAAGTTGTGGTGGCAGACAATCTGTCGAGTGACAGTGCTGCTTGTCTGCCAAGCGATGTGCGACTGTATCCTATCAGCATTGAATCACCTGACTTTGGGAATCTGCTAAAACTCGAACAGCCAGATGTCATCAATCATCATGCCGCTCAGAAATCAGTTCCGATGTCCGTCGAAAATCCCATGTTGGACGCGCGTATTAATGCTCTCGGGCTCTTGAACGTGCTCGAAGCTGCCGTTCAGCACAACGTTCGGAAAATCATCTACATCTCGTCTGGAGGTGCCTTGGCCGGAGACGCCCCTGTCATTCCGACAGACGAGTCGTACATTCCTAAAATGATTTCCCCGTACGCCATTCATAAATATCTCGGGGAGCAATATCTGCACTTCTATTCCGTAACGCATGGTTTGGAGTACACCGTCTTGCGCTATGCCAACGTCTATGGCCCTCGCCAGATTGCGGATGGGGAATGCGGCGTGGTCCCCATCTTTATGAACAATCTTTTATCCAACCAACCGTGTACCTTATTTGCCTATGCTAATCAGCCGCGCGGCACTACGCGCGACTATGTGTATGTAAAAGACGTATGTGCCGCTAATGTCGCAGCGCTTACGAAAGCTAATCAAGCGGTGCTAAACATCGGTACGGGTATTGAAGTCGACACTGAGACCGTCTATGAAGAGCTAGCGCAACTCATCGGCAGAGAGCTACCACTCATCCGGCGCCCCGAGCGTGTGGGGGACGTACAGCGGAGCGCGCTCGACTGTCGCAAAGCGGCAGAGCTTCTCGATTGGAAACCGACCACCCCTTTGCGGGACGGACTTCGTGAGACGCTGGCATGGCTTGAAGACTCGCGCAGGAAACCCTCCGCAGAGGCTCACCGCTAGGCATCCACAGCGGGTAGAGGGCGGTGTGCACCGATGCAACGCGCACACGGAGCTAGAGGCCGCCGAACAATCAAAGCCGCCAACATGTAGCGCCGTAGCGTCGAGAAAAGAAGGGCCCTGTTCCGCTTAGGAACGGGGCTCTCTCGACTTGGTGCGCGCTTTCATTTCAAACCAATCCGTCTCCTCCAGAAACAACTTCATCTCCGGGACCGAGATAGATTCGTAAGAGTCTGCAGCGGTTTCCAACACAACCGATTGCAACGGCCATCCCGACAGACCTTGTCGAATGGGCTGTCTTGCAAAGGTGAAGCTCCGTCTCACTTGGTGATAAAACGGGCATCCTTCTTCGTTCACCACGCACCAACCAGTTACAAACGTTGCAATCCGCTGCTCATCCGGAATGTGCTTGGTGCGCTCCAAAAAGTGCGCGAGCCACTCTTCGTCTGAAACATCGTCTGACAGTTCTCCATGAAAGCGCCGAGCCTGCACTCCAGGAAAGCCGTCCAACGCCTCAATGAACAGCCCCGTATCGTCGGCCAGTGTCGCCTTTCCAGTCAACCATTGGTACTCGCTTGCCTTCAAATATGCATTTTCCTCGACTGTAGCTCCGGACTCTTCCACCTCAACCGCGTCAACATCCAATTCCGCTAATGAAACCGCACGAATACCAAATTCGCCCATCAATCGTGTCAAATAAGTCACTTTTGCTGGATTTTTCGTTGCCAAGAGCAATTCCATCTTTACGACCTACCCCCACCTTTATGAGACCTTTTCGGGCGAAAGACAAGATAATGCATGAACAGATACGATAATCCCGAGGAGGCAATCATTGCAATGACCTTCGCCGCATTGCCAGAAGCCAAGAGTGGCACCGATTTGGAAAAGACAAGATACCTAGAGACCCAAACGACAATCAGGTCATTGAGCACTAAATTCACTCCGGCTTGCGCGATAAACCAGCCGCGCTCTCGCATCGAGCCAGTCGCCTGACTAGCAAAAGTCCATCGCTTGTTCCAGTAATAGCTGTTGGCGATGGCCGCGACAACCGCCATCGTATTATAGAGCGACAGCGCCCAGACCGCGTGGGTTGGACCAATCAAAAGGAAAAGATTGAAGACAATGAGGTCAACCGCCGCATTCATCAATCCAACCAACAGAAACATCATATATCGCTTCAATGATTTGGTCAGTCCATGTCTCAACACCACACGCTCCAAGGTCACGAAGGACCCCTCCTTCAAATTCGCCCATCGCGACTATATATCCTCATGCATCACGAACTGGACGAGGAGGAGTACGTTGTTGAAAACGCGCTCGGCGGAACGAGGTTTTGTGGCAAGTTGCGATGGACAACTACCTTTCCCGTCGGCGTTACAGAGATTTTTTCTGCCAGTGTAGGCACAGCCAAAGTGACCATCAACTTTCGAGCTTGGGTGCTCGCATCGTAGCGGTACACCGCCGTCACCAAACCTTGACTGTTAATCGTTCCATAGTACAGTGTATCATTGACCACATCAATCAAGGCGCCATTAGGCTGAATGGTCGTAATCGTTCCATTATCCTCAGCATTCACATTGAATGTTCCATTGTAGTACGCCTCGTAATACAAAATGTCGTGCGTTAGAGAAACTGCGACGTTTTTGACATATACGCCGCCGAGGTGTACTCGGTTTTCGTTACCGTCCGTATCCCAATGATAAACAGCACTTGCGGTACTGTTGGCAATCAACACATAGGTGTCATTCGTTAAATAACTGTCGGTTATCTTGTAAAACGTGGCATTCGCTGGAGCTTGATAGGTGTGGATGAGCCGCGATTGACCGCTGTTCGCCACCAAGGTCGTCAGTTGCAGTTCACCTGGAACAGGGCGCAGTCCCACAAACAACTGGTCGTTTCGAATCCAGGATACATAGACGACCTGACCACTCTCCGCATAGTGAGAAAGCTCGTCTCCCGTGTCCAGATTGACCACCCGAACCAAGTTGGCAGAGTTGACATACGCAGCGTACACCCCGTTCGGCGACACGTCGACAATTGGATAGTCTTTTTGTATCCGAGCGAGTCTCTGCTTCGCCTTTTGCTCATCCGTAACCGTCGCTGTCTTGTGCTTCAAGCTCACCAGTTTGGTCAGCGAGTCTGCCGAGCCAAGGACCGCATTGTAGTGGTGAAATGCGACCACCTGAAGCACCGAGACAACTAACACAAACACGAGCAACTTTGGACCGAGCCTACGCTTCAACGTTTCCATCACCCTCAATAAGACATGTCCCCGTTATGGCATGACAACCACCGCAGTGGCAACTGCCCGCTCTCCGAGTACGTCGGTCGGAGTATCCAAAAGTTTCCCTTTATACACCATGGTAGTGGACGATCCGCCATCCAGATTGGCCGCATTGACGCACCCGAGCTTCTCCATCAACTGGCGAAGTTCCGCGATGGACGCGCCGACGTCGTTTACTCCATTGACCAATCGGCCATCGGTCACAACCAGTACCATGGTTCCGTTCGCCTCCTGGCCAATCGCAGTGCGCGGAGCGTAGCCCCACGTATTGATGCCATGAACCGGCACACCGTTTTGAATCAAGACTGGCCCAAACGACAAACACTCCTTGACATCCAATTTCTTTAACTGAGCCAACGTGTACGCCCCAACCACTAGTTGCCCTTTAGCTGTAATCCCGATTTCCGGATAGTGATACCACTGGCTCGGATCGTTGTGAATGAGCTTCCCATCATGCATCGTGATACCAAGGGGTATGCCCCCAGTACCGCGCCAGTGATTGGCATCCTCAAAAGCACCACCATTAATACCAGCAATTGCACCCGTCGTGCGCACGAATTCACTGACGGTCTGCCCGCGCACATCGAGATACTTTGTGACAGCCACTTTCACTCGATTGGGATTGGCAACAAACATGACATGCGCGGTAAACGTCGGCTCATGAATCACCTTGAAGGTTATTTTCGTGCTATCCAGTTTACTATAGTCTTTGACTTTAGGCATGACGGCAGGTCCGCTGATGGTCTGCTCTGGCTTGTATTTGTCGATTTCTTGTTGCGACAGCGTCCACAGAGACAGGGGTTTCAACAGATATCCGTGCATCGTAGTATCGAGAGATTGAATAAAAAAACTTTTCAGCGCAGTATAGGGACCGTGAAACAAAAGTAAAGACGTGGAAGCGTACAGATAAGCGACAGCTCCCACACCTAGGGCAAGTCCTCGTATCAGCCGCCTGACAGGACTCCGACGAGGTTGATTGGTCTCTGGCGCAGGTCGCGTTTTGCGGGCATGCTTGGATTGCCTCACTGGTCACACACCTCTGCTCATTAGTAAAACGAAAAGACATTGAAATTCGCTTGAATCCGAATCCGGACCACTCATCCGTCTCACGAACTCATCATCCTAGTGCCTATGTATATAGGTAACACTTTACGAGAGGAGTTTCAAACCATGTTCCTCCATTCGAATCGAAACGAGTCGTTTCCAGACACTCTGGAAGTCTATCGCAAGGTGCAGAGCAGTCTGACAGAGCGAGGCTGGCCCACTATCTCCGTAGCTCCAGAATGGGGTGACTTCCTGTCCTTTCTGTGCGCCTTGCAGAAAGCCAAGACAGCACTGGAAGTCGGCGCGTTGGCCGGGTTTGGTTCGTACTGCTTAGCGCGCGGCATGGGTCCCGATGGACGCGTGACGGCACTGGAAAAGAACCCGGAGTTCGCGTCTCTTGCACAAGCCAATTGGCGTAGCTTAGGCGTTTTCGCGCAAATTCAACTGATGCTTGGAGACGCCGCCGACAGTTTGATCACGTTGCGAGAGCACCAGGAAACCTTCGACATCCTGTTTCTCGATGCAGACAAAGTGCGCTATCCGCTGTACCTCGAACTGCTACTCCCGCTCTGCCACGAGGGTAGTATCCTCATCGCAGACAACATTCTAAGCCATGGCCGAACACTGGATGAGACCAACGTATCGCCCACCCCAGTGGCCATGCGACGCTTTCTTGAACAAATTTCTACAGACCCACGTCTCGACGTTCTCACCCTGCCTTTTGTGGATGGACTATTAGTCGCTTCGGTCCATAAACCGCCCCATTCGTCATAAATGGCGATATCTTCGGGCAACGTAAACCGTCGGCGCATGGATGACACCAAGTTTGCCCTTTCTGCACACACAGAGAGAAGCTTTAAATTCTGTTCTAAAACAGTTGATCATTCTGTTTGAATTGTCTTATAATAAGTCAAAGGAGGCTTGGTATTGGATGAATACACAATCCGTCGTCGAGCATGAACCCGTCGAAGAGTCCCCGGCGCTGTGCGAATCCTGTAAAGAGGCTGACGCATCCAGCCAAGGCTTCGTAGCGCTCTGCCCAGACTGTGAGCGAGAATGGATTCGGCACCACATGTTTCTTCACTTTTCTTAAATCAAATCACATTCGAAAGACATCGACCGCCTGTGATGGGCGTCTTTTTTTGCGCTGGAAAGGACTTGGGCATAGTTTCTAAACCAGTCCTGTTCTCAATCTGTTACAATGAGGGTTGCGAATCGATTTCCAAATCAAGCGGAGGTTTGCTACGAGGGAACCTGCACGGATGGCGCTGCCGCAGCGCTATAACGGCACTGGGCACATTCTCGTAAGACTACGGAATTTGGAAGGAGAGATTGGTCATGCTTTTGGCAATTCTCATTGTTATCTTGGTTCTCTTCATCGGTGTGCCGGTAGGAATCCTCGCCTACCTATATTTCCTCTCACGAAGACCGCAGCATTCGGTCATTCGCGCTCACCCTTATCTCGGCTGGATGCGTTATTTTCTCGAGAAGATGGGGCCGGAATTCCGACAGTACTGGTTTGACGGCGACAACACAGGCAAACCATTCTCCAGAGCAGACTATGTCGGACTCGTATTCGCAGCAAAGTACCGCACAGACCTTATTTCGTTTGGGTCTAAGAGAGATTATGACAAACCCGGATTTTACATTTCGAACAGTATGTTTCCCTTGCTCACGAGTGAACTGCGAGTAGACCGCTCAGAAAAAGTAGACGGCCGGAAATATGAAATCGTCAAAGAAGGTCTATTTACCCGCATGGAACACGTTGTGAAATCTCCGACTGAAAAATGGTTGTATCCAGAAGAGGACGCCGTCGTGGTTGGCGACCGGCGCCGCCATCCGTGGCGACTCCGGGGCATGTTTGGCGCTTCCGCCACGTCCTACGGCGCCGTCGGCGAACATTACATCCTGTCGACCGGACATGGAGCCGCAATGGCCGGCGGAAGCTGGATTAACACTGGCGAAGGCGGCATTGCCCCCGAGCACTTAGCTTCCGGAGTCGATGTTGTAGCACAAATCGGCCCTGGCATGTTCGGATTTCGCGGCGACGATGGAAAGTTCTCATTCGAAGAGTTCCGCGCCCACGCCGCAAAAGACAACGTCAAAGCATTTGAACTGAAGTTTGCTCAAGGCGCCAAAATACGTGGTGGACATTTGGAAGGTGCCAAGGTCAACGCCAAAATCGCGGCTATTCGCAAAGTGCCGGTGGGCAAGACGGTCGAGTCGCCGAATCGCTTTCCAGACTTGCGCGGACCGGAAGACGCCTTGAAATTTATCGCGAAATTGCAAGAGGAAGGCGGCAAGCCAGTTGGCATCAAGATTGTCGTCGGAGATGAGCATCGCTTGGAAGAATTCTTTGAAGCGATGAAGAAACTCGACATCTACCCCGACTTCATAACCGTCGACGGTGGCGAAGGCGGTTCAGGTGCAACCTTTAAAAGCATGGCGGACACCATGGGTCTTCCTCTGTTTCCGGCGCTCCTGACATTCGACAATGTCGCTCGACGTTACGGATGCCGGGACAAGTTTCGCGTTTTCGCCTCGGGGAAACTCATCACGCCAGACAAGGTGGCCATTGCCTTGGCTCTCGGCGCCGACTGCGTCAATTCTGCGCGCGGATTCATGATGGCCAATGGCTGTATCATGGCGCTCCAATGCCACACTGGCAAGTGTCCGACCGGAATTACCACGACGGACCCGAAGTACATGGAAGCCTTGGTGCCAGAAGAAAAGCAGTGGCGCGTCATGAATTACGTCATCGCTCTCCGGCAGGGCCTCTACGCCCTTTCTGCAGCGTGCGGGCTGGACAGCCCGAAACAATTGCGGCGCGAACACATCGTCTTCAAAAACGAACATGGCCGGTCCGTTCGTATCAGCGAATTATTTCCTTACCCAGAGGAAGAGACTCCACAGACTCATCCATCTCGAGTCTCTGCAGCACAAGAAATCAGCTGAGAAGAAAGCAGCCTGAGTAAACACGCAAAGAAATAAGCAGTCCCTACACCAGACCACAGGGACTCCTGACGATTTGAATGCGTAGCGCATACCATAACCGCCCGCTAAAAGGCGCAGCTGCAGAAACTGTTGCAGCTACGCCTTTTATTTGCAATCGGACTCTTGGCACCGACAGTTCATCGTTTTAGCTCAGGATGTTGTCCCGCGCAAATCCGTCAAAATCTCATCCACCTTCGTGATGGGCGAGACGAAGAGCAGAATATCATCTTCCTCTTGAAAGACCGTTTTCCCATGCGGAACAAGCACTTTCCCGCGCCGCTCGATAGACACAATCACGGCTTCCGCAGGCAATCGAATTTTCGACAGAGCCCTGCCTACCACCGGACTATCTTTCGACAAATGCAGCGTCACAAACTGACCCGAATTCCGATTCATCTCCTGCAACTGATGAATTTTTGCATTGGATTCCGTAGAGTAAATCGTAAACGCATTGTAGGCCCGAATGACATCTCGCTCAGTCAAAATCCCTACAACCTCATCACTTTCTTCAGACAGTACAGGTAACATCGTCACATCATGCAATGTGAACATGCGCATCGCCTCTTCGAGCGAACGATGACGGCGAATAAACGCACTCATAGGAGTCACCAACTCGCCCACCTTTTTGGACGTCCCGGTGTGTTCCATCAGCGGGCGCAGGTTCTCCAGCGTCACCACACCGAGCAATTCCCGGTTTGGCCCGAGCATGACCGCAGCGTGATCGCGCGAGACCGTCAGCGTCCGGTACGCATGCTCCAGCGTGTCTGTCGAAAAGATGCGCAACTTGACGGACTCCATCGCCTGCTCCACGGAAATCTGCTCCGTGGGCCGGACCTCATTGCCGCGCAAAATACGAATACCGCGCCGCGCGAGTTTAACGGTGTACATGGAGTCACGACTGAGAATGCCGTGCACGACGTACGCCGTAACACAGGCCGCAATCACGACGGGCGTGAGCTGATAGTCCCCGGTCACTTCCAAAAGAATCGTAATGGCGACAAACGGCGCTTGGGCGGATGCCGCGAAAATGGCTCCCATGCCGGCAATTGCGTAAATTTCAGGGTGTGGAATGAGTCCCGGTACGATAAGCCGAAGCGCATCGCCATAGACGGCTCCAAGCATCGCTCCGAGAAACAAGGAGGGGGCAAATACGCCACCGGAACCTCCCGACCCGACCGTAGTCAAGGTGGCTATGTATTTGAATAAGAGCAACACCAGCAAGGTACCTACGGCCAATTCTCCCGCCAAAGCGAGGCGAATGGAAGCGTATCCCACGCCAAGAACTTGTGGTGCAAACAGACCGATGAGTCCGACGGTCACTCCGCCGGCGAGATTTTTTACCCAAAATGGAGACTTCCATTTGGCGAGTACGTCTTCGGACCAAGTCAGACCCTTCGAATAAGCAAGACCGAGAGCGCCTGCAATCAGACCAAGAACAATCATGAACAACAGAGCAATCGGGTGAATGACATGGAAGTTTGCCGTTTGCAACACCGGACGGTTCCCCATAATGGCGTCAAAAATCGTAGCGCCCGTGACAGCAGACAGAAATACAGGCATAATAGCCCCTAGTGCATAGCTTCCAAGAATCACCTCTAGGCCAAAGAATCCACCCGCTATCGGCGCGTTAAAAGTTGCGGCAATGCCTGCTGCTGCACCGCAGGCGAGCAGAAGAGAAATGTACTTGTCGGAAAGTTTCAGAGCCTGGCCGAGCACTGAGCCGAACGCGCCGCCAATCAATGCGATGGGGCCCTCGCGGCCAACGGATCCGCCAGCGCCAATCGTAATGGCTGGCGCCAAAATCCCAAAAAAAGCCACGCGCGGACGTATCCGCCCACCTCGGAGTGCGAGCGATTCTAAAATTTGCGGTACTCCGTGACCTTTCACTTCCTTGGCAAAAAAGTGCGTAATGACTCCGACAAGCATCAGTCCGACGGCGGGGATGATGGCTCGGAGAGGGCTGTGAACCACTCCGCCTAAGTGAAAGAGGAGAAAGAACCAACGAATCATGTCGCGAAAGAGAATCGCCCCTAGTCCACCAATAATGCCAATAGCCAAAGCCAGAACACCGAGAATGACAGGCTCCCTATAACCTTGATTGAGCCAGTCATTCAGCCATCTGCCGGACGATTTTGGCAGAGTTACGCTGTTCCCATCTGCTTTCACGAAGACTCCTCCTGTTGTTCTGAGATGCGCACCAAGCGCGAGACTTAGACCGTGTTTCCTCTACTGATTATAGACAAGAAATCACATCGGCGGTGTGGAAACGCAGAAATTCGCCTATCTTGTCTAGCAAGTTTTTTGACGGAACGTGTATGATAGAGTCAAATGTATAGAGGAGCTGAAAACATGAAAAAGAGGACCCTCGCTGTAACGCTCACGCTGGCCAGTCTGATGGCGACTGCCTGCGGCACGCCTGGGAGCGGCTCCGGCGGTGGTGGCCCGGTCGTTCCAAGCAGCGGAGCGCAGAGCCCCTCTTCCAACAGCACATCCAATTCGACAGCACCCGCAAACAATTCTGCGGCGAACAGTAGCCAGTCGAATTCACTGACGCCTTTTCAGGAAGGTGCCAAATATGGCATCACAGTTGACATACCCAAGGGCTGGGTCAGCAAACCGATGAAAGGGAACGGCCACGGAGATACAACTGGTTGGACTGTCACGGACGCATCCGACCCAACCTCACAAATTGTGGTCGCTACCTCGGGTTGCGTGGGTTGCTATATGGGGTCTAACGGCCAACCCAATCCGCAGCAGGTCATTCCGGTTACGGGAGCTACCGTCACTTCAACCAGCGCCAGCGGAAACACAGTTCACTATACGTTTACTCCGAGCGGGTCGAGCAATGAAGGATGGGGAGAACTGACCACCTCCAACAATGCGTCCGGCTATGCGTACGTCGATGTTGTGTTGCCGTCTTCGGAAAGCTCTCTCGCACAATCCATCCTCCAGTCCTTCCAAATGTCGAACTAATTGACGGTCGACACATCCCGCGATTGATGACAACCGATGATTCCGGGCTCGCCTTCTCTCTCGTTCCGGTCCCTCTCTAGGTCACCTGGGTAGGTCAGCGACGTGCCGCGCTGCATTTACTATGATTGACCCAGACAACTTCTCTGCAGGGAGCCGCGGGGAGGGACAGCGCATGAGCCGCAACGACTGGCTGCGCCTACTTGTTACAGCCGGGTTTCTCACGGGATATGCGATTGTCATCACGCGGGATGGCCGGTCCAAAAACAAGAGAGGCGTCATTGCCAACTCCATTTTTCTTCCATCTAACTTAATTTGGCTGTGGCTGATTCGCTGAATCGTTCAGTGAGTCAGTCGACAGCGAAGTGACCCCAGTCGGACAAGCCCTTCTCGCGCTATTCCACAATTTATATTTTGTTACAAATAAAACAGAGAAGAGACGGATGTTTTCTCCCCATTCTTGTTGTATGATGAGGGGTGCTCGGCGCGTCAAAGGAGGCAAAATCATGCGCGTCTTTCTCGATTTAATGTGGTTCTTCAAAACACGCAAACGCCATTATATTTTCGGAATACTCATGCTCGTCTGTGTGACGCTCTTGTCCTTGGTACCGCCGCAAATTGTCGGCCGCCTGGTCAACGACATCCGCAACAAATCCCTGACACCGCACATACTCGCAGTGTGGCTGCTCATCATCGGGATCATCGCGTTCACCATGTATGTCTTACGGTACTTCTGGCGCATTCTCCTGTTCGGCTCGGCCGTCCAGTTGTCGACTCTACTGCGCCGGCAACTGTACGACCACTTCACGCGCATGTCCCCGAAGTTCTACCAAGAACACCGGGTTGGCGACCTGATGGCGCATGCAACCAACGACATCTCCGCCGTAGAAAGCACCGCCATGGACGGTATTCTCACCTTAGTCGACTCCTTAACGTCTGGAACCCTCGTCATCGCCACCATGGCACTGACGATTTCATGGAAGCTCACCCTTATCGCACTATTACCCATGCCAATTATCGCCGTCACCACGCAGTTCTATGGCACCATCTTGCACCGCCGCTTTACGAAAGCGCAGGCCGCTTTCTCGGACACGAACGACAAGGTGCAGGAGAACATCTCCGGCATGCGTGTCATTAAAGCGTTTGGGCAAGAAGATGCCGAAGAGGCCGCCTTTGCGGAATTGACAGAAGATGTGGTCGCCAAGAATTTAGCGGTAGCCAAAATTGATGCACTGTTCGATCCGACCATCGGCATTGTTGTCGCGCTGTCCTATTTTCTCTCGTTTGGCGCAGGTGCCTGGTTTGTTGCTCACGGTCAACTCAACCTAGGGCAGTTGACCACATTTTCCATCTACTTGGGTCAACTCATCTGGCCGATGCTCGCGTTCGGATGGCTGTTCAACATCGTCGAACGCGGACGTGCTTCCAATGACCGCATTCGCATCTTGCTGGGGACAAAAACGGACATTGTCGACCGGAAAGACGCTGTCGACGCCACACCCAGTGGAGACATTCTCTACAACGTGGAGGAGTTTCGCTACCCTAACGCGTCTGAGCCGACCTTGCGTGACATTCGCGTGACCCTTCTGCGCGGCTCAACTCTCGGCATTGTGGGCCGCACCGGTAGCGGGAAAACAACGTTCCTCCGCCTCTTGCTGCGAGAATTCGACGTGGAGCATGGCGACATTGCCATTGGAGGCCGCAGCATCTATCACACCACACTGGACAGTTTGCGAAGCGCGGTCGCCTACGTGCCCCAAGACCACTTTTTGTTTTCGGCGACGATTGCCGACAATATCGCCTTTGCAGCGCCTGATAAGCCGCTCTCGGCGATACAAGAAGCGGCCCGAGATGCACAGATTCACGAGGACATTTTGCGCTTTCCGCTTGGCTACGCCACACTCGTCGGGGAACGCGGCGTCACTCTGTCGGGCGGACAGAAACAGCGCATTTCAATTGCACGCGCTTTGCTCATGAATGCAGAAATCCTCATCTTAGATGATGCACTGTCGGCAGTTGACGCTCGTACGGAGAGCCACATTCTCGAATCGTTGCGGCGAAATCGTTCCCATAAGACGACCATCATTGCGACCCATCGGCTATCCGCAGTCGAACACGCCGACCTGATTCTCGTGTTGGACGAAGGTGCCATCGTGGAACGCGGCAGCCACCAAGAGTTACTGCAACTCCATGGCGTCTATCAAAAAATGTGGGACCGTCAACAACTAGAGTCCATGGTGGAAGAAGGAGGAATTGCCTAAGATGTCAGTGGAGGCTGATTTATTGCCACCGGAAGAAACGACTTCTTTTCGAGGCAATGTGGCGCTGCGTCTCTTTGCATACGCTCGACCTCAAAAATGGACTCTGCTCGGGGCTTTTATTCTCTTGGTCATCGCGACCCTCGGAAATGTTATCGGGCCTATTTTAATCGAGCGGTTTATCGACAATTTCTTAGAACTGCGCCGTTTTCCGTTCCAGCCTATCGCCACATTGGCCGGAACTTATTTGGGCCTTCAAATCGTCTCGTCCATCTGCCAATATCACCAGTTGGTTCGCTTCCAAACGGCAGCGTTGCGAATCATTCGAAAGATTCGTCAAGACGTCTTCGGTCATGTGCAACATCTGGGTCTTGCGTTTTTCGACAAAATGCCAACGGGCTCTCTGATTTCTCGCATTACGAATGATACGGAAGCCATTCTCGACTTGTTTGTATCGGTCTTGTCGACCTTCATCCAAACCATCGTTCAATTGACAGGCATTTTTGTCGCCATGTTTTATCTGGATGCGCATCTAGCGCTCTACTGCCTGTTTCTCGCGCCGCTCATCTATGGCATCATTCGCCTCTACCGAACCCTGTCTGCGCGTATTTTTCACATCACGCGCCATCGGTTGAGCTTGCTAAACGCCAAAATGAACGAGTCTCTGCAGGGCATGTACATCATCCAGGCCATGCGGCAACAGCAGCGACTGCGCGGAGAATTTGGCCACATCAACGAAGCGTATCGTTCTTCCCGGATGCGCAACATACGAATGAATGGGCTAATGCTTCGTCCACTCGTCGACTTGGTCTACTTCCTCACCCTGATGACCATCATCTTCTTCTTCGGCCATGCATCGTTTCGCACAACCGTCAACATTGGCGTGCTGTACGCATTCGTCAACTATCTTGAGCAGTTTTTCGAGCCCGTCAACAACATGATGCAGCGCATGACGTTGTTCCAGCAAGCGATGGTGTCCTCCCAACGTGTATTTCATTTGTTGGACGAAACCGAGTATGCCCCAGCCGCTGACCCGTCGTACCGTGGGGATATGGCACCCGCCGTCACGGAAGGACGAATTGAATTTCGCAATGTGTCTTTCTCTTACGACCAAAAGACAGACGTCTTGAAAAATATCAGTTTTACGGCAGAACCAGGCCAAACCGTGGCGCTAGTAGGCCATACGGGAAGTGGAAAGAGTTCCATCGTCTCACTGCTCATGCGCTTTTACGACAACTACCGGGGAGACATTCTCATCGACGGCGTCCCTCTTTCGGCGTTTGAAGACACCGAATTGCGCTCGAAGCTCGGACTCGTCTTACAAGACCCATTCTTGTTCGTAGGCGACGTCACGCACAACATCCGCCTCGGACGGCACGAGTTGACGGACGAGCAAGTAGAGGCAGCAGCGCGGTTTGTGCAGGCGGATCGATTCCTGAAAAAACTCCCCAACGGCTTGAAAGAACCGCTTGGGGAGCGCGGCTCCACACTGTCTGCAGGCGAACGGCAGTTGCTCTCATTCGCGCGAACGATGGTCGGAGAGCCGAAAATCTTGATTCTCGACGAAGCTACGGCAAGTATTGATACGGAGACCGAAGAAGCGATTCAGGAAGCTCTAGAAAACATGCGCAGAGGGCGGACCACGATTGCCATCGCCCACCGCCTCTCCACGATTCAAGATGCGGACTTGATTCTTGTGCTCCATCGCGGCGAAATTGTCGAGCGAGGAACGCACCAGGAGTTGCTCAGTACGGGCGGACTGTACTATAAAATGTACATGCTACAGTCGGGTGCCGCGGCGCTGCCGAGCCCTGTTTCGACCAGAACGGCGGACATATTCAGTTAAAGCCAATAAAGCAGCCAGAAGGAGATAGCCTGCCAAGCGACCGACCAGGGCGTGGGCAGGCTTTTTGGTCGGAACCTCCCAAGCGGAGGCGTAAGCGAGCGGGACACTTAACGGATTGCTCGGTGGACCACTCAACATCAGTTCCGCATGCCCGGCGGGCCCGCCGGCAGGTTCTGGCCAATTTCTCGGTGCTGCATCGACCTGCTTCGCCAGCACCTGAAGATGCTCGCCGAGTGGAACCGTGGCGACCACGGACTCTGTGGCTATCAGCGGTATCTTGACTCCCAACGGGCTGGTTTCGGATGCGACGGTCTGACCTTTCGTCAGGAGCGTCTGCGTGGCATCGTGCGCAAAGGCGTAATTCATCAAATTCGTAGCATCTTGTTGAATTTGCGCGTTCAGCGGACAGTCCATCAGTACGGCCAAAAACTCTTGATGATCCCGCTTGGCGGCCACCACTAACGTCTCTTTAGCTTCATTGGTATATCCAGTCTTGACGCCAACGGCTCCGCTGTAATTAAACAGGAATGGATTGAGATTGACGAGCAGCGCATGCCACGCTAACCCATGCCACTCCATCCGCTTGGTGCGGACCATCTTGCGAAACTCAGGAACCTGCATGGCTGCTCGGGCAATGAGGGCCATATCATAGGCGGTCGTGTAGTGGTCTGTCTGCTGCAATCCACTGGGATTGGCAAAATGAGTATGCGTAGCACCCAACGCGTTTGCGGCGCGGTTCATCCACTCCACAAAATTCGGAACATTACCAGCTAAATTCTGTGCGATTTCTACCGCGACGTCGTTGTCCGAATCCACCAACATGGCCTTTAAAAGGATGCCGAGCGAATGCTTCTCACCCACCAATTGATAGAGCTTGTCCGCTGGTTGGTGAACCGCCAGGGCGCTCGCTGTCAGTTGCTGCGAGAGACGGCCGTGTTGGAGGGCCAACAGAGCCGTCATGATTTTGGTAATGCTGGCTGGGTAGTGGCGAGCGAGCGGAGCTTTCGCATAGACCACGACTCCTGTATTCATATCCATGACGACGGCTGCTTTTGAAACAATAGCCGGCCACTTTGAGAACGAATACCCAGTAACCATCGGGATGCCATTCACCATCACGGCATTGGCAACCACCTGTTTCGGAATCAAATCTCGAATACGAAAAGACACACCTGCCGATGCGGCAGAATGTGTCGACAAATTCTCAGTGCTCGCGAGAGCGACTGTCGGCCTTCCCACAGAGGTTGCCACAACCAACAGACCCGCCATCACAGCGCCAGCAACACGCCAAGACGCCCCCTCGCAGAGAGAGGCTTTCTTGTTGAACAATCCCACGCAACTCCTCACATACACCCAATTCAACTGGACCAAGACCGCCAGTCCGTGCCCGTCGCCTGCATTCTCCTCGGCCGTCCGTCACACTTTGGACTCGCGATGAATATTCGCGGCAGCACCGCGAAACCCTCTTGGCAATTCCTACAAAGCGACGGCGCTTCGCTTACCTGCGGCAACAAGCGGCATGACTTGGCGCGAGAAACGCTCCAACTCCTCCAACTGTGGCGAGCACTGCAAAAGTATCAAATCCACCCCCGCCGTCTCGAATTCGAGAATTCCCTCTGCAACATCTTCTGGTGTACCGACTAAATGAGGCCGCAATCCACCCTCTGAGACCGTGTCGTCTTCGAGCAAAAGCTTCTCTTCCAACCGTGACGGTTGAGTTCCCTTCGTGCCACCCATGGGGCGACTGGAGGGCTTGACTCGCATAATCCGATCTCGCTCCCACTCTGCCTCTTCTCTCGTATCGCGGACGATGACGTACGCCGCCATGCCAAAACTACCGAGCGGCGCCAGTCCCGTCTCTTGGCGCCGCTGTTTCATCTGCGCGATGCTTTCAGCAGCTTCTGCGGCAGTTTTGCCGTGCATCAGATAAGCGTCACACGACTCGGCAACAAAGCGTTTGCCGCGCTCACTCTCGGCACCTGCATAAAGCATCGTGCCCGTGCGTTTGGGCTTGGGCGCTAGTTTGGCGTTCTGAATGTGGTAGAAAGCGCCCTCGTAGGTGAAACTATCTGCCAGCCAGAGCCCCTTCATGACATCCACAAATTCTTGAGACAACGCGTACCGCTGCTCATTTCCCGCAAGCATGCCGTGATATTGGCGCTCCTCCTCGGCCCGGCATGCCGAAACGATGTTCATCGTAAAGCGCCCACCACTGATATGGTCCAAATTGGCGGCCATTTTCGCCGTCACTGCTGGATTGTGAAATACAGGCCGCAGGGCTGCCATAATTTCCAGTCTATTGGTGACGGCACATAGTGCGGCAGCCGTCGTCCAGGCCTCGAGCGCATCCGCTTCTGGCCCTTTAATGTCGTTCAAATAGTGCTCCGATAACAAGGTCACATCATAGCCTAAGTGTTCAGCAGTTTGCGCCACTTCTTTCACGTAGTCGAAAGTGGCGGGCATGCCTTCTTCCTCGACGTTGCGCAGCCAACCGCCAAATATCGGCATAAAGAAACCGAATCGCATGCTTCACCACTCCTCAACGTTCTGCAGGTAGACCGTTCTATCTGCAGATGGTTTATCCGCACAAGCAAAAACCCTTCAATCACGAAGAGAGAAGGGTTTACATCGCATCCGATGCCACCGTCTTCTCATCTTCGGAGCACACCGAGTCGGTAGCTCCTCTGAAATTGGCACCGTGCCGGAAAGTTGGCCGGTTGCCGAGGCGTCGTTGGGTCAGTCCCTCAGCCTCTCTTGATAAGAACGTGGTAACGCTATGAAGTTATGCACTAGCTTAACACGTCAAGCACAGATGTCAACCGCAAAGTGCCTCCGCGAAGCCTATTTTGAAACCTATTTCACAACGAGTACAGGAATTTTCGAGCGATGCACCACGCCGTAACTCACGCCGCCCAGAAGCAGTCGGTCGATGGCGCCGCGCCCATGGCTGCCGACGACAATCAAGTCGGCGCCTTCTTCCTCTGCTACCTCACAAATGCGATTGGCCGGTTGTCCGAATTCAGCCCGAAATTCGATGCGCGCGTCAAACTCGGGAAACAATTCAGTACGCGCCTCGTTTTCAATGCGGTCGGCCAATGCATTCTCACGCCCAACCTCCTGCCGGTACATCCTCTGGTAAGGTACCACGTCACTCGGAATGATTTCTGGAATGACGTGGAGGATGAGCATCTTCAGCTCCGGCCACGCCTGCATCATGCCAGCAATGAGCGCCTGAGCTTTTTTAGCTGAGTCCGATCCGTCCGTAGCATAGACTATTTTTTTCATATGGCGAGATGACCTCCTCTGATGAAAGCGATGCCGCCTGTCGTCTGAGAACGGCATCCATGCACTGGTCAGTTTACCTGAGGCGGGAAAGGATGTCGACTGAGCAGCGGGATCGACCCACCGAACTGAGGCAGAAACAGACCATCACCTGGAAAAGACAGCGTCTTCACGGTCTGCATATTTTCGCAATCCCTCGATTCTACCGATATTGACTTTTATCTCTATTTCGATTTAATTTGATAGAGTAGTTGATTATTCAACCACATTTTCCATTGCTGACGTTTCTCGTAACACCAAGGTGAACTTGGATGGAAGAAAAATGCGGTGCAGTCTCATGTAAAGCCCGCAGAAAATCAATGGGGAGGCTGTTTCATGAAGCGAAAGAGAATTCAAAAAGTGGCATTTGGTGCAAGCGCCGCTCTCGTCATGGCCGCCATGCCGCCAACCATGGCATTGGCAGCCACGACACCCGTCAGCGCACCTTCTACCTCGACGCTCGCGACATCGACCGCCACTGCGCCACCGGTCCCTGTCCCACAAGCTGCCAGTCCGACGATTCTCAAAGAAGCCAACTACTTCGGCAACGCACCAGGCAACACCGTCATGACCGTGGATATCATTTTGAAAGTTCAGAACGAATCGTTTCTCAAGCAATACATCAAAGGTTTGTACTCGCCGCATAGTCCATTTTTCCACCAGTATTTGAGCGTTTCGCAATTCAGCCAATTTTTCGCACCACCGAAACCGTTCGTGCAGTATATTGCTCAATTCTTTAACGGCTACGGAATCAAAACGAGCATCGCCAAGAACGACTTGCGGATTCAGGCCACCGGAACCGTCAATCAGTTGAATCAAGCATTCAACGTAGAGCTGCAAAGTGCTTCGTACAAAGGCAAACCGTTCATCGCGGCACCGACCGCTCCAAAGCTGCCTCCGGCATTCGCCAATTTCATTCTTTGCGTCCTCGGCCTGACAACGTACAGCAATGACGTCACCAACGTGAAACAGATTCCCGAAGACAAAGGGATTGTCAAAGCGAGCGTTCCTGCAGAGCGCGGCCAACCTGGCTTCTACACCCCACGTGAAGTCATCCGCAAATACAACGTACAGCCGCTGTACAATGCTGGTGCCACCGGCCAAGGTCAGACGATTGGCATTGTCACCCTCGCCAACTTCAACCGTTCCGATGCGTATCACTTCTGGAACGCGCTTGGATTCAAAGTCAAGCCAAACCGCATCACCAAGTACAACGTGGACGGCGGTTTCGCCAACTACAGCGGACACACCGAAACGAGCATCGACGTCGAGCAGTCGGGAGCACTGGCACCGGATGCCAATATTCGCGTCTACGTGGGAAGCCAGACCGATCCGGGCTTCTACGATGCCTTCAGCAAAGCCATCACACAGGATGTTGCAAAGCAAATCTCCTGCAGTTGGGGAGAGAATGAAACCATTCTCAACTATGCCATTCAACAGGGTGAGGAAACCCCGTACTATTTGAACACGTTCAATCAACTCTTCATGGAAGCGGCCGCTCAAGGTCAATCCTTGTTTATCGCTACAGGCGACAACGGTGCCTATGAAGACGCCAATCCACTAGACATCCCAACGTACAATCTGACGGCAGGTGCCCCGTCTGACAGTCCCTACGCCACTGCCGCCGGCGGTACGACTCTGCCTTGGTCGGCAACGATCTCTCCAACACTGTCGATCGACGTAAAGCACCAACGCGCTTGGGGCTGGAATTATCTGTACCCTGTTTTTCAAGCGCTCGGCCTTCCCTTCTCGGAGTATTTTGTTGGAGGCAACGGAGGCTACAGCACAGTATATAAGACCCCTTGGTACCAGAAAAATGTACCCGGCGTCAATGAGTACACTGGAGTCAAACTGTTCAAGCCATACAATTCCCTGTCTTCCACACCGCCAGCACTGCGCAAGACCCCCGTCATTGTGCACGGCACCGCCTCCGGTCGCAATCTGCCGGACTTGGCCATGAATGCTGATCCAGAGACTGGCTACATGGTTTACTTGAGCGAGGGTGGTCACCCTGGAGTCGATGGTGGCTGGCAAATTGGCTATGGCGGCACAAGCTTCATCGGTCCCCAATTGGCGGCCATGACCGCGCTCATCAATGACGAGACACATTCGGACGTTGGATTTTGGAATCCGCAGATTTACAAATTCGCCACATCCGGAAATTCACCATTCAAGCCGCTGGACACTCCGGGCCCGAGCAACACCAACCTGTTCTACTCGGGTACACCGGGCACTCTGTACAATCCGGCGACCGGTCTTGGCGTGCCGAACTTCGCAAAGTTGGAGTCTGACTTCCAAAGCGAAGAGGCCATGCGTTTCCCAGGGCTGCCCACCTTGCCACCCCTGCCAACGCCGCCAAGTTTGCCGCCCATGCCGACTCTGCCGAAGCTTCCTCCGCTTCCATCGTTGCCAAGCCTGCCGTCTCTACCAAGCATGCCGGGAATGCCCGGAGCGTTTGGAACGGCTGGCCAATAATCCACAACCGTCACACTACCGGACTTTGTGTGCATAACACATTTTAATGTTCACTCTATCCGTCCCAGGCCCAGCGTCTTTCGGCGCCAGGCTTGGGACTCTATACTCGGAGGGCACCTACGTACCTCTGCCAGTCGGATACTGACCGCAGACTGTCTTACATAAATTTGCGCTGCACTCGCTTCCCATCGCAAGAAAAGAGCACTTCTCGGCCCTCGACGACCGTTTTCAAATGACAGGTTCTCCCCCATAGACGATGTACATGAGGTAACGTCTTCTCCAAATGACGGAGGTCTAACTCCACTCCCTCATAGGCATGTTGCAACAGTAACTCCCCATTTTGATTGAGGTCCGCATCTTCTACATACAACACGGGGATGCCCCCATTGACGCGCGAGGCACAGATACTGTCTCGCACTTTCTCCCAGTCCGTCTCAACAACTTTCCAATCCGCGCCCACTTTCTGATAGAGATACAAGTCCAGTTCCTCCACGAGCTCCTTGGTCAAGTAGTTCCTCAAAAAAGAGATGTCGTTCTCCATCTCACGGACCTCAAACATTTTTGCTCGACCGCCACCACCTTCGAGAGGAATTCGGCGCTCCCCCTCCTTCGCAGGTGCATCCCATCGCTTTTCAATGCTCTCCCAGATGGCCAGACCCAAATGATACGGGTTGATGCTCGTGCGCGACGGCAGCACCACTCCCGAATGCATTTTGGCAAATTCGATAGCGTCCTCTGGGGTAAGGTCGAGCTCGCGCATGATGCGTAAGTGCCAATACGTCGCCCAGCCTTCGTTCATGATTTTCGTCTCCAACTGCGGCCAAAAATAGAGCATTTCTTCGCGCAGAATAGAGAGAATGTCTCGTTCCCAAGATTTGAGGGCCGGACTGTGTTCAATTAGGAACAGCAAGATATCCTTCTGCGGCAACGCAAAGCGCGGCCTGCCAACATCCGTTGCTTCGTTTCGAGATGCGTTGCCGCTATCATCCAACTCCCAGAGGTCATCGTATGGGCTGCGCTTTGGACGCTGGCGCAGCGAGTCGTCATGGGCCATACCGCGCTGCTCCTGATACCTTCCTTCCCACCATCGACGCCGCTGCATGCGGCCGTAGGTCGACGGATCGATATGCTCTTGGCACGCCAAACCAGCATCTAAGAACGCTTCGACCGCGTCTCGGCCATACTGCAGTTCGTATTGCCGTATGCGGTCCGCCGAACTCGCCATGCGCTCGACCATATCGCGAGACGTGTTGCGAAAGGTGGCGTTGTTCTTGAAGAAGTCACAGTGGGCGAGTACGTGTGCGCACACGGTCTTGTTTTGGAGCAACGTGTTGCCGTCGAGCAAAAATGCATAGCATGGGTCGGAGTTGATGACCAACTCGTAGATGCGACTGAGTCCGAAATCGTATTCCAATCGCATGCGATGAAAGACTTTACCGAAGCTCCAGTGGTGGAACCGCGTGGGCATGCCGTATGCCCCAAATGTGTAGAGAATGTCGGCCGGACAGACTTCGAAGCGCATTGGATAAAAGTCCAGACCGTTCTGCCTGGCAATGTCCATCATCGTCGCAATGCTGTCATCCAACTCCGCCATTTCTGCCACATTCATGCGAGTTTCCCCTCCCCTGGCGCAGGCGAGAAGAAAGTGCGCAGTGCTTTGTAGACGTCTGCTTTTTCCCGAATCATCGCAGTTCGGAAGGTTGGGTGGCGCAACTTGCTGTAAGCGGACATGAGCGTAGAATTCCGCTGATATTGATTCACCTCTGCATAGGCAAACATCTGTGACCGGTTGCACAACTCGCGCACCAATTGGATGCATTTGTCATTGTCGGACGTAAGATTGTCGCCGTCAGAAAAATGCACAGGGTACAAGTTGTAATGGTCTGCTGGATATTCTGCCTCCGCCAGCTGAAGCGCCAACTCATAGGCGGATGAACAAATCGTCCCCCCGCTCTCTCCCTTCGTAAAAAAGTGTTCTTCCGAAACCTCTTTCGCCTCCGTATGATGAGCGATGTAGCGAATTTGCACGGTCTCGTACTTCGTTCGCAAAAACCGCACCATCCAGAAGAAAAAGGTGCGCGCCGCGTACTTCTCGAAGAGTCCCATGCTTCCACTCGTATCCATGAGCGCGAAAACGACTGCGTTTGAATCTGGCAAGTCGCGCTCTTCCCAAGTTTTGTAGCGCAGATCGTCCTTGCGAATGCTCACTCCCTCGTCTCCACTGCGCGAACTTCTGCGAATGGCTTCGAGTAGCGTACGGCGCTTGTCAATGTTTCCGGAAAGTCCAATTTTACGGACGTCTCGAAACTCGACATCTTCGGCCGTCACCTGTTCCGCGCTCTTTCGCGCGAGGTTGGGCAGCGCCAGCTCTGCAAACAGCATCTCTTCAATCTCTTCGAGAGACACGCCAGCTTCATAATAATCTACGCCCTGTCCGTCGCCCGCGCCTTGCCCACCTTTGCCTGAAGCATCCGCGGGCTTGCCGGAGGCGACCACATCTCCCACCTGGGAGTCTCCGTTGCCGGACCCAGCCTGCTTATTTTTGTTGAAATTGTAGCGGATTCGGTATTCGTCCAGAGACCGAATGGGCACTTTGACAATCTGTTGGCCGTCGCGCAGGATGATACCCTCATCGCTGATAATGTCGGCCAAATTGTCTTTGATGGCTTGCTTCACCTTTTCTTGATGACGCTCCTGGTCCTGGTGCCCTTTGCGATGCAGCGACCAATCTTCTCGCGATAAGCTGAATTCTGTGTTGGTTGTCATGTGCAAGACGTCCTTTCATCGTTTCCGCCCATTTGATGCAAACCTAACAGTCAGCGATTCAACAGACTTCCGGTATACCGAAGCAATTCGTTGGCGCAGACGGAACAATAGCCGTGTTCATCGACGAGCCGCGCGATGACCTCGTTGACTTTCTTCAATTGCTGCTCATCCGGTGTTTTCGTCGACGTCGTGATTTTCACTACGTCTTTCAAGTCGTTGAACAGTTTCTTCTCAATCGCTTCGCGCAGACGCTCATGCGAGTGATATTCAAACTTCTTGCCGCGCCGAGAGTAGGTCGAGATGCGAATGAGAATCTCCTCGCGAAACGCCCGCTTCGCGTTGTCAGAGATGCCAATTTGCTCCTCGATGGAGCGCATCAGGCGCTCATCGGGATCGACCTCTTCCCCGGTCAAAGGATCTTTAATCTTTTGCCAGTTGCAATAGGCTTCGACGTTGTCTAAGTAGTTATCGAGCAGCGTCTTGGCAGACTCTTCGAATGAGTAGACGAATGCTTTCTGAATTTCCGTCTTGGACATTTCGTCGTACTCTTTGCGCGCCATCGAAATGTAATTCAGGAGCCGCTCTTTGTCGTCTTTGGAGATGGACGCATGTTGGTCGAGTCCATCTTTGATGGCCCGAAGGACGTCTAGCGCATTGATGCACTGCGTGTCGCGGCGAATCAGCGCAGTCGAAATGCGGTTGATGATATAGCGCGGATCTAAACCGGACATTCCTTCATCGGGATATTCTGCACGCAGCTCTTTGACGTCTGTGTCTTTCAGACCTTCGACGGTCTGTCCGTTGTACAAGTAGAGTTTCTTGAGCAAGTCAACGCCTTGCTTTTTAGATTCTTTCAAGCGCGTCAAAATTGAAAAGATGGAGGCCGTTTTGAGCGCGTGTGGAGCGATGTGGACGTGACTTAAATCGCTCGCTTTGACCAATTTCTCGTATATTTTGACTTCTTCGTCCACCCGCAGGTTGTAGGGAACGGGCATGACAATCATCCGCGACTGCAGTGCCTCATTTTTGCGGTTCGCCACAAAAGAACGGTATTCCGCTTCATTGGTATGGGCCACAATCATCTCGTCGTTTGTGCTCAACTGAGTGCAAAAGACGCACAGACCTTCGCCACGCTCGACTCGATGCTGCACGCTTCTGGCACCTCTCAAACCGAGTCACGACTGTCTGACGTTTCCGGCGGTACTCGCTCGTCGTTCTGGAGGCGACGTTCATTGCCCAAGAACAGCCAGGCCAGGTCTTCACACAAAGCCGCAGGCACAGTGATGGACGCATCGTCTGGCCCAGCCCATGTGGAATGAATCGTCACGGTTCCAGCGGCGGTTTTGATGTGCAACACAAAAAGCCCCCCCTGTAAAACACGGATCAAGCCGAGTTTATTCAGAGTGAGCATGTCTGCATGTCTGGAGCGGTAAGCCGCGATTGCACAAAGCCACGACTGCAACCAGGAAAATCCTGCTACTGCAAGTCCTCGATTTCAAAATCTACCACCAGCAAGTGGACGAGTCCAACCTCTTTCATGTACGCCACTGCCGCTTGATGCCGTGGGTGAGGACCATACGCCTCCAAGTCCGTCTTCGAGGCAAAGCGGACCGTCAAACCCATCTCATAGCCTTGGCTACGGTTGCTGAAATTGTAGTTGGCTTGCAAATCCACGATGCCCGCCACGTGCTCGCGAAGCTCTCGCAGCTGCCGCAGGACCTCGTCTTTCTGCGCTTGGGTCGTCTCCTCCCCAAACTGGAACAAAACCATGTGTTCAATCACGCTGAAATCCCTCCCCATACATCTCATCTCAGTATAGCGGATGAGCCAAGATTGCCAGAAACGTCCCGAAGCAATTTCGACACACTTTTGCAGACGCATCCGCTACAATGAAAGCGAATGCAAAGAGAGGTGGGACGACCCGTGCCGAGTCGAGAAAAGTTGGAGCAATACGCAGAAGTTCTAGTAAACGTGGGACTGAATGTTCAAAAGGGGCAGCCCGTACATATTGGGGCTCCACTGGAGGCTGCAGACTTTGTGCACATCCTCGCCGAAAAGGCTTACGATGCTGGCGCCTACCAGGTAGACATTGACTGGCACTCGCCGGTCATTCGACATCTGCGCATGAACCGCGAGTCGATGGACGCTTTGAGCGACGTACCCGCGTGGGCCGTACGTAAACAAGAAGAGCTGTGTGAGAAAAATACTGCTTTTCTGGTGGTGGATGCTGAAGACCCCGACCTGCTTGCGGACATTTCTCCAGAAAGAATCGCCGTTCACGCGCGCGCATGGGGAACAGCCTTCAAAGAGGCAAACCGAAACTTCATGGAAGACCGCGTATCCTGGCTGGTCTGCTCCATCCCGACCGTCTCCTGGGCCAAGAAAATGTTCCCGCAACTGTCCGAGACCGACGCACTGCAAAAGCTCTGGGATGCGATTTTTCACGTGATGCGCATGGACCAGGACGATCCGGTAGGAGCATGGCACAACCATCTCGACGCCTTAGAGCGCCGCTCCCAATTCATGAACAGCCACCACTTCAAGAAACTACACTACACCGCGCCGGGCACCGATTTGACCATTGAGTTGCCGGAATTGCACACTTGGCTGGCCGCGCGCAGTATCAACGGGAAAGGCACTTCCTTTGTAGCCAACATGCCGACAGAAGAAGTATTCACGTTGCCTAAGAAAGACGGCGTCCAGGGCGTGGTTCGCAGCACCATGCCGCTCGCTTACAACGGGACCGTCATCGAAGGCATTGAACTGACGTTCGAGCGTGGGCGCATTACGAAGTATCATGCCACCAGCGGACTCGAAACGCTGAAGGAACTCATCGAGTCGGATGACGGATCGCACTATTTAGGAGAAGTTGCTTTAGTCCCTCATGAATCACCGATTTCCAATCTCAATCAACTGTTTTACAGCACGCTGTTTGACGAAAATGCGTCTTGTCATCTGGCTATCGGCAAAGCCTACCCTACCTGCCTCGTGGGCGGTCGCGACATGACCGAAGAAGAGCAGGTCGCAAACGGTGCCAATGACAGCATCACGCACATCGACTTTATGATTGGCTCGGCGGAACTGGACATCGATGGTACCTTGGAAGACGGTAGCGACATCGCGATTTTCCGAAAGGGCAACTGGGTCATCTGATGGCCTCCAGCCTTCTCAATGACGACCAAAGAGCACACTTCTGCCGCGGGCAGAGTGTGTTTTTTGATCTCTCATGCAACGTGTGGCAGTGAGCGCGACTGACGCCGCCTTCATGCCCGAACCGCGAACTTCATGAACTCTACTCGTTGGAATACATATAGAAAAACGAGCACCGCCGAGAGGGGGAAGGACTCATGTCCAATAATGCCTTGCCCGTCCGCACGGCCATCTGTTACTTGCGCCGGTCGCGCGAAGATGAAGAGGCCGAACGGCGCGGCGAAGACACCTTGCAGAAGCAACGGGAGTGGATGATTCGCGAAGTTTTGGCGCATCAGAACTTTGACTACGACATCGCCGAAGAAGTGGCATCGGGGGACAGCATTCAGCATCGTCCCGTCTTTCGCGCCCTCTTGCCACAACTCGGGGACAAGTATCAGGCCATCGTCTGCAAAGACCTCTCCCGCCTTGGCCGCGGCAGTTATGGCGACATGGGCCTCGTTTACGACATTCTGCGAGACCGCCGCATCTTCATCATTACCAAGGACGCGGTGTACGATCCCGCTAATTTCAGCGACCTCCGCATGATTCGCTTTTCTCTCTTCTTCAATCGCGAGGAATACGAAATGACGGTTTGGCGACTAACGGAGGGAAAGTACGACGGCGCGAGTCGTGGCAAATGGGTGGCTGGCAGTGTTCCCTACGGCTACCGATACCATCGGAATCTCCAGATTCTTGTACCGCATGAGGAGGAAGCGGCAGTCGTTCGAAACCTATTCGTCTGGTTTGCGCACGAACAGCTGACTGTACAGGCGATTTCTCGTCGACTGGCAGGAGAGGGCATCCTTTCTCCGCGCGGAAAACCCACCTGGAGAACCACCGTCATTCGCCGGATTTTAGAAAATCCAGCCTACCACGGGACACTCGTCTTCCGAAAAACGCGCCGCAACAAGACGGACGGGAGAGTGACCGTGCGACCGAGCGGTGAACGCATTGTCGTAGAGCACGCTTTTCAGCCGCTCGTGGACGACGAAATCTGGTTGCTGGTACAGAACAGACTGGCGACCCGTGACGCTCGACAAGGTTCTCGCCAAGCGGCAGAGCGAGCGCGGCGCAGTTGGGAACTCGCTGGCCTCGTCACCTGTGCTGCTTGCAACCAAACGCTGGTACGCCAGTCTTCGCAGCCATCGTATCTGCGCAAAAACGGAGAGCGGTCCACGTACACGAAGGAGTTTCTCTACTGCCGTCAGTGCGGCCAGTCCGTCAAGTACCGAACCTGCGAAGACCAGCTCATCCAAGTGCTCGTCCACCTGAAATTCGCGACACTCGGTATGTTTCGAGAAGCAGTCGAAAATGCGGAGGAGACCAGGATACGCGTGGCGAAAGTTTCCGTGGAGGAGGAGCGGGATCGACAAAAACGGCAACTCGCACGATGGGAGCGGCGCATGGCCGAAGCTCGAACGCTTCTGCTGGACGGCATTCTCAGCCGCGAAGAATACCTGCTTGTCCGCCGCGACACGAGCGCTGAAATAGAGAAGATTCAAGCCGACTTAGCGAAAGTTGAGCATGACGCGCCGGATGACCACAATCACGATGTCCGAACTTCCTTCGCCGTGACGCCTCGCATCATCCCTGACATGGACAGTTTGGCCGACCTTTATCGGCACCTTGGCGACGCTGCCTTAAAAAACCGACTCCTGCACGCCGTGCTTCATCGTGTCCGCCTGGAAGTCACCGAAAAAGGCGGCGGGCGAAATCGCCCGAGCACTTTTCATCTGGATGTCGAACTGCGGTCCGCGGCCAGTCAGCACACTCCCGCATCGACAACGTGAGAAAAACCTGAGCTCCCGGCGATTTTGCACTCATCCCGCCACAATCATCTCGTCGGCAGAGATCAGTGCAAAACGTCCGGCCTTGAAATTTCCTTCTTGCGTTAAACTGAGCAAATTCCACAAGAATTTTTCATCGCATTTTAGCATTTCCTGAAATTCCATCAACCCGCGATTCGCTTTGTTCAGTTCCCCGTCAAACCGATACGCACGTGGATCACTCTCCGACCCATATTCGGTAATGGTGGAGAAGTCGATGCTGCCCGTCAAATCCGCAATGTCTTGCGACTTCGGGTCTGAGGGGCTGAAGGTGCCGATGCCAATGCGATGTTCTTCGGACAAAAGCACGCGCTCCACGGGTACTTTCTGAATATCTCCACCATATTCATTCTCTAGTATCATCCGACAACTGGGACAGAGGTTACCTTCCACAAACAAACCATATTCTTGTTCAAATTCCGCGCGCAGTTGAGCTGGAATCAAATGCAGAGGTTCTTCGTGCATCGGGCAGCCTTTAATTCCGTACAGCGCACCTTCCGACGTGCGCGTATACCGCTCCAAGCCCCGTTTCAACATGGTCACGATGGTCGATTTGCCACCGCTGACTGGGCCCATGAGCAGGAGTATGCGCTTGCGCACATCGAGTCGCCGAGCGGCTGCATGAAAATACTCTTCTACGAGTCGCTCCAAGGTCTGACTCAGCCCATACATTTCTCTTTCGAAAAATTGATAAACCGGTTTGTCTTCTGCATCCCGTTCGATACCAGCAGCGACAATCATGTCGTAAATTCGCGCATGTGCACTCTTGGCGACGGTTGGTCGCTCTCGAACGATGTCAAGATAATCCGAAAACGTGCCGTCCCAACGCAGCGCCTCTTCCTCTGCTCGATAGCGATTGAGGCGATCGAGAAAGTCCATGACGATTCCTCCTATCTTTCAGAGCTGACGCAGTGGGCAAAATTCGACTGGACAACAGGAAACTGGTAGCATGTACGGTCGGCGACTTGTGGCGTCGCCTTCCTTCATTCTATTCTTCTTCTACTTGACCCATTTCGCCCGCCCGCGAAAATGGGCATCGACTATTGTTCCGACACGCCTTGCCACCAGCGCAGTCCGTTCGGCAAAAGCCTTTGCCAAAATCCCCAAACGTGATTGCCAGGCTCTTCGCGATAGTCGACATCCATCCCTCGTTCCAACAAAAGGTCGCGCATTTGTCGATTGTACGTCAAGAAGTCAAACGTCCCCCCCGGCGTCTCTGCTTTCCATTCATCGCTTCCAACGACCATGTAGGCTCGGTATGCGGACAAATCTGCGACCATCCGAAGTGACTCTTGAACATAAGGGAAATACGCACCTGAAAAAAGCATCAGGTGGCGAAAAAATCCGGGATTTTGCAGAACAAGGGACAGGGTGGCAACGGCCCCTAAAGAAATCCCTGCCATTGAGCGCTCCTCTGGGCGAACAGAATAGTGGTCTTCAATGAATGGAATGCACTCTTCGATGACAAACTGGCAATACTTTTCATGCCTCGATCCGTTCATGGCATAGTCGTTGTTGCGCTCTTTCAAATGAACGGCGATGCCGACAATGAGAACTGGCCTCACCGCCTGCTCGACAATCAGTTCCTGAACAAGTGTCGCAACGCGTCCGTGCGTGAAAAACTCCAAACCGTCGTGGCAATACAACACCGGATAGGCTACCTGTGGGTCATAGCCTGGCGGCAGATACACTTTGACCGTGCGCTCTTCACCAAGTATTTCACTGTGCAATTCATGCGCTTCAATGGTGCGCTGAACACTCATCAGAAAGACATCCTCTCGCGTCGTTCGTCGACAAATTTCGTCTCTGTGTAGAACTGTTACATTGCAAATTGAGATTTATTATATAACAGATGATGTAGCTACAGCAAAGAAAATGTTCGCTTACCGTCTTCATGTGTATTATAATGAGTTTGAAGCTGTATCACTAGCGGCAAGACCGAGTCCGCCAAGGTGGAAACTCGACCACAATGAGAATGAGGTGAACCTTGTGAGCACTGCTGTCCAAGACCCAACCGTTCCTTACATGCAAATACTCAGTCCGGAAGGCAAGGTTGTCAACTCTGATTTGCTTCCGAAACTTAGCGACGATGCGCTCCGTGAATTGATGCACCGCATGGTCTTCACGCGCATCTGGGACCAACGCGCCGTACGTCTCACCCGCCAAGGCAAACTTGGTTTCTACGCCCCTGTGGCTGGTCAAGAAGGTTCGATGATTGGGAGCGAGTACGCAACCAACAAAGAAGACTTCATCGTACCCGGATACCGAGATGTTCCCCAATGTGTATGGCATGGATGGCCGCTTCACCAAGCGTTCCTTTACTCGCGCGGCCATCAGTTGGGTGGACAAATGCCCAAAGACGTACATGTGATGATGCCGCAAATTATTATCGGCGCGCAGATTGTTCAAACGCCTGGCATCGCTCTGGCCTTCAAACTAAAAGGCGAAAAGCGCGTGGCCATCACCTATACGGGCGACGGTGGTACCTCGCAAGGTGACTTTTACGAAGGCATGAACTTTGCTGGAGCACTCCACCTACCAGCCGTCTTCATCGTCCAAAACAACCAATTTGCTATATCCGTGCCCGTGGAATTGCAAACTGCCGCCAAGACGCTGGCCCAAAAAGCCACGGCAGCCGGCATTCCCGGTGTGCAAGTCGATGGCATGGACGTATTGGCCATGTATGTCGCCACCAAACAGGCGGTCGATCGCGCTCGAAACGGCGACGGCCCGAGCATGATTGAAGCCATCACCTTCCGCTACGGTCCACACACCATGTCTGGTGACGACCCCACTCGCTACCGTACCAAGGAAGTGGAGTCGGAATGGGAGCAGCGAGATCCACTCATTCGTTTCCGCACGTACTTGGAAGGTCGACAATTGTGGACAAAGGAAGACGAAGACCGAGTCGTGGAAGAGGCGAAGGATGCGGTCAACGACGCTCTGAAAAAAGCGGATGAAGCTCCAAAGATGACCATCCCAGACCTTATTGACTCCATGTTCAAGGAATTGCCAAGCGACCTCGTTCGGCAACGCGAAGAGTTTTCGGCTCAGGAGGGAATGTAACCATGGCACAGTGGACGATGATTCAAGCCATCACCAACGCACTCGACCTGGAGCTTGGTAGCGACGAGCGCGTGCTGGTTTTTGGTGAAGACGTGGGGCACAACGGCGGCGTTTTTCGAGCGACCGATGGCCTTCAAAACAAATATGGCAAGGACCGCGTGTTTGACACGCCGCTTGCCGAGTCTGGAATTGCTGGCTTGGCCAATGGTCTCGCCACCCAAGGGTTTCGACCCGTTGCGGAAATTCAATTTTTCGGCTTTGTCTTTGAGGCGTTTGACCAGATTGCCTCACAAGCAGCACGCATGCGCTATCGGTCGAATGGCGCTTACTCCTGCCCGATTGTGTATCGCGCTCCGTTTGGTGGCGGCGTTCGCACACCAGAGATGCACGCGGATAGCCTGGAAGGTCTATTCGTACAGAGTCCTGGCCTGAAAGTGGTCATTCCCTCTAACCCATACGACGCCAAGGGAATGCTGATTTCCGCCATTCGTGATGACGACCCGGTCTTGTTCCTGGAACACATGAAGCTCTACCGCTCCATGCGCCAAGAGGTACCAGAAGAGTCGTACACCGTTCCTCTCGGCCAAGCAGTGGTGGCTCGCGAAGGTAAAGACATCACGATTGTCACCTACGGCGCTATGGTACACACGGCACTCAAAGCGGCCGACGAGTGGGCAAAGGCGAAAGGCGTTCAAGCCGAAGTCATCGACCTGCGCACAGTCAGCCCCATCGACTTGGACACGATTGTAACGTCCATCAAAAAGACGCATCGCGCTATCGTCCTGCAGGAGGCACAGCGTTCAGCGGGAGCTGGCGCCGAAATCGTCGCACAGATTGCGGAGCACGCAATTTTCTACTTGGAAGCTCCAGTGCTGCGCGTCTCGCCACCGGACACGGTCTACCCATTCGGGCTGATTGAGGACGAATGGCTACCTTCGCAGAACCAGGTCATTCGCGGCTTAGAAAAAGTGATGAGTCTCTAAATTCAGGAGGTGACACCATGGCAACCTACGAACTGAAATTGCCAGAACTCGGAGAAGGTCTGCACGAAGGGCGGATCAGCAAATGGCTGGTCAAACCGGGTGATACGATTCAAGAGGACGATGCGGTCGCAGAAGTAGAAAATGACAAAGCGCTGGTGGAACTGCCATCTCCCGTGAGTGGAAAAGTAGTTTCCTTCCAAGTAGAAGAGGGCACCACGTCTGTTGTCGGCGACGTGCTGATGATTTTGGAAGTAGCTGGGGAGGATGCATCTCCCACAGCCCCGGCCCAGAGCGCACCAGCTCCGGAGGTTACACCAGCTCCCCCAAGTGAACCGCCGTCTGCCTTTAAAACGACGGAACCAGCGTCCAAGGACGAAGGCACATCCGGTCCGGACAAGAAGACGACCACACCTGCGGCAGAATCGAGCCAAGCGCACGAAGTGTTGGCAACTCCTGGTGTGCGTAAGTTTGCTCGCGAAGAAGGCGTGAACATCACTCAGGTTCACGGCACGGGAAATCACGGCAAGGTTACGAAAGAAGACGTGCTGGCGTTCAAGACCGGCGGCAGCCAAGCCGGCACGGACACAAGCGCAGCAGCGGCATCTGCAGCGGCGCCAGCGGCGCCAGCGGCGAACCAAGGTAGCACGGTCCCGTCCGGCACAGACAACGGCGCGCCCGAAGAGCGCATTCCGCTGACGATGATACGGAAGAAGATTGCTGAATCGATGGCGCGGTCGGCCTACACAGCGCCGCACGTCACCCTGATGGACGAAGTTGATGTCACCGAGTTGGTTCAGTTGCGCAAAGAAATTAAACCGCTGGCGGCGGACAGAGGCGTCAAAATCACCTATTTGCCGTTTATCGTCAAGGCTCTGGTGGCCGCTCTGCGCAAACATCCAACCGTCAACGGCTACTACGATGAAGAGAAGCAGGAACTTGTGGTCAAACATTACTACCACATTGGCATTGCGACGGACACAGACCGCGGTTTGCTGGTCCCGGTTGTCCAGCATGCAGACCGCAAGAACATGTGGATGATTGCGTCTGAAATTGACGATTTGGCGACACGTGGTCGCAGTGGTAAGCTGTCTCCGAACGAAATGAAGGGAAGTACCATCTCCATCACGAACATTGGGTCGGCTGGTGGCATGTTCTTCACGCCTATCATCAACTACCCGGAATTAGCTATTCTTGGTGTGGGTAGAATCACGGAGCGACCTGCATTGAAAAACGGGGAAGTCTTCGCAGCTCAAATGATGGCGCTGTCTCTCTCTTTTGACCACCGCATGATTGATGGCGTGCTCGGACAGCAGTTCCTGAACGACATCAAATCCTTCTTGCAAAACCCGCGTTTACTCTTGTTGGAGGTGTAATCCATGGTCGTTGGCGAATTCAGTGAAGAAGTAGATGTATTGGTCATCGGAGGCGGACCGGGCGGCTACGTGGCGGCAATTCGCGCCGCTCAGTTGGGCAAATCGGTCACTCTTGTGGATAAAGACGAACTGGGTGGCGTCTGCTTGAATCGCGGTTGCATTCCATCAAAGGCGTTGATTTCTGCGGCACACCACTATGAAGCAGCCAAAGAGTCAGCGTTTCCTGGTATCGCGACGAAAGCCGAGTTGGACTATGCAAAAGTGCAGTCGTGGAAGCAGTCGGTCGTTGAAAAAATGACGGGCGGCGTCAAAACGCTGATGAAAGGCAACAAGATTAAGGTGCTCGCAGGAGAAGCATTTTTCACCAAACCGAACGAAGTTCGCATCATGATGGAACACGAGAGCGAGCGGTTTACGTTCCAAGATTGCATTCTTGCCACCGGGTCTCGACCGATTGAATTGAAGTCTTTGCCCTTTGGGAAGCGGGTCATCTCGTCCACAGAGGCCCTGAATTTGGACAAAGTCCCGGACAGCATGGTCATCGTCGGTGGAGGGTACATAGGTACCGAGCTCGGCCAGACTTTCGCGAAATTCGGAACAAAAGTGACCATCGTCGAGGGACTCGACTCTATTCTTGCCGCTTTCGACAAGCAGATGGTCCGGCTGGTGGAGCGCAACTTGAAGAAATATGACGTGGCGATTCACACCAAGGCGATGGCGAAATCGGTCGCAGAAACCGACAAAGACGTGACGTTGACGTTCACCGATAAAGATGGCCAGGAACAAAGTGTGAGTGCCGACTACGTGCTGGTCACCGTTGGGCGCCGTCCAAACACTGAAGAATTGGGCCTTGCGGACGCAGGGATTCAATTGACTGACAAAGGCTTAGTTCAGGTCGATTCTCAAGGACGCACGACGAATCCGCATGTCTACGCGATTGGCGACATCGTCCCTGGTGCTGCACTTGCGCACAAAGCTTCTTACGAGGGCAAAGTGGCAGCGGAAGCAATTGCCGGCCATCCAAGCATTGTCGACTATCGTTGCATCCCGGCAGTCGTCTTCTCTGACCCAGAAATGGCTTCCGTCGGCCTTAGCGAGGACGAGGCGAAAAAGGAATACGGCGAAATTGCCGTGGGTCGTTTCCCATTTGCGGCCAACGGCCGTGCCGTCTCCCTCAACGCAGATGCTGGTTTTGTCAAAGTGGTGGCCGATAAGAACTCCGGCGTCGTCGTTGGAGCGCATATTGTCGGAATGGAAGCATCAAACATGATTGCTGAATTCGGTTTGGCCATTGAAATGAGCGCCACGCTGGAAGACTTGGCTCTCACCATCCATGCTCACCCGACACTCGGAGAAATGGTGATGGAAGCAGCAGAAGTAGGGCTCGGCCAAGCCATTCACGTCGTCAGCAAGTAACGGACGCAAACCGAGTCTGTTCAACCAACTTGCAAGCATTGTCCATACCACGCCAAAGCCGGGGATAGCCCCCGCTTGTCTCTTTGCGTAGCTGTTCAAAACTACGGGTGGCTACGCGCAACGTCTGCACCAAACAAAACAGACCTCAAATCCGATTCGGAGGATGAGGTCTGTTTTGTCGTTCCATCAAGTTTTGCAGAAAATTTTGTGCATGGGAAAGCACCAGTCACTCTTCTTTACTGGGGAGACAATCCGTATACTTGCGATAGGATGTCCACGCCCGTGGGCAGCCAAATTTCGACTCTGGGAGGGTCGCTTATGTCGTCCGTCACTTCATCTTCAGCGAGCGTCCACCGCGGCACAGCAGTGGCATACGTCGTGTTTGCGTTCACGCTCGGCATGGCGTGGTTTGTCCTCGCGCCGCTCGTTCCAGACCTCATTCATCATCTTCAATCATCACTCAGTTCCATCCTCCTCTTCGTGTCTCTGTACGGCTTTGCCATGATTGTGTTCAGCCTACCCGCTGCATGGTGGGCTAAGAAGAGTGGCGTTTCTCCAGTCCTGCGGACGGCCGTCTTGTTGTCCGTCGTGGGCCTCGGTGTGCGCATCTTCTCGTCTTCCTATGCCCTCTTTTTCGTAGCGCAAGCGGTTGCAGCCATCGCCTACCCTTTTCTCATCTCACCTGTCGGCGCCGTGCTTCGTCAAGCAGGCCTTGTGCGCTGGCGTGCCGTGACCGGCCTGACCATTGGCCTCTTGTTTCTCGGCATGTCCGTTGGGGCGTTTCTCGGCCCACGACTCGCCGCAGTGTTCGGGTTGACTGGCACACTGACCTTTGTCTTTGCCGTCAACTTGGTCGCCGGCATTTTCCTATTTGCCACAGCTGGTCGATTGCAGCAGTCCGCGCCAGACGCCACGTCCACAGCGACCAGCCGAGTCGTTTTCGGTAGCCCGCGTTGGTGGTGGATTGGACTCGCCATCGCGGCCACGAGCGTCATGTTCGGCGGAATTGCGGTCAGCGCACTCAGTCATCAGCACTTGTCCAACGCAGCCGCTCTCGGGTCTCTGTTGACCGCGCTGAATTTTTTAGGATCCGCCATAGGCGCCATCCTCTTCGCCTGGCTCGCCGACACGTTCGGACATCCGCGCGCCTGGCTCTGGACGTTGCTGGCCCTGACGACCATCTTCACCGCGATGGTCACGCTCGCCCTCACCGGTGCATGGTTGACTGGCCCTGGCGTCCTCAAAATCGTCTTCCTCCTGCTCGGTCTGTTTGGCAACGGTACCTACGCACTCGCCTTGGCCGCGACGGGAGCAGCCTCCCGCGAAGCACTGGGAGCGGGCGTACAGACGGCTGGCTTCAGCATGGCCTCCAATGTCGGCGTTGCTTTACTACCGCCACTTCTCGGCCCCCTCGTACTGACCCAACCGACCACCTTCGCCATCGTGACCATCGGCATCCTCGTGTTGGCACTCATCAACTTGGCGCTGGTGCATAAGCAGAGTGACCGCCTGACTGCCACTTAAAACGCACATACTCTTCTTCATCAGTTCGCCACATAGCCGGCTGTTCAAAGCCGGCCCCGGCGTTCTTGAAAGCATCCATTCAGCCGACACTGTCGGTCTGCTCAGCGCAGTCCCGGGAACCCTTGCTGCCGTAGCGCTTCATAAGTGACAATCGCCACCGAGTTGGACAAATTGAGCGATCTCGCTTCGTTTCGCATGGGTATCCTAATCACTTCATCCTCGCGCTGTTCAAGCAGTTCCGGTGGGAGACCTGTGGTCTCCTTACCGAAGACGAGATAGTCCGACTCCTGATACTCCACCTCTGTGTAGTCATGCCTACCTTTGGTCTCTACAAAATGAAAGCGCCCTCCCGCAGCATAGGAAAAGAAATCTTCCAATGAGTCGTGGTAGCAGACATTCAGCAAATGCCAGTAATCCAGTCCAGCCCTTTTCAACTGCTTATCGTCCACGCGAAAACCAAGCGGTCGCACGAGGTGCAATCCGCACCCTGTCACGGCACAAGTCCGCGCAATATTTCCCGTGTTCGCGGGAATTTCTGGTTCAAACAAGACAATCTGTAACACTGCAGATCCTCCACATGGAACATTCTCTCCATAGTCTAACACTCGCGTCCACTGACCTCAGGGAATCCGCAGAAACCGATAGCGGCATTTGTCGCTCCACGCAAGAGAGTCAGACATGGTGTATAGTCGATACTGGCAGTCGAGCGAATGAGCGTTCACCAGAGGTCGTCCCGCCGCATCAAAATCGGTCACCATCGCCACGTGTTGCACTTTCCCAGAACCCGTCCAATCATAAAACACCAAATCACCAATCAACAAATCACTGGACGACGACAGTGGCACGGCACCCCGATGATACGTCAAGTGTTCATAGAGACGACCTGGGCGGTTCCACGCTTCACTACTTGGTTCTGGCACTGAATCACTCGACACATGGGCTACGCCCTCCCCCTTGCCCCGAGCAAACTGACACCACCAGCCCCCACTGTCCGCTGACCCAAGCACAGACATGCGCATTCCTCCCGCGTAGAGGCACTGCGAGACAAAGTTGGCTCCGTCGTTGCCATATTGCGGATAACTCGGATTGGCTTCGTTCCACCACAAATCGGCATAGCGCACAGCGCGAAGCCTGTCAAATTCAGACTCCCCGTGGCGCATGAGCGCCACAGAAGTTCGTGAAGAAGGCACCAGAGGGTATGGACGAATGGCGGATCGCACCAATGGCTGACGAAGACCACAGGTCTCCTCTTGTCCGCACACCTTATCCTCCACCAATCTCCAGTGATGGTCTGTTTTTCGCCAGACCATTTCATGGGTTAGCGCCCGTCCATGAACGTGGGCCAGCGAATTGGCCATCTGCGTAAAATACATCCATTCGCGGGCATAGATAGTCACGGGAGACTTAGGATGATTGTTCCTCTCTATCCTCACAATGGTGACATGACTGTGCGCGCGGACGAGTCTCTGCCCGTGGAGCTCTGCGCCACGCTCTAAGCGAGCACACTCGCGGCGCAGCATATCCACGGACGATGTCTGTGCGGGCAGCGACCGAAACAGTCTCTCTCGTTCTTTGGACCGCAGCGTCCACGCTTGATTCCGTGCCGCAAACCATGTCTGAACTGCATGCAGAACCGCTTCCATTACTGGCACCTCACTCTCTGGGCACCCTATGACAGAAGCGTCACGTTGGTCACTTCCCTGAGGGGGCGTGAGGATCGGTGAGAAGATGAAGCGCCTATGTTATACTTCATGGTGGAACACGGTCCCACAGGGTGGGACACACGGGAGGATGCCAGTTGATGCAACCAGAGGGAACTCGCACCACCGTTCGCGCTGTTGAACGAGCGCTTGACATCCTGCTGTGTTTCACACAATCGCAAGCGGAACTGTCTTTGAGTACCATCGCCAAGCGAGTCGGATTACATAAGAGCACCACCCACCGACTGTTGGCATCGCTGCAAAGCAAGGGATTTGTTCGCCGTGTCGAGAGCACCGACAAATACGTTCTTGGTTGGATATTACTAGAACTTGTGTCTGGCGTTTATCACCATGGCGATCTCGCTGTATTCGCCCTCCCTGAGATGACTCGCCTGCGCGATATCACTGGCGAAACGGTGAGTCTGTCCATCAAGTCGGGCGCCGAGCGTCTTCGCATTCAAGCGGTCGAGAGCAAAGAACCGATTCGCAGCGTGGTCTCTATTGGCAAGTCTTACCCATTGCATTTTGGTGCATCGGGAAAAGTGCTTCTCGCTTTCTCGCCGGTCGGCGAGTGGGAGGAGGTCTTCCGCTCAACCAAACTCACAGGAGAAGAAGCGGAAACTCTGCGCCATCAACTGCACACCATCCGCACCGAGGGGTTCGGCATTTCCAGCCAAGAGCGAGACGTGGATGCGGCTTCCATTGCCGTCCCTGTCTTCGATGGAGACGATGACTGCGTTGCTTCGCTGTCCATTTCCGGACCCGTGTCGCGCTTTACGAAAGACAAAATGAAAGAACACATTGAGACCTTGCGGGCGTCCGCACACTGGATGTCCCGACGGCTGTCACAAGACACCGCCAATCCGCGACAAATGAATCCGAAAGAGGTGGAGTAACATGGCAAAACCACGCATTGTTGTCATGGAAGGCGACCAAACTGGTCAAGAGTTGCTCGAGCAAGCGTTGCGCGTGCTCGACCCGTCTGTCATCGGACTGGATATGGAGTTTGAGCGATACGACCTTAGTCTCGACAAGCGGCGCGAGACAAAAAACGAGATTGTCCATGAAGCAGCAGCGGCCATGCGGCAGACTGGACTGGGCCTCAAGGCAGCCACCATCACGCCCGAAACGAAAGGCGACGTAGGCAGCCCAAATGCCATCTTGAGAAAAGAAATCAACGGCACGGTGATTGTCCGTACCGGGCGGCGCATCCCAAGTGTCGCGCCGCCAGTCGGCGTTTACTCCCCCATCTCCGTCGTCCGCATGGCGGTCGACGATGCGTACGGCGCGAAGGAGTGGCGCGAATCAAAAGAGGAGGACGAAGTGGCCTACCGGACCGAGAAAATCTCTCGTCACGTCTGCCATGGAGTCGCTGAATACGCATTTTTGCACGCCAAGCGATTGCACTCGAAAGTGTTCGGCGGACCCAAGTTCACCGTATCGCCCATCTATGAGGGAATGCTGAAAGAAGAATTGGATGCCGCCGCCGCGAGATATCCAGATGTTCCGTACGAACCGCAGTTAATTGATGCCACATATGCACTATTGCTTGTCAAAGCAGGAGAGCCCCTGGTCATTCCTGCCCTCAATCGCGACGGCGACTGCTTGAGCGATTTAGTCCTGCAGATGTTTGGGTCGATTGCTGGCGCCGAGTCCATTCTTTTGTCGCTCGACGAGAATTGGCGTCCGAAAGTGGTCATGGCGGAAGCACCCCATGGTACTGCCCCCAGCCTTTTTGGAAAAAACGTCGCCAATCCCATGGCGATGATTCTGGCCGGCGCGTCCCTGCTCGCGTACATCAACGACAAGAACTATCAATCCGCATCCCGTGCCATATACGAAAGCACTTTGGAGACCGTCATGGGCGGTTGCCGAACGTCCGATCTCGGTGGAGGCGGAGCCACCACAAGTGAATTCACGGATGAAGTCATACGCCGCGTACGCACAAAATTGGAAGTGTGGAGCACACTCGGCGAGAGCGTCTGAGTGCCGTATACAGAGACAAGAGCCCATCAGCCCCGAAACATTCGGGCTGATGGGCTCTTTGTCAATCCACGCGCTCTCTGCATCTCAAAGATAGAATACGTTGCACTCAGGGTGTGGCTGGCGCAGGAGCCGGACCCCCGGCTGCTGGTGCCGGGCCAGACGAATTCTGGACAAAGTCTACAGTGACGTTCTGCGGATCCACATTGCCATAACTATTTTCATCTGTCCCCGTGAATTCTACGGCCTGCGCGCTGCTATCCGATACGGTAAACGTGGCCTGACCTTCTGCATTCGTCGTCCCGTAACCGCCATTTGAAATATCCGCGGTCGTACTGTCTGAAGTCAGCGAAATGGGCTGCCCGGCCACACCTTGGCCACGCGCATCCGTAACGGTAACGGTGACCGTCGTCGATTGACCAGTATCAACACTGGATGCTGCGCTGCTGATACTTTCGTAAATCGGCGTCGGGCCCTGGATGGCCGCAATCAACCCAGAAACATCGGGTGTGCCCCAGCCTGTCACTGCGCTCCAACCAGTACCCGCACTATACGCTCCATTCGTGCCTTCCGTGATGTCGTAGAAGGAATTTGCATAGGCTGGCGTTAGCGCCAGAGAGTAGACCATCTCATTCATGTTGCCGAGACGTTTGCCGAGCGCTTGGTCCATCAATGCGGTAAATCCTGCCCACTGCGGTGCCGCGAAGGATGTTCCCCCGTATCCATTCTCCCATTCTCCATCATCGTAAATTTGATACCCAGTTTCCGGGTTGGCGTTGAGTGCGACGTCTGGTACCCCACGCATTCTTGGTGCGTCAGGGATTCCCGCATTCAATTGCCAACTCGGTTCCTTGAAGAAGCTACTATACCCACCTCCGGAACCTCCGGTGTCCGAACCAGCGACCGGGAGATAGCTCCAAGCCGTCTCACTGACTCTACTGTCGTCCGCCAACACCAACGTTGTCCCTCCTGCCGCTGTCACATAAGGACTGGTGGCTGGAAAGAGAGCCACGGGAGCACTGGAGTTCGGGTCACTGTAAGCTCCTGTATCGCCGGACGCCTGGAGGATGGTCTGCCCTTGCATGACAGCTTGTTTGAAAACGTCATTCAGTGCATTCATGTAGTCTGTCGGAACTTCATCTTCCGGAGCTCCCCACGAAGACGAGATGACGTCTGCAGTATCATTGCTGACTATCTCTTGAAATGTCTGCAACATACTCGCATATCCTGCCGTGTAGCCGATGTACTCATCAATGGTTGCACCGGGTGCCATAGCCCCTGATTCGGAACTATCGAGAGTGGACTCTGTTTGTCCGGAGGTGTTCGGATTGTTGCCAGCCCAGTCTACGTCAAACAGGTGGAGAGTGGGGGTTGCCGGTAGATCTGTATCTTGCCAAAAGGTTTCAGTATTTGCAGGATTGAAATTTGCCAAGGTCATGATGCCAATCGTCTCACCTTGCCCTAGATATCCATCCTGATATACAGAATTGACATCATAAGCGGCGTGAATGTCTGCGGGCAAGTAATCGAGCGGCGTTCCTCCCTCATCTGGGTACTGAGTGGCTGAGTCTCCCACGCCTTTTCCTGTCGCCCGCGTCAACATAGGCTTCAGTGTTGGCTGATTGCTCAACCCAACGACCAACTGCACCTGTGAAGCAATCGACGCTGGGAGAGTAGGCGTTCCCGTCGCTCTATAAAATTTTTGCAGTCCAAATTCCGGCAATGTGGCGCTCACGTTGTCAAATTGAATGCCAAACACCTTTTCTATTTGACTTGCAGTGCCCGTTAAATTGACCATCAGATTTCCCGGTTGAACCTGCGCTTGAAGGCCTGCGCTAGAAAAATAATCAGCAATGGACGAAGCCTGCGGATTGCCATACATCGATGCGAATTCTGTCGGAGTTAACTTCGGACGATTCTCGATGGGTGTGTTCATCATTTGATTGGCTGCGCTCGTCAAACCTGCTTGTGGCTTGAGGACAAGAGAGACGACCATTTTTTGAGTTGGACTAGTAGCCCCGAGAAGGACCGCTGTCGACGGGAGTGCAGACAATGCGGTTGCGATAGAGACATTGTTCGTAGCAGCCATGGCAGTGACTGGACTGGACATCATGCATAACGTTGCGACAGAGACTGCAGTGGATAAGACGCGTTTGGCTTGCCGACTTTTCATTCAAAGAATCTCCCTTCTGAGATAAGTCGCATTCTTTCCACATCCAGTGTATCTAGAAGATTTAGCGGACAACATTACCGAAAAGTCGAGAATTTTTCTAATACTTTTGAAGGATTGACTTTCCTCAATTTTCATGACAACCACCGAATGATCTGCATAGGCTAGGCGTGGAACCGTCAGAACGGAAGTAGGTGATAGGGGTGAAACGCCGGTCTTTACGCACGCCTTGGATGGGTGCGATTCTCGAAGAGTTGATGAAACCTCCCTATTTCATGCAAGTAGCGCAGCAGGAGGCAGCAAACGGAGGGGGTGACGACCGCCAGGACGAGTCTGCTCCTTCGGCCAAGTCTGCCCCGGTGATTCCTAAATCCGCGAGTAAAACAAAGTACGAGGCGGACCAAACTACAGCTCCAGTCGCCGAACATAAGCCACTGGCTCGTCCATCCGGCACGACTTCGAACGTGGGCAAAGGTTCAACTTCTGGGCCTGCCGGGAAAACGTCATATCCCGCGGCTACAGAGGCGGCATTTGCCACCACCCGAAAACCACTCAACAATTCTTCAGCCTCGAAAGGCGTAAAAGGGAATTTGAAGGCAGCCAATTCTGGAGCCAGGGGGTCGAATGGACCAAACCCATTGGACAAAACACAAACAGTAGGCCCGCTTCGAGACGGCGATGGCTACGGAATGGCCAAACTTGCGCCACGTGAAGTGCCCCCTGCGGTGCTCCAAGAATACGGTTGGGACGTGCGGTCCACTATGAATTTGCGGGGAGTGACCCGGGTGGAGACGGGCGAAGGAATTTTTGCAGTCAAACTCGCGCATGTCCATCCCTCGCGCTTAAGGCTCATTCACGAGGTGTTAGAGTTTGCCGAGCAACAGGGTTTTCGCCAGTTTGCTCCGATGATTCGAACGTCGAGCGGCGCTTCCTACGTGACCATCGACTCCCGAACCTACTACGCCTTGCGTTGGCTGGATGGAGCAACGGCGAACTTCGCGTCTTCGACACAGGTTGGTCAAATCGCTTATGCATTGGCGGAACTCCACGAGCAGACCCGAGCCTTTCCGCACAAAGAACGACTGCGCACTACTCCGGCGAATTTGGCGACCATGATGAAGCGCCGTCACGCGGCTCTGAACCGGTCAATGGAGCGAATTGCTCGGGAATATCCGCACTCGGAACTGAACAGCTGGCTTAAAGAACATCGAAGTCGCCTCGAGGAAGATGCGAGTCAAGCGACGGAAACATTGGCGTCCAGTGCGTGTGAAGAATATCTCGAGCGCGAGACGGCTCGCGCGGGACTATGTCATCTTGACGTCATTCCGTCCAATTTCATCTTTGTCCCAAATGGCCCGGAAATGTGTATCATCGACTACGACATGGCAGCTTTTGCTCCGCGTGCGGTCGATCTCGCTCATCTGCTCCGCCGAAGTCTCCAGACCACTTTTTGGACGACCGACTTTGCCTATGTAGGCTTTTTAAACTACAACAACGTGCACCCGATTTCCTCTGGAGAATATCGGACCACGGCTGCGCTGCTTCGCTTCCCGCACCACGCCTGGCGCCTCCTGCAGGAGGCAAGCCAGCACGGCCCGGCACGGCCATGGATGGACGCACTTCACAGCTACGGCGCGCACGCTGAACGAAGGCAACAATTTCTTGACTCGCTCGACACCCAGATTGCCTCTCTGGGGACGAGTTGACGCTCCCCAGTCAAGGCGTGGCGAGTGCTGCTTGAATTTCCTCAAGCACCATCTCATCTGTCTCCTCATGAAGTCTTGAGGCCAGGGTTTGCCTGGCCTCAGATGCATCGAATTGGCCAAGCGCCCAAGCTGTCGTGGCTCGCAGTTCTCGGCGTGGATGCGTTAAAAATGGAATCATCTCCGGCAGCGCCTCGACGGCCTCTGCATTGCCAAGTGCGATGAGTGCATTGCGCTGCACAGTTCTGAGCCCTCGCCACGCGGCAGCCGATGTCCCATAGCGGCGCATAAAGGAACGATTCGTCATGCGGAGCAATGCGATTAAGTCCGGGTGGGCCAATTCTTCGGACGGATCGAACTCATGGTGCTTGGAAGCGAACACCCCTCGATTTTCCGGGCAAGCCCATTGGCAGGTGTCACAACCGAAAACGCGGCGACCTAAGCGCCGGCGAAACTCTCGAGGAACCACACCTTTCATCTGCGTGATGTAGGAGAGACACCGGGTGGCGTCAATCACTCCCGGTGCCAGCAATGCGCCAGTCGGACACGCCGCCAAACAAAGTGTGCACTGGTGACATGCGCTCGCTTCGTGCTTGACTTTGGCATCTTGTTTCTCAATGTCAACTGGCGTTCCGAGAACCAATGACCCGAGGAAAACATAGCTTCCATAACCAGGAACGAAAAACATGCAATTTTTCCCGACCCATCCGATACCAGCGCGTTCTGCTACTCTCCGGTCTACTAAAGGCGAGGTATCGACCGCGATATGCGCTGGAAAAACATAGCCGCAAAACTCCATTAAACGCTCATGAAGTGTGGCCAACCGCTCTTTCATGACTCGATGGTAATCTTGTCCATATACGTACACCGACATTTGACCGTGCTGCCTGCCCGTCGGGTGCGACTTGGCAATCGCTTGGCCGGACGCCGTTTGGTAAGCCATTGCCACGGCCACAATCGCTTGTGCGTCTGGGAAGGACTGCGTTGGATGAACGCGCCGTTGCACATCCCGTTCCTCAAAACCAGTCAATCCGCGCCGCTCATAGTCATGCAGCTGCTCTACCAATTCGGGAAAAGGCGCGGCATCTGTCACTCCAACGGCATCAAAGCCCAACTCCACCCCAATTCGGCGCACGTCCACTGCTGTCAAAGCAGTCATCTGGGAACAGCACTCCTTGCCAGCACATCGCAGCGTTCGTTGTAATCAACCCCGGCATGCCCACGAACTTTTTCAAACCGCACGCGATGGCGCTTCGTCTGCTCCAACAACATCTCCCACAAGTCTCGATTCTGCACTGGGTCGCCCTTACTGTTGCGCCATCCGTTCTTCTGCCAATTAAGGTACCAGCGCTGTTTGAAACAATTGATGACGTATGCAGAGTCACTGTAGACAACCACAGAACAGGGCTCTTTGAGTGCTCGCAGACCTTCAGCGACCGCCTGAATCTCCATGCGTTGATTCGTGGTGTGGCGCTCGCCACCGGACAATTCACGTGCTCGACCTGCGTAAAGCAGAATGGCTGCCCACCCGCCCGGACCTGGATTGCCCGAGCAGGCCCCATCCGTATAGATTTCGACCGTTTTTTGCGTGTGTTCCCCCATGCTTGAATATTGATGCTCCTGCGGACGTTCCACGAGACACCCTCCTCGCCTTCATTATAGCGAGTCAGCGGCTCATTTCATGGGTCATACAAACATTCGCCAAAAGATAATTCCGGTTGTCGACGCAGAGCAAAGCGCCAAGGCATATGCAAAAAAAGCACCCATCCATTTCCGCTTTATCTGCATCCAATGACCAAACGACCACGTGTAGATGAAGATGCCGAGCGGAATTAACATAGCAAGTAAAAACTTAAACATGCTGCGGTCCTCCTCGGCGAGATGTCATCCGCCGATGCGGACCCCCCATTCGACCTCTGCGGGCGTAATGCCGGACAATGCCCGCCAGCACAATAAAAATTGGAAGAACAAAAGCAACCGTCCATCCCCACTGCATCAAATATTTTTGGTCTAAAGCCATGACTTGCAAGAGGTCTGCCTTCCAGAGAGATATGGCAAAGCAGAGAAGCGCCAAGGAAGGAATGGCAGGGCGAAACGTCTGCCATCCTATGGCCCGACCGAGAAGATAACCAGCGCCCCACAACGTCACGCTCATTTTGACAATGGCGGCAGTCACCCAGAGAAAGACAAATACGCTTTCCAGTCGTTGAATGAACCGTCCCAAATACACCATGCGCGCCAGCTCATACAGAGCAAACGAGGACTTCCCCGCCGCATGCGCTGGAAACACCATGTGATAACAGACAAGAAAGGCCGACAGCAACACGGTCGACACGACAATGCTGACCACGCCAATGGCCCGAAAGTCCCGCGGATGATGCGCGTGTGGGAAAATGATGCACAACAACAGTACATTCACAAAGATGGATGAGTAGGCAAAGGAGCCTGAAGCGACGCGGACAATGCCGGATCCCCAAATCGGAAATAGATAGAGCGGATGCCACCAATTGGCCGTCATGAGGCACAAGCCAAGAATGCCGATGATAAGTATTGGTTGGACAAAGTAAGCGGTACGACAGATCCCTTCAAGACCAGTAAACGCAATGTAGGCCACGGCAGCCATGAAGACTGCCCCAACGAAGAGTATGGGAGTAGACGGCAAGACCGTGATCAACACATTTTCGGTAAATTGGCGCACCACGCTCGCGGTCGAAAAGACAAAGTAGGCTACCACGATAAGGGTCAACAGTAGCGTGATAAATTTGCCGAAAGTCTCTTGACTCACCTGCACCAAGTCCATGCCAGGAAAGAATTTGGACAGTAACGCTTCCATGACTAGGAAGAGAAGCAGCGTCATGAGTCCCGCCGCCAGCGGTTCCATCCAGGCGGCTTCCAAAGCAGACTGGCTGGCATAGCGCGGGTACATCAAAAAAGCATTCGAGGCGACAAAGATGGTGAGCATTGCAATCAGCTCTTTCGACGCTAACTTTGTGGTCGTTTTCATGGTCTATCCCTTCTTTCGCCGCGCGACGAATCGGCGTGGACAGTGCTCCCGCCGGTTTCTTCTTGGTCGCTCTGTGGGACTGGCCTCGTGTCTTTACTCCACGGACGCGTCACTGGGCTTTGCCGCCACTTCTTTTGCGTCTGTAGATATTCTGGCCGCTGATTCATTTGAAATACGTAGCCGCGCATGAGGACGTCTGGCGAACTCTGCATGCTTGGGGTGACTGGAGCCAACAGCGGCACACCAAACGACTTTTGCACGGAGAGTCGGACAAGGTAGACAACAGCCAAAATCGCGATGCCGTAAAACCCTAAAAAAGCAGCCGCAATCAGAAAGAAGAAGCGCGAGACACGCACGGCCAAATTGAGGTGATAATTAGGAATGGTGAAACTCGCCAACGCCGTCGTAGCCACTACGATGACCAACAAGGGCGACACAATTCCCGCCTGTACCGCAGCTTGACCGATAATCAAAGCTCCGACAATGCCGATGGTCGGACCAATGATGGATGGGATGCGAATACCAGCCTCTCGAATCAGCTCAATCGCGAACTCCATCAAGAGAATTTCGACGACGACTGGAAATGGCACCTGCTCGCGACTACCCGCAATTGCCAGCATCAAATCGGTCGGAATCATCTCCGGGTGATAGTTGGTGATAGCCACATACATCGCTGGCAAGAGCAACGCCACCACGAGTGCAATCCAGCGCAATACGCGCAGAAAAGAACCAAACGGGAACCGCAAGTAGGCATCTTCGGCAGTATGAACGAGCGTCCAAAAGACGACGGGAACCGCCAACACAAACGTGCTGTTGCCGACAAAAATCGCCACGTGCCCTTCCGACAGCAGGGAGGCAATGCGGTCCGGGCGCTCCGTCGAAAACACTTGTGGAATCATCATGCTCGGCTTGTCGTCGAGAAACTGTTCCAGCAACCCGCTGTCTGGCAGATAATCCACTTCAATCGCCTGAATGCGCCGCTTCGTCTCCTCCACAAGGCTCTTGTTCGTAAGCCCCTCAATCCACATGATCGCTACGTCAGTCGGCGCCAACGTGCCCACTTCGATGATGTCCGTGACGAGATGTGGCGTTCTCAGCAAGGAGCGGACCAGCGCCGTGTTGGCGCGAAAACTTTCCGTGAATCCGTTGTGCGGTCCGCGAACCACATTCTCCGTTTGCACGGGGCCCACGGTCCGATGCTCCCAGCCTTTCGTCTCAACGAGTATCGCTGCGTCACAATGATCCACAAAGACCGCGGTCGATCCCGCTAAAATCGCCGGCACCACATCCCCCCACTGCTGCATCAACGTCACCTGATTGCCAGGTAACAGTTGCTCTGCGATGGTTTCCATGTGTCGCCGCGGTTCGTCTCCTGGTATGTGCGTCAAAATCATCAGTGGTTGCAAAACATGCGTATTGATGGTGGTCTTGTCGGCCATGCCGTCCACGAACACCGCCATGGCTCGCCACGGATGTTCTGTGCCAATGATAAAATCACGGACCACGACATCCTTGTTGATGTCTAGGTGAAATGTTTTTTGCAGCAAAAGTTTGGTCTCGTCTAAATCGACTGGAATGCCGTGTGGCTGACCTGGTACGTGCTGTTTTGCACTCACATCGTATTCCTGCCGCCCTTGTTTCAAAAAATCGCGCAACGACTTGGGACGAATGGAACCGCCTCCAGAGGTCAGTCGACTAGCTGCCGCCACTCCGCTCCTAACCTCATCTTGCGAACTCGATGCGCTCCCATCTTCGTTCGAGGATTCTCCATCGGTCAAAGTGAATTGGTCGTCCACTACGCTGTCGTTGACAATCAAGAGCTTCTGAAACCACTTGGATAGTTGCAGCTGCACAAAAACACCCCCAGGTGCACCATGCTTCGCCAGCCCATGCCGACTTGTGCAGTCCTATCCTGCATCGTTCCCCGCTCGATTATGCGATACTGTGTCGGTTCGGTGCGCTCATTTAAGCCGGAGTATGCACCGCGGAAGGTTCAATGCCTACCGCAAGCGTCAATTGCTTCGTCTTGGCACTGTACGATAAAACGCGGATACTGTAAGGACGGGGTGGCCGATTGGTAAAGTTCACATCGAGGGTATGCTGCTTGCTGTTAAGAATAATCCAGCCTGGCCACGGCAGGTGGCGAAATACTAGGAAGAGCATGAAGTCGGGGAGCGGCACCCCACCCATCGAGGAGCGCAGCAAGTGCAAATCGAGGTTTCCACGATGGACGGCCGGTGAAAAGGTCATCACGAACGGAACCTGCCGGTCCAGCAGTTTGATGTCCAGACGGCAATTCCAGTCTTCTGCAAACGACACGCGGGCCGAGGCAAGAACTCGCTTCAAGTCGTGTTGCCGAGGTAGGTCATAGTTGAGAAATGAATTAATCGCCTCATCGCCAATCGCAACTTGCATCACCGCTTCATTAGAATGGGTGGACAAGTTCTGAGGAAACGCGGATACCTGCGGCGAAGTGGCCGTCGGAAAGCTCGTAATCCACGCCAAAGCCAACACGCCGACCAACACATTGAGCGTCAAAAGAACGACAAATGCTCTCTTCCACACACGCTTCCCACCTTCAACATACCGATCCATGCCATCACTCTAGAAGGCCGGCCCTAATTGGATGGCCATTTCATATCGCCGACGTTGCCGTTTGCGCGCGGCCAGACCTTAGCCTCCAGACCGGCGAGGTGCGATATTTACAGCAGATTTTCACGCACGCGCTTTTTGGGCTTACCCTTTTTGACAGGCTCATCCAATTCAAAGACTTTCGTCGTCAATTTCGGGTCTTGCTGCAATTTGGCATAGAATTGACAGAAAGATTGAACAGGGCACACATCACACTTCGGACTTCGGGCCGAACAGATTTGGCGACCATGGTGAATCAGCCAATGATGCGTTTGAGTCCAGAGTTTTTGCGGCACGCGCTGACAAATCTGACGCTCCGTGATGTCCGGCTTCATGCTGTTGGCGATGCCGATGCGGTTAGCAACTCTCTGTACATGTGTGTCCACAGCCAAGGCCGGGACGCCAAACGCATTCGAGACAACCACGTTCGCCGTCTTTCTGCCCACGCCGGGAAGACGAACCAATTCATCTTGCGTTCGTGGCACGAGACCCCTGAATTCTTTCAAAATCATCTGAGATGCCGCGATAATATTTTCTGCTTTGGCTCGGAACAAACCCACCTCTCGAATTTCTTCTTGAAGTTGTTCCAAGTCTGCTTCCGCAAACTCCTCGGGCTCGCGATACTTTTGAAACAGCCTCTCCGTCACCTGATTGACGCGTACGTCCGTGCACTGAGCGGACAGCATAGTGGCTATGAGCAATTCGAACGGAGTCGTAAAATTCAACGCGCACTGCGCATCCGGATACGCTTCTTCTAGCTTCAACAACATTCTTCTAGTTTGTGCACGAGAGAGTAGCCGCATACACTTCCCCCCTGACGCCACGTGAGTTATGTTGATGTATGTCGCGACTCACACTCACAAACCTTCATCCCCATTCTCTTCAGAGCCGAACGAGCGGTCTGTCACTACCCGATATCTCTTGTCCTTTGCTCGCTCCACGTTCTGTTCATCCTGTACATAGTCTATCAGAATTTCACGAGCGAGCGATCGCCCAAATTCGACATTTCGCCCATTTTTAAACTCTGGAAAGACGGGCGCCAAGTACAGATACTCGCAAGCCGTCACACGGTACACGAAGTCATCCAGCATGCGGTCACCGTTCATCCATACGTCGATGACTCGCGTGCCGCTTTCATCCACATCGACCATCGCGCCTGACACCGCAAGTCGTCCCACCACAGCACCTCGAAATCCAAATCCGCGCCCAACGTGTAACTGCACCTCTGGCACCAACCCGCGCTCCAAGATCGCACGTATCTCCCATCCGGACAAGTCCATGGACACTGGTTTTGTCGGTGTGGAGCAGGCAGCGAGAAATTGCCGCATATCCACAGGTCCCGGCAACATACTGGCGACCAAAGCCCCTGCCATCATCATCCCAATGTGTGCAGGCTTTGCATCCAATAATGCGTCCGATAGCAAGTTTGAAAAGTTCTCTTCTGTTTGAAAGTCGGTGACGAGCCGTGTTTGAAGATTCAACACGGGCCTCGCCAGAGACAACTCAATCTCCGCCATCCACTCGCGATAAGTCGCCCACATGGCTGGGTCGAGCGGCCCGTGCACATCCACTCGCTCGAGATGCGCTTCGCGATGTGTGATGCGAAACGGATGGGTTTCCACGCGCAACGTCACGTGACCGAATGCGCCTGCTCGCCATCCGGCCTGACAGATCATCGTTGAACCTACGTATTCGGGAGACTCTAGCCAATGATGTGTATGTCCGCCCAGAATGAGATCAATTCCTGATACCGCGTGCGCCAGCTCTCGGTCTTCCGGAAGACCCAGATGAGAGAGACAGACGATGAGGTCACAGCCACACGCCCTGAGCCGCTCGACCGTCTCGCGCGCGACGACACGCGGCTCAGTGGGCCGCACGCCGAGTGGTCGATAGGGCAATTCATACGGAGGAGTCAACCCAAACATACCGATGCGCACGCCTTCATGGAAGAAGCACTGCGTGTCGACCATGCCTTCCAGTGCCAGTCCACTCTGCCGTCGCAGATTCGTCCCCAAAATCGCCGCACCGGAGATTGAACCCAAGGTAGACCACACCTCGACCGGCAAACTGAGCCCCTCATTGTTCCCAAAAACCCAGGCGTCCACCTGTAGTGACTGCATCAGCGCAGCGTTAATCCGTCCCAGCGTAATGTCCGATTCGGGTCGAGCGCGATCGACCAAATCTCCTACATCCAGCGTCCACACGGCTTCCCCTTGCTGACGCAGTCTATCTCTCAGTTGGCGCAGACGGAGCCCCAGGCGCATATAGTTTTCCAAGGAGCTATGCACATCATTGATGTGCAAAAAGTGAATGTTCACCTCGTCACCTCATTACCTCGGCCCGCCATCAGCTGTCCCCTCCTATTTTACTTGGAGAAGAAGCCAACCACCAACTTCTTGAACATGGCATCACCGTCACGCCATTCTGGATGTCCTCATGACACATCCTCCGGTGCGGCAAAGCGTTTGTGCCGGACGCAACACGAAACAATATATTGCGGGCTGCATGCGAACATGATTCACCGCCCAAAACTAGAACCGCCTGTGCCGACCAGTCTTCGAGGACCCTGTTTCGCAGATTCTCTAGAAAGTCACAGGAATCTCGGTCTGAGCCATCTTGTAGAGGGGACATAAAGTACGAAAGACGGACGATACGTCCTCAATAAAGGCGCTCACCGGGGTTGCCAGTACAGCCTCTCTGGTAAATATTTTCCCAACCAACAAGTCACCCTGACGACGCTCCACGAGCTGTTCTGCCAACGCCGTCAATCCTGCTTCGTCTAACTCCGCTGAAGCCACCGAATCGGGCTCCATATGGTTTGGTATCCACGCATAGTCGTCCGGCAACCTTGCGAGCACATCTGCCGCATGAGTCTGCAAATTGTGGCTGTATAGCGCGCGCTGCGACGACTCATAGATGAGCCCAAACACGGCAAAGACATGCGTCGGCCAGACTCCAATTTGGAAATGCGGATGCTGCTTGTAGCCTCGTTTGTCCGCAGAAAACGCGACCCAACTGTCCTTCGGTGGATTGACGGTGCGCCGAGCATGCTTGGCTACATGAACATACATTGGGAGACCCAACTCCGCCTCCAGCACGGGAGCATACAACTCGCCTAATTGCTGCAATTTCGGTCGCAGAACACGCTTTAATACATCCATGCGGGCGTCTAGTCCCGGCACAGAAAAAACATCAAAGTCTTCTGCAATAAACCCCGTAAATTCCTCTTGGCGATCCCGCTCATCCATCCACTTTGTCCTCCTCTTCTCGTTGCTCTTGTTTGGATATTTTTCCCTCAATGCGCCGCATCCGTTTGACGATGGCACGCAAGACGGGGCTGGAACTTTGTGGTTCTTGCAAAAAGTCTGGACTCACTTCGGCAGCCATGTTGCTTCCATGAGCTGACACCCGGTAAGGAAGTTGCAAGAAACTCTCTCGGCAGTACGACATCTCTTGTTGCAGTGCACGTTGATGCGCCTCCTTCGCATAGAAGAGCGCCAGTGGCAAATCTCTTTCAACATGTTCCGCCCACTTCGCAAGTTCCAACAGAGGAGCCACGCTTTCCTGTTGCAGGCGACTTAGTTCCTTCCACAATTCGACGGACTGCAGCCATCTTCCTTGCCGTTTATGAAACAAGCTCTCCATCCACAGGGCATAACCGTCGAGGTCGTCGAGCGTACGCGCCATTCGATAGCATTCTGCGGCAGCCTCAACATTTTTCCAAGCTTCATACCAACGTGCCAGGACCAGCGACTCTTTTGCGGTCTGCAGAGCAGCACGGGAAGAAGTAAAGTCCGCCAAATACGCGCACAGTACGACGAGACTCGCCACATCCATTAGGTTGTGCTGCAACACGGGAGTCACCGCCTGCACGTCTTTGTCCGTCATGAATGTTAGATATCGAAGTGGCGCTTCGCGCCCAGAAACATCGTCCACCCGCTCAAGCCGCAGCACTTTTTCCTCCAAGAAACTGAGTGAAACGGACGGCAGCGTCGATTTAAAAATTCGCCGCAGCGGATGCAGAAGGTCTAAATGCGGCCTACTTGGCAAGGGCGACAACCGATACATCGTCCGGCGACTCTTTATCATCGGCAAATCGAACGATTTCCCGTTAAACGTCACCCAAATCGCCGCCTCGCCAAAACATCCCTCCAGATGCTGCAGGAAGAGAAGTTCTGCAGCGGGATCGGCCAGAAAATATTGCTCAAAACGCACCTCATCATCCAGAAGTTGACCAACCGTATACAAAAACACGATATTGCCCGCACCGGACCCGAGTCCCATGGTCTCCGTGTCAAAAAATCGCAAATCGCACGGAGACACAGGATGGCCTAGAAGATGTTGAAGACCCGAGACGTCTGCTTCGGCGAGATGATGAAACGTGTACTGACCATGGTTACAAAAGACATCGTAGGAAACGCTGCGCTTCCAAACCGACTCGCTGACCGGGTCAACAGGGGCAAATCCCATCTGCCTCAAAACATGCTGCCATGGATGTGCGCACGGCGCATCCGGTGGCGGAGGCTCGACTGAAGTTCCCGCCGATTGACCGTCAGCCCATGACACCTCCTTCTTTGCTTCCGTCTTCACAGACGGAGTGCACAGAGAGTTTTGCAGGCGGTCCAGCCTATCAGCCAGCGACCTTCTCACCTTCCCTCACCCGTCCCGCTAACTCTGCCGCTTCTCGGCTCATCTGCGTCTCGAAGGAGCGCTCTCAGTAGCGAGCAGACCGCGTCTTTCGGATTTTCTCCGGCAAAAGCCCGCGGACGGGGGCCCGTACAGGACGGACAGCCTTGCTCACAAGGACACGCAGTGACAACCTCAAAAGCAGCCGCAAATACTTCCCCGTGTGCTCGGTAAAGGCGCTCAGCCAAACCAATGCCTCCTGGATAAGCATCGTACAAGTAGACGGTCGGCTGTTCAAACACCACATCGCGCACATGAACGGCGGCATGCAAGTCTGAGACAGCGCACATCGCATAAACAGCGCCAGTATGGCGCAGTAAGTAGCCGAGCATAGCGAGTGCCGTCTCCCACTCATCTTTAGCCAAATCTGCTGCCGTTTCGGGCCATGACACGGCATACCCGATAGAATGTAGTTCCGCTTCCGGAAGGTGAACGCGCCCCCACCCGAGATTCTCGTGCGTTTCCAGCTTCAGTTTTTTGAAGATGGTAGGCGTTGCGTTGACCATGACTTCTGCCAGTGCGTGGCTTACTTTTCCGTGTTCCACTGCTCCATCCAACAGATGCAGCATCTGCAATCGCACGGCCAATTCGGCTTCTGTAAAATAGTCTGCTTCCACAGACCGGACAAATGCCTTGCCGTTTTCCAAATCCAATCTCTCGACTTGAAAAGACTTTGTCTGATGTAGGTAGATGGCTTCTTCGTGAAGTGTCGTCAAGGCACTAAAGCGGTCCGTTTCGCCAAGCACTTTCGGCTCGGGAGCCGAGGTGTCCACAATCACAACATTCTCGGTCGATGCGCTGCGCAGCGAGACGGACAGACTCGGCATGCTCTCCGCCATCCACAAATAGGTACCAGATGACTGTCGATGGAGCACACGATGATCCGCTAAGTATGACAGCAATTCTCCCACTGACTCGTCCCCAAATTGCTCAGACGCAGAAAAGGGGAGCTCGAACGCACCGCATTTGACATGGTCCATAAGGATGAGCAAGTTATCGGCAGAGAGTCGAGCCTCTTCAGGGGGCGCTTCCAATAAAGCATTCGGATGAAGCACTAGAAATTGGTCTAAAGCGGAAGCATTGGCAATGAACAAAGACAGAGATAGGCCTTGCCTGCGCCCAGCTCTGCCGCTCTGTTGACGCACCGACGCGATGGAACCGGGATGACCCACAGTCAAGACCGCATCCAGAGACCCAATATCCATCCCCAATTCCAATGCGTTGGTAGACACTACGCCGCGAATTTCGCCCGCCCGCAAACCTCGTTCAATCGTTCGACGTTCGCTCGGCAGATAACCGCCTCGATATCCCATGACTCTCGTCCGCAATCGTTCCGGCACGTCGCGCTTCCAGTAACCAGAAAGAATTTCAACCTGCGTCCGTGTTTTCACAAAAGCAAGGGTCGTGATATTTTCCGTAAGAAGCCTCGCTCCCAGGCGCCGCGCTTCCAGAATGGAAGATTTGCGAATTCCCAACTCGCGGTTCAACAGCGGCGGATTGTACAGAATGGTATGGCGCTCTCCCTCTGGTGCTCCAGACTCTCCTATCCACGTAACACTCTGACCGGTCAAGCGAAAAGCATGTTCTTCCGGATTCGCAATGGTCGCGGAGCAGAGAATAAATTGCGGCTGACTTCCGTAAAAAGCACAGATTCGCAGCAGTCGCCGAAGAACATTGGCAAAGTGACTTCCAAAGACACCTCGATACATATGAGCTTCGTCGATGACGATAAAACGTAAGTTTTCAAACAGTCGGAGCCACTTCGTGTGATGAGGTAAAATTGCGCTGTGAAGCATATCTGGATTGGTCACCACCACATGTCCTGCTTCGCGAATGCGTTGCCGAACATGCATCGGCGTGTCACCATCATAGGTAAACGCATGAATTCCATCATGGGTCAGTCCGGCCGTCAAACTGGACCATTCCGCAACTTGGTCTTGTGCCAATGCTTTCGTTGGAAAAATATATAGCGCGCGCGTGGACATATCTTTTAAGATGGTATCGAGGATTGGGAGATTGTAACACAGTGTCTTACCGCTCGCAGTAGGCGTGGTCAGGATGATATGGTTTCCAGCATGAACCTCTTCCAATGCCTGTACCTGATGGGTATAGAGGTTCTCCACATTCCGCTTGCGGACGGCTGCAACCAGTGCCTCGTGCAAAAACCCCGGCGTTGGTCGGAACGCCGCCAATCGCGCCGCGCGAATTTGCCACGATGCAACCTGCTCTATGAATGAATCGGTTCGCCGCCACTCTTCTAAAAGCATGGCCAGTTCCATGTCCCGTCTCCCTCATTCCAGCGGTGATTTCTACGATTTTTTCAAATTCACGTTCACGATTTCCCATATGTCACATAGCATACTAATGAAGCTGTCAAGTGTGGAGTCCGTATGAATCTTGCACGACATGGAAATAAAGTATAGTACATCTCCAAGGGAGGAATTGCCTTGCAGTCGGTAGAAAAATGGGCATCGAGATCGGACGCATGGACGCCAGAAGACGACCAGCGTCTCGCATCCTTAGTTCTTTACCACATTCAGTCTGGCAGCACGCAGCTATCCGCGTTTGACGAAGCAGCCAATGAATTAGGGCGCACGTCGGCCGCCTGTGGGTATCGCTGGAACGGTGTGGTGCGAAAATACTATCGTGAAGAAATTGAACAGGCAAAACAGAAACGCAAGCTTGGTAAAAAATCCGCCGTCAACGAACCAGCGCCGAATGCGACGGGTTACGAGACAGCCTCGCACGCAGAGGTCACTGCTGTCAATCTGATGAGCATTCAAGACGTCATTTCGTTCCTGCATTCTTACGACGAAGAATTTCATCGACTGCAGAACAAGACGCAGCATCTAGAGGAAGACAATCAAGCTCTGACTGAGCGGATTCATCTTTTAGAAGAACGAATCTCGGCCCGTCATTTTCCTGAATCTAGTACTGGAGTGGAGGTCAATCCACAACAACTAGAAGAGGATTCAAAGACACTCTTCGCTATTATGGAGCGCGCTCGAAAGCTACTCGGCGAACAGGCATTAAAACAGAGCCGCGAAGCCTGAAGTCGCTCGTGAACATGCCCATCTTGTTAAACGATTCATACGCAACATGGACGCGGCTGGAGCTTCCCAAAATGGATGTTCCAGCTACTTTGGTCATTCTTCTGTTGCAGGGGAACGTGTTTCTTCCTCCGTTCCAGGGAAAAAATCTTCAAACAAATGTGTGGCAAACAGGCTGCGAATGCCGATAAGGACTATTGGACCGACAAACAGCCCTAAAAATCCGATACTTTGTAGACCTACATAAAGGGCAAACAGCGTAGATAAAGTATCCAGTCCAACATTGTCTGCCAGGAATTTTGGTTCAATCAAGTGGCGCAAGATAGAGATAACCACCTGCAACCCAATCACTTTCAACGCTACCGATAGATCGCCCACTACTAAAGCCCCAATCGCCCAAGGCACAGTCATGAGCGCCGAACCGAGCATTGGAACCACACCAAAAAGACCAAATAATAATCCGAGAATCACCGCATACCGAAAGTGCAGCACCCACATACCCAACATCCCGAGTCCCGCTGACAACAACATGAGGACCAGTTGGACACGGATAGTTCCACCAAACGCACGATACACGTCGTGAACTACGCTGGCCACTTTATCAGACCATCCCGGGGGGAGCATACGATAAAATCGGCGCAACATACGCTCGCGATGAATGAGTAAGAAGAAAGCCGTGATAACGGTAATCACCGCGAGAAAGAGCGTCTCGGGCAAGTGTGTCACCGACCGTAACAGACCACTGGCGAAATGTTGAAACCAAAGTTCCATTAATGCTAAGACGTGCACAAACGTCCTTTGAATTTGGGTCGCTACTTGAGGTGGCAGTTCTCCATAGAATACGCGACCCGCTTCGATTTCTTCTTGTATCCACAGACTCCCACGCGCCAGAAAATGTTCCGAATTAAGCGTCAGCATGGGCGCTTCCCGGGCGACTCCAACAATCACACCGACAAATAACACGATGACGAAGAGAACGAGAAGCAACAAAACAATGAGCGTGGCGAGCAATCTCGGAACATTCCAGCGTTCGAGCAAGCGCACGAGTGGAACGAGAAGTACGGCCACCAACCACCCGAGAATGAAAGGTAGGATATAACGCATCAGCAAACCCACAACAACAATGGCCAACGCGACAAACAACAGCAGAGCGGCGACTTCTGCCACGCGCAACCAATAGCGGCGCAACATTTGCTGACGATTTAGCAAAATCCTACACTCTCCTCCAGCCGTCGCTCATTAACTGTTCAATCTCTTGAATATTTTGCGGCGCACTAAGAAACCAATGAAAATCAAAATGAACGAGACAACAAAATCAAGCGTAGCATACCAGCCATATCCATTTGCCATAAATAAGCTCGCAGATGCTAAGCCAATCATGCAAATAATGGCCAACGCCAAAAACCCCAATTTCTGCTTGACTGACATTTCTATCTCCTCCCGTTATTCCACATGAGCAGCGTTATCATACCATAGCGCTTCTAGCGCAACCTTCATCATCTGTTGAAAGGAATTCTGTCGTTCTGCTGCAGTGGTCGATTCTCCGGTAACAATGTGGTCACTGATGGTCAATACAGCGAGTGCCCGCCGACCGTACTTGGCAGCTAATGTAAATAGTGCTGCGGTCTCCATCTCGACAGCCAGCACACCGTATTTGGACATTTTTTCATAGATGGATTCGTCTTCATGATAAAACGTGTCTGACGTCAAGACGCTCCCTACATGGAGTGTAGCACCGATGCGAACGCCGGCCGCGACCGCTTGCTCCAACAAGTGATAATCGGCGGTGGGCGCGTAATGAACGGAACCAAACCGCAGGACATTGGTCGCAGAATCGGTCGAAGCACTCATCGCCAAAACCAAGTCCCGCACCTTGACTCGCTCCGGCAGTGCACCAGCCGTTCCAACACGAATCAGTCGCTCTACGCCGTACTCGCGCATCAGTTCCTCTGCATAAATAGAAATGCTTGGTATACCCATTCCTGTCCCTTGCACGGATACTTTCTGACCTTTGTAGACTCCCGTATACCCATACATGCCGCGAACCTCGCTGTACAAATGAACATCTTCGAGAAAATTCTCGGCGATGAAACGAGCCCGCAGTGGGTCGCCCGGTAGAAGGACTGAATCGGCAATATCCCCCGCTTTGGCCGCGATGTGAATACTCATACAGAGACTCCTTTCAAGAAAGCAGATTCAAACTCATTATCTCATGTTCGCCCGTGTTCGCAAGAAATGCCGGTGAAATTCGTAGATGCAACGTGAAAAGTCCACTCGCGATGTGAGTGGACAAAACCATTCGATAAGAATGGAAAGTGTTGAGTGGAAATTCTCTTACGTCATCAACGGAACTGTGCGTCCACGGCAACCTACGCGGGTTGGTTCGCAACCAGCCATTGCTCAAAGCAATTCCAGGCTTCGGATGCCGAATTGGCAACAATCACACGATGCGCTCCGGTGCGGCGATAGATACGAACTCTCGATGCATCTGAGGTGACCACGAGCACCAAGGGGATGCCGCAATCTCGCAAGGACTGCGCAATTAAAGCACTGCGAACGTAATCGTCGTCCTCATGAATAACGGCCACGTCAAACTGATGCGGGGTGAGCAACTTCACAACATCCGCACGGCGTCCGGCAACTTCTAGCATCGCCGAGCCATACCAGTCTTTCAATTGACGATGGTGCCCTTCAAAGCAGTCCAACGCGTAAACTTCTAATCCGATGGACCGGGCTCTCTGGAAGTACTCCTTTCCGTCATAACTCGTACTCACAATCAACATCTTCGACATTCTCGTCACTCCCCAAAATTCCGTGGAAGCGTTTACATGACCAGTATACAACACTTTCTTGAATTTCGAAAGAGCTTTGAGTCCGTTCATCAAAAAGCATGCGGCAGTATTCCCACGGGGTTCCGGTGCCCCCGGATCACTCGCCTCTACTGCCGTTTTTCCGCATTTTTTGGACTTGTCGAAGGACTGTCTCACCATACCGAAACACAATGTCCCGCGCTTCTTGCACACGCTCCATCTGGACAGCGTCGTAGAGTGCTCTACAGGTCCGCAGTGCGTCCGTGGAGCGACTGTCTAAGAGCCGCAGTACCGAGCGAAATGACTCCTGCAGAACTCGAAAAGCATTTTCGAGAATCGAATTTCCTGCAACGAGCGCCAACACCTCAAAAAAGTGCAACTCTGCATTCAACAGACTATCGCGACTGCCCGCCGCACATTCTAACTCAAACAGTGCCTGAGACAACTGCGAATAGTCCGAGTGAGCGCGCCTTTGTGCCGCAATGCCTGAAATACCCGCAAGAATTGCAATCTGTGTGTCCAACAATTCTTCCACTTGCCCTACGCCGAGCAGCCACGCCGCCTCGAGTGGCTCCATCCACATCTCAACGGCGGCTGTTCGGACATACGTCCCAGCACCATGACGAAACTCCACCAACCCTTGCCCTCGAAGCGTGCTGAGTGCCTCGCGCACGGTGGCGCGACTGCAATCAAACTCTTTCGCCAATACGGCCAGCGGCGGCAGCTTGTCCCCCGGTCCGAACTGACCGGCTTCTATCTGCTGACGGATGCCCTCCGCAATGCGAATGTAGAGCTTCACGGTCCCCACTCAGCGGCCCTCCTTCAAGCCTCAGCGTAGAACAAAATTCACCAACCGATTGGGCACATACACTTCTTTGACGATCGTCCCACTCGCGAGCCACTCGGTCAAATCGGGGAGTTCCTTTGCCGAAGCAATCACACGCGCGGCCGATTCATCAACGGGAATAGTCAGCCGAGAACGCACTCGGCCATTCACCTGAACGGCAATTTCCACTTCTTCATCTTGTAACCAAGATGTTTCATACCCAGGCCAGGTAGCTTCAAAGACAGATGTGTCGTGACCAAGTTGATGCCACAGTTCCTCACCGAGGTGTGGGGCAAACGGTGCAATCGTCACCGCGAGTGTCTCCATGGTCGCCCTGTCCAGTCCGTTCCCACTTTCGTTTTGGAGTGCATTGACGTATTCCATAAATGCACTGACGGCTGTATTCAAACGAAAGCCTTCCATCCGTTCAGACAGCGTAGCAATGAACCGATGACGCAGCTTCTCGAGAGATGGCCGAGACGCAACCGACCGCGTGGCATGGTTCGAGATGAGCCGATAGACGCGCTGCAAAAATCGAGACACCCCATCCAACCCGTTTTCGTTCCATTCCGCATCATCTTCCGGCGGCCCGACAAACATCTCGTACATGCGCAAAGCGTCCGCTCCGTGTGACGAGATGATATCGTCTGGGCTTACCACGTTTCCTTTCGATTTGCTCATCTTCGCTCCGTTGAGCGTCATCATACCTTGCGTAAAGAGATGTTGAAACGGTTCTTGGAAGTCGATCATCCCGAGATCGTAGATGACCTTCGTAAAGAAACGTGCATAGAGTAGGTGTAACACCGCATGCTCCACACCGCCAATGTACATATCGACCGGAAGCCACGCATCTGCCTTCTCTTTAGAAAAGGGAGCGCTTGTGTTCAGCGGATCGACATAGCGGAGAAAATACCAACTGGAACCTGCCCACTGCGGCATAGTGTCAGTCTCTCGCCGGGCTTGTCCGCCACATTTGGGACAAGTGGTGTGAACAAATTCGGGAATAGCCGCGAGGGGAGACTCGCCTGTACCCGTCGGCTCATAACGCTCGACCTCCGGCAACAGAACAGGTAAGTCGCTCTCGGGAACCGGTACCACCCCGCAGATTGGACAGTGGACGACTGGTATGGGCTCGCCCCAGTAGCGCTGCCTTGCGAATACCCAGTCGCGCAGTCGATAAGACTTCGTCTCATGCCCACAACCCGCCGTTTCAAGAAGCGTAATCGCCGCCCGTTTGGCTTCCTCAACGGACAATCCATTGAGCGATCCCGATTGCACCAAGACTCCATCTCCTACAAAAAGCACACCATTCTCGACCGATGACGCTTGGTCTGGGACCACCACTGTCTGAATCGGCAATTGAAAAGCTTTCGCAAATTCGAAGTCGCGCTCATCATGAGCGGGCACTGCCATAATGGCCCCAGTCCCATAGTCCATGAGGACATAATCCGCAATCCAAATAGGAATTTTCGCTCCGCTCAGTGGATGAATGGCATAAGCTCCCGTAAACGTGCCCGTTTTCGTTTTGTCGACAATCTGTCTTGAAATCGTGGACTTTTTCAGCGACTCGTCAACATACCGGTTCACATCTTCCCGGTTTTCAGGCGTCGTAATTTTCTCGACCAACGGATGCTCGGGAGCGAGCACCATGTATGTCGCGCCGTAAATCGTGTCGGGACGCGTGGTAAATACTTCGATTGCCGCTTCGTCATGCTGGTCGACGGCAAACCGGATGCTCGCCCCCGTGCTCCGGCCAATCCAAGCCCGTTGCATGCGCTTGACGTGGTCTGGCCACGAAAGTCCATCGAGATCGTCCACCAATCGGTCTGCGTAAGCCGTAATCTTCAACATCCACTGATTCATGTCACGCTTCGTGACTTCCGCACCACAGCGGTCGCAGCGACCATCGACCACTTCTTCATTGGCCAACCCGGTCTTACAGCTCGGACACCAATTGATGGGCATCTTTTTTCGGTAAGCCAGTCCTCGTTCCACCATTTTCACAAAGAAAAACTGAGTCCAACGGTAAAACTCGGGAGAACTCGTATTCACTTCACGAGACCAATCGTAAGTTGCACCAATTTGTTCTAACTGGCGTTTGAAATTGCGGATGTTCTCCGCGGTTGAAACGGCCGGATGGATGCCGTTAGCAATCGCATAATTTTCTGCAGGCAGGCCAAAGGCATCCCAGCCCATTGGATGGAGTACTTCAAACCCTTGCAGTTTCTTGTATCGACTCCACACATCGGAGATGGTATATCCTCTCCAGTGCCCCACATGAAGTCCGTTTCCTGAAGGATAAGGGAACATATCGAGACAGTAATACTTCGGCTTGTTGCCGTCGTCTGGTACCAAATGGCTCTGTCGATCTGCCCAATATTTCTTCCACTTGCTTTCAATTTGCTTTGGTTGATAATCCACGTCTTTACACCTCGCCATTTCTATGAATCGATACAGAAAGGCCTCCCATCCTTTCGAGAGGACGAGAGGCGCAACTCTCCATACCACGCTCGCAGTGCACCAATCCAAATGTCATTCACATCGGTAAAACTCGGTTGTAACCGGGAGACATCACCGTCACCATGATTCTTCCCTGTGATTAGCGCCGAGAGGAAGAGCTAGCTCCAAAGAACTGGAGAATGAACAAGAACAGGTTGATGATGTCCAGATAAAGAGACAATACGACCCACGGAATATGCTGCTCTGCCACACCCCTACGAGCGATGCGATTGACATCGAAAAGAACGTATCCGATAAAAATCGCTATGCCGAGGAACGAGTAAATCAATTCTGTGGTCGAGCTGAACCCCACGAACAAGGACACAATGCCCATGAGAATCAGCGCGATGATTCCTATGAACAAAAACCCGCGCAGAAACGAAAAGTCCATCGAACTGCGGGAGGCCACAATGCTCGCCACCAAAAACGAAACTGCCGTCACGGCCAGCGCTTTGAATACGATGCCGCTACCGTATTCATAGGTGTACGCAGCGATGTACGGATAGATGCTGAGCCCAGAAATGAACGTGAAGCTAAACACAAACGGATATCCAATAGCGCGCCGGCGCGACATGAACATAGCCGCAATAATCATAATCAACTCTACAAAGATAGCGAGTTCATCCACTGCTGGCGGCAAAAATTGCCCCACATAGTTGCCAATAGCAGCAAAGATTAACGAGACAAACAAACCAAGAAACACTTTGCTCATGATGTTGCCACGCGACATAGAGTATGCTTGCATCAGATTTTCACCCTTTCGCCAATCAGTCTTTCCAAAAGTTTTTCATACACACGTGGCCAAGCCAATTTTTCTAAGTCAGCCAATGAACACCACATGCGGTCGGTGCTAGCTTGAGCAACGCCCAAGTCTAACGTCAATCCGACTGGTCGATAGACCGTCACAGACCACTCCACATGGGAAAACAGATGACGCTCAGTTGCCATCGGCACCAAGTAGGGGGCGGTCGACTCCTCTACGGATGGTTGGCCACCTTCAGTGTATAACTCCTCAAGCAGTGGATGCAAGTGAGAAGTCACGTCTTCGCTCCCATTGTACTCCACTGCAGGCAATTGCCACATCCCCGCGAGCAATCCGGATGGTTTGCGCCGCTCCACTAAAATAGACCCGTTTTTCTCAATCCAGAGCGCGCCGACGTTCGCCTTTCGGCGGGCCTTTTTCTCCGTCTTGGCGGGAATTACGTCCACTTCTCCAAGGTCATGGGCATAACAGCTATCAACGAGTGGACAGACGAGACAAGCCGCATTTCGTGGTGTACAGACAAGTGCCCCTAACTCCATCACTGCTTGCGTGAACTCTCCTGGTGAAACCAACTGAATCCAAGATTGCATTGTGTCTTCGATGAGACAGAGGACGCTCGCTTGACGCACTGGTTCCCGCACACCGAGATACCTTGCCATGACTCGCAAAACATTCCCGTCAATAGCTGGAGTCGGAAGGTCATAGGCGATACTCAGTACTGCACCAGCTGTATAGGCTCCAACGCCGGGCAATTGTCGAATTTGTTCCAGACTACTTGGGACTCGTCCATCAAATTCATCCACCACCATCTGTGCGGCTGAATGCAGACGGCGGGCTCGTGAGTAATACCCGAGACCTTGCCAGTGTTTCACCACTGCCTCTTGGTCCGCTCTGGCTAAAGCGCCAACAGTCGGATATTCCGTCATGAATCGGCGGAAATAAGGAATAACCGTGTCCACCTGAGTTTGTTGAAGCATGGTCTCTGAAACTAAGATTGCGTAAGCATCTTTTGTTCGGCGCCACGGCAAATCACGACGGTTTCTCTGGTACCACTCTAACAGCTTATGAACTGGATGCTCCATAGTTGACTCCTTTTCTGAGCGACCTATGCGTACATTTTTATCCGTTGGTTACACTACACGCAGGGAGGTGCTGGCCATGTGGGAGATGATGAACGGGGTGGCGAACTCGATGCGAGGACGTTTCATGCCTCGGCGACGAAGCGGAATTGGCACGATGACCGCCCTTGTTATTGGTGCGAGTGTCGGAATAGCGGCTTGGGAAGCACTCCGCAAATCCCAGCCGATGTCGCGAACGACTTCTAGTTCTGGTGCCGCACAACTGGCGCAAGAAGTACTGAGCGAAATTCAAGAATAACCCCAATCGAAATAACCCTCTATGGACGCGGAATGGAAGCGGCAGACGATTCGTCGCTTCCCTCCCTATCCCTCGAAGAAGAGTGTGAGCTATATCACCTTTGCACCAAACGTAGCAGGGAAGTGCTGAAGACTCTCCTCGTGTCCAACCGCATTGAAGGACGCTACTCCATGGCGATGAACGAAAAAATCCACTGCATAACGACGAGCAGCTCTCCAATCGTAAAGACCAGCTAGCGTATACCGAACACAAATATCCGTACACACCCCCACAAGGTGCACTTCTGTGATTTTATGTCGTTCCAGCAATTCTGTCAGAAGAGTCGCATACGTCGCGTTGTAGTGCTTCTTTGGCACGTACACCCACTGGCCATTCCCGTCCATCGGCCTCAGGTCGGCCAATTCCGGAATCAGCTGTTGACCATCCGTGCCTTCCAAATTGTGCGGAGGAAACAGCCCAGAGTCAATCTCCCAGTCGTCTTGTGAGTGACTGTCTCGGGTATCGACAACGAGGTCACCCGACACGACAAACGAATGAACTAAATTTTTGCAGTAAGGTATGATGGCTAGACCCGACTCGCCGCAGGAAAGCGCCCCGTCTAGTCGTATGAAGTCATTCGACAAGTCGATCATCAGCAGTGCACGCATGTGTCCATCCTCCCACACTCTATCGTGACACAGAGTAGAAGTACTGATTCCAGAGCAGGAAAAACCATATTCTTTGATTCAGCGTTTGTTCATCGGTAGTCCCCGCTGCAGAACTTCTAAGAAGGGGCATCTTGACGGCGCCCTTATGGAATGCGCCGATTGACACCGTATTTGTGTTTCCATATATGATAAGACAACCGACTTCGCTTCATTGAGTCGACAAACTTTTGCGTGTTTTCCAACACGCGTTTGGCTTCTGCCGACGACATCTGCCGAGTATAAACAGCCTCTCCGAATTCCTCAAGGTCAATGACGTGATAATACGACCTTTCGTAAATGAGCACATCGACGTACATATCCTCCACATAGATACAGTCTTGATCTTCCCACACCTTGACCAAATCCACATAATGGTCAAATCGCAAGCGTGGGTGCTTGACTGGCAAAGCCTCATCGAGACATGTGCTTACTGCAATACCCCATTGCGGATATATCTCTCTCAGATGACTTGTGTATCCTGTTTCAAAGGCTGTCCTCTGTACCGCGACCAATCCGGGTCTTCGAAACAGTTTTTCGACGGTAAAGGGCTCATTATTTCGGTCAATTCCACGCTCTTCGCGCTTAAAAATTTGTTGGACGCGGCCCGGGCGTAACGCCATTGCGTCAATTGCTCCTCCCTCTGAAAAAGCCTCTTCGTTCTAGAGTACCATGACTTTTCAATGCGAACAAGAAAATGAAAAAGGCAGACCCTAGATCTACTGCCACGTCCGACCTTGGCGAAGTCCATGACAAATGTCACCCTAAAGTTGTTATATTTTGAACTTCTACCGCCTCTTTGCGTTTGCTAGGATGAACGTGTCGTTCATTCTGTTCAAGGAGGCTCAAACGGCCATAACGCTCGCCATTCAATTTGACAACGTGAGCAAACACTTTTCGAATACGTTTGCCGTGCAACAGGTTTCGTTCGACATAAAACAAGGTTCGATTGTTGCTTTACTCGGTCACAACGGCGCCGGAAAATCCACGAGTTTGTCCATGCTGCTTGGGCTGATGCGTCCGAGCACAGGAAAAGTGTCCGTACTCGGCCACAGCCCGACCAGCGGAAGAACGCGCGCGATTGCCCAGCAACTGTGCCTCAGCGAAGGAACTGTGCGCAATTATCTGTCAGACATCCTCGGCAAGCTCAACTCCAGTTCAAGACACGAAGCCACCCTCGTCGCCAAGGAACAAGGATGGCTCTAGTAGAAGACCAATGAACCGGCAGAAGGTTGCTAGAACAGCTTACGCCGACGTCTCTTGCGCCGAAAATTTGCGACAACACGGGCAATACGAGCGTACGGAGTGGAACTCTTCGTTCGCAACGGCCGGCGCATGACACGGAGTCGCCAGGCCACAAAACCCACCACCGCGCCAACGGAACTGAGGATGACGATAATCCAGCGAAGTGGCAGGGCTTCGAGCGGATCGGCATACGTAAGCGACGTAGCATTGTGATGCTCGAGCATCACAAACGTTCCATCAGCGCCGAACATATGACTGCCAGGCGGCAACACGATGGTCTGAATGCCATTGTAAAAGCGCAAATATCCTTCTTCGTCGACTCCGCCATACTTCCAGTGTTCAATCACAGGTTCACCGATGGTCACCTCGTGAAACAGGGGATTGCGCGCTTCAAATGGAATGATATAGCGGGTCAGTTCAAACCCACCGACAGCCATCAAAATTCCGAACACAATCAACCAGCGGGGCTGCTGCCACCAGCGATAGGGTCGGCGCCGCGCGACAAACCGCATGGTGTTCACCACCCAAAGAGATTAGTCAGCTTAGTTTATGGCCCACACTTCTCTGCTAGACCAAGCACTCAACATCCATTCAGCGATGCAGGGAGCGCTCTGCTACCATCTCTTCGAGTTTGCGAAACCGATGATTGAGCCCCGATTTGCTGACGCGGTGGTCCAACCTTTCGCACAATTCTTGCAAGTTGGCTTCTGGAAAACGCAGGCGCACCTCTGCCACCTCGCGCAGGTGCGCTGGTAGTGTCTCCAGACCGACGGTCGCTTGCAGGCGCTGGATGGTCTCAAGTTGGCGCACAGCGGCGTTGATGGTCTTGTTCATGTTGGCAGTTTCGCAGTTGACCAGACGATTCACCTGATTGCGCATACCCTTTAAAATGCGTCGGTCTTCAAACTTGAGCAACGCCTGATGAGCCCCGATGATAGAGAGGAAATCGACAATTTTTTCGCCCTCTTTGAGATAGACAATAAACCCTTTTTTGCGTCGAAACTGTTTCGCATTGAGTTCATATTGGTTCATTTTCTCCTGAATGTAGTCCGCGTGTGCCTGCGTTGGCACATGGACTTCGAGATGGTACGACGGACTGCCAGGGGCATTGACCGATCCCGCTGCGAGAAACGCCCCCCGCAGATAAGCTCGCACGCTTTCCACGTCCGTAAACGGTGGCTCGTGAAAAGGCAGTATCGTCCCCGACTTGTGTGGTTCTTCAACCGTTGCAAAATCCCAACCCAAGTGGGGCAGTACTACTTCGGTCTGCCCTTCAGTGAGCCGAATGCCGTAGACATTGTTCTTCTTGAGACGCATTTTCCGACGCACGGCCACTTCCGCGGAGAGACCAAACTGTGTCTTCACCTGAGTGTAAATGCGCCGCGCCGTCGCGACATTCTCCGTTTCCACCACAAACAAGGCGCGTCCGTCTACTCTCAGCCACTGGCCGGAAGCTGCAAAGACGGCGGCCAGTTCATTTTTCTGGCTGCTTGAAGCTTCCGAGATGAGTGTCAGTTCCTTTTTTGTGTCAGCAGCAAACGACAAGGCTCATCCCCCCACCCAACCTGCGGCAACAGGTCATTTTGTGCGTTCATATCCCAGCAGCGAGACAATCTGTTCAGCAATCAAGCGGCTGTCATGCCGGGCGTAGGTCGCATAGTGAACAAAGTTGCGGGCAATGACGCGAACCCCGAGCAAATGGAGTGCTTCGATATCTGGCTGCACAGGATACGCGTTTTGCGCCTGATACTTCTGAAGTGCCTCCTCGGGAAACTGAGCCGCGTTGACCAGCATATAGTCAAACAGTCCGGGACCAACGTGACGATAAATTGTCTCCAAGTGACTGGAAGCCGACAGACTGTCGGTCTCCCCCGGCTGAGTCATCACATTGCAAATATACATAGCAGTGGCAGAACTTTTGCGAATGGCATCGACGATTTCGGGGATGAGCAAGTTCGGCAGCACGCTCGTGAAGAGACTGCCCGGCCCCACGATGACAGCGTCCGCTTCCGCAATAGCCGACAGGACTTCGGGCAGCGGGGTCAACTGTTCCGGGATGAGTTGGACTCGCTCAATTCTCTCTCCCGCCAGAGGAATATTCGACTCCCCTTCGACCACGCGACCGTCGCTCAAGACCGCCTGCAGTCGCACGTCTTCCTTGACGGCGGGCAACACTCGCCCACGCACCGCCAAAACGCGGCTGGTCTCTCGAATCGCCGACTCAAAGTCGCCCATGATGTGCGTCATAGCCGCCAAAAACAAATTCCCAAAACTGTGCCCTGCGAGACCCTCGCCCGATTCAAACCGGTACTGCAGCAAACGCTCGAGCAGCGGCTCTGTGTCCGCCAAAGCGACTAAACAGTTGCGAATGTCACCCGGAGGGGGCATGGCAAAGTCGGACCGCAATCTTCCGGACGATCCGCCATCGTCCGCGACGGTCACCACGGCAGTCAGGTCCACCTGAAATTCCTTGAGCCCCCGCAGGACCACGGATAAACCAGTGCCACCACCAATGGCCACAATCTTCAAGCGACGCCCTGTGGCGCGCGCACGTTGACGCGCTCGTCGCATGTCTCGCCACCAACCGATAGCGAGCAGAACAACGGCGGCAATCAGCACAATACCGCCAATTTCGGCACCCTGCGGCATATTGGCAAGCCGCAGCGTTCCAACCAAAATCCCTATCCCAATACAAGCAACCGTCCACGCTACCCACCACCATCGACGCATGACTCAACCCTCCCGTCGGCTATCGCGGTGGGTCAAATGGACTTCCGCATGATGTTGTAGGTGGGCTGAGAGATGCCGGGCAATGGCGACAGAGCGATGTTTTCCACCCGTACACCCCACCCCGAGCATCAAGTGACTCTTGCCTTCCTTGATGAACTGCGGGATGAGAAAATCCAATAAATCTTCGGTCCGACCCAGAAACTCCTGAGTAGCGGACGACTTCATGACATACTCGTAAACAGGCGCATCCTCTCCGGTAAACGGCCGCAAATCATCGACGTAATGTGGATTAGGAAGGAAACGAACGTCAAAAATCATGTCCGCATCAATCGGAACTCCATATTTAAACCCAAAAGAAACAACGTGCACGACCATTTTCGGAGTTCCGTCGGCAAATTGTTGGACGATAGCCTGCTTTAACTGAATTGGACGCCAATCGCTCGTGTCCAATACGATGTCGGCGGCACTCCGAAGCTCTGCCAAAGCCCGCCGTTCCAACGCAATACCTTTCAACAAGGGTTCCTCAGGTGCAATCGGATGGCGGCGCCGAGATTCTTTATAGCGCTTTACGAGAGCAGCATCACTCGCATCCAAAAATACAATCGACAAATCAAGGTTCGGATTTTCTCGCAACTGCACAACGGTGTCGAGCAGAGGACGGAACCACTCTCTACCGCGCAAATCGCAAGCTAGGGCCACTTTCCGAAGTGACCCAGCCGCCGCCGACTGTTCCGCGACTTCCATAAACTTCGGAATGAGGATGGGAGGCAAGTTGTCGACGCAGAAAAAGCCAACATCCTCTAAGGACTGCATGGCTAAGGTTTTTCCTGCTCCAGACATGCCCGTTAAGACTAACGTCTGAATTCTTGTTGCCATCGCCATCCTCCTTTCAGACCAAACAAACTCGTTCCCTGTCAAGCTCTATGCTTTAGGATACCATGGCCTCAAAACGTCCAACAAACGAATGCCAAGGTTCGCCCGCACACGACCGTTTTCTCGCATTGCCCGCCACAAAAAAAGCCGGCGCCCATCAAGAGGCGCCGTAAGGTTATATAAAAGGGGGTCAAATGTGCTACATCTGTATCCTACGACATGCATGTTTCACCCGTATTACACAGGCTTTAAGAATTTGTGACATTCGCGTAAAGATAGCGAACATCCCCTTTTCGCACGGTCTCACCCATGCCATCAAGGTATTCCAGGAGTGCTACCGCTTGCTTGCGGCTCGTTTGTAGTGCATCGCGCACCTGCGCCACCGTAAATGCCTGGCCGCCCTGCCCACACTGGCGGACCGCCGCCACCGCGAATTCATAAGCAGGTCGCGCCCACATCCAGCCCGATTGGACTTCCACTAACTCCCCGCGACTCTTCGCGAGAGAGAGAAGAGATTTGGCAACGCGATCGCGCTTCGGAAATTCGGCACACAAGGCGTCCGTTGTTGGAGCCTCGAGACCTGAGTTTGTCAGTCGCGCCAACAGTTGCTCATAGATAGCAGCTTCTTCCTCGGTGAGTTGCACCGTCCAGTCCCGGAGCTTGACGCTGCCGGATGCCACGAGTAGCCATCCGGCCGTGACGGCCCGTTCGAGTAGCATCTCGATATCGCGCCCGTTCATCTCGGAATGCTCCACCGAATAGAGGGACATCAACGTGGACTTCGCGACCCATTCGACCAACCGATGCTGCTCGTGCAACAGCTGAAGTCTCTGTCTCAAATCTGCCATCGATTGATGGAGGTAAGAAGCAGCAAACCAGCCGCTGGCAAGCGCTTGTATATCGCCCGCATGCTCCAGGGATTTGAGCCACTCGTTCGCCTCTGCGTTGGTCTTGCTGAGCGCGCTAGCAACCGCCGAAACAGTCAATCGCATGCCTTCTCTGGCAGCCATCATCAGTGCGCCTGACGGGCCCCGCCCGTCTTGCTCGGCCAGTCGCTCGACAATGTGACTTCGGTTGCGTCTGTGCAAGCGCTGAGCCGTAGGTACGACCACGTGTCCACCGCCGATGGTCGTGAGCGGAGAATGTCCTCGCACCACAAAGTGATCGCCAGATGCAACGACCAAGGGCTTATCAAGCAACAGTTGCGCATACCCGCTCTCGCCAGGTACAAGTTCTGTTCCACTCAGCAAGAGGACGCGCCCGACCACTTCCCCTGTCGCAAGATGAACGTGGACCGTGGAGCGATGTTCCACGGGCTGAGACAAGTCCGGCAACGCCGTCAACTGGACGTCGAGCAGGCGCGAAACTGAGAGCGTGTTCGGCGTAGCTACCGTATCTCCGCGATGAATGTCGCTCTTCTCCACGCCTGTCAAGTTTAGAGCAGCACGTTGCCCCGCGGCTGCTTGGTTTGAACTTGTCCCATGAACTTGAATGCCGCGCACACGGACGGGCCTCTTCGACGGAAGCTGCTCGAGTACATCACCAACGCTCACGGTGCCGCGCCACACGGTACCACTGACGACCGTCCCAAATCCCGGAACAGAGAACACTTTGTCCACCGGAAGTCGAAATGCACCTGTCCGATCCCGCCGCATCCATGATGGTGCGAGTGCATCCAACGTGGCCAGTAATTCGGCAATGCCAGTGCCCGTCCGACTACTCACTCGCACCACTGGCGCCGCCGCAAAGGCCGTCTCTGCAAGGGCTTCGCGAATGACTTCCTCGCTAACGTCGCTCCAGTCCTCTTCGGCTAAATCCACCTTGGTCAGGACGACCACCCCGGCCCGCACGCCTAAGAGCTCGAGAATTCGCAGATGTTCGTAGGTCTGAGGTTTCATGCCTTCGTTGATATCAATCACCAACAGTGCGGCATCCATGCCCGCCGCACCCGCCAGCATGTTGCGCACAAATCTCTCGTGGCCGGGAACGTCAACGAGGCCGAGCAGGGTGCCACTCGGCAATGCCAACGGTGCAAAATCAATGTCAATGGAGATACCGCGCTCCATCTCTTCCTTCAATGCGTCCGTGTTCTTTCCGGTCAAAACCCGCACGAGAGCAGTCTTCCCGTGGTCAACGTGTCCCGCAGTCCCAAGGACCACGAAACCTGGATGAGCTTTTTCTTCCGGCATTCTAGACCTGTCCCCTCTTGACATCCTGGAGCAAAGTCTCTTCCAGTTTTAGAGAAGCTTTGCGCACAGAACTCGTCGAGACATGAAATGCTTCTGCCAATTCTCGCTGCGTGACCGCAATTCGATGGTACCGCATCATGAGATAGAGCAACCCGCTAGCCCAGATCTCGGGTTTTCCGAACTTGGCTGGAACAGAAAACACTCTCGTTTGAAGATAGACCACCCACGTGCGCAAGGCCACAAGACCTAAGTCGTGGTGGTGATGTTCCGACAACCACGCGTCGACCAGATGCCATACAGTTTGGTAGTCTTCGTTCATTCCGAGCACAGCCTCTGCGGGAATTTCATCCAGTCGAACCGTGACACTGCCGAGAGACTGGCGAACTTCCACTTCACCCTGAGCTTGCAGATGCACGAGAGCAAGGAGAACCAGCGATTGCGTTCTGCTGTCCGTGACGGTTTCCCTTAAGAACGTGCGGAGCATCTGAACCGATTCATCGTCTGCCGCGAGAACCAAGGCACGTATGATGGCCTGTCGAGTGGCTTCGCTTCCGTGCCGTAGGCCCCAAGCAAGAGAAGCGCGAAAGAGCGGATCGGCCTTCCAGTCATCGACTTTCATTTCTTGCAACCGCCTGCGCATTTCCACGTATTCCATCTGCAAAGGCAGTTCGTATTGATAGGAGACCGCCAACGGAAGAGCGTTTGACTCTACCGCTGCATCAAGAAGGCGCAAATAATAGTCGGCCACCGACTTCATCTCGTCTTCCTGACCCATTTTGCGCCACCACACCCGCGCCACATCAGCCCGCCCCGCGTTGGCGGCCGCAGCGGCAATGGAGTGACGCAGAGCGTCGTCGGCATCTACCACAATCCGCGCAATCCGGAGGAAATACTGCAGCGCTTCGGCGTGGAGACCAGCTAAGCCGAGCGTTGTTCCGACCTTCATGGCCAAATCGTAGTTGAGCGGGAATACCCTTTGTAGGGTCTCAAAGTAAGGAAGGGCGCGCTCCCGTCCATAGCGGTGGTTCATAAATACCGCATAGTTGCAAATGGCGTGAAGATTGTCCGGCTGCGTTTCCAAGACGCTTTCGGACATGCGCATGGCTTTATCAGACTGACCTGTGTAAAAGTAGGCCAGGGACAGGTTGTTTTTCGCAGCGTGATTGTCCGGATTGTCGCGAATCAATTTCTCCAACCAGACAATTGCAGACTCAAATTCCCCTTGCTCCAGTAAATGCCGACCATCTTGTTTGGCCGCAGCTTGCTCTACTTCCAATCGCTCTTGCTCCCAACGTCGATAAACTGCTCCGCCACCGAATTCATCGAGCAGGAGTTCCAGCATCTCTTCCGCTTCGATGGCGTATTCTCCGTCAGGGTCTGCATCCAAATAGCGAAGCACGTGCTCCTCCGCAGAATCGTATTCACCCAGATGCGCATAGTTGTTCGCCAAATAAAACTGACACTCCGCCATGTCGGGGGCGAGATGATGCAAGACATGGAAGAGAACCTTGTTCGATTCCGAAAAATCGCCAAGTTCCGACAAAACGCCTGCAAGATTGCAGTAGTTGATGGGGTTACGCGGCTCGTATTCTACGGTTTTGCGAAACGCGCGCAACGCTTTCTCTAACTCGTTTTTTTGAAGATACTTCAGCCCACGCTCGTGGAAGTACTGAGCAGACTGATGAATCGGGATGACATTATTGTATCTGCGACGCCGCTCGTTCTTCTTGGGCACATCCATAATACTACCTCCCCCGGTTGCCTGCGAATTCAGCCCGAGCAAAATGCTCCAGGTGCCACGCGCTACCACGGCAGAGTTAAATTTTGTGTTGCTTCAGCGCAAGTATAGCACACTCCTGTCTGTCACTTGAAGGCAATCGACAGGCATCGGCACAGTCTGACAAACGTATTCCAAACCCATGCTATAATGTGAGGAATACACTTCATGGCATTTAAGGAGGATTGTCTTTGCAGAGCGTCAAGCATCAACTTGCAACTATTGTAGCAGAAGCGACGAATGTAAGCGTCGCCGACTGTGAAACTTGGATTGAATATCCCCCCAATCGCGATCTCGGTGATTTGGCACTTCCTTGCTTCCGCTTCGCGAGACACCTCCGTCAAAGTCCGCAGCAGATAGCTGAGACCCTAGCGCTCCGTATCGAGCAAAGCGGGTTGTTTGCGGAAGCAGTCGCAACCGGTGGTTTTGTAAATATTCGCATACATCGTCCGCAATTTGCAAAGGAACTTTTAGAAACTGCGCAAACAGACATCGAACAGGTCTTGAGCAACCGGCGCGGGACAGGTGAGATCGTCGCCATCGACTACTCGTCGCCGAACATCGCCAAACCTTTCGGGGTAGGTCATCTGCGTTCAACCATCATCGGAGAGGCACTGCACCGCATGCTCAAAGCAGACGGGTATCGGCCAGTCGGCATCAACCATCTGGGCGACTGGGGCACGCAATTTGGCAAAAATATTGTCGCTTACCTCAAATGGGGGGACGAAGCAACCGTCCGAGCTAATCCGGTGCGCGAGCTTTTTGCACTCTACGTCCGCTTTCACCAAGAAGCACAATCTCATCCGGAATTAGATGAGGAAGCGAGAATGTGGTTTAAAAAGTTGGAAGACGGAGACGAAGAAGCGGTTCGCCTGTGGAAATGGTTCATCGAGGAGAGCCTCAAAGGCTTTGCACAGACTTACCAACTTCTCGGCGTAAGCTTCGACCACTATTTGGGCGAAAGTTTCTACAACGACAAAATGGCCGCCGTCGTCGACGAGTTGCGCAGCAAGGGCCTATTGGTGGAGAGCGATGGCGCAGAAGTCGTTGACTTAAGTGCGTGGGACATGCCCCCGTGCATCATCCGCAAGTCGGACGGCGCGACCATCTATGCCACGCGCGATTTGGCAGCTGCCAAATATCGACACGACATCCTCGGCGCAACCAAGCTCCTATACGTGGTCGGGTCCGAGCAGACTCTGCACTTTCAGCAAGTGTTCAAAGTCTTGGAGTTGATGGGTGATGCGTGGGCCACAGGCTGTACCCACGTCTCATTTGGAATGATGAAGTATAATGGCGAGCGACTCTCCACTCGGCGAGGCAAGGTCGTGTACTTGGAAGAGGTTCTGGAACGGGCTGTTCAGGAGGCCCGGGCCATCATTGACACCAAAAATCCAGACCTCGAAGACAAAGATCGCGTGGCCCGCCAAGTCGGTGTGGGCGCCGTCATCTTTAACGACCTCAAGACGTATCGTGTGCACGACGTCGACTTCCGTTACGAAGACGTCCTCAATTTTGACGGAGAAACCGGTCCGTACGTCCAGTACACGCACGCACGCTGTTGTAGCGTCCTACGCAAAAACGGGGAGAAGCTCGGCCCGCTCAATTTGGAGGATTTCGTCACTCTCACAGATACGGAATGGTCACTCATACGCTGGCTGGCAGAGGCCAATGAAACCTTTGAGCGCGCCGTAGATGGCTTTGACCCTTCTATTTTGGCCCGCTATGTGCTTCGCGTCTGTCAGGCGTTCAATCGCTTTTACCATGACCATCCCATCTTGACCGCAGATTCCCCAACGAAGAAGCGGCGCCTCGCAATGACGGAAGCTACGCGCAACGTGATTCGCCAAGTGCTCTTTCTACTCGCCGTAGAATCTCCAGAAGCCATGTAGCATGTTTAGCGCAAGCGCCATCCCATCGCACAGCCGTTCACAAACAAGCCTTTAGAAACCGGAACGGCTGTGCTGAGAATTGGAAAGGGGGCTTTGCTCCTTCGAAGAATCCACCGCATCCACAGAATTCGCGGAAATGGCCTCCGCCAATTCATCTGTGAAAGCCTTGGCCGCATCGTAACCCATGCCCTTTAAGCGGAAGTTCATAGCCGCAACTTCGACAATCACGGCTAGATTTCGGCCTGGTCGCACCGGTATCGTCACTAAGGGAATCTCAAGCCCCAAAATCTTCATCAAATCGTTGTCTATTCCTAGACGGTCATATGCCTTATTCTCTTGCCATGCCTCCAAATGAATGACCAAAACCAATTTTTTATGCGTCCGAACCGCTCCCGCGCCAAACAGCGTCATTGCGTTGAGAACGCCCAGTCCGCGAATCTCCAAAAGATGCTGGAGTAACGTAGGCGCGCTTCCGAGCAGCGTGTCGTCGGAAACCTGGCGAATCACGACGGCATCATCTGCAACCAGACGGTGTCCACGCTTAATAAGTTCCAGTGCCGTCTCACTTTTGCCGATTCCACTAGAGCCCGTTATGAGAATGCCAATGCCATACACATCGACCAGTACGCCATGGACCAAAGTCTCTGGCGCCAACCGCTCTTCCAGAAAATTCGAGAGGGTCGCGGCACCTCGTGTGGTGACCATCGCTGTGCCGAGGACAGGTAGACCGCGCCGAGTCGCTTCGGACAACAAAGTCTCTGGAGGAATATCCCCTCGCGTAATGATGACGCAGGGCGTCTCTTCATAGGCACAAAACGCAAAGACGCGAAGAGCCTGTTCGCGCGGGTTCATCCCTTCAAGAAAAGACAGTTCCGTTCGCCCAAGAAGCTGAACTCTTTCGGCTGGATGATACCGTAAATAACCAGCGAGGGCCAAACCTGGACGATTGATGTCCACACTGCGAATCACTCGGTCTAAATTAGCCTGGGGCGTAAATACATGCAGTCCCAGTCCGGAAACCAACTCTCGAACTGTCACGCCATGCTGTGCTCCCAATGGACGCTCCCCCTAAACTTGACGTGTTCTCACCAGTAGTCATCGTACGTCAGACTCATACACGCACCTGTGGTCGGTCGGGAGTCTCTTCTGCCCCTCTGCTCTCTGCGACCCGGTCAGCTCTTGGAAACTGCGTTTCCCCCCTGCTGAGTCGAATACCTCTCTCCAGAATCGGTGCCAAAAATTGACCCGTGTACGATTTCGACACGCGACACAATTCTTCCGGAGTCCCTGTGGCGACCAACTGGCCACCCCGGTCACCGCCTTCTGGACCGAGATCAATCAGGTAATCGGCCGTTTTGATGACATCCAGATTGTGCTCAATGACAAGCACAGTGTCTCCACTATCCACCAATCTGTGTAGCACCAAAAGCAGCCGCTCAATATCTGCTACATGCAGTCCAGTCGTCGGTTCATCCAAGATATACAGCGTCCGGCCTGTGCTGCGGCGATACAATTCGGAAGCGAGTTTCACGCGCTGCGCCTCTCCCCCCGACATCGTGGTTGCTGGCTGGCCGAGTTTCATATAGTCGAGCCCCACATCGTGCAAGGTCTGCATCTTCCGCACAATGCGGGGAATGTTCTCAAAGAAAGTCACCGCGTCTTCCACCGTCATATCTAAGACATCGGCAATGTTTTTGCCTTTGTAGTGCACTTCCAATGTCTCGCGATTATATCGTTTGCCTTTGCAAACTTCGCAAGGGACGTATACATCGGGGAGGAAATGCATTTCTATTTTTATAATGCCGTCTCCTTTGCACGCCTCACATCGTCCGCCGCGCACATTGAAGGAAAATCGTCCTTTTTTGTAACCGCGCATCTTCGCTTCGTTGGTGGCTGCAAATAAGTCGCGGATGTCGTCAAAGACGCCAGTATACGTGGCTGGGTTAGAACGCGGGGTCCGACCAATGGGTGACTGGTCGATGTCGATGACTTTGTCCAAATGTTCGAGTCCATCGATTTTCTGGTGAGCACCCGGTCGAATACGCGCGCGGTTCAAGTCTCTCGCCAGTGCTTTGTAGATAATCTCGTTCACCAACGTCGACTTTCCCGACCCGGAAACCCCCGTGACACAGTTGAACACGCCGAGTGGAATACGGACGTTAATGCCCTTCAAATTATTTTCCCGAGCCTGACGAACCTCTAGCCAGCGATTGTCGGGCATTCTTCGCTTTTCGGGAACAGGAATAAACTTTTTCCCCGAGAGATAGTTCCCAGTGATGGAATGTTCATCTCTTTGAATTTCTGCCGGTGTTCCAGCCGCCACGACTTCCCCGCCGTGTACACCCGCTCCGACGCCCATGTCAATAATGTAGTCTGCCGACAGCATGGTGTCTTCGTCATGCTCGACGACGATCAATGTGTTCCCGAGGTCGCGCATATGTTCCAAAGTTCGAATAAGCCGCGCATTGTCTCGCTGGTGCAAACCGATGCTCGGTTCGTCGAGAATGTAGAGGACCCCCATCAAACTGGAGCCGAGTTGCGTTGCCAAGCGGATGCGCTGCGCTTCCCCTCCAGAGAGCGTTCCTGCAGCGCGCGACAACGTCAAATAGTCCAGCCCGACGTCGCGCAAAAAGCCGAGACGCGACTCAATTTCTTTGAGAACGAGACGGGCGATACTCATCTCTTTTTCTGTCAACTCGAGACTGTCAAAGAAAGAGAGCGCTTCGACCACCGATTTGTCTGTGACATCGGCAATGCTCGCGCCACCAATGAGAACTGCCAACGACTCCTTCTTCAAGCGTTTCCCTTTACAAGAAGGACAAGGCTTAGCACTCATAAATCCTTCGATGAATTCTCGAATGGAGTCCGACACGGTTTCACGATGCCGCCGAGCGAGATTCGGCACGATGCCTTCAAAGGCAATTTCAGCTCGCTTCCTTTGTCCAAAGTCATTCTCATATTCAAACTGAATCGGACTCCCTGTTCCGCGAAACAGTTTTTCTAGCGACTCTCGAGGAAGTTCTGCAACTGGGACGTTGGTGTCAATGCCGAACGCAGCACACGCCGCTTTCAACAACTGCGGATAATAGTTTGAAAACGAGCCAGCCCACGGCTCAATAGCTCCTTCTTCAATGGAAAGCGTCGGATTGGGGATGAGCAGTGCCTCATCCACTTCCATGTTGACTCCGAGCCCTGTACACACCTCGCAGGCCCCAAACGGACTGTTAAAAGAAAACATCCGTGGTGCAAGTTCATCCATACTGAACTGACAATTCGGGCAAGCGTGATTTTGACTGAACAGCAACTCCTCTGCTCCAAGGACATCGACCAGCACCACGCCCCCGGAAAGTCGAACTGCCGTTTCGAGTGAATCGGCAAGTCTCGTCGCAACATCTGGGCGAATGACAATTCGGTCCACGACCACTGCAATATCATGCTTTTTGTTTTTCTCTAATTGGATGTCATCGGTCACTTCCCGCACTTCACCATCCACGCGAACACGGACAAATCCCTGTTTGCGGATGTCTTCGAGCAGTTTGACGTGTTCGCCTTTTCGGCCGCGCACCAGCGGTGCCAACACTTGAATCCGAGTCCCTTCAGGCAACTGGATGACTTGGTCGACCATTTGTTCAATCGTCTGCGATTCGATGGGAATGTGACAGTTGGGACAGTATGCTCTACCCACGCGAGCGAACAAAAGTCGCAAGTAGTCATAAATTTCTGTCACAGTCCCAACGGTGGACCTAGGATTTCGACTGGTCGTTTTTTGGTCGATAGAGATAGCTGGCGAAAGGCCCTCGATGGAATCCACATCTGGCTTGTCCATCTGCCCAAGAAACTGCCGAGCATAGGCGGACAGTGACTCCACGTACCGTCGCTGTCCTTCCGCATAAATAGTGTCGAACGCCAAGGAGGATTTTCCTGAGCCACTCAATCCGGTGATGACCACAAATTTATCCCGAGGTATGCGCACATCGATATTCTTTAAATTATGAGCTCTAGCCCCTTTGACCTCAATGTAATTAGAATTCATCCGCTGACGCTCCTTTTCCGCACCGCTATCCCACGTGTTCTCGTGGAACATCCTCATCCGGTCAACTCCATAATCAAATCGCGCAACTCAGCCGCACGCTCAAAGCGCAATTCTCGAGCGGCCTGCTTCATCTCCTGCTCCAAGCGGGCCACATACTCACGCCGCTCCTTCGGAGGCAACTTCTGAGCCTGTTCTGCCAATGGAATGTAGTCGTCCCGCGCTTCGGCCGCGTGTGTGGCTTCGACGACATCGCGAACCGCTTTTTGTATCGTCTGCGGCGTAATGCCGTGCTCTTCGTTGAATTGCATCTGACGAGCGCGTCGGCGTTCCGTCTCTTGAATGGCCAGTTGCATGGAATCCGTCACCTTGTCCGCATACATGATAACTTGGCCCTCACTGTTCCGCGCAGCACGTCCAATCGTCTGAATAAGCGATGTTGCGGCTCGCAAAAAGCCCTCTTTGTCCGCATCCAGAATGGCCACAAGGGACACTTCTGGCAAGTCTAAGCCCTCCCGTAGGAGGTTGATTCCAACCAGGACATCAAACACACCCAAACGCAACTCCCGCAAAATCACCATGCGCTCAATAGTCTTAATATCCGAGTGCAAGTAGCGGACGCGAATGCCAATCTCTTTAAAGTAATCCGTCAAATCCTCTGCCATTTTTTTAGTCAACGTAGTAACCAATACGCGTTCCTTGCGAGCGATTCTGTCTTGAATCTCCGCCACCAAGTCGTCAATTTGACCCTTTGTCGGCCGAACATGGACAACTGGGTCCAAGAGACCTGTGGGGCGAATAATCTGCTCCACCATACGTTGTTCGTGTTCTCGCTCATATGGTCCGGGAGTGGCGGACACATAGATGGTCTGCCCTACCTTGCCCTCAAATTCGGAAAATGTGAGGGGCCGGTTATCCGCCGCAGAAGGAAGGCGAAATCCGTGCTCAATGAGTGTCAACTTGCGCGTCCGATCACCGCCATACATCCCTCGCACTTGCGGAAGTGTCACGTGAGATTCATCGATAAAAGTGACGAAGTCAGGCGGAAAATAGTCGAGAAGAGTATTCGGAGGTTCCCCGGCAGAGCGACCTTCTAAATGACGCGAGTAGTTTTCAATCCCAGTACAAAATCCAATTTCCATCATCATTTCTACATCGTAATTCGTTCGCTGCTCCAAGCGCTGTGCCTCAAGCAGCTTGCCGGCACCATTCAGTTCGTCCAAGCGGACAGCGAGTTCTTCTTTGATGCGCGTCACAGCCGCCTCCAGACGTGGGCGAGAAGTAACAAAGTGTGAAGCCGGGAAGATAGAGATGTGGTCTCGATATCCGACAACTTCTCCCGTCACAACGTCAATCTCGGTGATGCGGTCAATCTCGTCTCCAAACAGTTCCACGCGCACCGCATGCTCACCTCGCGACGCTGGGAAAATCTCAACCACATCTCCACGCACCCGAAAGGTTCCGCGTGTGAAGTTGATGTCGTTACGGTCATATTGCATGTCTACCAACCGATGTAGAATACTGTCTCGAGACCGTGTGGACTGTACTCGCAAGGAAAGAACATGCTCTCCGTACTCCTTCGGACTTCCCAACCCATAAATAGCCGAAACACTCGCGACCACAATGACATCATTGCGTTCCAAAATGGAAGCGGTCGCTGAGTGACGCAATTTGTCGATTTCGTCGTTGATTTTTGCATCTTTCTCAATATACGTATCGGTCGACGGAATGTAGGCTTCCGGCTGATAGTAGTCATAATAGCTCACAAAGTACTCAACAGCATTATTTGGAAAGAATTCGCGAAACTCGGCTGCAAGTTGACCAGCCAGTGTCTTGTTGTGGGCAATAATGAGCGTCGGTCGATTAAGACGCGCAATCACGTTGGCCATCGTGAAGGTTTTCCCGGAACCTGTGACACCGAGCAAAGTCTGATGCCTCAAGCCGGCTTGCACACCTTCTGCAAGCAAGTCGATAGCCTGCGGTTGGTCTCCTTGAGGACGATATGAGGACACCAGTTCGAACGGTTTGACCATTCGCTCCATAGTTCGACCTCTCTTCCACTTCATCTTCGAATAGTATATCATAACGTCCCATCGTGCCGGAACAAATGTTCGCAAAACATTTCTCAGCCCCAGTATAGCCACAAATAATCGGCGAGCCAACATAGCGCTCGCCGAAACAGAGGTTTGTGGAAATATTTTTAAAGCGCATCGAGACAGAAAAATCACACACCGCACGTATCCTCTGGTATAGGTTGTCCAGAAGACTCGACTTCCAATTCAGCTAGCGCTCGACACCGTCGTGGAGGATGTCCCTTTCGAATTGGGGGACAAATCCGTCTGCGTTGGAATCGCCGCTATAGTACCTGGTTCAATACCCTGGCGTAAAATCACAATATTAACCCGTCGATTGGTCTGGCGGTTCGCTCTAGTGTTGTTTGGAACCACTGGTCTGTACTGACCGTATCCAATGCCCGACAAACGTGTTGGCGCAATACCATGAGCGACCAGAAACTGAACTACGCCCATCGCCCGCCCGGCGGACAACTGCCAATTGGATGGGTAGACGGTGGTGTCAATTGGCACATTGTCCGTATATCCTTCGACGACAATTTGATTGGGTAGAGACGAGAAGAAAGGAATGAGCCCTGCCAAAATACTTTGCGCTTTCGGTCGAATATTGGCTGATCCGGTGTCGAACAACACAACGTCTTTCAGTGTAATTTGAATTCCTCGCGCTTGATCGGCCAGAGCCAAGTTGCTCGCCAAATGATGTTTGTCGATGTAATCGCGGAGCATTTGGTACAGCCTGTCCAACTGTGCATCGTGAACCTTTAAAGTTGCGGGCGTCTTTTGATGATGACCCTTATTGGTCGGATTCGCTGCAGAAATCAGTGCCGTTGTTCCTGTGTGGTTGAGGGGGATTTGATCCGACTTGTGCAAAGCGGCAGCCAGAGACTCCGACAGGGACTCAAATTTAATATGATTGATAGAAGACATTGCGTACATGATGACGAAAAAAATCATCAGCAACGTAATCAAGTCAGAGTATGTGATGAGCCAGCGTTCGTGATTCGTAGGTTCATTACGCTTCCGCTGCTTCCGCATTCTGCGCACCTGTCTTTCCTTTTGCTGTTCTCGCTGTAGGAGCCAAGAACGCTCGCAGCTTCTGACCGAGGATTGTGGGATTTTCTCCGGCCTGAATCGACAAAACGCCCTCGAGCATAATTTCTCGCAACAACATCTCTGCGGCGTTCCGCTCTTTCAGTTTGTTGGCAATCGGCAACCAAAGAACGTTAGCGCTCGCCACACCGTACAGAGTCGCCGTGAATGCCGTCGCAATTTGAGGACCGAGGGTCGCCACACTAGACAGGTTGCCGAGCACGTGAATCAGTCCCATAACGGTTCCGATAATGCCCATGGTCGGCGCAAATCCACCAGCCGATTCAAACATTTTCGCACCCGCTTCGTGGCGCTGTTCCACGTAGGACAACTCCGTCTCCATCATCGACTTGACTAATTCCGGGTCGACTCCATCCACCACGAGACGAACCCCGCCTTTCAGAAACTCATCCGGAAAGTTTTCAATTCGCTCCTCCAAAGCCAGAATACCCTCTCGGCGAGCGATGGTCGCAAGTCCCACCAACTGGTCAATAACGTCCAAGAAGTCTACCGACTTGGAAAAAAGAGATATTTTTAAATACTTCCCCACTCCAAGAAAAGTCTTTAAAGAAGAGGACGTCAAGGTCGCGCCGATGGTGCCCCCAAAGACGATGAGTGCAGCGGTCGGCTGCAAAAGCGCCGTAATACTGCCGCCATCTAAAGTAAATCCCCCAACCAATCCGGCAATTGCGACGATGACGCCGACCAGTGTTGCGATGTCCATATTTCCTAGCCTCCTGAGGTGAAAAAATCAACTACTCTACGAGTGTGGGCATATCTTTTCTCTGTATCGGCGACCCACTCTCGGTCAAGCGTCCCCATCGCGCATACAGCGACGAAAGTGCCCCCACTTCGCGTCTCCTATAGACGAAGACTCCATCCTCGACCGACACGATCAACAAACCAATTTGGTGACGCTCGCCAGCATAAATAGGTTTGCCCACCAATCTCGCCTCCCCTCTCAAATCGACGACTTTCATCCTTACGTAGGCTGGATTGATGTCCAGAGCGAAATGCAACTCATACTCACTGCGGACGGTGGACTGATTGACTTCGACGATCCGCTCACCTGCCGAGAGTCCCAGCTCCCTCGCGACAGACCCCCGAATCGTGTGCAAAATAGTCACTCCCTCGGCGTACGGGGCGCACAGAGAGTCGAGCTGTCTTTCTCTGACTCGCAACTTCAGGAGATACACCTCTCCGACGAGGACGTATAGCGCCACCAATAGGATTGGTGCAAAAGCCAAATGTTCAAAGCGAAGCAGCGCATACGCCCCGCCGCCAGCGACCAACATTCCAAACCCGCTCCACAGAGTCGAAATTCGCACTTGTTTGGGAAACAGTGTCGCCCCTAAATAAGAAATTCCTGTTAAGAAAGGCAACGGCGCGATAGGTAGCAGGTAGACGTATTGCGTATAAAACCCCCCGACACAAAGACCGCGCTTCCCTCGAAAGAGAGCAGGACTCGTTTCATCTCCCCAGCACCACCAAGTCATTAGGACTTGACCAATACCCGCCAGTCCTATAGTGGCTGCCCACGTACCGGACGAGAAATTCAGCCATGCATCCCGCCACGGCCCGGAAATTCCTGCGAGGGACCAATGCAAGGTTGTAGCGAGATAGGCCGCCAAAATCCAAACGGCAATGCTGTAGATGGATGCCATAAACCGCAACCGAAAGGCAGCCAAGAGAGCGCTGAGCGCGCTGACCAAAACAATTTGGCGCCACGGTAAACTCAGATGCAAAGCCAGTGCGGAGGCTGTCAAAACAATACCCACCAACAAAAATTTAAGGAAACGAAGCAACAAAGGGAACCACACTCGAGTCACACGTACCCCGAACATTTTTCGTTCGACCTTCGCTTGACGAACATTTTCGAGGACAATTAAGAACACACTGAGGTACAGTAGCGGATTGAGCATCAATTCGCGAAACACCTGAAACACTGGTTGCACGATGGCGTGGACGTTCTCGCTTCCCACTCCACACCTCCTCTCCACACGGTCAGCTATGCCCTCAAGAACTTACGAACGGACACGAATCCGCCCCAAGCGCCTATGACAAATCCCAGAGCGAGTAACGCGACAACCAATTTGACGACAAACTCTGTGGCTGGAACGAGGGGGAAATGCAGGCCGTAGAATACTCCACCCGTGACGCGATACAAATACTCATAGACATAACCGAGCACCGCTGCAGGGACGGCGGCGCCAATCATCCCGATTAAAGTAGATTCCACGAGAAACGGCATCCGTATGAATCCATTTGTAGCACCCACGAGACGCATGATTTCGATTTCCCGTCGTCGCGAAAAAATCGCAATTTTAATAGTGTTGGAAATCAGAAACATGGCGGTCAAGAACAGGGCTAGAACGAATACAAGACCAATATTGCGCGCAATATCCAAAACGCGGAACAAGGGGCGTACATACTGTGCACCATCGTTTACCGAACTCACCTCAGGAATGGACTTAACCTCGGAGGCGACCTGCAAAGTTTCCTTCGGATTATTCGCCTTGATGATGAGCGTAACGGGCAGCGGATTCGAATGAAGCCCGCGCAGTAAGTCACTATATTGACTGCCAAGGTCTGCCTGAAGTTGTTTCAAACCTTGCGACTTCGTGACCACCACCACTGACTTGACATCCGGTAGGCGTCGGACATCTGTCGCTACTGCCTGTCCCTCAGCAGAATTCAAATTTTGTTTCAAATACGCGCTCACTTCCAACTGGTTGGCGACATAGTGCGACATCTGCTCGGCGTTCAGCGCAATCATCATCGCCATGCCGACAATGGCAAGAGTAATCATGACTGCTGTCATGGCGGCAAACGTCATCCAACCATTGCGGACGAGATTTTTCAAGCCTTCTCGAAAATGGCGCCCGAAGGCTCTAATCGTCATATCCGTACATCCCTCTAGCTTCATCTCGAATGATTTTACCGCCTTCGATGGCGATGACTCGCTTGCGAATCGTATTGACAATTTCCTTGTTGTGCGTAGCCATGACAATCGTGGTACCACGGTCGTTGATGCGCTGGAACAACTTCATCACCGACCAAGAGTTTTCCGGGTCCAGGTTGCCCGTGGGCTCATCTGCAATGATAACGGCAGGGTTGTTGACGAGGGCTCTGGCCACGGCAACTCTTTGCTGTTCGCCTCCGGACAACTGGTCTGGCCAGCGGTCTGCTTGCTCGGTCAATCCAACCCAGTCCAATGCATCTTTGACGCGGCGACGCATATTGCGCTTAGGCGCAGTCGTGACTTCCAAGGCATAGCTGACATTCTCTGCAACCGTGAGTTTAGGTAGAAGTTTAAAATCTTGAAAGACGACACCAATGCTTCTTCTGAGGTAGGGGATTTTGCGGTTTTTGAGACGCTCAATATTAAATCCATTGACAAAAATGTGACCACTCGATGGCCTCTCTTCGCGGTACATGAGCTTGATGAAGGTGGACTTACCTGCTCCACTCGGTCCCACGACGTAGACAAACTCACCTTTGCCGATATGCACCGAGATGTTCTCGAGGGCCTTTTTGCCATTGGCGTACTCTTTAGACACGTCTTGCATTTCAATCATGAATAGAACTGCCTCCCTCAGATTGAGGCCATGGTGAATAGACAGAAGGCCCTGCATTGCAAAGACAGCGACTGGCAAGTATCCATGACAATTCGATAGGATTCGACATGATGATTCGACAAACAAACGCAAAATCCTGTTATTCTCGCCAGCCGAACAGCAAGAATCACAGAATTTCGTCCCATTCTCCGCAATCTTGGCACAAAAAAGATGCGGCATTCCATCCGCATCCAAATGCCCGTTCCCGTCAGCAACTCCGAATGAAACTCTTCACGTGTTCTCCATCTCGGACCACGCCAGCGTAGCTCAAAGAATCTCGTCCACGATGTTGGCCTTCGGATTAGGTGAACCTGCAGCAGCCGTTTTCAAAGCTCCTAGGGCAGACAGAACGCCAACGGCCTCGGTCGGAACGAAAAATGTGGTCGCCTGTCCATTCGCAATACCCTGCAACGCCTCAAACGACTGGTAGGTGAGCACGTTGCTGTCCAGACCAGCCGACTTCAATAGTTCGATCCGGTTCTTTTCTGCTTCAGCTACCAGCCTAATGGCTTGACCGCGCCCGTCTGCCTCTAATTGCTGTGCCTGTCGAACGCCCTCTGCGCGGCGGATGTTCGACTCTCGTTCTCCTTCAGCGCGAAGGATGGCACTCTGCTTTTCTCCTTCCGCCCGCAGTATTGCCGCCTGCCGCTCGCCCTCGGCTTGTAGAACGTTTGCTCGTTTTTCCCGTTCTGCTTTCATTTGCTTCTCCATAGCATCCTGAATCTCGCGCGGAGGTTTGATGTCCACCACCTCGACTCGATCGATACGTACACCCCAAGATTCCGTGACCTCATCCAACGCGATTCTCAACGCCATCGAAATTTTGTCCCGACCCGACAGAGTTTCGTCCAGTTCCATATGTCCCGCAACTTGACGCACATTAGCAGCTGTCACATTTTGAATCCCTTGAACAAAGTCCTGGATGTTGTATGTGGCTCTCTGAGCTTCGACCACCGTATAGAAGAACACCGTATCTATCGAAATCTGCACGTTATCTTTGGTGATGACCATCTGCGGCGGAACCACCACTTGCTGAGTGCGCAAGTCGAGCACTCGGGAAACGCGATCGACAAATGGAATCAAGAAGTTAATGCCTGGCTGCAGGGTTGCGTGGTACTTTCCCAACCGTTCTACAATGGCGACCTTCTGTTGTGGGATGATCCGTATCGCACGCAGAAGAATAATCAGAACCAAAATGATGATGACTAAACCGACAATCAGGTTGACCATGCTATAACCTCCCCTATGCCCCGGAGTGGGAGCCGCCCTGCGGATGGACTCCCTCACCGGACCACGTGACTTAACAGTACCTTACAGCTCTCGCGTGTGCCATGCATGAGTCTGAGACCTGCAGGAAGCGCCACTCACAGCTTCGAAACCTGCAGTACTGCCGACGACGCAGACAAAATCAACACAGAATCCTCCTCCTGCAAAGGCACGTCGCAAGACGCGCTCCACACTTCACCATCCACGCGAACCAAGGCACGTTGACCGGCTGGCGCACCTTGAATCACTTTTCCTTCGTGTCCAACCATCGACTCAGTTCGCGTGCGAAACGTTCGACGCGAGCGCATTCGTCGGGCAAACGGCCGTGACAGTAGGAGCAACACAATGCTGGCAACCGCAAAGAGGACCACCTGAAAGGTCCACGAATCTACCTGAAATGCCACAATGCCCGTGACGATAGCACTGATGGAAATCCAGATAAGAATAAAGGTAAAGGATAGGAGCTCGACAATACCCAGTATCAAGCCTAGCACAATCCAAAATATCGCCCATAGAGACACGTTTCTCACCTCCGCGAAAATCGCTTCCATTTGGAAGTGGAGTGGCCTCTCTATCGTGTTCTTATTCACCTCGAAAGTCAATAAAAAGCCCCGAGGGGAGGGTGGACAGAGATGGTCTTCCTCTCTGCACCCCCACACTCGGGGCTCTCGTTCGTCTCTCTCGCCTGGCAACGTCCTACCTTCCCAGGGGTCTGCACCCCAAGTATTCTCGGCGCTGGAGGTCTTCACGGT
>NZ_JAMCCX010000008.1 GCF_024706985.1 Alicyclobacillus sp. SP_1 | reverse complement strand
ACGCCTCGAACGCCTCGAACGCCTCGAACGCCTCGAACGCCTCGAACGCCTCGAACGCCTCGAACGCCTCGAACGCCCAGGCAAATTCTTTAACAATCTGCAGAACAACCTTACCGAAACAAAGATTAGCTCAAACGGAACGTGGCAAACGGAGGTGAATAGAGAAATTCCCGGCTCATCTCATGCAGTTCTCGAAGAACTTCTGGAGACAAGTCTAATTCCGCCGCTGCCAAGTTGTCTTCCAATTGACTGGTGCGCGTGGCGCCCACGATGACCGTGGTCACAGCCGGTTGATGCATCAACCACGCGAGTGACAGTGCCGTCGTTGTCCACCCGTGGGAAGCCGCGAGCGCCGCAACGTTTTCCCCAAGTTTGAGTCGAGCAGGGTCTAGACGGTTGGCAAAGTTAGGATCTTTTTCTGCACGGGAACCACTCGGCACAGTCTCTTTTCCCCCAGCATACTTACCTGTCAAAATGCCGCCAGCGAGTGGAAAGTAAGGAATGATACCTACGCCTTCTGACACGCACATAGGCATTAATTCATGCTCCACCCAGCGATCGGCGAGCGAATACCCAGGCTGCACCGAGACAAATCGATTCCAATGATTCCGCTCGCTGATGGACAACGACTTCATGAGTTCCCACGCAGCATAATTGGACGCACCTATGTAACGTACTTTTCCGCTGCAGATAAAGTCATCTAACGTACGAAGAGTTTCATCCAAGGGTGTGTGCGGGTCAAACGAGTGAATTTGGTAAAGGTCGACATAATCCGTCCGAAGTCGCTGTAAACTCCCTTCAAGCTCCCTCGTCAAATGAGCTCTTGACGAACCCCGCTGATTGGGCCCAGCTCCGCGCGGCATGCTTCCTTTTGTCGCCAGCACCGCCTCGTGTCTCCGACCTACCAACGCCTCTCCGAGAATCGTCTCCGACTGCGTTCCTGTGTAGACATTGGCTGTGTCGATAAAATTCAACCCAACATCCAGAGCCCGATGCACAATTTGAATCGATGTTTCTTTGTCTGCCCGACCACCGAAAGCGTTCGTACCAAGTCCGAGTACAGAAACCTCGAGTCCACTGCGCCCGAGTCGACGGTATTTCATCTACCCTCACGCTCCCATCCTGTGTCTACCTTCAGTATACCAATCTGACGACACCGATGGGCGATTCCGAGAGCTTCAAATAGCCCTCCCATCCTTGTCTTATGCACTTGCATCATTCTTGTAAAAATGAAGCATCCCCAGGTTCCAAGGCCCTGAAGCAACGTTACCCTTGAAATTTACAAAGACCAGTCCAATTCTATCTGGCGCCCAGTTTTTGAAGATTCATAGATGGCATCCAAAATGAGTTGATTCGTCAAGCCCGAAAGCGCAGACGACACTGGCTCCCGACCCTCTCGTACACAGTCCAAAAAATGTTCGCTGAGGCGCATTCGGTCTGCACCTTCCGGCTCTGCCAAGAACATCGGAACGTCTACAGATTTCCCAAACATCTCGGCGTGAAATATTCCTTCCTCTCCGCGTAGCGAAACGCCAGCGTCCCGCCCCATCAATTGTACGAACGGCAAGGAATCGGTCTGTGCATGAACCGCCCAGCTGACTTCGAGAGTCAGACTGCTTCCGTCCTCCATCTTAATCAACGCCGTTGCCAAATCCTCCACATCAAAATAGCCATCCCAATTCGGTTTGCCCCAACTGCCAATCCCTTTGCGATCCGGTCCAAATTCGGCATACGTGACACCAACCACAGACACCGGCTTAGGATTGCCCATCAAAAAAAGCGCTAGGTCAAGCATATGTACTCCAATGTCGATGAGCGGTCCCCCACCAGCCTCCCCTTTACGGGTAAACCAGGTCCCCCAGCCTGGAATCCCCTTGCGCCGTATCCAACCAGCTTTAGCGGTGTAGATTCTCCCTAGGCTTCCGGCATCGACCTGCCGTTTGACTTCCATTGCTGGCGAGGACCATCGCATTTGATGACCCATCATCAACCTCTTGCCCGATTCGCGTTCCGCCCTCACGATGGCCTTCGCTTCTCCAGCGTCAAGTGCCATCGGTTTTTCTAACAAAACATTCTTCCCCGCTTCCAGTGCTGCCACTGCCAGAGGCGCATGAAGATGATTGGGAACTCCAATAACCACGGCATCCATAGAAGAGTCCTTCAATAATTCGGCCGCTGTGTCGTAAACGCGGAGAATGTTAAACTGTTTTTGGCTAGCCTCTGCCAGCGGTCGAATCGCATCCGTGACAGCCGTCAATTCGACCCCTTGTAATGCTTGGAACGCTTCCATATGCACCTTGCCGATGTTGCCCGCGCCGATGAAACCAAGATGAACTAGCTCTTTACTCCGATGCCCCAAACCCCACAACTCCTTCTGACACTGCGGTCGCACTGATGAGTCCACCCAACGTTGTCATGACTGTACCGGATTCCTTCATAATAATGCGGGACCCGCCAGTCTCTCTGCGAGTCCCCCTGTTGCCAGTTTAACATACAAAAAATCAATCTCTGGACAAATTCATCGGCGAGTCGCAGACCTTGTTATCGACCAGGTATTTCCTTCGAAACACGACCACCAATGTGAAACTCTCCGGCCAAAATATTCACGGGGACCTTGACCAACAGCACATCGTGTACGAGGCGATCAGAAGAACGCGACTCCTGACTGGCGACATCCTTTACTTGCTCTCCCCCGAGAATAGTCCAACCACACTCGGTTTGCTCGAACTCCTCTTTCGATTGATACATTAAAGGGAAAGTGGAGTGATTCACGTATAGGGAATGTGTGTCACTTAGTCCCTCGAATCGGTAGGTACGAAAGCGGTACGACGGCGTGTAACCTTGATGCTCATAGCGGAACGAGACACAAAGGTTCTGGACTTTATCACTACCAACCTCAATGTCTGTACTTCTTAATGCGCGGGACTGTGCCGAGACTCGCTTATCCTCCGCACTCACCGCATCAACGCCAGAAGTCACGGTAATGCGCAAATCATTGTACGATCCGCTCTGGTACGCGAACGTCTCTCCATCATCTTCATAAATTCTCGAAGTTCGAGTGGACGACATTGCTCCGAGATCACCTTCTCGTGATGTGAAGGAAGTAGATGCCTGACCATTTGACGTACATTTCTCAGGCGGCACAACGTGTGATGGAGCCCCATAGACAACTAGAGTCATCGACTTCACGCTAGAAAATTGAAGATGCTGCTGCAGTTCATGTTCCGGAAGCACACTCCCCGCCTGTACAAAAACCGGAATGGATTCCAGGGGCGCGTCGACCAGATGATACTGTTCGCCTCGGAACCGACCGACATGTTGACCATCGAGTGCATACCAATCACCTGCCGGGAGATAGACCAACCGCTTTCTGACACCTGGACGGAGAACAGGCGCAACGAGAACGGACGGTCCCACTAAGAACTGGTCAGAAAGTTGGTGTGTGGCAGAATCATGCGGGAATTCCAAGAACAGTGGGCGGACAATAGGCACGCCTGTTTCTGCTGCCTCACGGAATACTGCATAGAGATAGGGAATCAAGCGATAGCGCCGCTCAATGCTATGCCGACAAATCGCTTCAACTTCCGGTCCAAATTGCCATGGTTCCTGACGAACGGAATCGAGCGCACTATGATTTCTAAAAAACGGGAGAAACGCTCCCATTTGTGTCCAACGAGCCAGTAACTCTCCTGTCGCATGGTGGGCAAATCCGCCAACATCTGCACCAGCAAACGGGATGCCAGACAGACCCATGTTGAGCAACATGGAAATCGACATCTCCATATGTTCCCAAAACGAGCGGTTGTCCCCCGTCCATACTGCGGCGTAGCGCTGAACCCCGGCATATCCCGCTCGGGTCAGCACAAATGGCCGCTTGTCCCCCAACTGACTAACGAGACCTTCATAGGTCGCGCGAGCATTGTACAACCCGTAGAGGTTGTGAAGTTCTCCGTGAGTTTTGGGATGACCATCATTTTGATGCATGACTTCGACATCCATCGTCTTTGTCTCATTAAAGACGGCTGGCTCATTCATGTCGTTCCAGATTCCTTCTATCCCAAGGTCGGTATAAAAATGTTGCAATCCAGCCCACCAATCACGGACGCGAGCGTTCGTGAAATCAGGAAAGACACTCTCTTCAGGCCAAACGTCCCCGAAAAAGACGGTTCCATCTCGATATTTGCAAAAACAATCCTCCGCCAAACCCTGATGATATATCGAGAAAGTATCGTCTACTTTAACACCGGGATCGACAATCGGAACTAAGTGAATACCGCGCGATGTCATCTCACACACGAGTGACCTAGGGTTAGAAAAGCGGTCTTCATCAAACGTAAATGAACGGTAACCTCGCATGTAGTGAATGTCCAAATGAATGGCATCACAGGGAATGTGCTTCTCTCGCATGGTCTCTGCCACCGCGAGGACATCTTCCGCACTCTGATATCCGTAGCGCGATTGATGGTAACCGAGAGCCCAGACCGGGGGCATGGGCATGCGGCCTGTCAGCGTCGTGTATCGCGAAATAACTTCTTTTACAGAATCCCCGGAAAATAGGTACGCATCGAAGTCCCCAGTTGTCACAGTCACTTCGTAGGTCCCCGGGTGTACCCTTGCATCCCACACACTCTTCCCGGGGCAGTCAAGGAACAACCCATAGACCACCCCAGTTTCATGGTGCATGTGAAGAACAAATGGGATGGAGACATACAGCGACTCCATCTCCGGTACATGCGGAGCGTACACATCGGAGTTCCACATGGTGTAGCGCTCGCCTTGTTTGTTCAATGGCCCGGGCTTCTCTCCGAGTCCAAAGAGTCGGTCTTTAGGATGCGAGCGGATGCGCACCGTTTTTTCACCTAACTCGTTTAGGAGCATTTGCTCTATTTGAAAAAAAGGAGCATCACCCTCTCTCGGCGCCACCGTGAGGCCACTACCATCCCGCGGGACTGTCAAAAAAATGCCGTCAGCGGACGCCTCAATAAACTCCGAACTGTGTTGAAGACAAAATGGCTCTGGTCTCATCGCGTCGGGAACCAGTGCCGCAGTGCTGTCCAAGTCATCCTGTTCCGTCTGAGTCAACCTCAGACGGAGAACACCGTTCGCGACTGCTTGGAACAGCCAACGTCCCCGCTCGCCCACGCATCGCAGATAAGTTGCGGTCTCGACCACATCCGTCACCTGGCCAATCCCAGACCAAATCGCTTCGCTTGGCGACGGCTGTGCTCGGTCTGGGCGAATCGTTTCACTCGATAGCAATCTCTTCACGCTCCAAAACTATCTATTTTAAGTCTCCACCTGTGCACTAGGAGGCCCGTACATGCGCTACACACGGACTATCGCCACTGCTCCCGCCGGAAGCTGGCCGACATCTTGCGCAGCCTCGGAACTGGACCAGACCACTCGGTCTGCCGGTACACTCAAAGGCAATGGACGAGACCCTCGCTTCCCAAGATGGAAAACGACTTCTATCGCCGACAATCCATCCAGTGATGTGCGCCGAAAACGCAAGTGAGATGCCGTGCTACACAAAAACTGCACATGCGGACCGTGCAGTGCTCTTTCGGACCGCCGTAGTCTTGCGAGACAACGCACCGCTTCGAGCAGACGCATATGTTGTTTGCTTGGCTCAAAAACCATGCCCCGACGACAGTCGGGGTCTGGTCCACCCAACATTCCAACTTCATCGCCGTAGTAAATCATAGGGATGCCGGGAAATGTGAATTGAAACGCCATGGCGCGGACCACTGCATCCACATCCCCCTTCGCAATCGTGCGCACCCTGGCGGTGTCGTGACTGCCGAGCAGATTGAACATAGAGCGTGTGGCAGCCTCGGGATATTGGACGAGCAGCGCGCTCATACGACCAGCGAATTCCCCCGGCGACAGCGTCTTCTCGACGAGACAGTCCAAGACCGCGTCCCGAAAGACATAATTCATCACACCGTCGAATTCGTCGCCATTCAACCATGGCAAACTGTCGTGCCATACTTCTCCAATGATCAGAGCGTCGGGTTTTGCGGCCTTGACCACACGGCGAAATTTTTTCCAAAACACGTGGTCGATCTCGTTGGCCACATCCAGCCTCCAGCCATCGATATCGCATTCGTCCATCCAGTAGCGCGCTACATCCAGCAAATAACGCTCCACATCTGGATTGGCAACATTTAGTTTGGGCATGTTCCGCGTCCGGTTGGCAAAGGTCTCGTAATTGACCTTCTCGAATTCCACCTTCTTGCCATGAATGAAAAACCAATCAAAATATGGAGAGTCTTCGCCGTGACGAACGACATCTTGAAAGCGGCCAAACTCCTCCCCACAGTGATTGAAGACCGCGTCCATCACGACGCGTATGCCGCGTTCATGCGCCTCCTGAACGACCGACCGGAAGAGGGCCTTGTCTCCAAAATCGGGATCGATCTCATAATAGTCAGTCGTATCATATTTGTGGTTGGACGGAGACCGAAAAATCGGCGTGAGGTACAAGAGATTGACGCCAAGTTCCTGCAAATAAGGAAGTTTTTCAAGAAGTCCAGCGAGATTGCCTCCGAAGCGACTTTTAGGCCCCGGCTTGCTCGACCAGTCGGACCATCCCAGTGGATGTCCGCTGTCGTGCTCTCGGTCATGCTGTGCTGCGACCGTTGTAACAGGCTGGCTTTGCTCAACTCGATGAAATCGGTCAGGAAACACCTGATAACAGACGGAGGAATTCACCCAGTCTGGAACTACGAATACGTCCCGCTCGCACAGATACGGCAGCTGGAACAGACCCGAGCGCGGCCGTTCACCGCAGGTCGCTCTGGACTCACCCAGCCACCATTCGGGATGATCCGCCCCTCGATGCGTACAAAACGCGTATTGGAGGCGATGCGTCCGACAGGGAACGATAGCTCGATAGATGTCGTACCCTTGTGCACTCCCAACTCGCTCCATGGCGGCCGCCTCGGGAAGTTCCGCTTGATAGCGGTCCCCGTAATGAATCGTGACGTGTTCGGCAAATCCAGCCTCCAGCCAAAGAACGATACGTGCCGACGTCGATGTGAGCGCCGAAGCATACGGTTCCCGAGCGTGATGACAGTAGAGAGGATATCTCCTAGCGACCTGCGAACCCATAACGACGGTGCTTCGTCTATGTTTCGGTGGCATCTCTAGCACTCCTCTGCCAAGGAATTTTCTAACTTTGCCCCGCACGACTTGCGGATGACCAATCGGTGAGGCAGAATGGCGTGCTCGCTACCCACCGATGGGGTGCGAATCTGCCGCAGCAACATCGCTGCAGCCGCTCGTCCGAGCTCAGACATCTGAACATCGATGGTCGACAGAGGCGGGTTGACCAAATCTGTCAATCCAATGTTGTTAAATCCAACAATGGCGATATCATCCGGAATGCGGTATCCAAGTTCCACTGCAGCCCGCATGGCACCAATGGCTAAAATATCATCAGAGGCTACGATGGCGGTCGGTCGGGTCGACAGCGCCAGTAGGCGCATCATTCCCAAGTATCCTCCACGTTCCAGGAAGAAACTCGGCACGCAAAGGCGCGCGTCCACCTGCAGTCCAAAATCCATCAAGGCATTGCGGTATCCTTTCATGCGGTCAACGGTCACCACTAGTTCGTCCGATCCGCCGAGAAACCCAATCTCCCGATGCCCCAACTTCAACAAATGCGTGGTCGCCTCGTAAGCCGCTTGAACATTATCGTTGTCCACGTAGGAGACATTCGCTGCACCGTCCATGGGACGCCCGAGTAGCACGGCTGGCACTTTCAATTGATGCACGCGGTCAATCAGCGGATCGGACACCCGGCTCCTCAGCAAAATGACCCCTGCTGCTCGTCCGCTGCGAATGACACGCTCAAGTGTAGCTATTTCGTCGTTGGACGCTGCTGACAGCAACAGGTCGCTATCTTCGTGGCGCAGCACAGAATCAATACCACCGAGCACTTCGCTGAAAAAGGCGTTCTCAAAGAACTCGGAGATACCAGAGTGGATAATGGCGATAGAGCCGCTCGTCCGCTTGACCAGTCCTTGCGCCACCACGTTCGGATGATAGTTCAAATCTCGAATCGCACTGCGAACGCGTTCTTTCGTCTCCTCCGAAATACGCGGAGAATCCGACATCACGCGAGACACCGTTGAAGGCGAAACCCGGGCTCGTTCGGCCACATCTCGAATCGTCGTCATCGTCCAGTTTCACCCCACTTTGCAAAATCGTTCCGAGTCCTATCTTTTGACGACTTGAATTTATCCTTTGACCGATCCCGCTACAAGCCCCCTCGCAATGAACCTTTGCAGTAAGCCGAAAATGACAGTCAACGGAATGGCTGAAAGCAATGCTGCCGCAGCAAATTCACCCCAATTTTTGGCATACTGTCCGCTGATGAGGCCATACATGCCGAGTCCTAGTGTATAGTTACCCGGTGTTTGCAGAATTGTCCCTGCCAGAATGTACTCACCAAACGCTCCCATCAGCGTAAAGATGAAAATGACCACGAGCATCGGCAAAGACAGTGGCAGAATAATGCGTGTGAAGCGCTGCCAGGAATTTGCACCATCCATCAGTGCGGCTTCATCCAACTCCTTTGGAACGGTGTCAAAATAGCGCTTTAAAAGCCAGATGTTAAAGGCGCTACCCCCCAGCAAAACCAGCATATACGACCACAGGTCATTGATAGCGTTCAATTTGGAGAGACCAATGTAAATTGCCGGCAACGCCAAGAAGTTCGGAAACATCTGCAGGATGATGAGCGTCATCAACCCGTATTTTCGACCCCAAAAACGCATGCGCGAAAATGCGAATGCGGAGCCGGCGGTGATGAGCACTTGACCAAACCCAATGCCAAGTCCAACAATTAAACTATTCCGAACCCAAAGCATAAATTGAGTATGGTGAAACAGGTAGGAGTAGTTGTAGAAGGACGGGTGAGACGGAATAATGCTTAAGGAGAAGTACGAATTGGTTGGATTGAACGAGGCTTCCGCGACAAACCACATCGGAATGATGGTCAGGAGGATGATAAACCACACGACAATCCTAGAGACCCAAAGCATCACTCGTTCATTTGAAGTCATTTTGCGCATTTTCAACTGCTTCGCATTTAAGTCATCGAAGGGAAGCGTCACTTGTCCAGCATTGGTGCTCATAGTCAGTCCACCTCCTCAAAGGCGCGCGTGTATTTCATGTTGACCCAAGTCAAAAAACCAACAATTACAAAGAGAACGATTGAAATGGCCGCAGCCCAGTCGTATTTGTCAAACGTCAGAGTCATCTTGTAAGCGGCTGACGCTAGAATGTCTGTGTAGCCCGCAAACGGATTGGTCGGCCGTGGAGGTCCTCCACCCGTGAGGAGGTACACTGCGTTGAAATTGTTAAAGTTGAATGCAAACGATGGAATCACCAATGGCAGTGTGATTTTCCAAACCTCAGGCACAGTAATGTAACGCATCGACTGCCACCGACTCGCGCCGTCAATAGACGCTGATTCATATATTTCTTGGGGCACTGCTTGCAACGCGCCGAGACAGACCGTCATCATATATGGAAATCCAGCCCAGAGATTAACCATAATACAAGCAAACCTAGCCCAAAATGGAGAACCTAGCCAGTCGATGCGCGGTATACCAAACACGTGTAACAAGGCGTTGATTTGTCCATAATCGTGATTTAACAAGCCCTGCCAGGCGAGAATGCTGATGAGCGACGGTACGGCCCAGGGAATGATGAGAATTGCACGGTAAACAGCCGCTTCTTTCATATGCCGATTGTTAAGCAAGACCGCAAGCAGCAACCCCGCAAAATAGTTCAACAACGTGGTCAGAATGGCCCAGATGAATGTCCAGATCAGCGTGGGGATAAAAACACTTTCGAGCGGATCGTGCGGATCGAAGAGAGCAATGAAGTTCTGAATGCCAACCCACTTGAAGTTCAAAAAATGAATCGCGCTGTAATTCGTAAAAGCGATGTAGACCGTGTAGAGAATCGGAGCAATGCTGAGAATGCTGATACCTAAAATTGCCGGGGACATATACGCATAGGCAACCTTGTTTGTCTTCTTCTTCTTGAAAGGAGACCCATTCAAAAATACACCTGCCGAATTCCCTGGGTACGTGGACACCCATTTCACCTCCATGGCGGTCGGGGAAGGTCGCCCCTCCCCGACATCAAGTGCTCAGGAATAGTCACGGAACGGACCGTCAATCGATTCTCAAGTCAAATTTATGCTGATTGCACCTCTTCGCCTTTCTTGATGTCGGCTACGAAGTCGTTGGCACCCGCTGTCGGTGTTACTTTGCCATTGATGATGTCCTTGATGACTGCCATCGCACTCCAGACCGACTGCATTTGCGGGATATTAGGCATCGGTACCGCGTACTTAATCTCATCCGCGAAAGCTTTAAAGACTTTATCGTTCTGAATTTGAGGCGATGCAAGCACACTTTTCGACACAGGAATTTGCTGCTCTTCTTCGAAGTACTTCATCTGTGCAGCAGGTGTCGCAAGCGCTTTGGCAAGGCTCCAATCTGCCGCCTGATATTTGCTCTGCGAATTGACTATCGTGGTAATGACACCAAGAAATGGTGTCATGTGTTTGCCGTTTGGCAATGTCGGCAAATCAGCGATGCCATAGTCAAGCCCTTTTGCTTTGTTCAAGTCTGCAATTTCCCATGGTCCATTGATGGTCATGCCGAGTTGTCCGGCAGTAAATTTAGCAGTCGCAATTGCTCCTGTTGTACTCGGGTTCATCCAATGGTACTTTGCATCCATGTTGTGAAGTAGCTCCCATCCTTTGATGGCGCCTGCATTGTTTAATCCAATGTCATTCGGATTAAGAGACCCGTTCGATTCCTTAAACACGTACCCTCCCATGCCACCAATGAAACCGTAGTTGTCGTACAAGTTATGCTGTGAGAACATAAATCCATATTGGTTGGCATCTTTCACAAACTCTGACCACGTCTTTGGCGGTGTCTTAATCATTTTTTTGTTGTACATCAGTGCCAGAGTCTGGTCGTAATCCGGAATAGAATATACCTTTCCATTCACGGTGAGAGCGCTTACTACTGTGGAATTATACTGAGACGCGTGAAAGATGTTCTTAGGAACTGGAGAAATGAGTCCTTCTTCGGCGAATAGACCGTTGTTGTCATGAGGAATCCCAAACAACACATCCGGTCCCTTTCCGGTGCGCGCTGCCGTTCCGTAAAATTGGAAACCGTTAGGATTTTTACTTTGATCGACAATTTTCACTGTGTCTCCATGCTCTTTTGCCCACTTTTGTGCCAAATGTACGACCGTAGTGTAGATAGGCTTGCCCTGCCACACCCACAAGGTCAGCGAGATGCCTTTCGGAACATTTGTAGACACCGCGGGAGCTGTATGGCTCCCAGTACCCGTGCTCGTGGATGCCGAGGAGGTGCTAGACCCAGTCGAACTGCCGCACCCAGCAACCAACCCAGCCATAACCGCCAACGACGCCACTGCAGTAGCTGACTTTCCCCATCTCATTGGATGGCCCCCTATCATTCATTTAGAATCGCCACACAACAAATGTCGGATAAATGCTTTGTGAATGCGTTTGCATCACACTCCGACGCGTTGTGCAAACGTTTGTTCAAAAAGTATATCTTAATCTTTTTCCTCTCGCAATACCTTTGCGAGAATTTTACGAACAATCAAGACATCGATATTGATAAATTACAAATTGAACCACAATAAGAGCGCTTACATTGAATTTTAATCAGGAAATAACCAAGGATTTATAACTCACTCCGAAGTCACTCGTAACGTGCCGCCGTTATGCAACTTCGCAGCACTGCTAACAAGTCATCTCGAAGAGGTGGCTGTCGCGCAAACGATTGCACAACAAAGAACAAAGCTTGAAAGTAGAGGGCACTTTGGTAAGACACCCTACTTTCAAGCCCCTTATGGTTGTTCGTTAGAAGGGTTACGCCGCTTATCCCCGTCCCCTCAATGTTGTTAGTCCATCATGCGCAGAAGCGCAAACCCTCAGGCGCTGCATTCAATCTCTGGACCAGACCCTGTTCTCAGAGTTTCGGAACCTCTCTTGCCTTCACGACGTCAACCTCCACAAAGTCGTCTGCGAGCCCCGGTGACTGAACAGTGATACGCAACCGCTCTGGCTTTGTCCCCGCACGTAGGTAAAGTGCGGCTCGTCCGGCTTCCAGTGCTAAGGGGTTTTCTCCAATCAATCGGGCATCCGACGGTTGAGCCTGCTTCTCTACATTCCATACTTCACTTTCTTTATTTACAGTTTCTAAAGTCCAATGAATCACTCGATTGGCATAAGGGCCTCGAGTTCCATTGGCGTCGACCGCTTCCACCCAGATGCGTGACATATCGACACCGTCCGCGTCCAATGAAGTATGGTCGGCATGTACTTGCAACTGGCAAATGGGTCTCGGGGATTGAATTGTTTTTTCTATGACCATCTTCTCTCCAAGATAGCCACGGATTTCTAACGTGCCAAACAGTTTGTATGCTTGCAAGTGAACGACAAACGGCGGGTGTGCTAAACCAGGGAAGTTTCTTCTGTCGGGATGAATCCGCCCGCGCGAGCGCCCATTGAAGACAACCTCCAAGCTGTCGCAGTTGCTAAACACGTAGATTGGCGCCGCATATCCGTCGGATTTAATCACGCTTTCCATGTGGTCGAGCGACTCCAGTTCTTGCAGCAACTGCGGGTGATTGGCGGCCTCAAAGGTCAAGTAGGTGCCTGGTTCGAGCACAATTTCGTCCTGTGGTGACTTTTGACTCCTGTACACTGCAGCGGCGAACTTCGGCAACCGAAATTGGTCCATCACGCCGTGGTGACATATTTGGTTCCCGCCGCCAAAAAACGACATCGTCGGATAATCGAACGCGCACCAGCCGGAGGCTCCCGCAAGGTCTTCTCTCTCGCCGAGTTGACTGAGGATTTGTGCATGATAGCGTGCGTGCTGAATGAGACGATTCTCATTGTCCGTCATCTTGGTGGGATACATATGACCAAGGAATTCGGTCACCATCTGCGGGGTATGGACACTTGGCAGCAACTGCATGGAGAAATCGTTGAAGGTAAAAACATCCTCCAAAAATGTGCTGTTTCGAAAGTTGCGAACACCGCCAGTTGGTCTGCTCGCATCCAGCCTCCGAGCTGTCGCATTGGTCTGAGCATAGAAATCATCGTGATCGAACGATTCATTAATGCGAACACCCCACATGAAAATAGAAGGATGATGCCGATGCCGCTCAATCATTTCTCGCACGTGGAGGATAGAGACGCTTTGCCAATCTTCATCTCCGACATACTGCCAACCGGGGATTTCCATAAAAACCAACAGCCCTAACTCATCACAAGCGTCAAGAAACGCCGGGTCTTGCGGATAATGAGACGTGCGAACATAGTTCAGCCCCAGTTCGTACTTAAGTACTTCAGCGTCTCGGCGCTGCAGACGCTCGGGGGCCGCATATCCGAGAAATGGGAACGACTGATGTCGGTTCAAGCCGACGAGTGACATGGCTTGGCCATTGACAGCGATTTTTCCATTATGTATCGAAATGGTGCGAAATCCGAAGGGAATCTCGCCATCGTCACAGATGACATCGCGGTCATCGACTAATCGAAAAATGATTTTATACATGGTGGGACGACTCACAGACCAGAGCTGCACGCCACGCACGACAAATTCCCAGGAAGACTGTCCTTCGGGCGACCCAACTTCGAACGAATGCGTCTCCGTATGTACCACCCGACCGTTTTCGTCGCAAACATCCAATTCAATCCGACACGGGAAGGAAGACAATGCTGTGAGGTTTGCAGATTGCTCATTTTCACTATGGATGGACTGAGTTGGAGTGGTCAACGTCACGTCCGCACGCACGTGTACTGCGCCGTTTTTCTCATGAAGTGTGGTCAATTCGAGATTCTTGACATGCGTGGCGGAAGTGACCATCAAATAGACGTTCCGGTAGATACCTCCAAAAATCCGATAATCCATCAGACCTCCTTCTGGTGGAACCCCTGGTTGAATGCGGCTGTCTAGACGCACCATCAAGTGTTGTCGCGACGAAGATGAAAGAGCGTCGGTGATATCGTAAGAAAAGGCCGTATAGCCTCCAAGATGTCTCCCTAAAAAAGTTCCGTTCAGTTCTACGTCCGCCACCGTCATCGCACCCTCAAAAATCAGAAAGGCGCGTTCTTCAGCGGCCAACGTCAGGTCAAATGACTTTTGATAGAAATATACTCCCCGAGCGCTGTCTTCAGGAATTCCCATCGCGGGTAACTCATCCGGAACGTGCGGCAGCCGCACGGATTCCCATGAGTAGTCTCCTTCTCTTTCAGCCGTCGAAAGCGGGCCAATCGGTAGCATTCCTTCTGGAACCGGTTGCAGTTTGGCAAAATGCCAGTCGTCTTGAAGCAGGTAAATTCTGCGGTTCCCCAATCGGGGACGAAGTGCGCTGTACAACATGACGTTCACTCCTCCATTGCAACACGTGGCACCGTTCGAACAGAATCTCGAAGCACCAATGTCGTATCAAATTGTGTCTCGTAGGCCTCGGATGAGTTCCCTAATTTGTTCAGGAGTGCGTTCATCAGCGCTCGCCCGATGGCGCGCCGTGGTATGTTGACAGTCGTCAAAGACGGTGTGACCAGAGCAGACAACTCTAAGTTGTCGCACCCAACGACTGAAACATCCTCCGGGACGCGAAGTCCAAATTCGGCGAGCGCCTTCATCGCACCAATAGCCAACATGTCCGTGGAAGCGGCAACGGCAGTAAACGGCGAATGGCGTTGCAGAACTTTGCGCAGAAACTGATATCCATCGGTCGACGAGTCATGCCAACCTTCGACCAACTGTACATTTTCAGAGGAAACCGACAGACCACGCTCCGCATGCGCGTCCAGATATCCCAGATAGCGCGGATTCTCTTCCGGCGTCATGGTCTCATGACCGAGAAACACGATATCTCGATGCCCTCGCACAATCAGATGGTTCGTCAACTGTCGCATGGCCGTGCGCAAATCCACAGTCACTGCCGACAGAGGGGATTCTCCGGACCAGTCCCAGTAGACGACAGTCGGCAGAACCTCTTTCAACTCGGACAGCCCCAGGACACGATTGAGTTCCACCGGAGACAGCACGATTAAACCCTCATAAGAGTTTTCGTGAAACATACGCTGATAGTCGCGCTCATCAAAATTCTCAATGTAAATCGACAGAGAGTAGCCATGCCGAACCGCGACTTCTTCAATACCTAGAACCATCTCTCCGTAGAACGGATTGACAATATTATGCGTAATGCAGGCGATTTCCATCGATGATTGCATTCGCAGACTGCGCGCCGTCTTATTCGGAAAGTAGTTTAATTCGCGCACTGCGTCCAGGACTCGGCGGCGCGCTTCAGGAGATACATATCCATTTCCGTTCGTCACCCGTGACACCGTCGTCGGCGACACTTTAGCTTGCCTCGCTACCTCTCGTCTGGATGTCATCGTAATGTGGACCCACTTTCTGTGACAAACTGACTGCGTCCGTCAACGGTTGAACCCGGCCATAATTCCAGATACGAAGTTGCGGCGCAGGAACAAAAACAGGACGAGCATCGGGATGGTCGCTATACTGGCCGCCAGCATCACTTCCCCGTAATTCGGAACCGTCATCGAATTTTCGAGTGTACTGAGGGCCACAGGGATGGTGTACGCAGAAGCAGAATTCAGCACGACCAAAGGCCAGAGCAGATTAGTCCAAGATGCCAAAAAGGCAATGATGGCGAGAGCGGACAGTGTGGGCCGCATGAGCGGCATGACAATCCGCCAAAAAATACGCCCCTCCGTCAATCCATCCATTCGTGCAGCATCCAGCAGTTCTTCAGGAAACCCGGAAAATGCTTGACGCATCAGAAATACTCCAAACACATTCACAAGCGCGGGCAAAATGATGGCCCACCAGGTATTGATAAGATGCAAGTGACTCATCAGAATAAACAGCGGGATGAGCGTGACCTGCGCCGGGATCATCAAAGAGATAATCACTACGATGAACAGAAAGTTCGACACGCGAAAGCGGTAGATAGCAAAAGCGTACCCCGCCATGGCCGACAAGACAACCGCGATGGCTGTCGAGACAATGGAAATAAACAAACTGTTACCGATTGCTCGAAAGATGTTTACATCCGTGTTGCTGAGCAGAGCAGCAAAATTGGCGGCAAGCGCCGAACCAAACCACAACTGATGATGTCCGCTGAGAATTTCCTCATTGGTGTGCGTTGCTGAGATGAACATCCAGTAAATTGGATAGACAGACGCGATGAATCCGAGCACGACAACCAAATGTAACACGATATCTCCAATCCGACGTTGAATCACGCTGCAGCACCTCCCCGTGCCACGCGAAATTGAATAAAGGACAAGATAGCAATGAGAATTGCCAAGATGAATGCGACGGCCGATGCGTATCCAAAGTGGAATTGCTGGAAAGCCACTTGGTACAGATACAGTACCGGAGTCAGCGTCGCGTTGTCTGGACCACCCGACGTGAGAATGTACGGTTCTACGAATAACTGCAAGGTACCGATGGTCGACAACACCGACTCAAAAACCAAGATGGGTACCAGCAGCGGCAAGGTGATGGACCACCATTGCCGAATCGATCCCGCTCCATCGACACGCGCTGCTTCATAGACCTCGGATGGTATGCCTTGCATCCCGCCGAGGAGAATGACCACGTTGTAACCCGTCCAATGCCACGTTAGGGCGATCATAATGGCGACCTTGGCGGCAATGGGATGAAGCAGCCAGTTGATGGCCGGAAAACCAAATACGCCAAGAATCGAATTGATGATGCCGTGCTTCTCAAGTAAGAACGAAAAGACCAAGGAGTATGCGACGATGTCGATGAGAATTGGCACAAAAAATCCGAGTTGAAAGAAGGCGCGAAACTTGAGCCTCTTTGAGTTTAACAGAGACGCGAAGATGGCGGCGAGGATAAGCATGACTGGCACTTGGATGACAAGAATCACGACGACATTCAACAAGGAGTGCCAAAATTCAGTATCCGCAAACAACTTTTGATACTGAAACAAGCCTCGAAAGGCGAGTGCCCCTCCCTGCCAACTCGACAGACTGACGAATGCTGCGTAAAGGATTGGGCCCACCAAAAAAACCGTAAACACAATCAAGAACGGCAGCAAAAAAAGGTACGGCGTAGCCATTTGCCGCACATTGCCGGACTTCGGCTGAACGTCGATGTCCAGGGACTGGGGTGAACCTACCGCCATACCATTCCTCTCCCAACCTTTAGAAGTCGCATGCCACGGATGCGGGCAATCTTCTTGGCTGCCATGTTCCATCCCTGTTTATAGGTCGAAACACGGATTGACCAGTGGATTGCACGCACCCACAGCACCTCTCACCAAACACTGAAACTTTACGTCCACACTGAGAGCGGGCCCCCACCACTGTCTGCTTACACGGCAAGCTGGTTATTGGGTCAGAGGCGAATCAGCCGTGTCACGATGCTCAAGACCCTGTGGCAATTTTTTGTCCGGTCTGACTTGCAATCTGCTTCGCTGCACTGTCCAATGCCTGCTGCGCCGGTTGATTTTGTAGCACCGCTTGTTGGAATACGTTGACAAGGATACTGTGCGCCGCCTCAAACCCTGCGGTATGGTATGCTGGGGCAATATTCGGAACTTCGTTGGCCGCAATCTGGAACACTTTTTGTCCGCCAAAGAAGGACAACGGCTTAGAAATCAGCGGATTGTTTGTGTAATACGGCTCATATGACGGGAAAATGCCGTATTTCATCGATATATTCAATGCTTTGGTGTTCGTCATGCAGAATTTCGCAAAGGAGAATGCAGTTTTTGGATGTGGCGTATTTTTCGAGATGAGCAAATTGGAGCCACCCAAATTGGCCGCGTGATTTCCATTGGCCGTGAACGCTGGCGTCGGGAATACACCCCACTTGCCGGCCTGGCTCGGCGCCGACTGTTCAATCGTTCCCACGTACCAAATGGCTGCAGGTGCCGTCGCAATCTCGTTGTTGACGAACTGCTGAATCGTGTCGTCCCATGCATTGGCGTAAGGCACGACAGAAATCAGTTTATCTTGATACAGCTCTTGCATCACCTTCAACGCACGAACGCCGGCCTTGTCATTGACAGTGATTTGTCCGTCCTTGTTAAAGATGAACTTCCCTTGCTCGTTCATCATTACTTTAAACAATCCGGTCGATCCGCTGCCCCAAGCGGTCAACTTGACTTTGTCTCCAAAGTGTTTCTGCAACTTGAGTCCAGCCTGGATGTAGTCGTTCCAAGTCTTGATATCTTTCGCCTGAATGCCAGCCGCCTTGAACATGTCTCGGCGATAAAACACCATGGTTGGGCCAATATCCCAAGGAACTCCATAGATCTTTCCATCGTAGGTCAAGGCTGCCCACTTAGGTGACGGAAAGTCACTCTTCAAATTAGCAACCTGATTCGTGACGTTCATGAACGAATTCGGGAATTTGCTGATGAAACTTGGCGCCATACTCGACTCAATGCTCATAATATCGGGAACGCCCGAACCTGCAGCTAATTCCGTGTTCAGTTTGGTGTATGTGTTCGTAGTACTATCCTCGACAATGACGTGAATGTGCACGTTAGGGTGCAGTTTCTCGTACAACTTGGCATCGCCTTGCAGCGTGTTTGCTGCTACGTTCCAACTCATGACTGTCAGGTCAATGGGTTTGGATGAACTCGTGGCGGCACCCGTGCTCGTGTTGCTGGTCGACGTATTCGATGTACTCGACGTTCCGCAACCAGCAACCATACCCAGCATGGCCATGGATGTGGCACCGACTGCCAGCCATTTTGTAGTCTTGTTCATAAATGAGCCCCCTAGTCCAAATGATGCTTGTTATTTCTTGTACTTTGCCACCATTCACACAACCCGAAGCGTAGAAAAACATACCAGTCTTCAAACCTATGCCTTTGTAACCGCGACATACTGACACAAACCAGTCAACCCACCGTAAGAAAGGAGAGACTCAGAAACAAAGCCAATGATGCTCAGTCTTTAACGTGAAGTCCTCTTTGAAATACTCTCCAACCTGTTGTTCAAGATGCACCAAGCTCGCACTTTGGACCGCGCTCGTGCAGAAAGTTGACTCTCATTTTTTACATGGTTTCGAAACCACATTAGTCCAACGACAAGAGCTACATTTGCGGCAAACGCAACTTCTACTGCCGCCACAGCACATTCCGAATCTTGGATGCTTACTGCCATTAGAGAAAACAACATTCAAACCACTCATAATGCCTTTTTTCAGAAACTAAGCAGCGTGTCGTGACGAGCGCTTTCCCTGCGCGGACAGTTGGCGATGATACCATCAACCATGCTGAATGCAATTCGACTATGGATTCGAAACCACATGCTACATACGAGAATTCGATTATGTTGAGATGGCGGCGATACAACGAGTAGAAAACGCTTTCTTACGGTTTCTCACATTCTACGCCATATCACCGAATTGTCAAGAGACTTTTACAAAAACGACGACTGCTCTCTTCCTTCGAGACAGGGTGCGCCAAAAGTACTCCACCCCAATGAACGCTTACTTCATTCCTCTAGCTGCACTCTGTAATATCCGATCTCGGTAGTGATAAGCACTTTTTCGCATCACTCGTTCCATCGTGTCATAGTTCACCTCAATCAGTCCAAAGCGCGGCGCAAAGCCTTCATCCCACTCAAAGTTGTCGAGCGCCGACCAATAAAAATACCCGCGGACATTCACCCCTTTTTCAATGGCGCGATGCATCGCATCTAAATGGGCGTCCAAATAACGAATGCGCAATGCATCATCCGGCGTAGAAATTCCGTTTTCTGTAATAAGGATTGGCCGATTGAATGCTCGTGCCTCCAAGAGAGCCTGCTCCAACCCTTCCGGATAAATGTCCCACCCCATGTCCGTCAAACCGAGTTCAGCGCGCGAGCCATTCTCGCCCCGACTCGACTGCGGCGTAAAAGGATGGCGAATCGTGGCAAAGGAACGTGTATAATAGTTAATCCCTAAATAGTCCTGGAGATCTCCCACCGCGAGGATGACGCGACGATTAAACAGGTGATGGAGTGTCCGTGCGAGAACTACGTCTGCGGGGGAAGTGGACCATGGCTCGAATAGATTGATGTGATGAGCAAGGCCAACCAGCGCTCCAGGCTGAACCGTCTTAATGAGATGATATGCGCCTTTATGCGCAGCAATCAACTGGTTGGAGACACGCAGAGTGCGAGCTAAGTTATGTTGTCCTGGCGGCCATACGCCGTAAAGATAACTGTTGACCGCATAGACCATCGGCTCGTTGATGGTGACATAGAGACGGACGAGAGACCCCATCGTTTCCACCACACGCCGCACGTAGCGCAAGAACATCCTCGGGCCGTCCGGCTGCAAAAATCCTCCATCCATCGCAAACCATTGCGGCAATGTGAAATGATGCAATGTCAAACACGGCTCCATACCGTGGTCGCGCATTTGTTGAACCATCTGTCGATATTTTGACAGCGCCTCGACGTCGAATTCCCCTTGCCGCGGTTCAACGCGACTCCACTCGACCGAAAATCGATAGGCGTTAACCCCGAGTTCTGCAAACAACGAGAAGTCTGACTCTGCCCTTTCCCAATGCCCACTGGCTTGGCCTGATTTTTCCTGACGCTTAATGCGTCCCGCATCCTCCCACAACGTCCAGTCATTTCGGTTGCCGCCTTCCACCTGATGACTGGCAGTTGCCGTTCCCCATAAAAACTGAGGGAATTCGCTAGGCCACTCCACCTGATTCCTCACGGTCCCAACTCCTCGTCGTTCATCTCCTGCAACATTTGGATAGTATCGCTGAGACTATTGTGAAAGATGCGTTTTGCCACATCCAGCAGGTCGAATAGAAGTGGATCTTTCACAGAGTACATCACTCGCGTGCCTTCTTTCACTCCGATGACGATATTCTTAGCGCGCAGAATGGCGAGTTGCTGCGATACGACGGCACTCTCAATGCCCATGTGTTCCTGAATTTCATGCACGTACTTGTCCCCATCTCGCAGTAACTCAAGGATGCGTATGCGAAGTGGGTTTGCGAGCGCTTTGAAAAAATCCGCTTTGAACGCCTGCAATTCCTGCGCCATGTCACATCACGTCCTTTTTTGTGAATCCCATTCTTCGGCACGTTCAACCGCGGTGACCATACCATCCAAGATATCCATCGGCGAAGGTGGACAGCCGGGCACATAGACCGTCACCGGGAAGAGCTTGTCCACGCCTCCGCGATTGGCATACGTCGGCCCTATCATACCTCCATCCAAGGCGCATGCACCAACCGCAACCAACAGCTTCGGAAGAGGCGTTGCTTCGAAAGTCCGCACTACCGCTTGCTCGAGATTTCGCGTCACCCCCCCGGTGACAAGAAGCAAATCCGCGTGGCGGGGTGATGCTACGAAATCTAAGCCAAAACGCTGCATGTCGTACAGTGGGTTTAACAGGGCCATGGCTTCAAATTCACAGCCATTGCACGAGCCAGAGTCCACATGACGGACGTGCAATGACCGTCCAAACAAGCGACAACTGGCGGCTTTCAAACGTCGCTCCAAATGCTCATCGGCTTCTGTCAGATGACCCAAGTTCCAGCGCTTTCTCAATGGACCCAGCATCTTCGGTCTCCTCCTTTACACGTAACGGACTGTTCACACGTAACGGACTGTTCACCCAGCCCCATCACCGGTCACAGCACGCATAGCAGAGCTCAAAGCTCTTGTTAATGAGCGGAAAGTCGGGAACAATGTTACCTTGCACGGCTTTTGCAACGGCGGGCCAATTGGCATATGTGGCAGACCGCACATGATATCTGGCGATGCGCCCCGCCTCATCGGTCGCCAGAAAATGAAAATTTTCTCCTCGTGGCGACTCGGTCACCCCAACGGCATAGGATTCTTTTGGATAGTCTTCAATTGGCTCCTTCACGGGCCCCTCTGGAAGCCTGTTCAATACCTGGCGAATCAGCGAAAATGACTGTCGCGCCTCTAACAAACGCTGCCAATAGCGTGCAAAGACATCTCCCTCAGCCTGAACAGGCACCTCAAACTGCAACGCGTCGTAGGCCAAATACGGTTGGTCACGGCGTACGTCGAGCGGGAGTCCGCTGGCCCTGGCGGCGGGTCCAACAACCCCCAAGTTCAATGCGTTTTGCACCGACAGCACGCCTGTCTTGCGAAAGCGATTTTGAACAACATCATCGGTAACAACAGCCTGCACTAAGTCTTCGACCCGCGGTTCTATCCGCGAGAGCGCTCGCTCGAGTTCCAGTAGTTGTCTCTCCGTAACATCGACAGCCATCCCGCCCAAGGCGACAGACCCTTTCAGGTAGCGGTGTCCGGTCAAGGCCGCATTGGCTCGCAGAAGTTGCTCTTTCAGGGCGGATCCCGCTGTACTTCCGTATGCATAGCCAATACCGGCGCAGATATTGCCGAGATCGCCCACATGATTATAAAGTCGTTCAAGTTCCGCCACGAGAACGCGCAAGTAGCTGGCGCGAATGGGGATGGTCACACCACTGAGACTTTCCGCAGCCGTTGCGTAGGAGATGGCGTGAGAGACACTACAGACGCCACAAACTTGCTCGGCAAACGGCAAACCAGATGATACATCCAGTCCTTCCACACGTTTTTCCAGCCCGCGATGGGTATAGAACAATTTTGGTTCGAGGTGAAGGACCGAATCACCCATCACCTGAAAACGAAAATGACCGGGTTCAATGATGCCGGCATGAATGGGCCCAACAGGCACTTCGAAAACACCTTCGCCGTCCACCTTAGGATAGGTCCAGGAGGCATCCACGTAGGTTTGTCTTCTCTCCAGTGGATAGTCCTTTCGCAGCGGATATACTCCTTGTGGCCAATGTTCGTGCAAAACCAACGGACGAAGGTCTGGGTGACCTACGGGTACCAGTCCAAAGAGATCGTGCGATTCACGTTCGGCCCACGCTGCCGCTGGCAGGATGGAGGTGACGGAAGCATACGAGGGACGTTCAGCTGGAATTCGCGCCGAGACTGCGGTGTATGCAGAAGAGGCGGTAGCGCCACATTCGGTGGCAAAGAAGTACCTCAGCACAAACGCCACGACGTCTTTCCGATGCCGTTCGTCCGTCGCCACTGCATTCAGGAATCGACCTCCCTGAAGAAGAATATCAGTTACGGCACCTGGTAATTGGTATGGTTCAGACTCCACCGTTCGAATGCCACGAAACCCCTTGTCTGCGTTCATTCTTACCCATGCTCCTTTATGAGGGAATACGCGCTAGAATATCTGATGCATGTTGAATGAGTTCCGAGAACGATTGCGGAGCATAGACGCCCATCGTCACGACCAACACCATAGGCAAGAGAAGCGGCCAGGTTGACCAGCGGCTCAGTGGAAGTTCAGGCGATTTCACGCGCTCATGCTCACCAAACACCATGCGCAGCAAATGATAGAGCATGGCTGCAAACACGAGTGCAATCAAAGCCATGAGCACAATCGTAGGCAGAATGTCCCGGTTTTGAAAGCCCGCTACAAAAATCGTGAATTCGCTTGTAAATACGCTGAAAGGCGGCACTCCCGTCACCGTCAACAGACCGATGAGCAACACCACTCCAGTGAACGGCATCCTCCGCAGCACACCGACCATGCGCCCCATCTGCTTCGTCCGATACTGCTGAACTACATTCCCTGCCCCGAGGAACAGCATGGATTTGCCCATCGAGTGGTTGAACATCTGAAACAGGGCAGCAGAATAACCAAGCGGACCTCCAATGCCCATTGCAACCGCAATAATCCCCATGTGTTCCACCGTCGAGAAAGCGAGCATTCGTTTAAAGTCTCGCTGTACCAGAAGAAATGGGAACGCAACGAAGACGGACAATAGCCCGAATCCGATCAAGAGATGTTGAACCCAATGTCCCGACAACGTATCTTCTGCGACCACCGCGAAGCGAATCAGCGCAAACATGGCACAATTGAGCAGTGCGCCAGATAGTAATGCACTGATGGGTGACGGTGCCTGGCTATGAGCATCTGGCAACCAAAAGTGCATCGGTGCAAGTCCCACTTTGGTGCCAAACCCAACTAAGATAAATGCGAAAGACAAGAGCACCAGTTGCGGTTGCAAGTGTAAATTCGGATTGGACAAGACGGTCCAATCCAAGCCTTGACTGCGAACGCCGAGGCGGACAATCGAAGAGGCATAGAGAAGAATGACCCCGAGTAAAGCCAATGCAATTCCGGCACTGCAAAGGAGCAAGTATTTCCATGTGGCTTCAATCGCCTCAGCTTTGTGGTAAATTGCGACCAAAAAGGCAGATACCACTGTGGTGGCTTCCATACCCACCCACAGCAAACCGAGATTATTGACGACGACAACAAAGATCATCGTCGCGAAAAATCCGTGATAGAGCGCGTAGTACGCACGAATTTGACGCATATTCAATGCCTTTTCGGACCATTCGCGCCGAATGTAACCTATGGAGTGGAGGCCTGCCGTCCATCCGACCAGTGCCAAAATCAGCAGCAGAACCGCACTCAAAGCGTCTACGTGGAAGAAGAGGTGGTCGGTCGTCATAGCTCCTGCCTGAACAACATGGCTTACGAGCCACAACAGCAGAACACACGTCATCGTCACCCCTACGAGATGCACGACCTCCAAGGCGCGACGCCAGGGAAGAAAGACACAAGTGAGACCCACAACAATCGGTAACAGTACGACACTAGGTACCCATAAGTCGACGAGATTCAATAGAATTCACCCTCGCAATCGGCGTAAATGGTCCGTATTCGTGCTTTGAAAAACTCGGTCCATGCGATAAGTCAGCATGCTGATCAAGATGACTGCAACAAAAATATCCAGAAATACGCCGATATCCACTAAAAACGGCATTCCGTATGTCAACAACAGAGCCGCAAGGAACAGACCATTCTCCATGACCACTAATCCAATACCTTGCATGATGGCTTTTTTGTGCGTCATCATCATGAGCAATCCAATGAGCAACATGGCAATCGAAATGGCCAGCACACCATGCGGCACATCCATTCCAGAGATTTTCAACTTTGATGTGGTGACATAAGCCACCACCAGCAGTGCTCCCCCTGCCAACAAGGACAACTCTCGTCCAATGAGCTTCTCTGTCTCACGGTGGATATCAATCTTCTTCAATGTGTAGTTCAGTACCCAGGGAATTCCGAGACCCTTCACCAAAATGGTCAAGGCGGCAATGACGTACAAGTCGGAGGTTCCTGTCCTCGCAGCCATCCAGATAGCGATGAATCCGAGAAAAAACGATTGGAGTGCCAGAATGCGAATTGCAGTCACAATGCGTTTCCAATAGAGCAAAGAAATCGTGGTGAGCATCAAGCCAACCGAAAGTACCTGTAAGGAAACCACCGCACACGCTTCTCTCTCAAAGAATGAATGCAAACTCGACCCATTCGATATTCACAGCAAATACTGAGCGACAATCGCGATTAGCGAAAGAGTCATGGCAGCCGCCAACAATCGTGGAACTCGGAACAGTCGAATTTTGGCGTAGGACATTTCCACGAACGCCACGACGAGGCCGACGAACAATAGTTTGATGAAAAACAACGCCACTCCAAGTAAGAGGCGAAGCGGTGTGGCGCGGTCATCGGCCATTCCCCACGGCACGCACAAATCGATAAACAGGGTATAGAGAAAGATCTGTTTTAGCTCCGCGCTCCACATCATGAGCGCGAGCCGTTTTCCTGAGTACTCCAAGAGCATTCCTTCATGAATCATGGTCAACTCCAGATGCGTGTCCGGATTGTCCACTGGCAACCGCCCGGTTTCTGTCAATAGAACTAAGAAGAACGCCAAAAGAACAAGATAAAAGACGGGCGACAAAAGAATCCCAGGGTGCAAGATGGTGTGAGCCGTCACGGTCACAATGTTCAGCGTGTGATCGGAGAGAACGAGCGCCAGCAAGGTCAGAAACAGCGCTGGCTCAGCGGGCAGAGACACAAACATATCTCGACTCGATGCCATTGCCCCGAAAGAACTGCCCGTGTCGATGCCGGACAGAGCCGTGAAAAAGCGGGCCAATCCCAACAAGTAGACGGCCAGTAGTAGCGTACTGGTACTCGCCAGTAAGCTACTGTCGAGGAAAACGGGCACCAAAGTGACCGCGGTAGCTGTAGCCGCAAAAACGATGTATGGAGTGATAAGGAAAATTGGGGACGCGTGCTCCGAAACGATTTCGTCCTTATGCAAATACTTCCATGCATCCCGATAAGGTTGCCATACGGATGGACCTGTTCGTCCTTGCAGCCAAGACTTGCACTTCTTAATGACTCCCTGCAAGGCTGGCGCAAAGACCAACAACAGTAGAACTTGTAATACGTTGACGAATGCGGTCATCATCACAAAGTCACCTCACAAGAAAGAGAACGAACAGTAGCGTCAGAAACAAGTAGGCCATGTAGCTTTGTACTTGCCCGTTCTGGACTTTGCGGATGACATTGGCTGCCACCAGCAGTGCCGATACCAGCGGTCGATACAGATAGGTCTCCGCAAACGGCGGGATACGATGCACATAGAGCAGCCGTTTGGGGAAATGTTCGTCTCCTTCCGTCACGGAAAGTTGCCGCGAAGTGCGGAAGAGCTGTTGAAAAGCGATTCGAACCGGCTTACTGTAGCCACTCGCGGTGTACGCCATGCGCCCATCGACCGTCATGCCGCCCGACCAAACCGGACCGACCGTTCGTGCCTTCTTGCCACTGGCCCTGTTCCCATAACGGCGAAACAACCAAAGCGACAGCAAAGCCATGACAAGCAGCGCGAGCACGATAGACAGTGGCTCAAAGTTCCCGATGGTACTGTGAATCGGCGCAGGTATCATGGTCAACCATGAGATGTTGTTCATGCCTATACTTGGTGAGACACCGACCGGATCGACCAACGTCAATAAGCGAATAGACGGCTCCAGCAGCCTGAGCAGCCAAAATGGGTAAACTCCGAGGAGGACGCAGGCCAGCGCCAGCGCTCCCATGCCAATGCGCATGGTCCATGACACCTCTTTGGCGTTTGTAACAGCTTCACTACGTGGCATGCCGAGAAAGGTCATTCCGAAGGAGCGAACAAAGGCCATGGCCACCAAGGCGCCCGTGCCAGTGAGGGCGAAGAGCAGCAAGATTGCAACGATGTGTACCCATAGAGAAGCTCGGATAATAGCAAGCATCACAAACGACTGAAACAACATCCACTCTCCGACAAACCCATTGAGTGGTGGCATGGAAGAAATGGACAAAGCTGCAATCAGTGCAAAGACAGCCGTCCAGGGCATTTTGCGCATCAGCCCTCCGAGCAGATTCAAGTTCTGGGTATGGGTCGACGCGAGGACACTGCCTGCCGACAAAAAAGACAAACTCTTGAATAGCGCATGATTGAGACTGTGCACCAAGACGGCTAGTAAAGCGAATGCTGCAAAGTCTGGTTGATGAAGCGAAAAGAGAAGCATGGAGACGCCGACTCCCATAAACAACAACCCCATATTCTCGATGCTGCTGTAAGCGAGCATCCGCTTTTGCTCATGTTGGAGAAGAGCATACAAAATTCCCAACACGGCGCTTGGCACGCCGATTGCGGCGACCACCATCCCCCACCAAAGCGGAATTTGGCCAACCCCAAAGAATAAAAAGACGACCATTAAAAAACCGTACAGTGCCGTTTTAATCATGACTCCAGACATCAGTGCGGAGACGTGACTGGGCGCTACGGGGTGAGCTCTCGGCAACCAGATATGAAAGGGAATCAACCCGGCTTTCGTGCCAAAACCTACGAGCATCATCAACAACACTAGGCTCTTTGCCGTGGTAGGCATGTCCAACTTGGAAAACTCAGAGAATTGGTAACTATGGGCGTAATGCGCCATGACAAAGAAGCCCACGGTGAGAAAAACAGTGCCTAAGTGAGTCATCACCACGTAGATGAAGCCTGCTCTCTGTATTTCGGAGCGCTCGTGCTCATACATGACGAGGAAAAAGGACAAAATGGACATGGACTCCCAAGAAACCAGAAAAGTAAACACGTCTCCAGCGAGGACCACCGAGGCCATACTGGCCAAAAACGCCAACACACCCGCGAGCAATAACGAAACCGAAACGGCTCCTTTCTCCTGTCGATACTCTCGCACGTAGCCAACTCCGTATAGCGAGACCAACAGTCCGACGGAGCCGATGAGCAAGAGAAAGAAGTCGGAAAGAGGATTCGTTCGATAGACGATGCTCGTGAACGAATGGATACTCGAGCGCACCATGAGCTGCGCTTGTGTCTTATGCAACTGTGGTTGGAGCAATCCGAAGAGACCAGCAACAGCAAGTCCTGCCGACGCCAGCATCCCGGCACTATGACCAACCCAAACTGCCTTTTGCCAACACAGCGCGACCAGTGAGGCCAGTAAGAAAACAGCCATGCAAAGAACATCGACGCCAAGAGCTCCGGATGCAAACAATTTCAATCCCCCAACTCTGTTGAGCACATCTGGACGAACCGATTGAAGGAAACGTGATCACCTTACGGAGACGCGATGGTGCACTTCATGGCAGTCACCTCAATATGAATATATTAATATATCTATATTGCTATATTACTACATAAGAGAGATTCGTCAACTGAGGACGACAAGTCCTGTGATAAACTTATGGACAGGACCTGTTTCGCCCAGCAAGGGCAATGGCGGGCGTCGGCAAAGTTTGTCACGATGAGAACCTTAAAGGAGCCTTGCGATGAAAAAATGGACCGTGCTATCGAGTCAATACGTCGTGGAAAACGCCCCGTACATTCGCACAAGAAGAGACCACTGCCGACTTCCAAGCGGTATGGAGATTGACTCGTATATTCAGGAATACACCGATTGGGTGAATGCCGTCGTGTTGACGGAAAAGGACGAGATAGTGTTGGTGAAACAATATCGGCATGGGATTGGGGACTTTCTTCTGGAAATTCCAGGAGGGATGATGGAGCCCGGAGAAGACCCGAGGGAAGCCATTGTTCGTGAGGTGGCGGAAGAGACGGGTTACCGTTCTCTCGAATCACCGATACTGCTCGGCGAGTTTTACCCGAATCCAGCCACTTCCAACAATCGCTCCCGCACTTACTTGTTCCAGCGGGCAGTGTGCACGGAAGAACAACATTTAGACAGTACCGAGGAGCTTGAGGTGCACCTGATACCTTTTCACGAGTTTGGGGCGATGATACGGAGCGGAGAGGTGCCTCAAATTTTCTCAGTCACTGCGTATTTCCTGACGAAAGACTTCCTACACCGATAGACTCCTGCATCATCTCGATGAGCCTTCGAGCTGCATCGGCCGCGCTACGGGCGCCCATCACAGCAGAGACGACCGCCACTCCGTCGGCTCCCGCCGCGCGGACTTGAATCGCATTGTCCACCGTAATTCCGCCAATGGCCACGAGTGCAGTTCGCTCTCGACTCTTCGAGCCGGCTGTGTCGGCCGTCACGGCGGCGCGAATCGCGGCCAGTCCGTCCAATCCACAGAGGTCCGCATCTTGCTTCGTGGCGGTTGGAAAGATGGCCCCCACACCCAGGTAATCGGCACCGTCGCGGATGGCGGCCAGCGCCTCTTCGACGGTGCCGACCGAAACCCCGAGAATCCCATGCGGCATAAGACTCCGGGCATCGCGGCAGGAGATATCCGTCTGACCGACGTGCAATCCATCCGCCTCCGTCAACAGAGCTACATCCAAGCGATCATTGACGACGTAAAGTGCTCCAAAGCGCGCGGTGATTTTGCGAATTTCCCGTCCAATCGCAACGAGGCGTCCACCATCTGCATTTTTTTGACGCAATTGCACGGTAGTCGCGCCCCCTTCCAGCGCCGACGCGACTGCGTCGAGCAAGCTGGTCTCATCCTCGCGCCCATCCGTCACGACGTAAACGCGCAATCGGTCAGCCAAAGAACGCGAAGATATCAGGCGTCCATGGTCCGTCATTTCATCTGCTCCTTTCGCAGTCGGCTCTCAATGGTTGCAGGCGTCATTTGATAGAGTGCGTCGAGCAAGGCGATATAAAACGACCCGGGTCCGTCGGCACGTTCCGCGGCCAGTTCTGCGGCCACGTTGAGACAAGTGATGGCGGCCATCGCGGCCTCCGCATACACCCGCAGGGTAGCCGCCGAATTCGACGGTAAAATGGCCTGGGAGGCACGCCAATTTCCCGCTGTTTCAAAATTCGCTTGACCTCCTCGGCTGACCACGCCGACAAACGCCCCGACAAGCCCAGTCAGCGCGCAACCCATCCCCGTGACCCTCGCCAACATGGGATGGCCATTGTACAGCTTCCAAATTGTCTCCCCATCCGTGACAATATCGACCGCACCCGTTGCCACCAAGACCGTTCCAAACGCGAGCGCATATCGTCGCATCGCTTCCGGTAAGTCTGCGTTGGTGCCGTGTGAATCCACGCCGATCACGCTACCCCCAGAACCAACCAATTGCCCTATTTCGCCAGCATTGCCGCGCAAAATGTCTACCTGTACTTCAGCGACCAAGCGTTCGACAGAGTCTGTGCGAAAGGGAGTCGCGCCGGTCCCGACCGGATCGAACACCACTGGCACTCCACAGCGATTGGCCTCACAGCCAGCGAGCCGCATGGCTGTGACAACATCTGCATCAACGGTGCCAATGTTGAGACAGAGCGCTTTAGAGATACGCGTCATGTCCGCGACCTCTTCCACGGCATGCGCCATGACTGGAGCGGCACCGACCGCGAGTAGCGTGTTCGCAACCGTGTTCATCACGACTAAATTTGTGATGTTGTGGACGAGCGGGCGCCCCTGTTGCACGCGATTCAACCAGTGGCCGAGCTTCATCTGCATCCCTCCTGATGCCGGAATGACGTCGATAACGAATGTAACAGAATTCCCTTCATCGTACTACGAACGTCTTGGTGCGGGTCCGAAGAATTAGAGTCCGGGAAACCCCGGGATGACCGTCAACCCGCCGTAGACACCGAGACCCGCGGTGACAACAACGACAACAATCACCACCCACTTGTACCAGCCGCGAAGACGAACGCCGTCTGGTAGAGCCTTGATGGCGAGAGCGACCAAAAAGCCGAGCACCAGCGGCAACAAAAACGCATTGACGACTTCCACCAAAATGTCGAGAGAGACCAAATTGCGCACGACAATGACCATCGTTCCAGCGGCCAGCACGATGAATGTGAAAACACCGTAAAACCAAGGTGCCTCCATGACGTGATGCTCCAGAGAATGTTTGACCCGGGTAACCTCACCAAAGCCCCAAGCAAACCCTAGCGATTCGACGATAGCCGCTACCGCGCCTGCTCCAATCATGCCAAACGCATAGACATCGCGCCCTAACTGGTGGCCGAGAAACGGCGTTAACGCAGTCGACAACTGACCGACTGTGTTAAGGGGTACATTCGGATGCACGCGGCCAATCGTCGCGGCAGTCGCAATCAGAACCGCCGCCATGATAGCCTGTGTCAAAACGGCGCCGATGGCCGTGTCTATTTTGGCATGTTTATACGAGGCAGGCCCCAAGCCTTTATCGGTCACAGCCGACTGTTGATAAAAAATCATAAACGGCATGATGACCGCTCCAATGCTGGCAGACACCAGCAACAAGTAACCGTTGTTACCTATAGGCATGTCTGCGAGACTCGTTATCATATCGTGCAGATTCGGGTGACTGACAATGGCAATGCCGAAAAACACAAGTTCAAACAGACCGACCAAAATGGCGATTCGCTCAACTTTGCGGTAAGCACCGGTGTAAACGACGAGAAGCAAAAAGACAATACCGAGCACAACCCCCACCCATCGTCCAATGCCAAAAAGGCTGCACACACCAGCAAAACCCGTAAATTCGGTAAGCAGTCCTCCGGCTGCGGACAACCCTAGTCCTGTCAGTGAAACGTACGACCACACTCCCCCAAACGTCTCACGAATTAACTCCCCGTGTCCCTTCTTTGTAAAAATCCCAAGGCGGACGGTGAGTTCCTGAACCATGTAGAGAATGGGCATTAAAATAAATTGTAAGAGTAGTAATTTGTATCCCCACTCCGCTCCACTCTGTGCAGCGGTGATGACGCTGCCCACGTCCGAATCTGCCAACATGACCACCAGTCCAGGGCCAATTGCAAGAAGAAATGCTTTTAACCCTACGCCCGCCGCTCGTTGCATCGGAGATTTTGTCGAATCAGTAGCCATTTCTGCAACTCCTTCATAGGTGAATCGTCAGTGGTTCGGTGAGCGACTGAGCTCGGTCCAAGATACGACTCCTGTTAGCGCGACCAGCGCCGCGCATTGTTGACTCATCTAGTCAACTTTACTGTCGCCTATTATATAGTTTGATTTATATAACATCAAGAGTTAGTTGAAACTAATTCGAAGAATTTTATGATGCACATGGATGTCGTAGAAGCGTCCAACAAGGCCGTCTTCGCAAAAAAGCGAAGAGTACGATGATCGACGGCCGCAAGAAGACCGCCCATCTTGAGCATGCCGCTAGGGGCGCATGTCACCCCTTCGGTTTGAAGACGACCGCCGCTAAAAAACCAAATACAATCGCTGCAGAAATACCAGCACTCGTGACTTCGAAAATCCCCGTCAAAACACCGACCAACCCCTGAGTTTTCGCTTCCATCAGAGCTCCGTTGACCAGTGCATTGCCAAAGGACGTAATCGGAACCGTGGCCCCGGCTCCTGCAAATTCCGTGATTTTGTCGTACCAGCCAAGACCACCAAGAATCGCGCCAGCAACGACCAGCGTGGACACGGTGTGGGCCGGCGTCAACTTCATCACATCCATCAGAAATTGGCCAATCAAACAGATGAATCCACCAACCAGAAAAGCCCATACGTATATCATGGTAAACTCCGCCCCCTCGCTCCCATACTCACTGCCAAAAAGCCACTGCAACCGCTCCACACCGACTGCTTGTCAGGGCGTATCTCCGTCTCGTTCGATAGCGACCGCATGGGCAATGCAAGGGATACTCTCCCCTTGCTGAAAGGATAGCGGCGACAGCAGGGCCCCCGTAGCCACCACCAAGATACGTTTCCAACGCCCTCGCCGTAGTTCACGAAACAGGTGTCCGTATGTCACTGAAGCGGAACAACCACAACCGCTGCCTCCCGACCAGACCGCAGGGTTGTCTCCGTAAATAAGCAGACCGCAGTCCGCATATCGGTCATCGGGGATGTGTATACCATGCCGCACCATCAGTTCGCCGAGAATCTTGGCACCCACTTTCCCCAAATCGCCCGTGACCACCAAATCATAATGTTCTTCGCCCACGTCCAAATCTCGAAAGTGCGCCTCGATGGTCGCAAGAGCTGCCGGAGCCATCGCTGCACCCATGTTGAACGGGTCCGTCAAGCCCATATCCACCACCCGCCCAACCGTGGCGCTGGTGACCGCCAGTCGACCTTTTGTCTCCTCATCCTTCGCAATCGGGTCGATCACGCTACCATCCACCGCCTCGTTCGCTGCTGCTTCGACGGCTCCAACGACCGCCGCACCCCCCGCAGTCACAGTCCACTGAGCTGTAGGTGGCTTTTGCGACCCGTACTCTGTAGGATACCGATATTGCTTCTCAGCAGACGCGTTGTGACTCGCGGTCGCCGTCATCACATAGCGCGCGCACTGCTTGTCCACTAACAGTGCCGCCAAAGCCAAGCCTTCCATCGAAGTGGAGCAAGCACCGAAAATTCCGAGGTACGGGCTGGCCAAAGTTCTCGCGGCAAACGACGAAGAGATGATTTGATTCATCAGGTCGCCACTGAGAAAGAACTGAATGCGGTCTTTGGTCAGGTGCGCTTTCTCGATAGCTTTGTCGCACGCCTCGTGAAGGAGCATCTGCTCCGCTTGTTCCCAACTTTTCTGTTGCAGCAATAAATCTCCATGGAGAATGTCAAAATCCTCTGCCAACGGTCCTTGTGCTTCAAACGGCCCTCCAACCACAGCCGTGGAGAGAATTTGAGGACGGGTGGAGAACTTCCAACTCTGGTGTCCAATGAGCACAAGTCAACCTCCAAGTCCTGGTAAACTGCGGATGATCCCGATGAAAAATGCGGCGACGACGCCAAACACGAGAACGGATCCGGCCAATTTGAACATATTCCCACCGACTCCGAGGACATACCCCTCACTCTTGTGCTCGAGGGCTGTTGAAACAATGGAATTGGCGAATCCAGTGACTGGAACGGCCGTTCCCGCACCCGCAAAAGAGGCAAGTTTGTCGAACACCCCGAGCCCGGTCGCAAGAGCTGCCAGTAGTATGAGAATGGCGACGGTTGGATTGCCTGCGGTCTTTTGTGTAAACCCAAAGTAGTGAATGAACATGTCTTCCAGGCCCTGGCCGAGAACGGAAATCGCGCCGCCGACCACGAATGCCCGAATGAAATTTTGCAACAACGGGCGAGACGGCTCATAGGCTTTGGCCAGAGCCTGATATTCCCGCTGTATCGGTGTCAATTTTTTTGCGTTGGCTTGTGCCATGCGCTCTCCCTCCTTGTGTCTGAACGAAGCACATCTTACAATCCACTGCCAGCGCCATCGAGAAACGGTTGCAAGCGCCGCAATAAAGACTTTAGTATGACGGCGCCGCGAGCATAATCGCGTTTTGCCTCCACATTTTCTACGGACAAAGCATAGAGTTCGAGGTCTGCTTGAACTTTCTTTAAAGTGACAAACGTCAATTTTAGAGTTTGTGGAACGGGAACTTGAATCTTGTCGTCATACAAATCGACATACAACTGCCCTGTGCCATCCACCTGACCGAGAAAGACGTTGTCTACCGTTACACCTTGCTTCTCCAGTTCCGCATGAAGCCAGCGGCGGTTGAATCCGAGCGCCGCGAGACCCTCATCGACCATGCTGCCATCCATAATGACCGCTTGCGGTGCGGTGACAGGAGCCATCGGCCGCCCGATACTTTTGGCGGTCAGGGGCTGATTTTCCGACTTCAACAAAACGTTGACCTGGCCATTCGACTCCATCAGTGCAAACTCCACGTCTGCAGCCTGAAATGCGCCGCGGGAGCGCAATTGTTCAAGCAGTTCATCGACCGACATACGCTCTTTTTTTAAGTTGTCTTCCATGATTTTTCCGTCTTTGACAAGAACCCTCGCTCGCCCTTCAACGATGTTGCGGGCAACTTTGCTCTTCATGGCTAAAATACTTAGGCCAATGGGCAACGCCGTGTAGACGAACATCGGCAAAACGCCCTTGTACCAGACATCCTGAATGTCGTCCGCAATGATGGCCGCCATGTCCCCGATGGCAATACCGACCGTATATTCAAAAAACGTAATTTGCGACAATTGTCGTTTGCCAATCAGGCGGGTGAATAAAAAGACCGCCAAAAACGAGACGAGTGCCCGCAGCAAAATATTTAACCAGACTGGCATCTTGACCCTCCAGACAGAGAGGGAGAACGTGTCTCCCTCCTCGGCCATACTGACGAGACCACGTTTGTGCGGAATTCAACCACGAACTTAAAAGCCGGCGTAAGTCGGCTCCTCTTGTTCTATCTGGGAAACGCGCTGTTCGAGCGTATCCACCAGCGTTTGCGCGGTTTTTGCTGCCTCGGTGTACATTTGCTTTGCCTGCTGATTTTGGGTGGAGAGGGCAAACGTCTCAAGATTGGCTTGCGCACTTTTGAGCGATGCCACGGTGGTCTTCACCTGCTGCGCTACGGTCAAAATATCACCCCCAGTTCTGGTGGGATTATCATACCCACCGAAAACTGGGGTATACCGCAAGGCGAAGGGAGGTTTCGATTCGGAGGGCTAGAGAGAGGTGCCATTGGGCCGCTCTGGACACGCGGATTTGACGAGCGATACGAGACGGTCGATGCGATTGGAAATGATACCGTGAACTCCACAGCGGAGCATTGCATTCATGTCGTACACTTCGTCGACCGTCCAGACGCACAGGTTGATGCCGCGATTGGCGAATGTATGAACGGACCGCGCCCCATGAAACAAGTGGTCGGACGCAAAGTGATGCCGCAATTCCGGCTGCTCGACGCGAATCGGCCAAAGCCGATTGAGCGTCTCGTTGAGCGTATGATGTTCGTCGCGTTCTGCCTGAGCGCAGGCTTGAATGAACGCTGGCTGCAGAAATCGCTACATGAGACAAAGATACTCAGGTTCTAATTCACGCAATAATTCTTCGGAGGGGTGATACATATCTGTCCAAGTTAGGCCGATGCGAGCTTTGACTTTCCAGAGCCGTTCCAATGCCACCGTCATTCCAAAACTCAACCAGCGCATACGAGGCAATGACGACCGGAATGAACATCGGAACGATGTATAGAGAAGAGACGATTTTCGCCAGTCTTCCTTTGTTGAACCGCAGATAGATAGCAATCAGCCAGGCTAAGACAAAAGAAGTATCGTGGTCAAAACCGTGACCCAGATGGTGGTCCATAGGTCCCTTTGAAACGATTTTGTGTCCAACAATACGGTATATGGCGCGACCGCCTCAGTGCATCGGAGGAGCGGGCTTCGGAGAGCAATCAAAAGATGGTCTCCCTCTGCGCAAGCAACTTACAGCCGGGAGACGAAGTCCGCTTGGTCGGTGCCCCCGGCATCGTCTGGAGTACCACATCTTCGGAAGATTCCACCGAAGTTCTGCACACGTTTCCGACCTTTGGTCAGAGCTTTCTCTACGCCGAAGTGTGGAGACATTTTGCTGAAGTCGATGACACCCTGCTAGCGGCCCTCAGCAACCCTCTTTATTTTTGGTGATCGCTCCGTATTCTGACCACCAAAGCTCTCAAAAACGTTTTCTAATCATGCGAAAGATAACCATGGTGCCCGGTGACATACTGGTGCGCCATGGTCATTTATGAGCGAATGTGAATGAGATGAGACGTGCAATTCGGGCAACGAGTAGCAGCAGAAGGAATGTTGGACATGCAGTATGGGCAACTTTTCGTCTCCGGCTCAACTGGCCGGTGAGTTTCTGGTTTTTGACGATGGAAGCGATTGACTTGGCGAATGACCAGAAAAATGCAGATAGAGATAATAAAGAAGTCCACCACATTGCCGAGAAACGCTCCATAGTTAATGGTCGGCGCACCTGCAGCTTGTGCTTTTTCGAACGTGGCGTAATGGGTGCGCGACAAATTAATGTAAAGGTCGGAAAAATCCACTTTGCCGAGTAAGAGGCCAAGCGGCGGCATGACGATGTCATTGACAAGCGATGAGACGACCTTGCCAAAGGCACCACCCACGATGATGCCGATGGCGAGATCGACCACATTTCCCCGCGCAATGAACTTTTTGAACTCTTCCAACACTCCTCGTCACTCCCCGTTTCAAAGCCTTTGTCTGCTGCTCGTTGAACTTGAGCGCTCGTCTGTCCGCGAAATGTCGTTGGTGATGCTACCTGATAGAATAACATTCTCTGGCATGGCCGTAGACTCCTGTCCCAAATCACCCACTCGATTCTTCCCGCAGATGTAACCATTTCGCCAGCGTAGGGGCCGTGCTGGCTTGAAGCAACAGGGTAACGAGGATAAAAACCAACGTCACACTCTTGAGCAGGGCGGGATGTGGCACGACAGCCGAACTCGTGACCATGCCAATCAAAGCGGCGGCTAAAACTCCAGTTTCCCGCGTCCAGCAGAAAAACAGTAATTCGCGAGCTTGCCATCTGGCAAAGCGGTCTGGCAAGAGAGAACACCCAACCGTCATAGGTCGCGCTAAGAACAGAAAAACGAGCGTCACAACCGCTATTTTCCAACCATACTTCCAGAGAATCATCAGCTGTACTTGACTACCTAAAAAAATGAAGATGAGAATTCGTAACGGCAGATTCAGAACGTCGAGAAAAGATTCCATCGATTGAACGGTCAGCGGCGATGTGGCGAGGGCACCTTTATTACCATTGGCGACCGTGAGTCCCGCCACAAACACACTCATAAAGAGACTGGCGTGCAGTACATTCGCAAGCGTCAGACTTGCCAGGACGCAGCAAACTACAGCGAGGGACGTGGGGATGAACGGAAATCTACGCACGTTCCCTGACCGACTGCGGGACAGCAATAGCGCGGTTAGTCCGCCGATAACCACACCAACAACCATGCCGCCCAGTGCCAACTGGGCCGCTGACACAAAAAGTGAGGTGATATGCGCTGTCTGGCTAACAGTTTCACCAATAGAGGGATGTGCGCTCTGTAGTGCCACCCCTGCTGCCGAAACACTCTTCGGCACACCCACAGCCATAGGAACAAGAGTCGCAAAGACAACCGTCGTGACAATCGCCCCGGTGGCATCCGTAAAAGCCGATTCTGCAATGATAGCTTGAGCCACTCGCTCCCGAATTCGGTAGCGCTGAAAAATCGGGATGAGCGACGCGGGGTCCGTCGAGGCAACCACAGCCCCGAGCAGAAACGCAGTCGAAAAGGAAAGGGCAAACAGGGCATGTACTGCCACCGCCACAACCGCCGCCGTTACCAAGACACCCACGGTGGACAGAAGCAGCACGCTCACCCACATACGGCGCAAAACGTGCAAATTGGTCATGGTACCGCCGTGAAACAGAATGAAGGAAGCGCCCAGCAGCAAAACGCTCTGGTTTAACAAAGACTCTGTGGGCACGTGAAGAACGCTAAGCACAGACGGCCCGAGAAGCATGCCCACGAGCAAGAACCAGACGACATCTGGCACGTTTGATTTCTCGGCTAGAACACTAGCCACTGAACCACCTAAAAAGACAAAGAAGAGCATTTCAACCATCTGTTCTGCCATCGTAAACGCGGGTGAATTCAATGTCTTCGCTCCTGACCAGTCTTGCCGTATTCAAGCCGCTTTGAAACTTCACATTCGTTTCGCACACCCACACCAAAGTAAAGCGCGCATGGAATCGTCAGAGAAGACAAAAAAGGAACCTGGCGACAGGCTCCTCCGTAGTATCCACATGTTCTATTTTCATGCTACAGGTTATCACAGATTTCCTCGCCGCCGCAAGTTCGACCTCCATTGAAGTCTGTTGCCCTGCGCCAGAGTCGGGCAAGAAATTCAACCGAAAGAGAAGAAAAGCATCTCAGCTACTTCTTAATCCTTCGTCTGCTCACCTCACTCCGTCAAAGAAGAGAAACGGCCGACGTTTCATCGAATACCTGTGCCTTTACTTATTCTGCTTAAGCCTTGCGGACTCGCCAACGGTAAATACCAAACGCAAGTACCGCCATCAGTGGAAATATCGCCGCGTAAGGAACCTCTGGAGCATCCAAAGGTTTAACTCCACCTGGGGCTTGGGTTGGATTGCCTTGTGTACCCGTCTTGGATTGATTCGATTTACTCGAACCAGAATTGTCGTTGGAAGACTTTCCGTCTTGTTTAGAGCCAGACCCCTTACCTGATGTGCCCGCTGGACCTGGTGGTTTTGATGGAGTTGATGAGCCACCTGTAGTATTTTGTGAACGTCCAGAATTCGATGAGCCTCCTGGACTTGACGGACTTGGTGAACCCGGAGCAGGATTCGTCCGCGAACTACCCAGAGGTCCGCTCGTCGTTGTAGTTGAACCCGTCCCCGGTCCTGTCGCGGCCAAAGCATTTGGTGCTGACAACGCCGCCGCGCCGAGCAACGCACCCACGGTAAAGAGTGAAAGCCATGCACTTGTCCATGTTTTCATCGCCGTTCCCCCATACTCTTCCACAATTCGTGGACTTTTTGTTCTCTACAGGAAACAAACTTGTTCTTATTAACTAACAAATATATTAGTTACTATGGTAAGTTTAGCATAAAGTTTTCAGCTGTCCATACATACTTTCACAAATTTAAGGATTATCGCACTCAAGCTCACTGGGTCGCTGAAGGATTCGGCAAAGTGAATTTAGCAAACGTCTGGACGAAGGTAAAAAATTTGTCTTCCCTTGCCTGAACGGATGCTGACCAATGGCTGTTCGAGCGCGACCATCGCGCTCCTCCAGTCTCTGAGAAGGCAACTGGAAGTAACGACGCCACATTGTGCCTATCACCTTGACGCTGACTGGAATTCACCAGAGAACCCGCAAATTCCGCTCGCAAGTAGGCGGTTTTGCCGTTGGTTTGAACCGCATAAATATACGACAGATCCACGTACAAGGAAGGCCGCCCGGCTTTACCCACAACCGGCAGAGAAATGATGAATGCGTCCGCCGTGATACCGCGACGAAGACTGTATTGACGGGATGCCAAAATAGTATTGCCGTGAAACAGTAAGCAATGGTCTACACCGTAACTTTGCAAAGCGGACAGCTGATAACTTCGAAACTCTTCAGCGAGCAGTGCGTATCCATCTCGGCTCATGTAAGAGTAAGCTTCTCCGTAAGATCCCGCTCCAAACAAGGAACTCTCATTTTGACGCAGCAACACCTGCCGCTGATACCCAGGCATATTCGCTGGCATCAAACGGGAAATTTGCTCTGTCTTCGTTGGGATGGGCGTAACCACGGTTCCCGAGTCCGGCAGGTACAGTGGAAGGAGAAGTCCCGTCAATGTCGCAATGGACAGTGCTCCAAATCCACTGCGCATAACCCCTGGCGTCTTCAGATGCTGCTGGTCCTTTTGTGGCGACTTAGGCTTTAATCCAAGGCGATGCCCAATGAGCAAGAGCATCGTTAAAGCCACGGCGAACAAAACAGCTCCCAGAACCGGGTGAATCCATCCGAAGGTAATCCCAGGCCCAAACCAGTGCGTCGCGGCAACCAAACCGATGAGCCGCATCCAGTTCAGACATATTGCCATGACGGCGCCGAGCACGATGAGAAGGGTCCGCTGCTGCCAAGTTGCCTTAAAGGCAACCAGAAGAACTGGCAGCCAGACGACCATCGCCAAAAAGCTGTCGGCTCCGCTGCAAGGGCTGGAGACAATCAACAGGGACCACTTGCTATGCCCAAATACATCGTAGCTTCCATAAGTGGAACCTAGTCGAACCCAGGAAAAGTGGTCAAACAATCCTCTCATCAAGGCGTTGTCCATCGTCTCTAGCCGTGGGTTGGTCCAGCGAACGACTTCCGTATAAAGGGGAGTCCAACAAAGCATGAGATAGGCGAGAGGCTTCCACAGAAATCGGGTGACGCCGACTCCAAAGAACAACCAAGCCAGTCCCAGTCCCCATAGCGGCCACAAAAGCAAGGCATCACCGTTAGCCACATAACGAAAGGCCCAATGATAGCTCCCATAGTAGAGAAAGATTCCGGAAGTCACCGTGATAAAGACCCCAACAATGGCGTTCAACTCTCGGTCGTCACTATAGGATGGCACATGGCGCAGAGACAAAGCGGCCCACGCGAAGGAGAAAATCGGGATCCACATCAGATAGGCGTAAGGCGTATCCGCCAAGGCGGCCTTGACCATGGAGGTCAGAAACGGCCCGAATGGCAGCGCGGTGCCGACCACCCAAAACGTGATCCACCACCATCGAGAGAGCGCACTAACCCGAACACTCTTCGACCCAAGCGCAGTTCTCGACGGCTGGTTCATCCCGATAGCCACCATCATCACTCTCCATCACTATTCCAGTCGATTACGGTGCATCCTTTAAGACCGCATACAGGCGGTCGCCATTTTTCCACTGGTGAATGAGCTTGGTCCAAGACACATGTCCTGCCCAAAGTCCAGGATACATCCGATTGATGCTCGTATCCGCGCCGAGCGAATGGGGGCTATTCGGCACGGTCAAAATAGCATTGGCACGACCTAGCGGATTTTCCAATATCGAATCATAAGAGGGTTCTCCAGAAAAAATGATTTGCCCCGGCCTCCGAATAAACGGCATCACCAGCGGGCTGTCAAATGTACTGATTAACACCACCAGATGCGGATGCGCATTGATATAATGAGCTTCTACTTCACCTTGTTCGAGCGTCATGTAATTCGCGTTATCCTTCAGTGACCCCCGCTGGCTATCAAAGACCGCTTGATACACGCTCGTATCTCCGTTGCCCCACACGGGCGACTTCATCGCTTCGAGAGCGGCGTAATTGCTCGCCACAAGTGCAAAGCATCCCATCCAAGCAAACCATGAGCGCCATCTTATCGGCAGTTTCCAAATCACGTATGCGAACAGCAAAAATCCAAACGGAATGTAGTAGATAAAAAAGCGTTGCCAATCGGCAGACCGATGAGAATACAGGAGCACTATCTGTAGCAACGGGGCACCGAACGAAGCGGCGAGCAATGAGATGCCAATCGAGTCGGTGCGGCGCCGAAATTGTAGGACGGCGACGGTGACAGCAGCCGGAGCATACGCCCAAAAATTGTCCATAAATCGGAACACTTGATAGAGAGTGACGCCAAGGTGATGACGTGCGGCCAAGACCTGCGGAAAATTGTACGATCCGGTGCTGATTTGAGCGCCATTCGAGTAGCGCGAATTCAAAAAGTAGAACGGATTGTGCATAATCATCGCTCCAAGCAACATCCAGATAATCCCCGCCATCACAATTGGAAACAAAAGAGCCAACCCAATCGCTTCCGCCCGATACCAATTTTTAGTACGAATCCATATGGAAAGCACCAAAGCGATGCCCAGACACGCGCCAATCGGGACGGATTCGTAGCGCACCATAAACGCCGCTGCCAGCCAGGTGGCACTTCGAACCAACGCTCCGAGTCGGTCGGTCTGCAGGTATTCGACCAAACCATCGACCATCGCCAAGAGTATTGCACACTCAATGGCGTCCGACATTCCGTTGGCAGAATAGAGAAGGATGAGCGGATTTAAGAGATAGAGGCTTGTCCAGACGACCGAGGCCCATTGGGATAGACCGAAGCGCCACAAGATGCGGTAGAGATGATAGACGCCGACGGCCGCAAATAAAGCTGACAAAATATTGGCGGAAAACCCATACGTCATTAAAGGTGGCCACCAATGTCGTGCGAGAGCGAACGGGACGGAGAACAAACTGAGCAGTGGACTCCAGTAAAACCCCATGGCGGCGAGATGAAAGTGTCCATCCCATGTCATGTACATGCCGACGATAGCTCTCGAAATCGCATCACCAAAAAGTTGATGATACCGAAAGACCAAGAGATACCCCGTCGTCAAAGACACGACACCGGACAGCAGTGCCATCGTCAGTCCAATTCTTCGCACCGCGCGAGGTACTCCTTGGGGAAAGAACTGAGACGGATTGGGCTCCTGGTTCAACAACTCTTGCGAACTCGCGACCATCCCCAATAACAACCCTCCCTACGTCACATCCCTGCACCCATCTGATCCACAGTGCTCGCAAAGTGCTCACTCGCCATACCATGAATCGTTTTTTCCCAGTAGGAGGGACGCAGAAAGAATTGATACAGCGCTTTATACGCAGCAATCGACATAAAAACCCAATAAACGGGCGTGAGCAAACACCACTTGGCCAGCGACCACCGCTGCGCCTTCACCACACCCATCAGATTGGCGTAGATAAACGCGACGTTCCCAAAAAACAGCGAGACATTCCCCAAGTAATAAATCCACCCTGAAAATACATGCTGCAAGTAGCTGGAACCAAACACATACCAAGCAACTGTCAAGCCCCATAAAATCGGGTTTAGAAGAAATTGCAGCGGCATGCCACCAATCGTCGACTGAAAGCCCCAAAAACCGACATTCCCAAGCTCTTCAAATAGGCGCACAGGATGTCTCATGTGAACGAACCACGTTTGAATATACCCTTTTACCCAACGGGAACGTTGGCGCACCCAGTTCACAAAGTCCGAGTTTGCTTCTTCAAACGTGGTGGAGTTCATCACCCCCGTCCGATAACCGGACTTGTGAAGGCGAATGCCCAGATCTGCGTCTTCCGTGACATTGAAAGGATCCCACGCGCCCAAGGCACGCAACACGTCCGTCCGGAAGTGATTGGACGTTCCTCCCAGAGGAATGGGCATGTCCAAGCGAAACAGCGACGGCAGAAGCAACTCAAACCAATTCGAATATTCCGCCGTAAACCAGCGCGTTAAGATATTCTGATTCTCATTATAATAAGACAGTTTTGCTTGAATGCAAGCAAGATTCTCGTTCTGTTCCTCACGAAAAATGGTAACGGCTTTCAAGAGTTGGTCTGGCTCTGGAACATCTTCCGCGTCAAAGATAACCACGTACTCCCCGCGCGCTTTGGCTAGGCCATAATTGCACGCCTTGGGCTTCGTTTGTGGCTCGGAATGGGGCACGACGACAATCTCCATGTAACTGGGTAGCCGAGCATTCAAAGCAACTTCTAGAGTCTCTCGGTCATCTTCCTCTAATAGCAGCTTGACATCCAGCCGATCCTTCGGATAGCGCAGTTGTTGGAGTGCTTTTGTCAACATGGGTAATACATCCGCTTCCTTATACAGCGGGACGAGTACCGTGTATTCCGGCAAAGAGGTCGGTGGCACAGACTGCATGTCTGCTTCCGTGACCACATACTCTGTGTTGCTGCGAATGGCGGCGGACATTGTCATGAGGCGGAAGAGGCTCACCGAAGCATAGACCACTTCGACCGTAGCAGCCAAAAATGTCCCTGTCCACACGGGGCGAAGGATAAAACCAACCATCGCGACCATCAAGAGCGCCAGCATCCACAACCACTGAGCCCGAGACACAGGCGTTGCGGCACTGTCTTCTGGCCGCAAGCGAAAGAGGGACAGCTGACTCTCCAAGGATTGTGTGGCACCAAACCGCTGGTTGAGCACATGCACGACATCGCGAGACCCCGTCACAAAAACGCGCAAACGCTTCTTTGCCGTCTTCTCCAAATACTCCAGAGCTTCCCGGTCGTCCACATCGACCATCGCCACGGTCAACGTCTGCTCATCTTCGTCGAGTGGCACCATCAAATGACGGTGCCAGAACCGTTCTTCTGCCAACGCCCACGCACCATCAAGACGCGAGGAAACGAGATTATTGGTCAAAGCTGTCTGACCGAGCAGGTCAATCAGCGGATAACCGCGTTGACTGGCAACAGCCTCCGCAATATTCCAGTTGGTGATGACACCTCTTTGCAGGAGAATCGCTCCGAGCTTTTGCCCAGCTTCATCCACATTTTGATCCGCTAACGCAGCGACCAAGTCTTGTGTCGTAATACGCCCCGTACGCAGAAGGTAAGACCCGAGCCGTTCTCCGCCTTCTCGGTCCACCATCCCATAGACTCGGTCTTGCGCAAAGAGAAGATCTTCGCGCTCCGCGTAACACCACCGATACGTATAGGAACTTGGCAATCCGAGTTCCATGAAGGTCCCCATGATGTCGTGCGGATGCACCGCCGCCAACCAGACACAGGTGCCAACCCGAGCAAACGCGAGCAACTGATGACGGCGAGCTGCATCTGCGGGGATGATTCGGGCCGTCGTAGGATCGACCGGATCGACCAGCGAGTCTGACCCGTCCAAGCGATAGGGTCGCAGAGAGACAAACGTCTCTGACTCGCGAGTGTCGGCCACCCGCTGCTTTAGAGTACCCTTCATCCGCTTCGCTCCCCGGTTCCACGAGTTCCTGGAACCACGTGAATGGTCTCTTGGTCCTGACGCGTCTCGCGGACTTCCGGCAACGCGCGGAGCCAGTCGACAAGCTTTGTCCGATCCGCTGTTTCTCCGTCCACGCGATAAAAACCGTCGCGAAACACGCGAAACCGAGGTGTGAAGTGCGGACTACTCTCGAGGGCATCGACCACTAGAGTAATGGGTCCAAGCACATCTGTCGGTCCCACAAGCACAATGGCTGGCTGCAGTGATGCAGAACCGGACGACAGCGGTTGGAGTTGTTGCCGCCGCATGGCTGCCAAAGTCAACGACAGTTCTTCTCGCTCCGCCTCGGCTCGCTGCCACCGCTGTTCTGCTTTCGCCAATTTTGCTCTCAGGTCAGCTATCTCTTGCTCATAAGCAGCCAACTCACGCAGCACGACTTCGCGCCGAAAGCCCAACCACTGTCGCCCAAATGTCTGTGCACCCACGACCGGTTCCCTCGCTCCCTAGATATCGACCAGAATCTAGACTTACGGTAAATACCCATCTGCTGGTTGCCAGTAAGCAAATGTGTGCTTCCATACATGGGGTTGGAATGTGTCAGGCAACCAATCGGACTTTGGAAAATACTCGTGATGCATCTCAAAGTACGCATTAAACAGGCGTTTGGCAATATGCGACGCAGTGGTCGTACTCGCTCCGCCACCTGGGACCATGACCGCAATAGCAACCTGCGGGTGATGAAACGGTGCGAACGCGATGGTCACGGAGTCATCCACGCGCTTGCCGTCAAGAACAATTTGCGCCGTACCTGTCTTTCCCGCCGCATGGTACGGCGTTCCGGCAAACCCCCCCTGGTAAAGCAGCCCTCCAGGCGCATTGGCCATCAGATACATCCCTTTGTAGACCGCTTTCAAATCCGTAGGATTCAAGGAGATTCGCGCTTGGACCTTGGGCTTCTCGACAAAGATTGGCTTACTTCCCGGTGACCCCGGCACCTCATCGGCCGGATATATGGCTTTTAACACATACGGTCGATATTTGACGCCTTTGTCTGCAATGGTCATGACAAATTGTCCCATTTCAATCGGTGTAAATTCCTGCGACTGTCCAATATCCGCAAACGCCAAGTCAGGTAAGGCACCCCAGTTGTTAAAATAGCCTTTTTTCTTCATGCTCGCTTCTGCTTTCAAAAGCGGATAGCGAACTTCTTCATAGTTTTTACGCGTGTCTTCTTCGTAGAAACGTCCACGTACTTCGCCAGGAAGGTCAATCCCCGTCAGTTGTCCAAGTCCAAATTTATACTCCCAGCCAAAAATCGTGTCAATCGCTTTCACAAAGCGAGTTCTTACCCACTGCGTATAAGATTCGTGATGCGGATAATGCTGATTGACCCAGCCCCCAAGCCACATGCCGAGCTGGTAAAAGAACGTATCATCTGAATGTTCCAGAGCCGTGACCACCGTCACATCGCCAAAGCCAGGTCGATACCAGTTGTGAAAGATGCGGTCTCCAATCTTCAAATACCCTCGGTCGTCCACCACAGTTTGTGGCGTAATGGTGCCCGACTCAAGTCCTGCCAAGGCATTCGCCGGTTTGACAGCAGACCCTGGGTACTCTCTACTTTGGATGACGTTGTCAATCAAAGCTTGCGACTTGTTCAGATAATTTTCATGTTTGACAATACTGCCGTTGATGAACCATTCTGGATTGTAGTAGGGATAACTGACTAACGCTTCGACAGCGCCATTCTTCACATTCAGCACGACGGCCGCGGCGGAGTGAATTTCATAACGCATCACATCGTCGCGTTGAATAAAGTCGGCCACAATTCTCTGCGCCTGTGCCTGATATGCAGAATTGATGGTCAGTTGCAAGTTGTCCCCGGACTGCGGCGGTGGCTGCATGCCAATGGACTTCACCGTTCCATTGCTGCGAATTAAATACTGCTCTTCGCCCACGTGTCCTTCCAAGTATGAGTTGTATTCCGCCTCAATCCCGGTCTCTCCCACAATTTGATTGTCTAAGTAGTGTAATTTACCAACATAATAGTTCTCAGTCTGGCTCGTGATGGGGCCCACATATCCAAGGATGTGTCCAGCCAGGTCACCTTCCGGGTAATTGCGAACCGGATCAACCTGAACTTCGACGCCTGGCAACTCATTATGATGCTCGTAGATATAAGAAATGGCGGCATCGGACAACCCCTGTGCAATTCGAACCTGCGGCGATAACGGACTGGTTTTCATCGCGGCCAATAAGGCAGTCGGCGTCATGTGCACCCAGGGCGCCAATTTTTTGGCTATCTCCGCATAATCGTGGCTCACATGCGGAACGCGGGCTAAATATGCATCGTATATCGGGTGGTTCTGCGCCAAAATGGTGCCATTGCTGCTATAGATATACCCTCGTGGGGGCAGTACTGGGTAGGATGATACTTCCACATTCGTCGCTTCGGACCGATAGACCGCTCCTTGAACCACCTGGACATAACCGAGACGCAGCAGCAGGCTAACCAAAGCAGCGGTGGAAAATCCGGTGATAATCCACAGCCGGGATGCCGGATTTCGCCTGCGTGCCGACTTTCGCGACTTTCCGCGCAGCATGCTTCTCCTCCTACTCTCTGTCCGCTTTTCAGGATGGATGTTTTCATATGGAAGTTTTTCTCTCTTCCATTCAGGTGACGTGACTCCCTTTCAAGGAGTCCGTCTCTCTCGTGAAAGTAGTTGGGGGAGAATAGAGGGTATCTTAAGTCGCCTCATCGGTCGGCGCTACAAGCTAATGTCCTACTGCGAGTAGGAGACCAGCTTCTCTCCCCGAATCGATAGTGCAACATTCGACAAAAGTAGTCGACAGAACTACTCTACCACACTGGACCGAGTTCCCGCGATGTTTTTTGACGCTGTGAGCGTTTTTGAACAACGCGCGGAGTGGGAACATCACAGCAAAACACAAGACGGACAGCAGGTGGCGGTTGATGGATTTCAAACATCGGCAGAAATTCTACTAACCTCATCAACGGCCCTAGACACCACCTCGGCGAGGATCTTCGCTCCGTCGAGCAAAAGCTCGCGTTGAAATGTCATCTGAGGGTGATGAAGTCCCGGGGTAACTCCACACCCCAGACCCAGCATAGTCGCTTTGACTCCAGGCCGTAAACTGGTGTAATAGTGAAAATCCTCGGCTCCTGGCGTAACAATGTCTGGAGCCAGTGCTTCGGCCCCAAGCACCGCTTGAATTGAGGCGGCCATCAGCTCCCGCGCCTCAGGGTTAACTTCTGCGGCCATGATTCGAGGACCTCGCCATATCTCCACTTCTGCCCCGTACATCGATGCAATGCACTCAATGCGAGACTCCACGGCGTTGGCCAACGCATCCATACACTCATTGGTCTGGGCGCGCAAGTCAAAAGCGAATGAGGCAGTATCGGGAATGATGTTGACGCTATCGCCACCAGCGACCAGTCTCGTCATCTTAGCCGTATGAGGTACCATCGGTGCGAGGTGGATGCCCTGTACCGATTGCAAGATGGCAGACGCTACTTCGATGGCATTGACGCCTAAATGTGGACGAGCCCCATGGGCAGCAGTACCGCGCACCTGCCCTTCCAGTTGAATGGCGGCTCCGTTGAGAATGGCCGCCGACATGCGCCCAACATCCAACTCCTCCAAAGGACGGACGTGGACCCCAAAGAGATAGACCACGTCCTCGACCGCTCCTCGCTCGGTAAACCGAATGGCTCCTTCGCCTTTCTCTTCCGCAGGTTGAAACAACACGCGAATCCGCACGGCTGGATTCGGCAGACGTTCGCGCAGCAAGCGCGTGGCCAAGAGGACCATCGTCATATGGCCATCATGACCGCAGGAATGGTTTGCTCTCCACTCACCCGTTACCTGTTGCCACAGAGCGTCGATGTCGGCGCGCAATGCGACCGTCGCGCCGGACGTTGGCCCCCACTCACCAAGGACTCCGGGGATGTCTGGAAATGTGGTCACGCGAAGACCTAGGTTCTGCAACTGAGTAGCCAGAAAATTGGTCGTCTCGACTTCTTTCCAACTGACTTCCGGATGGCTGTGCAAATGGTCAAAGAGAATTCGAGCTTCGTCTTGCCAGGCATTCGCGCGTTCCGTCCAGTGCACCGCGCTCATGACGATTCCCCCTGGCGCAGTGTGCGCTTGTCGACGGTCCAATGTTCCAAGCGGTCTCTATCGACGCGACTGTGGACCCCACAGAGCGGTTCGACCGCTAAATTGCCCGGCGTCGAGAATTCCACCGCCGGTTCAATGATATCTTCTGTAAAATAGCGAGCACTCGGCGCGGTGTCCCCCGGAAGATTGAATCCGGGCAGCGACGTGATGGCGATATTGTGCAAGCGCCCGATTCCCGTCTCGAGCATGCCTCCACACCACAGGTCCAGTCCATACTCCGCACAAGCATCGTGAATTGCAATCGCTTCTGCAAAGCCGCCAACTCGCCCGAGTTTCAAGTTAATAACTTTACCCGCCTTGATTTTTGCGGTCTTGCGAACATCAGCAGCCGAGTGAATGCTCTCGTCCAGACAGACGGGCGTATCAATGGCCGCTTGAAGCGTGGCGTGATCGACTAAATCATCGTATCCGAGCGGCTGCTCGACCATCATCAAATGAAAGCGGTCCCACGCCTTTAACAGCGGCACGTCCGACAAAGTGTATGCACTGTTAGCATCCGCCATCAGCAAAAGACCTGGAAATTCACGGCGCAGGGCGGACAGAGGTTCCTCATCATATCCAGGGCGCACTTTGACCTTGACGCGCTGAAAGCCTTGCTCGAGATAGCCTTCGACTTTTTCTATCAGACGTCTTGTGGAGGCCTGGATGCCCACACTGATTCCGACTGGCACCTCGCGGCGAACACCGCCCAGCAGTTCGAAGAGCGGAACACTGTATTCTGCGGCATACGCATCCCACACAGCCATCTCGAGTGCTGCTTTCGCCATCTGATTCTTCCGAAACGGTTGTAGCCGGTCTCGAACGAGAAATAAATCCTCCCGCTCATGGAAGGACTGGTCCCAGAGCTGGTTCACAAAGAAGTCGCTGAGCATCTGCCAAGCGGTACTGGTGGTCTCTTCGTTGTACACGGGACTGGCCATCGCCACGCACTCGCTGTAACCAATATGGCCAGCGTCTGTGTGCACCTCAACCACCAATACATCTTTGTCTGTCTCGCGTCCAAAGGACGTTTCAAATGGCTCGCGCATCGGCAGGTTCAGCCGCCGCACCACCACTTCCCGCACACTCATTCCGCTCATTTTGGAGCCCTCCGCTTTTTCCAGACGTAGGTACCGTGCTCCGCTTCTGTCCGATAACAAGACACTCCATAGCCCGCTTCTAAAAGATTGGTTGCGACAGTGCGAAAATTGGTGCGCCAGTCGTGCGCCAGTCGTGGTTGATTGGCCAGCAGGCAGTCGAGTCGGAGGGGGATTTGTACAGTCATCGGCCGACCTTCAGCACCTGCCATGGCTCTCTCTATGGACGCGTGGGGGATGGGCGTAACCTCGTTGCCAACCGACAGAAGTACTGTCTCCCCCCCGCCCGCGCAGGCAACTGCCGCGTTTTCGGGAACGCTTCGTTCTACCGTGGTAGGCCGGCGAACAATCCAGCGATCCGTCGGCAAATCGCGGTTAATAGGGTCGCCTTGCATGGGACCATAAACATCAATCCGATAGTCTTCGACCAGTGCCCCCAGTTTGTTGAGATTGAAGTCGGCGTTGCGAGCCACCAGCGGATCGAACGTCCAAGCTACGGCTTCATAACCCATCTCGCCCGCAACTTGAAATTGAGTGCGCTTCAACAAAGTTCCAATACCCTGATGTTGATACGCCGGCAACACGGCCGTCTCATGCGACCATAAGACCCACTCGGTGTTGTAGCGTGCCGGAAAACTGAAGAGAAAGCCGACCGGTACCCCGCCGTCCTGAGCCAGTAACACCAGACCGCCGAAGTTCGCGTGAATGACCATCTGCGGCACCGAACATGCCGACTCTTCCCCCCACACTGCTGCCGCCAATCGATGACATTGCGCACACTCAGCAGGCTCTGTCAATCGCTTGATGTGAACCGTCATTTACGAACCTCCATCTGTCACAACTACTGTACTTCTGCAACAGCCTTCCGATTCCTCTCGAACAGCGACTGGTGTCACTATGCAATATTTTCTCGCAGTCATTCGGGTGCATTTTGTCACAATCTCAGCATTTCCTTCGTCTACTTGATGAACGCTTATCCGAGAATACGGTCAGCAAAGCGGTCGAGGTTATTGTAAAATAGAGAGCGAAAAGAGGCTAATCAACCGATGAATCTGAAAAAACCGATAAGAATTTTGCTATTTCCGTTGGCGACAACCGCACTGCTATTCGCTGTGACAGGCTGTGATACCTCATCAGCATCATCCGCTGGAGCGTCTGCTTCAACGACCTCAGCCCGTTTTGCCACTTCCACTTCGACCCAATCTGGCGCGGACGCCACGACAACCACTCTCGGTCAAAGCAGCACCAAATCTACTGCTTCTGGACAAACCGCCAGTCAAGCCAGTGCAAATTCTACATCCCAACAGGCAGTCTCCGTTCGCGTGGCGGTGGTTTCGCAAAAGCCCGCAAAGAAGGCTCAAACATCGGGAGTAACCATTCGCTCGGTTCGCTCCGCTTACCCAGAAGTAAACCTATCTGCCGTCAACCAGCTCTTTTCCGCCGGTCCGGCACACGTCGTGTCTCTGAAGTGGCTTAACCCTGAAACCGCCTGGATGGCCGGAGAACACCACCTATACGTCAGCATGGACGGCGGACAGTCTTGGAACACCGTACCAAGCGTCTTTGCTTCCGGCATTTTGAGTATACTGCCCATCAGTACGTCTTCCTGTGACATTCTCGTCAACCCGTATGGCTCGTCAGCCTCCCAAACCATGACCGTGCTGCGCGTGACATGGGAGAAACATCACGTCAGGACTCAGTCTCTACCCACCTTGCCAATCTCGTTGACAAATCTGAGGGCCTCGCTGCGGTGGCATTTGATAGGTCTCACTCACGGGGCGATTGAATTAACGACAACTCCGACTCCGTCTACTGCGTCTGCCAACGCGACCCCATCGACCACCAGCTATCTTCTCCCATCATCCGCGACCGCATGGCAGAAAGTGAAACTACCTGCCTCCGCCGATGCTGCCGATGCTACCGCGAGCCAAAGAGGATATCAAATCCTCGAGTCTGGAGACACGCGACTCAAGGTGAGTGAATCCTATCTTTACGGGACGGACGTCGTCTCCCTGTTTTCATCCACGAACCAAGCATCCGATTGGACTCGAATGGCAAACTCGCTTCCTGGTCAATTGCTGCAGTCAGCGGTGCCAAGTCCCGGGTTGGTTGAAGTGCTCGTGGACGAATCCCCGATGCTCAGTTCTGTAGACAATGCCCATGCGTTTTTCCTGTTTCAATCGAAGGATGGCGGACAGGATTTTACCTTAGAGCATGTTTTTCTGCCTCCCTCGGCATGGACTTCGTACCAAACATCCCAGCACACGGCGTGGCGGAATGTCGTCATCCCCTCCAACGGACAACAGCGGTTGTTGCAACTTCAGCATGAAAAGGACATCACCCCCATGTTGCCAACACAGCTTCCCAAGGCGGATCCGTTCAATTTTTCGAAACCCGACGGAGGTGACACATTTGGCGTGATTGCGACGAATCTGTGGTTCATTGAAATGAGCCGCAATCATCCACCTGTGTTATTTACCGAGCTCCCAGTCGCGTCATTTCGAGTAGATATCGGCCATCAACGACACGTGAATTTCCACATCTTACCCTCGGGCATACTCCAAATGAGAGTGGATACACCCATCACAGACGTGGAAATGACTTCGTTGTCCAGTCCGCTGCCTATTTACGATTGGCTGAAACTGGCTGACGAATTTCGCGTGTGGTCACCGCGCTCTGCTACCGGACTCGACGTAAGGTAACTCATATCGATTCGTGGATAGCATGTTTGACGTGTCTACAATGATCTCTTTTATCGCGCGTGCTGATCTCATATTTAGCTCATGGACTTCATGATTCATAAAAATTTCTCGTTTTCTATCCGGTGCTGGGCTCTATGTTTTACTTCATGGTTACCAACAACCACTGCAATCGGGAGGAACGCCATACACAACAGAAAGAGTGTTCCTCCGCAAATAACCAATACGTCACTGGGCGACACCCATGTTGCCCATAGACCCGCCATTGGAATGGCCAATATGGACAGTACACTCACAAGACTTGTAATGACTCCAATCACGCGACCTAGTATGGAAATCTCCACTCGTTCTTGAATGGTGCTGATGATCAAAGGGCCACCGAATGCAGCAAAAAAATCAAGAAACACGTAAGACAGGATGGTGTATATGTGGGAATGAAAGACTCCGATTAAGAAGAACCCCATGCCGCTCAAGCCAATCCCGCTCACAATCAGAACGAGCCTCCTTAGAAGTGGCTTTCCGAGGGAAGTTCCTATCGGCAAACCAATGGCTGAAGACAAAATGCCCAGACTGAGGACAACACCGATGAGACTAGAACTGAAATGCAGTCCCCCTCGGAACTTCGTCAAAACGACCGCGTCCGACATCATGGACACGGTTTGTGCCATCCCGATAAAGACCACAACAAAGGTCAACACTTTATCTCGAAAGATAGTCGACCATGCTGATTTCCAACTTAATCGACTCGTGCTACCCTCTGCGTGACTTTTGCGGTCGTGACTCGTTCTCTGGATAGGCAGAATGGCCGTGAAAAACACGGATAAGACACAGAGTGCCGCAGACGAAAAGAAGACAATTTTACCATTGCTTCCATTCATCAATATTCCTGCTGCGATGGGGCCTAATAGACCGACAATGCGGGCGCTAAAACTCAAGATGGTGTTGGCTTCCAGAAAATCGCCCGTGACCACTACCGTAGAAACCAACACGCTTTCCGCAGGTGAGATTAAATTGTCTGCTATGACAACGCATAAACCAACGATTAAAATACCCCAAATAGGTAAAAAAGGTATGGCCAGCGCTCCCAATATGCGTACCGAATCAGAGAGAATAATACTGGCTTTGGACCCCCATGTATCGACGAACCATCCGGCTATCGGGGCAAAGGTCACCTGCGCAACCGTCGGCAATAGTACAACCAACGAATACAGAAGCGGGCTGTGCGTCTTATCAAAAACAAACAATCGAATGGCGAACCAGAACAGCGCATAACCCGCTTGACTGGACAGCTTCGTGAAGGCAACGCGAACAAATAGAGTGTTTTTCATGACTTGCCGATAAGATGTCCTCATTCACTTCATCCTTTAGTCCACCAAATGACATCGCCGAATTCAAAAAGTCTAAAATATGCAGGGCCTGCCCGTAAAACATGCTTACCCTAGAGTGCCATAAAAACCAAAATGGTGCAATTCCTAAATTTCCAATCACACGCTTGCGGAGCAAGTTTGCTCTTGCTAAAATAGACTTGGTTACGAATGCAATCGATTTGAGTGCACCTCACAGAACTGGCGGAAACGTGGAGCACCACGAGGGACTGTGAGTGAAAATATGCCGACCGCCTGGGCAAACTGGACAACCTGCGTTGTTCCTCATTGCCGAGGGCGGTCTTTTTGTGTGCTTCTGAGCGGAGTTCTGCACGTGCTCACGTTGGCCAAGTAGTGACCCTTGCCCTGCCACCCCAGAAGAGGAGAGATATTACTGTGGCTCATCAACTGCTCGGTAAACCCGTTGCACAAACCATGAAAGCACACATCCACGAAACGGTTTCTGCGTACCAGCGCCTCGGCGTGACCATCAAATTAGTTGCCGCTTTGGTCGAAGGCGACGCAGCTTCACTGTGTTACGCCAAGTCCAAAGCCCGTCTGGCGAAGCAACTGGGCATTGAATACGAATTGCACACCTTTCCGGTGCGCGTAACGGAACAGCAGGTACTCTCCACCATTCACCATTGGAACGAGGATTCGCATGTACACGGAATCATGCTCGAGCTGCCCTTACCTCATCATCTCGATACCCATCGCATCTTGGCGGCCATTCGACCGGAGAAGGACATCGACGGCCTGACTGCAGGAAATCAATTAGCAAATATGGTGGGCGATCCCGGTTTGCGACCGGCAACCCCACTCGCTTGCCTGAGACTTTTAGAGTTTTACGGCATCCCCCTACGAGGACGCGATGTGGCACTCATCGGATGCGGTAAGACGGTCGGCATGCCACTCCTTCACCTGCTGCTCCGCAAAGGGGCCACGGTGACCGTATGCCATGCGTCCACTCGCGACATCGGCAAGCACCTTCAGCAAGCGGAAATTGCATTCGTCGCGGTTGGTAAACCTGCACTCATCCAACCCGAGATGTGCCACTCAAATCTGACGCTGATTGACGCGGGTATCAACGAGACTCCTCAGGGTGACATTGTGGGCGACGCACATCCGGATGTCGCCAACGTGGTCAAAGCAATGACCCCCACGCCTGGCGGCGTAGGGGTAGTCACGACTATGCAACTCTTTTCCAATCTCTTGGAAGCTGCCGAAATCCAATTGCCTCAACTTCGCGTGCCGTACCACGGCACGCACAGCACCTAAAGACTAAGCGACTTCGCCGCTCAAGCGGGCCAGACTTAAGCAGATGAGGACTCTGTCGGTACATTCGCAGGTGCCCCGCAGGCACGTGTGACGTGTGCCAGTAAGTGTCCACGTTGGCCACCCGATGGTGTGCTCAGAGCACCTGTGCGCGGCCGCGATAGATGAGGCCCCGCAACGGATCGACCGTGATGGTGGCTCCATCAGGAACCAACTTGGTGGCACCGCGCGCGCCTACCACCACTGGCTTGCCGAGAGAGATGGCAACCACGGCTGCATGAGACGTCAATCCACCTTCTTCCACAACCAAGGCAGATGCACGCTCAATGGCGGGCATCACGTCAGCATCCGTCACATCTGTGACGAGAATATCTCCGACTTCCGTGCGCTGTAGTATCTCGGCGGCAGACGTCGCCACAATCGCCCGACCACTGGCGGCTGCTTTTCCGATTCCCGTGCCTCGCACCAAAACATCGCCGAGCGTATGCACTTTGAGCAAATTCGTGGTTCCACTCATTCCTACCGGAACCCCCGCAACGATGACCACCATGTCGCCATGGCGCACATAGCCAGCATCGAGAGCTCCTTGAACCGCGGTCTCCAACACTTCATCGGTCGTGGTCGTCATCGACACCACGACTGGATGAATTCCCCACGTGACCATGAGACGCCGCGCTACTTGACTGCTCGGGGTGGCGGCAATCACGTCGCGAAGTGGGCGGTGTTTAGCAATTTTGCGAGCTGTATAGCCGGATGTGGTGGCCGTCACAATGGCTGCCACATCCAGGTCTTCCGCCATCTCTTTGGCAGCGTGGCTGACCGCATCCGTGACCATCCGCTCGACCTTAACATGATGCCGATAAGCAACCTCATTTTTGAGAATGGCATCCTCAGCGCGGAGCGCAATTTGCGCCATGGTCTGCACTGCCTCGAGTGGATAGCGGCCAGCTGCCGTCTCGCCGGAAAGCATGACCGCATCAGTACCATCGAAAATGGCATTTGCGACATCGCCCGCTTCTGCCCGCGTCGGTCGCGGATTACGCTGCATGGAATCAAGCATTTGGGTAGCCGTGATAACCGGTTTGCCAGCACGATTGCAGAGACTAATAATCCGCTTTTGCGCCAACGGTACATCTTCCGTTGCAATCTCCACACCAAGGTCTCCGCGAGCGACCATCATGCCGTCAGTCACTTCAAGAATTTCTTCGAGCCTGTCCATTCCTTCGACAGTCTCAATCTTGGCAATGATGTCGGCCGTGTACTCGTGTTCTTCGAGAATCTTCCGAACCTCTAAGATGTCGCCTGCTTTGCGGACAAACGAAGCCGCAAACATATCCACACCCTGCTCAATCCCGAAGCGAATGTCCGCCTTATCTTTATCGGTAACCCCTGGGATGCGCAGCGTGACACCTGGAACGTTGATGCCTTTGTTGTCCTTGAGCGTGCCGCCATTCGTCACTCGGCAGCGTATGTCTGCTCCAGAAACCTCAATGACTTCGAGACCAATGAGACCATCGTCAATGCGAATGGGGGCACCTGGGTATACATCTTCCACCAGACCTTCGTACGAAATCCAAACGCGACTCGCAGTGCCGCGCTCGACTGGAGTTATGGTCAACGTGACCTCCGCACCATCCACCAACTCCACTTGACCGCCTTCAATTTTTCCGGTACGAATTTTTGGCCCTTTGACATCCAACAAGATGGCCACGTGTTTGTTCACTTCGTCCGCTGCCTGGCGAATGCGGCGAATACGTTCCGCATGTTCTTCGTATGTACCGTGAGAAAAGTTCAAGCGAGCGACATCCATGCCGGCCCGCATGAGTTGACGCAGCATGTCAAGAGACTCACTGGCTGGTCCAATCGTACACACAATTTTTGTTTTTCTCATACCTCACCTTTCCTTTTCAACAAACCAGATTTGGGAACGCTGACGTTCGGCAAAATGCCTGCCTGGGAGAGCTACTCTGCAAGTGGTCTCGGCAATTTCCCCCGGGAAAACGGAATGTCCACCATCATGGGTGGACATCGCCGCTTCCGTTCAATTCGTCTTCCGAGTAAGATCCCATATCCCTGTACTTATGGTACCTCGCTTCTACGAGTTCGGCAATAGGAATTTGCTTCAGTTCTTGCAAAGTCACAAGAATTTTCTCGCGGACCCTCTGAATGACCTCTTGTGGATTTTTTTGGGCACCGCCAACAGGCTCTGGAATCAATCCATCAGCAATCCCATACACCAACAGGTCGGGGGCCGTGATGTGCATTGACTCAGCGGCGCGTTCCGCAAAAGCAGAGTCACGCCAGAGAATGGCCGCCGCAGATTCAGGCGCAATCACCGAATACCAAGCATACTCCAGGGCGAAAATTCGATCCGTTAGGCCCAGCCCGAGCGCACCGCCACTGCCGCCTTCGCCGGTGACAATACAGATGGTCGGCGTGCGCAGGCCCGCCATCGCCCGCAGATTCGTAGCAATCGCCTCACTTTGGCCGCGCTCCTCAGCGGAACTCCCTGGATATGCGCCTTTCGTATCAATGAAAAGCACCACCGGGCGCCCAAATTTCTCTGCTTGGCGCATGAGACGCAGCGCTTTGCGATAGCCTTCCGGGTGAGCCATTCCAAAATTGCGCTCAAGGTTCTCTTTCGTGTCCCGTCCCCGCTGATGTCCAATGATGGTCAGCGCTTGACCATCCATCAACCCGATGCCGCCGACGATGGCCGGGTCATCCCGAAACGCACGGTCGCCATGCAACTCGATAAATTCTTCACACATGCCGCGAATATAGTCGAGCGTGGTAGGCCGACCGGGCTGCCGCGCCAACTGCACGCGCTGCCAAGCTGTCAATCCGCCGTAAACCGATTGCGTTATCTCCTCGAGCTTGTGTTCGAGATTGGACAGTTCCCCGGCCAAATTAACGCCGTTCGTCTCCGTCAGGCCGCGCAACTCAACAATTTTCGCCTGAAGGTCGCGAATGGGACGCTCAAACTCCAACTCCGTCGCCATTCGGTCGCCCCCCTTGTCGATGAATTCTCAGAATGGTCGTGAGCGTAGCTGGAATCTCTGCGCGATGGACGACCTCGTCAATCATGCCATGCTTCAACACAAATTCTGCGGTCTGAAAATCCTCCGGTAATTTTTGACGAATGGTCTGTTCAATAACCCGCCGTCCAGCAAAGCCAAACAACGCTCCCGGCTCGGCTAGAACAATATCCCCCAGAGACGCAAACGACGCACTGACCCCGCCTGTCGTCGGATGCGTGATGACCGTCACGAACAAGACGCCCGCCTCATTCATGCGCTCTAAAGCCACGCTCGTCTTCGCCATTTGCATGAGTGAGAGGACACCCTCTTGCATACGCGCCCCACCAGAGGCCGTGAAGAGTACCATCGGCGTGCGCGTATCATAGGCCCTCTCCATCGCTCGCGTCAATTTCTCGCCAACTGCAGAGCCCATACTGCCCATAATGAAACGCGCATCCATCACGCCCACGACTACCGGAAATCCAGAAATGCTTCCGGTGCCTGTCACCACCCCTTCGACCAATCCAGTAGCCGTCTGCGCCTTGTCCAGCTTACTCTGATAGTCAGGAAAGTTCAGCGGATTTTGGGAATGCACTCCAGCATCCATTTCTTCGAACGATCCGTTATCCAGGGTAATCGACAGCCGCGTCCAAGCGTCCACATTGAAGTGGTGGTGACAGTGCGGGCACGTATAGAGATTTTTTTGCAGCTCTTTCGCCATCAGCAACGCCCCGCAACCGTCACACTTTTCAACTAAACCGCGCGGGATGTCTTTCTCTCCCACCGCTGGTACAGCAGTTTGTGGCCGCTGTTCGGTCGGTGGCAACGTGGCATAATGACGTTTTTTTGTAAACAGGTCTCTAAGCACTAGGTCACCTCGACATCAAAAAGACGAGTGCAAAATGTCATTTAAGACTTCCCGCACCTCATCCAGTTCCGTTTCCGGAATCAAAATCTCGTACTGCTGTTTCGCCACATGAGCCGGGCGAATTTTTGCTAAAAAGCCTTCGTTGGTCAGTTGGTCTTTCACCCGCTCAGCCTGTTTGGCGGACTGAGCGATGTAAATCACAGTCCACATCCACCCTCGCCCCAATCCATTCCCATCCAACCGAACGCCAAAACCACTTCCCGTGGTCCGAGCAGGAATACATAACGATAGTATATCATGTCCGAACACTAGAGAGCATAGTAAAAAACGGCATGACCTTCGTGCCTGCGCCAACTAGTCGTCCGGATAAGACGCTGCGTGATGCTGATGAGCAATCCGAGCCGCGGCAGCAGCTGCAATGCTCGCAACGAGATCGTCCAAAAAAACGTGTATCTCAGTATCGTGGTTGTTGAGATACCCGAGAATACCCACTTTCGTCTTATCCAAGTATCCAAAGTTTGTAAGACCGATGGAGCCGTACACATTGGTCACGGCTAAGGCGACAATCTCGTCTACTCCGTAGAGCGGCTCATCTTTCTCCATGATGCTCTGGAGTGGCTCCGGCAGAAGTTTCTGCTCTGCCAACTGGTCGAGCGCAATGCCGGTGAAGAGTGCGTGCTGAACTTCGCGCTTGTCCAAAACACGAAGCACGCTCTCGCGGCAGACATCGATGGTCAAATCTGCGTAATAGGGCGCCTGCAATTGGTGAACAATCGCTGCAATATCCGTCAATTCAACGCCCCGCTTGGACAGCAGGGCAATCACCTCATCCTTCATCCACTCACCCCCTACGGCCTGTCTCTCTCACAGTACTCTGCATCTCTCCAGATTATACGGCGGAAGGCCGTAGCTTCACATTTCCAATCCCAACGACCGACTCCAATTCGGCAATCACGTCCACGCTCGGAGTAACGTTCCACTTTTCTTCCAGGCGTCGCGCGCGCCGAGACTCTTCATCGTACAGGACGACAGGCGTCGTGCCCCGTGAATCGGCCAAAATTTGTCGTACTTTTGACAGCATCGCTCTAGACTCTGCGGAACTGCGATAGCGGATGAACAAGGTCTCCAATCCTTCGCCGCTTTGTTCCATAGGAGCTATCTCGCTGCGCAGCGCCCTCTTCCCCGACTCGGCGTCAGCCAGACCAAAGAGTGGCACTGAACTACTGCTACTCGGACTGCCCTGAACTGCTTCGTAGGCGCTCGAAAGCAGCTTCATCTTAACATCCGAGGATGCCTCGGATGTTGGCAAAAGGTCGGCCAGCGCCCCGCCCAGCAGTAGGCTCTCCATCGCCTTTCGGTTGCACACGCGCGGCGACACGCGTTGGACCAAATCCACAAGCGACGAGAACGAGCCTCCGTCTTTGCGCATGCGCACCAGTTCTGCCACAGCCGCACGGCCAACGCCGCGCAGAGAAAGCAGTCCCGAACGAATGGACGTGTCAGACTCTGCACAAAAATCACCATCGCTATACTGCACCGACGGCGGCAGGACGCGAATTCCAAGCGCCGCCGCATCTTTTGCATAATCGCGCACCTTATCCGGATGAGCACTCGCTAGGGTCATGAGCGTCGCAAAGAAATCAGCCGGGTGGTGCGCCCGCAAGTAGGCCGTACGATAACTGAGCACAGCGTAAGCCGCCGCGTGCGAGCGATTGAATCCATAGTCTGCAAACCGAACAATCAAATCGTAGACACCGTTCGCCACGTCATCCCCGTATCCCCGCTCCCTGCATCCAGAAACAAATCGTTCACGCTCTGCATCCAGCACATCGCGCTTCTTCTTCGAGACCGCACGCCGAAGCAAATCTGCCTGTCCAAGAGAGAACCCAGCCATCTTCGACGCAATTTGCATGATTTGTTCTTGGTAGACAATAACTCCGTAGGTATCGGCGAGAATAGGCTGCAAGTCCGGATGGGGGTAGTGAATCGGCTGTCTCCCGTGCTTGGCGGCAATGAATGTTGGAATGTTGTCCATTGGACCAGGTCGGTACAGGGAAATGACGGCAATCAAATCCTCCATTGAAGTCGGCTTCAAGTCCCTCAGCACCCGGCGCACCCCACTCGAAGACTCCAATTGAAAGCACCCGCTCGTCTGGCCGCGACTGAGCATGGCGAAAGTTGCCGCATCGTCCGTCGGGAGTTTGCGAAAGTCCACCCGCTGGTCGCTGCGTCGCTGAACGCTGGCAATCGTGCCGTCAATCAAAGTCAGCGTCTTCAGCCCCAGAAAGTCCATTTTCACAAATCCGAGCGACTCCACATCTTCCATCGGAAACTGCGTCACGGCAATACCATCCGGCCCAGGAACGACTGGCACCAAGTCGGCAATGGGAAGCGGCGAAATGATGACGCCCGCCGCATGGATCGATGGGTGGCGCGGCAAGCCTTCCAGTTGAATAGCAGTTTCATAAAGCCGATGAGCACGCGGGTCACTCTCCAGCATCTGCCGCAATGCAGGTACCTGCTCCCGCGCCCCGCAAAGCGTCACGCCGGGTTGCTGCGGAATGAGCTTGGCCAGTCGGTCGATCCGCCCATTATCCTCCCCGAGTGCCCGCCCACCATCGCGCAAAGCGGCGCGAGCTGCAAGCGTTCCAAAGGTGCCAATCTGCGCAACGTGATGGGCTCCGTAACGATTTTGAACGTACTGGATGACTTCGCCACGGCGCTCGAACTCAAAATCTGTATCGATGTCAGGCCAACTGACCCGCTCCGGGTTGAGAAAGCGCTCAAAGAGAAGGTGGTTTGCCAGCGGATCGACATCCGTGATACGAAGCGCGTAGGCGACAAGGCTCCCCGCCGCAGAGCCTCGACCAGGTCCAGTCGAGATGCCCTGACGATGGGCAAAGCGGATGAAATCCGCAACGACCAAGAAGTAATCCGCAAAACCGAGACGAGTGATGATCTCCAGTTCGTGATGGAGCCTCTCGATGACGTTTGTCGTCAACGTACCGTAACGTGAAACAGCGCCTGCCGTCGCCGCTTTGCGGAGCACTTCGGCTGACGATTCACCAGCGGCAACTGGATATACTGGCAATCGGACCTGCCCCAAAGGTAGCTCCACTTGGCAAGCTTGAGCAATCTCGACCGTGTTTGCGAGCGCCTCCGGAAAGTGCACGAAGCGCGCCAACATCTCTTCCTCAGTGGCGAGATGATAGCGCGTGGAGGCCAGGGGTGAAGCGGGCGAAGCCGTATCGATGGCTGCCAATACGCGCTGCACTGTGGCGTCTTCCTCTTCCTGATAGTGGACATCGTTCGTGGCGGCGAGCGGTATTGCCAATTTGCGAGACGCAGCTAGCAGACCAGGCAGACCCCGGCGTTCGTGTTCCACACCGTGGTCTTGAATATCCACATAGACTTGCCCAGTCGGTACGACATCGACCAGGCTCACCAACGAATCGGTGGCAGTCTCATCTTGCCCAGCGGCATACTGCCGCAACAACTGAGACTCGCCTCCAGCTACGAGGACGAAAAGATGCAGAGACCGTTCGGCAAGTTCAGACAGCGTCACATGCGGCTGGCGCGGCTTCTGATGGGCAGCCGTCACCAATTGACACAGGTCTCGGTAGCCGTCCAAATTACGCGCAAGTAACACGACCGTGTCCAGCACTGACCCCATGTCCACCTGCAATTGGGCCCCGAGAATCGGGTGAATACCAGCTTCACGGGCTGCTTTGTAAAATGGAACAACACCATAGAGTGCGTTCGTGTCTGTGATGGCGAGCGCAGTCATACCAGCGCTCTTCGCCTTGGCGATAGCATCCGGAATGCGCAGACAACTTTCCTTCAAGGAGTACCCTGTGTGCACGTGCAGATGGACAAATGCAGTCAACGGCTTCGCTCACCTCTCCATCAACTGTGTGGTGATGAGTGCTCGCGCACTATGCTCTTCCGCACTTTCCACATCAACTTCGACTTTCGCAAAACGTCGACCAAAGTCGAGCACAGACGCCGTAATGTGGAGATTTGCTTCAATCGACACGGGTTTTAAAAAGTAGATAGACATGTTCTCAACTGCCATGTCGACATTGCGCCGTCTGCGCAGACACTCTCGGGCGGCATGCTCCATGAGCGTGGTCAACATGCCACTGGACAGGGTACCGAGTCCACTCGTCAATTGCGGAGTCACTCGCCCCACCACGCGAATGCCACCCGAATCCGTCTCTTCGGTCACAAATCCGCGCACCGCCATGTCTTCTAACGTCTCCCCGATTTGTGGTTGCCGATTCATCACTTGCAGAGACTTAATGACATCCTGGCGCGTGAGAATGCCAACCAACTTTCGGTTGTGAATGACCGGCAGCATCTCAATGCCTTCCCATACCATGCGATGCGCCGCCGACGCGACCGTCGTCTGCGGTGTCACCGTCACCGGACTGCGCGACATGTGCAACTCCACAGAGTCTTCCGCAGGGCAGTCCGCGACATCGCGAGCAGTCACCACGCCAACCAGCCGTCCCGAAGAGTCAACCACCGGGAGTCGAGCGTGGCCCGTCGTTTCGACCGCGTGAAAGTAATCTCGCACCGTGGCTTCGCGCGGCAGCATGGCAAGACTCTCCGTCTGCGCCACATCTCCTACAAAGAGAATGTCTTTTTTGATAAGTCGGTCGTAAATGGCGCGGTTGATCATCGCAGCCGTCGTGAACGTGTCGTAGGAACAGGAGATAATCGGCAACTCGCGAGAATTTGCCAACTTCCGAACTTCCTCCGATGCGTCAAATCCTCCCGTTATAAGAACGGCCGCGCCGGAATCGAGCGATAGTTTTTGAACATTTTCTCGATTCCCGACCAACATGAGACTACCTGGGTCCAAATAGCGGGCAATGTTTTCTTGGCGCATGGCGCCAATGACGAACTTATGAAGCGTTTTCTGAAGACCAGCGTGTCCACCGAGCACCGTTCCCTCGACGATACTGACAACCTCTGCATAGGTCAAACTCTCAATTTCACGCGGTTCTTTGCGCTCAATACGCACGGTTCCAACGCGGTCCATCGCACTGACGAGACCGTGAACTTCTGCATCTTTGATAGCCCGGTAGGCAGTCCCTTCACTGACCTGCATCTCGCGAGCAATGCCGCGAACACTGATACGGGCTCCCACAGTCAGGCTTTCAATGTATTCTAAAATCTGTTCATGTTTGGTGGACACGGAACTTCCTCCCCGGTCTGCTTGTTGCAACTTCTTGCGAAATTCTCCTTACCCAATCGGACAGCATCCTGTATGATGAACGTTGGATGGAGAGCATAACGCTCGAAAGGAAGGTCGACCTCCATGCCCACACGTTTCTCATCGCCAACAGTCCATGTAAAGAAATTGCGGTCATACCCCACCTTTGATTTTATATGGAGAGTCGTCATTGTTTTGATTGGCGACTTGGCGGGTTCTATCTCGGTCAACAACTTCCTCGTTCCAGCACACATTCTGTCTGGTGGCCTAACGGGTATCGCCCAAATTTTACACCACTACTTCATATTTTTGCCCATCGGCACACTCTATTTTCTTTTCAATATACCGCTCTTTTTACTCGGTTATCGGTTCCTCGGAAGACGCTTTGTGGTCTTAACTGCCATAGGCATTGTTGGATTCTCTCTGGCAACCGACCTCATTCATCTGCATTTTCGCACCCCGCATCACGACCTCCTCTTGATGTCTCTTTATGGTGGCGTGCTCGGCGGCATCTCCTCTGCATTGGCCATACGCGTCGGTGGATCGATGGGCGGCACCGACATTCTGTCTGTGGTCTTCTACCGATTGACTGGACGCAACGTCTCGTCCACCGGTCTCGTTATGAACGTTATCGTGCTGCTTTTATCGGTAACGGTATTTGGCACAGAAGCTGGTATGTACACCCTGGTATCCATGTTTGCCACGGCGCGCGTGATTGCTGCACTGATGCATCATCAACAGCGAAAGACGGCGCTCATCGTCACATCCAAGGCAAACGAGATGGCTGCGGCCATCAACAGCCGTTTGACGCGTGGTAGCACGCTGATGCGTGCCGAAGGGACATACAGCAACGCCGAACTCGGTGTCTTGATGTGCGTATTGACGGTCATCGAAATTGCCGACTTAAAAATTCTCGTCCAACAGATGGATGAATCAGCCTTTATGACGGTCCTCGACACGACCGAAGTACTCGGTCAATTTCGCCATATCATAGACTGACCGGACGTTTTGTCCACGTTTTATAGGAAAAGCCTGGCGAAGTGGCCAGGCTACCGTATGTTCTGGAAGTGCATGGATGCGATGAATTTTGTTAAAGAGTCGAATTAAAAGCCGTGTTTCGGGTCGTTAATCATCTCAATGCGACCACACTCTTGGCAGACGAATACGTGAACGGCGACGTTTCGCTCCAAAACATTGCTGATGATGGTCTCCCCAACACCCAACACGACATCTCCGACCAAACCAAATTTCCTGCTTAGTCCGCCCGTACGAATCGCGTGTGGGCCTTTGTACTCCATGGCCACATGACAATGGTCACACTCATGCTCCGGCAATGGCTCCTTCGCAGCTCCAGACATATCATGCCCAGAACCACTCAAAGACTCGGGTACTCGTTTCAACGCCTTAAAAAAACTCACTTAGGACGCGCCTCCTTTTGTTTTCGGAAAGTTCGCGTTGCAACTTTAGCCTACCACAACCCATAGATGATGTGCCACTCGGCCCCTTCGAGTAACAGGCAACATGGGCCAGCTCACTAAGTCGTCGGTGCCAAGAACCATCACGGCGCCACAAACTGGCATCACGGAAGGGTGCGCTCGCGAAGAGAGCGGAACAGGTGGAGTGCTAGCGGATCGACCGAAGCAGCGTCATTCGACAGCACAACGAGCCCTCTCGGCTCGAGTAGGTCTAAGCCGACAAAGCTACTATACCCACCCGTCGCACCATTGTGCCACGCAACGGGAACTCGTTCGGGGAGCATCCAAGCGAGACCGATGCCAAGACCAGGTGCAAAACTGGCCCGACGCTGTAAGGCATATCGCAGGGCAGGATGTTGCAACTGTCTTTCCAGGGAGGCAAAACTCGCGCGCAAAAACCGTACCACATCTTCGGTACTCGAGTGCAACCCGAGCGCACCACCAAAGTGCGTCTTCCAGTTGGATTCCAGTCGCCCGCCAAAGGCGTGTCCGGGGAGGAGGCGACGGGCCATCTCTTTGCGCACCTTCAGGGACGTGCTGCGGAGTCCGAGAGGGCGCGAAAGATGCTCGTCCAGCGCGGCATCGAGAGACATCCCACACTTTTTGGCGAGGGCATGGCCAAGTATATCAAACCCTAAATTAGAGTAGGTTCCATAGTCCTTCTGCCGAGCAGGGTTTGATTTGGCATGAAAGCGTCGCAAAAAGCGAAAGAGTCGACGTTCATCAAAAAAACGGTATGGATTACTCCGATAGGGAGAAAATCGCGACAGAAAGCGCCCACCCAACAACAGATTGGACGGAAGACGAGGCAGTCCGGAGTGGTGAGTCGCGAGGTCCGCAAGACAGATGTCCCCGGCGCTAGAGCCGGGCGGCAGACGAGTCGGGAAGATGTCCGACAAAGGGGTTAAAAGCTCCAATTGTCCGCGCTCTATGCAGTCTGCGAGCAACGACGCGGCCCATAACTTGGTAATAGAACCCACCTCATAAATCGCTCGATGCGGAGCCACGCCAGGCAGCATCTCAACATTCGCTACCGAGAGGTGCATCTCGTAGTCGCCGTGAAACAGACCGAAAGCGAGCCGAGTGCGTGGCCGCATGTGCAAATATGGGCGTGCTTGCTCCACGCAGTCTGCCATAAGGCGCTGAAGTAGTCTGACATCGCGCGGCACAAGAACGGTTTGTCTTGATAGGTGCCAGCGCCGGGGCGCAGCGATGCACCTTGGATGCGACGCACCCAGACGCCCCGCAGGTACACTGGCAAAGTGACGCGAGCACCTTATCCGCCGCACTTTCAGGACAGGTGCCGCAGCTTTTCGTAAGGTGATGCGACGCAAAGCTGGCACGACTATTGGGCGGATACAAATGGCCGCTATCCAGAGAACGGCTATCCAGATGGAGACTGCATGAAACCACCTCAAGCGGCTGACCGCCGGGATGATTGCAATCGCTTCAATCACTCCAAATGCGAACAGCACGACCCGCATCGAGAAGACGAGAAGTCTCCACCCCATCGGCCAACGACCCAGTTCGCGACGCGACGCACGGCTCTCCGACTGACGTCCTAAATCCAGCAGTGCCGTCAGGTACGCCAACCAGATGACAAGTGAAACGACATCTGCCCATAAGTGGGCCACGCCACGACCCCCTTAAAGCAACCGCAGGGAAACGTAAAAAGTCGGCGAACGACTGCTACAGAACTCAGGACTTGAAGAGGTCGGACGACAAGTAACGTTCGCCCGTGTCCGGTGCAATGGACAACACGCGCGCATCCCTTGGCAAATCCGCCGCGATGCGAAGAGCAAAAAATGCGGCAGCCGCACCCGAAGCGCCAAGCAACAATCCCTCTTCCGCTGCCAAGCGCCTCGCCATCGACTGAGCATCGCTGTCCTCAATCAGCAAAATTTCGTCGAAAGCCTGTCGATTCAGGACCTTGGGGACGAAACCAGGGCCCGTTCCAGGAATCTTGTGAGATCCAGGCTGTCCCCCAGAGAGCACTGGACTGCCCGCAGGTTCAACGACATAGATTTTGATGCCGGGAATCAGCTTCTTTAATTCTTCTCCGGTGCCCGTGACCGTGCCTCCAGTACCTGCCGTCAGGACCATGGCGTCCAACCGACCTTCGAAGTCCCGAAATATCTCTTTTGCCGTAGTGTTTCGGTGCGCATCCGGATTGGCCGGATTTTCAAACTGCATCGGAATGAACGTGTGCGGCAACGTCTTGGCGATTTTGACAGCTTCGTCAATCGCCCCCTGCATCCGCAAGCCAGCCGGAGTCAAATGCACTTCAGCACCGTACGCTTTAAGAATTTTCACGCGCTCTTCCGTAGCATTGTCCGGCATCGTGATGATGCAACGGTAGCCCTTCGCGGCACAGACCATAGCAATGCCGATTCCGGTATTCCCCGACGTCGGTTCAATGACCGTCGTTTTTCCGGGAATGAGCTTTCCCTCCGCCTCGGCACGGACAATCATGTTGTGCGCTGGCCTGTCTTTAACGCTCCCGGCGGGATTGTGCCCTTCCAGTTTGACAAACACATCCGCCCCGTCTGGATTCGGAAGACGCCGCAACTTGACAATCGGCGTATTGCCTATCATATCGAGCACTGACTGATAAATCGTCACAAGCAGCACCCTTTCTTTCTCCACGACCAACATCGAACCGCTGTACTATCGAGTGCGGAAACATCCGTTGCTCTCGGCCGAGAATCGCCCGCCACACGCATCACTTCGAAAAATGCACCAAGGCTCTGCGCGCCGCTTCCACAAAAATTTTGCTTGCCACCAACATCTGTGCTTCATCGACATCAAATTGTGGATGATGCCAACCCCTTGAGGAACCATCAGGCTTGCCCGTTCCAACCCAGAAAAAGCAACTCGGCAGATGTTCAGCGTAGATGGAAAAGTCTTCTCCCCCGAGCGTCGGCATGGCCTCAACCACAGCATCAACGCCGACCACGTGCTGAGCCGCCTCCCGAACAATGGCTGCCATCGCTTCGTCACTCTCTGTCACCGGCAACTGCCGCTCATAGTCGACCTCCGCACTCGCTCCGAACGCTGCCGCCGTCGAGAAGGCGAGTGTCTTCAAGCGCTCTTCGAGTAAATCTCGATTCTCTGGCTGTAGCGTGCGAACCGTGCCCTCCAACACCGCCTCTTCGGGGATGATGTTGCGCGCAGTCCCCGCATGCAACTGCCCGACCGTAACGACCGCCGAGTGCAGCGGAGACACGTTGCGGCTCACAAGCGACTGCAATCCCGTGACAAGATGAGCCGCGACCAATATCGGATCGACCGAAGTCTGCGGAATGGCCGCGTGTCCACCCGTTCCGCGAACGACAATCCGAAAGTCGTCGACACTCCCCATGAGTGGTCCCGACTTAACGCCAATGTAGCCGCGTTCGAGCAAGGGATTGTTGTGCTCGCCAAAAATGCAACGGACTCCCTGCTCTTGAAGGACACCGCTGGCAACCACCTGTTTTGCCCCTGCACCCACCTCTTCCGCAGGCTGAAACACAAACAAAATACTCCCCGCGAACGACTCCTCCGAGTCTGCCCACTGTTGCGCCAACCATGCCGCTCCGAGAACAGAGGCAGTATGAAAGTCGTGACCGCAGGCATGCATTTTGCCTTCGATGGTACTGGCGTACGGCAACCCAGTCTGTTCGACAATCGGAAGTGCATCGATGTCGGTGCGAATGGCGACGCACGGACCCGGCCGTTTCCCACGGACCAAAGCAAATGTGCCCGTAGGCAAGTTGGAAGACAGTACCTCAATGCCGCTGTCTTTAAGAAACTCCACGATTGAGGCAGTCGTCTGCACTTCTTCGAGACTGAGTTCCGGGTGTTGATGCAAATGCCGTCGAAAGTTTCGCAGTCTTTCTGCCAAAGCCGACTCTTCCACCGAAGCTATCGCCATGAAGCGCGCCTCCCCATATTCAGCCATTTGCTCAGACACAGCGTCGCGATTTCTTAGACTTTAGACCGAACCCGATTGGTGTAGCAACAAATCGACCAAATCCATCGCCGATGGCTCATCTTGACACACCATGAGAATCGTGTCATCGCCTGCAATCGTGCCGAGTAATCCATGCTGAGTGAGGCCGTCCAACATGGCCGCAATCGAATGAGCGTTCCCCGGCATGACTTTGATGACAATCAAGTTTTGCGCTCGCGACTGCGTGATAAAGACGTCTGTCAACTTGCGCCTCAGGGCTTCGACGGTGACGACGGAAGTTGCCACAGGAATGGCATACTTATAGCGGCCACTGGAACCAACCACTTTAATCAACTGCAACTCTTTGATGTCCCGGGAGATGGTCGCCTGAGTCACAGGAAAGCCGGACTCCTCTAGGGCTTTTACCAACTCTTCCTGTGTTTCAATTTCTTGCTGACTGACCAATTCCTTAATGCGCATATGGCGCTTCTCTTTCACCAGCGAACCTCCCCAGGTCGGTGGGAACAGATTTGATGGTCTGGTCGCAACGGCGCCCTTCATTCCTTATTGCGGAATTGGCTCTACTTTGCTCAGCGGCCAAATCACGAAATCTGCCGATCCGATAATATACGAACGCGGCACGTACTTATGCGGCTTCCAAAAGCGACTATCGAATGAATTTTGTCGATTATCGCCCATCATAAAATACTTTCCTTTCGGCACATGATACGGTCCAAACGTGCCGAGTGTCGGTTCTCCGTGCAAATAAGGTTCGGGTAGCACTTTTCCGTTGACGTAGACTTTGCCACCATGAATGTACACCGTATCTCCAGGCGTACCTATGACACGCTTGACAAATATCTCTTTCGTGTCATCAGGATAATGAAACACCACGACTTCACCTTCGTGAATCGGAGAAAACTCCGTCACTAGGTGATTGACGAGGATGTAGCAAGGGTTTGGAATGGTTGGGTACATTGAACCCGTCGGTACTACCGCAAACGACACCACCCATTGAATGATGCCCCAAGCTACGGCACATCCCAACGCAATCGGCCATACCCAATCCCACACTTTACGCATGCGTTCACCTCTACTCAAGAATCTAGTCCTCTTCAGTATGCCGAACTTCAGTCCGTTTCGCCACCCCGTCCACAATTCCGTCATCATGATACAATAGACAAAGCGCACAGAAGGTCAGGCACTCGTCGATTTTCGGGCGAACAGGTGTGGACCTTTCCCGGGAGGCGAACCAGACGAGGTGAGCGCAAGGGATATCCTTCATGTCGACATGAATGCCTTTTACTGCTCATGCCATGCAGCCGAGGAACCGGACAAATACGAACATCGACCGACGGCTGTCGCAGGCAACCCAAAGACTCGCCATGGCATTCTCGTCACCGCCAGCTACGAAGCTCGCGCTCTCGGCGTTCGGGCGACGATGACGGTCCGCGAAGCCTTGAGAATTTGCCCGCACCTCCTGCTGATTGAGCCAAACTTTGTGCTCTATCGCCATTATTCTCGACTTTTTTTTGACATCGTGCGCCGCTTCACGCCACTTGTTGAGGTCGTGAGCATTGATGAGTGTTTCGCGGACGTCACACAGAGCCATCTCTTTGGAGAACCGCAACAGCTAGCGAAAACGCTCCAAACCGCCTTATGGGACGAATTGCATCTGCCTGCGTCGGTCGGGATTGGAGACAATAAGTTTTTAGCGAAAATGGCCAGTGATTTTCGAAAGCCACGTGGCTGTTTCGAACTGCGGCGAGACCGTCTCGAACAAGACCTGTGGCCACTCGCCATCCGTCAGATGTACGGAGTGGGAGAGCGCTCCGCAAGTCGCTTTGTAGAGCGCGGTGTGTGCACCATCGGAGACTTGGCGCGACTCCATCCAGCCGAGGCGAAGCGTTGGTTTGGGGCAAGAGGCGTGGAACTGCAGCAGTGGGCTTCTGGTGAAGACCTGCGAGAGGTACAACCTCATCCAGGTCCACCGAAAAGTATCGGTCACTCCACCACGCTTGCATCCGACTGTCGCGACCTCGAGGAGATGCGCCGCACGCTGCTAAACTTGGCAGACGGCGTGGGAAGGCGAACACGGAAGCGAAACTTGGTCGGCCGGACCGTGCAGTTGACTGTGCGCTACACGTCGATGGAGACCATCACGCGCGTCACCACACTGAAGCAGAAAACCGATTTGACCGAAGACATATATCATGCCGCACAGCAACTGCTCCGCGCGGCCTGGAACGGCAAGCGTCCGGTGCGCCTACTCGGAGTGGCACTAGGCCAACTGAGTCCTTATGAGGACGAGGAAGAAGACGTTCAACTGACTCTATTTGACGTGGGAGAAGGCGCTACAGGCTCGAGCTTAGATGCACTGAAGCGGAAAGAGAAGCGCCACCGACTCTCGCAAGTGACCGATGCACTGCGGGACAAGTACGGCGAAAATATTGTCATGCGTGGCCGGATGGCTTTGCCGAGTGAGTCCAATCGCCTACGCGACAAAAAGCATCGAGGGACTTCCCTCGAACGCACGGACGAACCAGATTGAACCTATGGCCGCTCTGCACCGTGAGCAGTCCCATGAACCATCTCGAGATGACGAGACGAAGGGGGAGAACATGTCGTGGAATTTTTAGATGGCGCGCTCGATCCGATTGTCACCATGGTCCTCTGTATCATCGCTGGGGCAGCCTATGTGGCTTTCTACTCACGAAAACACAAGTGATATTTCAAGACATCGCCGCGGGGCGCAAAGAGCGTCCCGCAGGCACATTTCCGAGCCATAGTCTCGCTCTTTCCTCTGCTCACATTTCTGCCACTTGAGGCCAATCCTGCTATCCACGCGCCCGCGTCTGCTCCACTGTCTCTGCTGGCACAGAGCTTATCGCGTGCTCGCGCCGCGCCGTCTGCATCTCCAGCATGTAACTTCGCTCTTTGTCTGCGGCCACAGCAAAATAAACATTGGCCGAGACAGCAAGCCCTGCAAAAGCTATCCACAAAAATGAAAAAGTTCCTCCTAGCCCGTGTTCCAGCCGAGGAATTTTGGGCACTGCATAAGCCAACAAAGCGACCGTCGCCGCTCCGTACAACACGGATTTCAATTGCCCGTTCCGCACATAAGCAGTCTTTCTGCGCATGAACCGTCCATCCCCTCTAGATATCCCATGTTCAACCGCCAATCATACATCGTGACGCGCATCGATATCCGTCACTCCCGCATGACAAAGATATTCGCCTACGTCCAAGGACATGCATAAGTTGCGAGGATGTGCGGCATTCTTTGAGAGAACACTGCGTTCAATTATCAAGGGAGGCTGAGCAGATGACGACAGTTCTTGACAACTTCGGACACTGGAAAGAGTTCCTCGGCGAGCATGTCGACAAAGCCCAGGCCATGGGCTTTTCAGATGAACAAATCGGCAACGTGGCAGCAAAAATGGGCGAGTTCCTCGCCAACCGGGTCGACCCGAAAAACCCCGAGCAGCGCTTACTGAAAGAGTTGTGGGACAGCGGCGATACGGAGGAAAGAAAAACCCTAGCGAGGCTAATGGTCAAAATGGCCGATAAAGCACACTGAGGAACCCGTCGGCGGGCCAAAAAAGGACTGTTAGTCCATTTTTGGCCAATTTCTATCGAAGACAACCATAATCCACGAAGCTCTCCAAAACGGTTGAGGCGAGGCGTACCCACAGAAAGCGGAGACTGTGCTTTAGCAGTCTCCGCTTTCTGTGGTCATCTGAGACAAAGATGGTTGTCGAGCAAGCAAACTTCAGAGTGCTTTAGACCTCGAGACTCTGTCCATACTCCAACACGTGTCCTGCCAGCCCTTTTATCTCCAACTCACGGACGAATGCATGAGGGTCTTGAGCAATCAAATCAAAAGTGTTGTAATGCATGGGTACCGTATGCTTGGCATGAATCAATTCGGCGGCATAAACCGCATCTTCTGGACCCATGGTAAAATTGTCTCCAATCGGCAACAAAGCGACGTCAATCGCATTGCGGTCGCCAATCAACTTCATATCCCCGAACAAAGCGGTGTCTCCAGCATGGTAGAGAGTCTTTTCTCCCATCGTCAGCAAAATCCCCGAAGGCATCCCAGCGTACAAAAAACCATCCGGAGAGTCGATGCCCGACCCGTGAAAGGCAAGCGTCAGCTTGACTCTGCCAAACGGAAACTGATGTGCTCCACCAATGTGCATTGGGTGCACCTTGACCCCTTTACTGCCAAAGTAAACAGCCAGCTCATTCGGCGCAATGAGGACGGCATCGTTTTGCTTGGCAATCTGCTCGGCATCGAGAATATGGTCGCCGTGCCCATGGCTTAACAAAACAGCGTCGACCTTAACATCTTCCGGCTTCAAAACCGCTTTCGGGTTGCCGCTCAGGAACGGATCGATAATGACCGCGTGTCCATTCGCCTCTACCAAAAACGTCGATTGACCATGGTACGTAATTTTCACTCATATCTCCCCTTCACCTGGATTTCATTCGATGTTAGAAGCTATCATTTCCACTGTCCCCCATGAGTATATCGTGCACAGCAGATGCAGGTCAAAATGTTAGGTGCAACGGTCAACACCCTAAAAAGCAAGATACTTTGCAGGATTTGCCGAGTGACTTTATACTCAATGTGGGACATGTCCGCGAGGTGAACAGTTTCAATGGAGATTGGGACAAAAATTGCGACGCTGCGCCGCGAATTAGGGCTTACGCAAGCCAAACTCGCCCAGTTGGCGCACATCAGTACGAGCGCCGTCGCCATGTACGAGACGAACCGACGCCAACCAGATGACCAAGTACTGACACAGATTGCCACCGCACTTCATGTCTCTCCTAGCGAGTTGACATCAGGCACGGATCTGACTGCAAGTCGATACCCGACCGACCGCACAGAGAAAATGGATTCCCAGCAAGAGAAGAGTAAGTCGGCGACATCAGACCTAGCGGCCAAATCAAAAAAAGAAGTCTCGCGGTCCGCAGAGACGCACTCCAACAAAAAGACCACAGCGGGCGCCGTGGACGAGCTGGTGCGTTCTCATACTGAAACAACCGACCGCCATGAGGCGACTTCGCACGTGGAGGCGACCGCTCACAGAGAAATTGCATATACCGCTGCCAGCGAAGAATCAAGCGCAAGCCTCACGACACTGACTCTGACTCAAGAAGAGGCTCGCATCATCCTGTTTACAAGGATGAATCCCCGAACCATGCCATTTTTGCAGGATTATATTCGGTCGGACGGTCAAAAGCGCGAAAGTCTGGAGAAGGCTTGGAAACTGATTCACGAATTTCAGCGCTGAGTGCGGCGCCCACAAGACATCTCAGGACCGAACTCTCCCATCCAAGCGCTCCTCGCCCTGGATAAGAGGGTCAATCCTTTTTGACCGATTTACAGGTCAGAGTGGCTCAACTGATAGGGAATGGGGTCGGTGAGCCCCGCTTCGGCAAAGCCATAGAGGCGCAGTCGGCAACTGTCACAGACGCCACAAGCTACTGCGCCACCTTCATAGCAAGAGGTGGTCAACTCGTAGGGTACGCCGAGCGATGTCCCCCACTGAATGATTTGAGCCTTGGTCAACGACAGGAGTGGCGTCTCCAAACGTGGCGCAACCCCTTCTACCCCCATTTTAGTCCCTACCTGAAATACGCGAGACACAGCGTCTATGAATTCCGGGCGACAATCTGGATATCCACTGTAGTCGAGCGCATTGACCCCAATAAAGATGGCATGTGCCCCAATCACTTCCGCATAGGATGCAGCGAGGGCCAGAAACAGAAGGTTGCGTCCGGGAACATACGTGGACGGGATGGCCTGCGCGTTGACGCCTTCCCTCGGCACGGACCAATCCGCTTCCGTGAGGGCGCTTCCGCCAATGACGTGCAGAAAGTCAAGTGGAACCACCCGATGATTTCGAACGTTATAATGCTCTGCCAAGGCGTTTGCCGAATCAATCTCACGGCGGTGCCGTTGACCATAGTCAAACGTCAACGCGTCTACCCCGTAACCGAGACTGTCAGCAATTCCCAAGCAAGTCGCGCTGTCCAACCCGCCACTGAGAATGACGACTGCCCGACCCTTCGTCTCATCGTTCATCGACGTGACTCCTCCTCACTGCCTGCCGCAAGTTCCGCCAGTGAATCTGCAGATATCCTCTGTCCTGTCTCCACCGCCGTGACCTCGTTCAGCAATCGGGCCAAGTCCGCCGCTTGCGCCTGACGCGTCAACGACTGTAACAACGGATGGTCCGGTAGACAGCATCCCTCTTGTTGAATCCGCTGAACCAGTTCAACCAGTGCATCTTCCACGTCAGCGACCGACTGATTCGAAGCAACCACGCCTGCATTGCAGCGCAAAATCCAGCGGGACGCCTCACCCTCTTTTAGAAGCGCGAGAATCGGCCGACGCGCGTATAGATATTCGTACAATTTGCCCGGAATGTACATGCCAGCCCGCTCGTCGTCGTCGCCAATCAACAGCAGTGCATGAGCTTGCATCATGCGTTTAGCAACCTCCGCGTGGCTAAGATAACCTAGTCGACGGACGATCCGTTGCAAATCCAGCCGCTCCACCAACTCGGCATTCTCTGCAGAACCAGGCGAGTCGAAGACCCCCGCAAACTCGACTTGCAAGCCGTCTTCCGCAATGCGCCCCGCATCCAGAGCGCGACGAAGCGCCTGCAAAAACGTCTTCGGAGAACGCTTTGGATAGAGAATGCCTGCATAGAGCAGCGTCAACGGCCCAGACCGAGGGAGCGTGTCGTGGGGAGGAAAATCGAGCGGATCGACCCCATTTCGAATGACGCTCACCTTCCCCCGCACGGAAGCCTCTTTGCGGCGAAACAACTCCGCGAACGAATCCGTGACGGTGACAACAGCGTCTGCCTCGCGGAGAACCCGGCGCTCCAGGCGACGCTCAACAGCGGCGCGCAGTGCCCGCGCGGAAAAGTGCATGTTGTCCGTCCATGGGTCCCGAAAATCTGCCACCCACGGCACACCAGTCCAGCGCTTGACCAGAAGACCCACGATGTGCGCACTGTTCGGACCCGAGGTGGTCAGCACGCAGTCAATCTTCTGCTCCTGGACGAGAATGCGCGCCTGCCACGCCGCACGAAGCGCCCAAAGCAGGGCTTCATCAGGAATAGCGACGAGCCCACGAGCCTGTTTGAGCCGGCGGACGAGCCCGCGCTTGATAAAGCTCACGCGCGCCTTTTGCTCCCTCACCTGACTTCGGGGAGAACCGGATGGCGCAGCAGAACCGCCTGCCTCGATGGGCGACCGAGGTGCGGCGGGCGCAACCTGAACCGGGGAAATCCGACTCATGAGCCGCGCCATGTCGTCATCGACGCGAAACACAGGTACGTCGCTGGGAATGGCCTCGAGCAACTTCTCATCAAGCGTGGACGTATGGTGGTGGTTGGCCGTGAGTACGACCGGATGTATCCCATACTCCCCCAGATACTGCGCAAACTTGAGCGACCGCTGCACGCCAATGCCGCCGACTGGCGGAAACAGGTGCGCGACCAACAAAACGCGTGACATTCCAAAAATACCTCCTAGGAAAGTTGCCCAGACGGCTGCGGTGAGGGCAAAAAAGTGTCCAGACGGTGACGCGGATCAATAATCACGGGCGTGTCCGTCAGCGGCCAGACATCTTTCCAGGGCACCGATTCAAACTCCGGTTGCCAGGCACCGACCACAACCACGGCAGCGCTCTCGAGACACTCTGCCATGGTTTCAACTTGAAAATCGAACGTGGCACGCGGCACGGTCGGATCGAACGCACGCACATCCGCCCCAGCTGCAGCAAAAGCGAGCGCACAGTCGACTGCCGGGCTTTGGCGGGTATCGTTCGATCCGTCTTTCATCCCAAGCCCGAGCACTGCGACGCGAGTCCCTGTAAGGCGGCGACCTCTGTCCTGCAGGCGAAGGGCCGCTGCTTCAACCAACCGATGCGGCACCCCCGCATTGACGGCGCGCGCCGTTTCAAAGAGTGGCATCATGTCCTTGTCTTCGACCGAGTCGCGCAGATAGAGATACGCATTGGGGATGCAAAACCCACCCACTCCTACGCTCGGCATGAGCAGTTGTACGCGCGGATGAGTATTCGTCATTTCAATGAGATGATACAAATCTACTTCGTGCGCCTGTGCCACTTTCGCCAATTCATTGACGATAGCGAGGTTGACGTCACGCTGCACATTTTCCACGACTTTGGCGAGTTGCGATGTGCGCAAATCGGTCTGATGAATGGCACCGTCCGTCAGTTCTGCGAGCAATTCAGACGCCCTCTGCGTACAGGCGGGCGTGAGTCCGCCGACGACGACATCGAGCGTGCGGAACTCTTTCATCGCACGGCCTTCTGCCACTCGCTCTGCCGCATAGGCCACATGAAAGTCAGACCCCGCAGCGAGTTTGCTCACGGCAGTCAGTCGCGGTAGCAGCCGCTGCTCGACCGTGCCCGGCACCAGCGTCGGGCGCAAGAGAATGAGTTGGCCGCGCATAATGACGCTGCCCAGCGCATCGATGGCTGCGTCGAGGGGCTCGTAAATTAATTGGCCACCCGAAGGGTGCACGGGAATGCCTACCGTGACCACGTAGGCCGACACTTTCGCACGCGTATGCTCCATCTCGGTCGTGGGAATAAAGGTGCCGGCAGCAAGATGCTTTTTCAAATGAGCGTCGAGCGGAACACCGTCATCGTCTTCCGTCACATACGCCATTCCCCGCTGGAGAAGGTCGATTTTACCGGGATCGACATCCACACCATAGACCTGAAACCCTTTTTCACAAAAGCTGAGCGCGAGCGGCAAGCCAATGAATCCAAGCCCGACCACGCTGATACATTTCTTATCCAAACGATGTCACCTCATTGTCTTGGATACGAGTCTAGAGCACGAGCCTTGCGCCGAAAGTAGGCTTGAGAACTGACAGGCAGCGTGTTACAATTCGTTATCAATTCCTTCAATATATCCTTCTACATGAAACCTAACATGTGTCGATGCGAAGGACAAGTAGCGTTCTTGTCAGTGTCTCAGAGAATGGGCGGCGGTGCAAGCCCATACACGGAGTGCGTGAATATCCCCTTCAAGATGACGCCCGAACGCAGTCCAACCAGGGTCGCAAAGACCGGCGAAAACTGGTTTCAGACTGCCGCGTAAGGCATCCGGCTCCTCTCCCGATAGCGAGAGACGCCTCATTGCGAAGACATTCGCCGAGGCGACCGATGGAGCAGGCGTTCGTCGTGCGACGAATCGGGTGGCTAATGAGGGTGGTACAGCGGGTGAACAGCTCGTCCCTATAGAGGGGCGAGCTTTTTTGATTTCTCATAGTGAAACTTCGAGGAGGCCAGCAACATGTTGCGAAAAGTCGACGCCAAAGAGCCAGCTGTGCAGCGAGAAGAGCGCATTCTCCAATTCTGGAAGGAGCAAGATGTGTTCGCACGAAGTGAACGAGAACGGCGAGGCGGTCCGGAATTCGTCTTTTACGAAGGTCCGCCAACAGCCAACGGCAAGCCGCACCCTGGACACGTCTTGACGCGCGTCATCAAAGACGTCTACCCCCGCTACCGAACGATGAAAGGCTACCACGTGGTGCGCAAAGCGGGTTGGGATACGCATGGTCTGCCGGTCGAAATCGAGATTGAAAAAAAATACGGCATCAGCGGCAAAAAGCAAATCGAAGCGTTTGGTGTGGAACGTTTCATCGAAGCGTGCCGGGCCAGCGTATTTCAGTACGAGACGACCTGGCGGGAATTGACGGAGCGCCTTGGCTATTGGGTCGATCTCGACAACGCCTACCTCACCATGACGGACGACTACATTGAGTCCGTGTGGAACCTGCTCTATCGCATATACAACAAAGGCTACCTCTATCAGGGGCACCGGGTCTCACCCTACTGTCCACACTGCGAGACGACGCTGTCCAGCCACGAGGTGGCGCAAGGATACGAGGACGTCAAGGATTTGTCGGTGACGGCCAAGTTCCGCCTCCGAGCAGACGGCGGCATGGCACAGCAACGTTCGATGTCGACCGAACCTCCGACCGCCTCCGACGTGTCGGAGGATGCGCATGACCGACCCACCTTTTTCTTGGCTTGGACGACGACTCCCTGGACTTTGCCATCCAATGTGGGCTTAGCGGTCCATCCGGACCTGACCTACGTGCTCATCGACTCTCCTGTGCGAGGCGAGCGCTACTACGTGGCGGCGGGAAGAAAAGAGCACTTTCTCATGGAGGGTGACCAAGTGGTCTCGGAGTACCTCGGCAAGGATTTGGCGGGCCTTCACTATCAACCAGTGTTTCCATATCTCGATGACGAGGCGGGGCGCAAATTTGAAGTCTTGCTCTCGGGCCACGTAACCGACGAGTCCGGCACTGGCATTGTCCATATGGCGCCTGCTTTTGGCGAAGACGACTATCGCGTCTGTCGCGAACACGGCATGGCATTTTGCAACTTTGTCGACGATACCGGTCGCTTTACGAAACACGTGAGAGAGTATGCAGGTCGGTTTGTCAAAGATGAAGATTTAAATGTCGATCTCGTCAAAGACCTTTCGGCTCGCGGTCTCGTCTATGAAAAGCACAAGTTTGAACATGCGTATCCGCACTGTTGGCGATGTGGCACACCGCTGCTCTACTACGCGGTCGACAGTTGGTTCATCCGCATGACCGACGTACGTGACCAATTGCTGGCCAACTCGAATGGCGTACATTGGATGCCGGACAACATCAAATCTGGGCGCATGGGCAACTTTCTTCAAAATGTGGTGGACTGGAACCTCTCGCGCAATCGCTACTGGGGGACACCGCTGCCCATTTGGCGCTGCAAATCGTGCGGGGACGAAGTTTGCATCTCTTCGCGCGCCGACTTACTCGAGCGTGCCGGTCGACTACCTCAGGAACTGCATAAACCGTACATCGACGACATCACCTTCGACTGTGCCTGCGGCGGCGTCTACCAGCGCGTGCCCGAAGTCATCGACGTCTGGTTTGACTCTGGCAGCATGCCGTTCGCACAACTGCACTATCCGTTCGAGAACGAAGCGGAGTTCGCCGTGCGCTTCCCCGCTGATTTCATCTCGGAAGCGGTCGACCAGACACGCGGCTGGTTTTACTCTTTGCTCGCCATCGCGACCCTCGTCACAGGTCAGGCTCCATACAAAAACGTATTGGTCATGGGCCACGTGCTCGATGAGCATGGGAAAAAGATGTCTAAGTCTAAGGGCAACGTGATTGACCCATTCGAAGCATTTGACGCCCACGGGGCAGACGCACTGCGCTTTTACTTTCTGTCCAACACCCAACCGTGGAACTCGCAGCTGTTTTACCATCGCGCCGTGGCAGAGAGCAAGGCGAAGTTTCTCGACTTGCTGCAGAATGTGCACGCTTTTTACGCACTCTACGCGCTACTCGACCACTTCTCGCCTGAGGAGCATCAAGTACCCGTGGCGGATCGACCGGTCTTTGACCGCTGGATACTAGCCCGCCTGCAACAGACCATTCTTCGTGTCGAACGCGGACTGGAACAATACGATGCGACAGCTGGAGCACGGGCACTGCAGGAGTTTGTCGACGAATTGTCAACGTGGTACATCCGCCGCAATCGCGAACGTTTCTGGGCCTCTGGTATGGAGACCGACAAAGTGTCCGCATATCTGACGCTCTCTCATGTCCTTGCCACCGTGGCCAAGTTGATGGCTCCATTTACGCCGTTTGCCGCAGAAGAACTCTACCAGAATGTAGTTCGAGGAACTGACGCCGAGGACGCGCCGGACAGCGTACACCTGTGTAACTTTCCATCTGCCGACGAAGCGCTGCTTGACACCGCGCTCATCGCAGAGATGGAGGCGGTTCTGCGGGTGGTCGAGACTGGCCGACTCCTTCGCAACGAAAGTAAGCTGAAAACACGCCAGCCGCTTGCCAAACTCTATCTACCCAAGACCATAGAGACGCTGCTCGCGCCGTATGAGGCGGTGTTGAAGGATGAATTAAACGTCAAAGAGCTGGTGTACGGAACAGAATCCGAATTCGCCAGAGCGTATTTGCACTTAGACCTGAAAGCTGCAGGAAAATCGTTCGGCAGCAAACTGCCATCTCTGCTTGCTGCCTCCAAGACCGTAGACAAGGCCACGGTCGAGGCTTTTCAACACCATGGGGAAGTCTCGTTGATGGGCGAGACGATAACGCGTGAACACGCGACCGTCGCCTACGAACCCAACTTCCCGGGCAAGATGGCGACGAACGCGTTCGGCTTTGTTGGGTTGCATACGGAACTGACGCCGGAACTCATTGAGGAAGGATTTGTTCGCGAAATCGTCTCGAAGATGCAGATGATGCGCAAAGAGGTAAACTACGAGGTCACACAGCGCGTCCGCTTCCACGCGGAAGGAGATCAGGAGGTGCTCGACATCCTCCGGCGCAATTTTTCGACCATCCGGGAAACGGTGCTCATCGCCGAATTAGTCGACGAGGCACTGACTGGCGATTTAACAAAAGAGTGGAATGTCAATGGGAAGCAGTTGACATTGACCGTCACCGCCTGAGGACACCGACAGCAATCGCTCCGGATGCCCATTGAAAAGCCGCCGTTAGCCTCTCGGCTACCGGCGGCTTTTTGTTTCCGCACTGCAAGGCCCCAAAAGGCGCCTCGCTCTGCGAGAGGACGATTCAACTGCTCAGACTTGCTCTGTCCACTTTCCTTTCGAAAAGAGTGGCACCACACGTCCATCCGATGTCTTGGCGTCGATGTCCATGTGCGTCGATCCAATCATGAAATCCACATGCATTAAACTCTCATTCAGGCCGTTTTCGGACCACTGCTCGCGAGTCAATCCATGCCCACCTTCAATCAGTGGGTAGGCTTTGCCAATCGCTAGATGACACGAGGCATTTTCATCAAACAGCGTGTTGTAAAAGAGCGTGCCCATTTGTGAGATGGGTGAGTCGACTGGCACAAGCGCCACTTCCCCGAGGTAGTGACTGCCTTCATCCGCCTCGACGATATGCTGCAACGCATCCTGGCCGCGCGAGGCACGATAATCCACAATACGCCCTTCCGAAAAAGTCAATTCAATGCCCTCAATGAGCGACCCATTGTGAACCAGCGGCATCGTGCTGCGCACTTTTCCATGGACTCCAGTCCGCAGTGGGGCAGAGAAGACTTCTTCCGTGGGAATGTTGGCGACAAACGGTATGCCACCTTGTGTCGGCTGTCCGGCGGCGGTCCAATAGTGGCGCTCGTGCATGTCGATGGTCAAATCCGTTCCCGGCGCGCGGTAGTGAAGTTGGCGAATGCCGAGACGATTGAGCCAGTCACTGCGCCGTTTGAGACGCTCTAAATGCGCCCGCCAGTCTTCCACCGGCTGTTCCCCAGTAGCTCTCGAAGCCTGCAAAATCCCTTGCCACAGTGCGGCGACCCGCTCTTCTTTGGGTAGGTCCGCATGGACGACATCCGCCCATGCCTCGGTCGGTGCAGACGCCAACGTCCAACTGTACTCGTTGTTCGTGCGGCGATCATTGAATGACCGAAATGCTCCTGCGATTGCTTTGTTCGCCTCATCCACACTCCCTCGTGGAACGCCGTCAAAGAGGTGTGGATTGGACGCCGGAATAGCGACGAAGGCTGCACCTTCGTCCGCCAATTTCTGCACCCACTGCGCCTGCCACGCGGCGCGTTCGGCAAGCGTAGACAGTGCGCCGCGTTGAACGGTCTCACGGAGCCACCACTCGTCTCCATAATCCACATGGACGAATTTCGCACCAGCGTCATACGCTGCGGAAGTGAGATCTCGTGCAAACTCGACATGCTCTGGATAGACTTGTCTACTAGCGAATCCAATGACCAAGTGTTGGCCAGGCTGTAGATTGACGCCAACCTTGATCACCAGTTCTGCATACTTTTTTCGCTGCGACGAAAGCTTTGTGTTCGACAACATCACCTAGCGACCCCCCTACCGAATGGTTTCTCTTCAGCCTCAAGCGACGGTCCGAAAACGATAGCACCCTTGACCGTCTGCTTCGCACAGAAAACTACGCGATACACAGTTCAGTATAGTACAGACAGGCGTCATTTCTCAGCATTCACCGCCAGCGGGCGAACGCGCCTCCAGCCGAGATAGACAGCCAACAGCGCAAACACACCGCCTACCACACATACCCCAGGCCAACCGTAGGCGCTCCACGCATCCGCCCCGAGTGCCGACCCGAGTGCCCCACCCACAAAGTACGTGACCATGTACACCGTGTTCAGTCGATTGCGGGCGTCTGGCCGCAGACTGTAAATGCGAGCCTGATTCGAAATTTGCGCTCCTTGAACACCGAGATCGAGCAAAATGACACAAAACACGAGACCCCACAGCCAATCATCCAGGACCGCAAAGAGCGCGAAGGACAGGAGCGTGAAAAGCGCGCCCATAGCCGCAACCCGCCGTGGCGACTGGCGGTCTGCGAGGCGACCGGCGACTGGCGCGATGGACGCGCCGGCCACGCCGACCAAGCCAAACAAACCAGCTACTTCAGAGCCGTAATGGTAGGGCGGGGACCCTAGGCGAAACACGAGCGTCGTCCAAAAGACACTGAACGCCCCAAAGAGCAGCCCTCCCATAGCGGCGGCTTCACGCAAAGGACCGAGTTCCCGCGTCAGACGAAACAGTGAGGCGAGAATCTCGCCATACGCCGTTTTACTGTCCGGATGGCGAACTGGCAGCAACATGTAAAGGACCATGCCGAGCGCAATCATCAACACGGCAGCCACCCCAAACATGGTGCGCCAGCCGAACCACGCCCCCACAAAACCAGCAAATGTACGGGCCAAGAGCACTCCGATGAGCAAGCCACTCATGACGGTGCCGACGACTTTCCCCCGCTCTTCCTCGCGAGCCAAATTTGCGGCAAGTGGAACAATCAGCTGCGGTACGACGGTCGTGACACCCATCAAGAGTGAGGCGATATACAACCAGAGTAGCGTTGGCGCCAAGGCAACCGCGGCGAGCATGCATGCCACCACTCCGAGCATGACAACAATCAACCGACGCTGTTCAAAGCGGTCTCCGAGCGGAACGAACAGAAACAACCCGACTGCGTAGCCAATTTGCGTCATCATCGAAAGAACGCCGAGTTGCCGGGCCGAGACAGAAAATGTGCGGCCTATGTCTGCGAGCAGAGGCTGCGCATAGTAAATATTGGCCACGGAAAGCCCGCAAGCCACCGCCAACACGAGTAAAAGGCGCCGTGTGAGCGGATGGCTCTCCGGCACCACTGCACGAACAGCCAACCAAGACGCCTCCTCTAGGGTCTAACGTTTTTCGCGGACGACTACAACATGAGCGGCAGCACGTTCCCTACAGCGTTGACCGCTTCGTTCAAGGCTCCTGAAGAGGTGGTTTCAAAGTGACAGACACCGTCTCTCCCGAATGAACGACGGACCCTGCTGGCACCGACTGTGTTGCCACAAACCCACTACCGTGCAGGGCCGGTGTGAGTTGGTACGCTTCGAGCAAAGACAACACCTGCCCCATGGTCAAACCTTTCAAATTGGGCATTTTGACCGTTTTCGCTGGTTGCGACATCCAAACATACACTGGCATGTTGGTGGACAGACTGTCTCCCGGTGCAGGCCACTGACGAACAACGGTTTGACCCGTCCCATTTTGAATGACATTTGCACCTGTACTCTTCGCCCAGTAGTCGAGTGTGGACAGGGAATCCCCGACTAAGCTCGGCAGGCTCTCCACATACGAGGTCGGCGTTGGCGGCTTCATCAGGGCCGCTTCTTCTTTCTGCGCTACCGAACCGTGCGGCGCAATGTGATAGTACTCCATGATGTCTTTCAATACGGCACGTGCAATCGGGGTGGCCGTCGTACTACCCCACGTATCGTTAACTGGGAGTTTAGGCCAATCGACGTAGCAATAGACGACAACTTTCGGGTCCCACTCGGGAGCGAATCCAATGAAGGACGTCAAGAAGCGAGAGCTGTAGAATTTACCCGTTTTAGGGTTGACCACCTGAGCAGTACCCGTCTTGCCAGCGACATCGTACCCTTTGATATAGGCAGCATTGTCAATTCCTTGGGACACGTCAAGCACCATCGTTTGACGAATGGTTTTAAGAATGGACGGCGAAATGAAATGAGCTCGCCGAATGTGCGGACGAATGCGCTGAATGACCTTTCCGTCTGGAGAGAGAATCGCTTTGACCACATATGGTCGGTAGAGTGTCCCCCCGTTCGCGATGGCAGACGTGGAGTCCACCAACTGAAGCGGAGTGACGGCAATACCCTGGCCAAATCCGGTCGTGGCCAACTCCAGTTCCCCTTGTTTGGCATGTTCATCCGACTTTGGAAAGAGAATTGAAGTTGCCTCGTCCGGGAGGTCGATACCCGTTGGTTTGGTCATGCCGAAGAGGCGCAGATAGTGCATGAGATTGTGCCAACCCGTCGCCATTGCGATTCTCGCAAAACCCACGTTACTGGAGTATTCTAGAGCCTTCCTATAGGTAATGCGGCCCCATCCCCAATAATTCCAGTCGTGAATGGTTCGACCATCAATCGTGATTTGCCCAGACATATACTTTTGGTTGAGATTGATAGCATGCACCGCCAGGGCCGCCGACAAAACGACCAATTTGAAGGTCGATCCCGGTTCAAACGAGGCAGACACTGCCCAATTCTGGTCCAATGCTGCCGGTGGTGCCGTCCAGTAGTGATTCGGATTGAAGTTTGGCCGACTGGACATCGCCAAAATGGCTCCGTTGTATGGGTCCATAACAATCAGGGCGGCATGCGCCGGATGCACCTGATTATCCAACTTGTTCATCTCTTCGTCGACGAATCCTTGAATGGTGGGGTTAATGGTCAACTCCACAGAATCGCCGGGCTTCGCTGCTTGAATGGTTTTCATGGTCCCTGGCAATGGAAACCCCGAAGCGTCCTGCTTATACGTCAGAATTCCAGGAGTGCCCTCCAGAACTTTATTGTAACTCGACTCCACCCCCATGACGCCCTGTCCATTCGGTCCGACATAGCCAATGGTCGCGGCCGCAAACCGTCCAAATGGATAGACCCGCTCTTCCGTCGTTGTAAACGTGAAGTCGTTGATGTGTGGTGTGTTTTGATAGTCTTTTTGCAATGCTTCCTTGACCGTCGCCAACACAGGGCGCGGCCACTGAATCCACTTGTCATTCTCGTCGACAAGACCAGCAATCGACGAGACCGGCAGTTTCATCGCAGCCGAGAGATTTTGGGCCAGTGCCTCACGGTTTCGAAAGTTAGAGACCTTTATGTCCATCACATACGCCGGAACATCGTATGCGACTGGATGTCCCGTGTCATCCAAAATCGAACCTCGCGGCGCCAGAATGGTTTTGTGAACGTCTTGAATCTTTGCCGCCGCTTTCAATAAGCTCGGCCCAAGCGTCGTCTGAATGTCCAAAATGCGCCAACCGACCAGACAGAGTGTGCCAATCCCCACTGCCTGAATCAAAAGAACTCTCTTTTTATGGCGACTGGGGCGGTTTTTTGCCTGCGTCGACTGCGAACGCGTTGGTGTCTTCCGCTTCAATCCATCCCATCCTTACTCTGTTCCCCGGCATGTCCTCATGCATGCCTGGTGAAACATCCCCTGATTCGCATGATGGCACCGTACCAGCCTTAATGAACGCCAAGTCCATAGTGGTACACCATCGTACCGCCGAGATGCCCCGTGATGGTGACCATGACCGCAGCAGCGATGCTGAACAAAAGGGACAGCCAGGAAATGCGGTCCTGACGGCGGGCCAATACCCACTGTAGCCCAAGTGCTACGACGAGCAATACCCCTGTCAGTTCTCCATCGCGGCGGTGAACTGGCAGCATTTGTGCGGCACTGTGCGAGATATGCGTAAGGTAAGATTCGCTAATCACTCCAGCAAACCCTGCTGCAATGGTCGCTAAAATCGAGAGGATGAGGAGATAGACATAAGAGCGAGCAAAAAAACGGTCGCCTCGCCGAAACACGCCAATGACCCCCGCCAATAAACTCAGATAATTGATGGCAATCGTGAAATGAACCACCATAGGATGAATGGTGGCCGGAAAAAGGTGCTCAATGGACGTCAGCATGTTGTCCTCCCTGTGTGTCCCGCACTTCGACGAAAAGTCTCGGAATGCGCGATGTTGGATGATTGAGCGCACCCGGTAGCATTCCGGATGCGCTTTTACCAACGGCAGTATAGGACAAAGACGTACGGCTGAGGTCAAGAACTTGTGAAGAAAACGATGATGCCTTGCTTCTTCGGTCCTCGGACTCCACAGACGTCCGCATCGGCGTTTGACAAAATTCGTTGCTTTCCGAGCTTACAATTCGCCGAGAGACTTGTTCAAATTCGCCATTTCAATTGCGGCAACGGCTGCTTCCCAGCCCTTGTTTCCAGCCTTGGTCCCGGCGCGCTCGATGGCCTGTTCAATCGTGTCGGTTGTCAAAACCCCAAAAATCGCTGGGGTTGTCCCTTTCATACTGATGGCGGCAACGCCTTTAGCAACCTCCGCAGACACGTAATCAAAATGCGGCGTGGCTCCGCGAATGACCGCACCCAATGTCACCACAGCATCATACCGACCTGTCTCCGCGAGCCGCCGTGCCACAAATGGGATTTCGAATGCCCCAGGCGCATAGGCCACGTGAATTCGACTATCGTCCACCCCATGACGTTGGAACGCGTCGAGTGCCCCACTCAGCAATTTGCTCGTAATGAACTCGTTAAACCGCCCGACGACGATGGCGAACGACAGGCCGTGGCCAACCAGATGTCCTTCCAGAGTCTTGATTTCCATACGTCTCTCTCCCCCTCATCACAATTGCAGCAAATGACCCAATTTGTCTCTCTTTGTCTCCAAGTAGGACAAGTTGTGCGGGTTCCCATCCACCTGCAGAGGCACACGCTCCACGACTGCCAAGCCATGCCCTTCAATGCCTTTGACCTTACGCGGATTGTTTGTCAACAGACGCATGTTGCGCACACCCAAATCGTACAGTATCTGCGCACCAATCCCATAATCCCGCAGGTCATCAGCAAATCCGAGGCGGTGATTGGCCTCAACCGTATCCACACCAACATCCTGAAGGGCGTAGGCCCGAATCTTATTCAGCAGACCAATGCCGCGACCTTCTTGGCGCAGGTAGAGAAGCACACCACGGCCCTCCTCTGCAATTTGCTGCAGTGCCGCATGAAGTTGCGGCCCGCAGTCACAGCGCAACGAGCCGAAGGCGTCTCCTGTCAAGCACTCAGAATGGACGCGCACCAATGTAGGGCTATCATCAATATCACCCATTACCAGCGCCACATGTTCTTTGTCATCTAACTTGTTGGTGTAGATAATCGCGCGAAAGTCTCCGTAGGCTGTTGGCAACATAGCCTCAGCCTGACGTTCCACCAACTTCTCAGCGCGCTTTCGATAGGCTATCAAATCGGCTATCGAAAGGACTTTGACCCCTAGTTCTTCCGACAACTTGAGCAGTTCCGGCAGACGGGCCATGGTCCCGTCGTCATTGAGAATTTCACAGATGACGCCAACCGGAGGAGCACCCGCGAGCTTAGCGAGATCGACCGCAGCCTCTGTGTGACCCGCCCGGCGCAACACACCCCCTTCTTTTGCGACCAAGGGAAAGATGTGGCCTGGCCGCCGAAAGTGCTCCGGCTTGGCGTCAGCCGAGACAATCGCAGCAATCGTCTGCGCGCGCTCATGAGCGGAAATGCCGGTACGCGTATGAGCCTCGTCCACGGAGATGGTGAACGCCGTTCCGTGAACGTCCGTATTGTTCGCCACCATGGCCGAAAAACCGAGAGCTTCTGCACGGTCCGGAGTTATCGGTACGCAGAGAAGTCCGCGCCCGCGCGTAATCATCAAATTGACCATCGAAGCATCGGCAAACTCGCCGAGCACCACAAAATCGCCTTCATTTTCGCGGTCTTCGTCATCCACCACTATAACTGGCCGGCCCGAGCGCAGGTCAACCAGTGCCTCTTCAATCGTAGACAGCATCGTGCATCCCCCGCATCATCCAAGATATCCGTGTTCAGCCAGCAACTCGCGACTCACCCCAGAACGTGCACCTGAAGGACGTTCGGTCGCCAACGCACGCATCCATTTTTCCGCATACTTCGCAAGCACATCGCACTCCAAATTCACCTGTCTGCCCGGTGTCGCACTGCCCAGCAACGTGACCTGGCCCGTGTGAGGAATAACCGACACCTGAAACTGACCATCCTTCACATCCATCACCGTCAAAGACACGCCGTCCACGCAAATCGACCCTTTTTCGACCACATAGCGCAACAGGCTCTCGTCTGCGGCGATGGACAGGACCACGGCCGTGCCGTCTTGGCGCGCAAACACCACGGTTCCAAGTCCGTCCACGTGCCCGGACACCATGTGCCCACCGAGCCTACCGCCAACAGCGACCGCGCGCTCCACATGAACCGCGTCGCCCCGACGAAGGCTGCCAAGCGTGGTCCGGCGCATGGTCTCCGGCACCGCTTCCACCACGAACGAGTGCGCATCGTGCCGGACGACCGTCAAACACACTCCATTGACCGCGATGGAGTCACCCACGTGCACATCCGCAAGAACCACCGCCGCCGCCAGTTGGATGGTCGATCCCGCTGCACTCGTCCGAATGTCTTCTACTCTCGCGAGTTCTTCCACGAGTCCCGTAAACATCTACTCGCCCCTTTCCAGAACGCGCCCTTCCACCAAAAAATCATCCCCGACTCGGCGCCACTCCACGTCTGTGAGTTGCAGCGCCTCATCCATGTGTTGCGTGACGGGCGCACCCTGCAGCATGGGCAGACCGGACAGCAGCAACTTCGGCGCGTAAAAGAGCGCCACTCTCTGCACTCGGCCCAGTTGCAAAAACGAGGAAGCCAGCGTGGGTCCCGTTTCAAGCAACACGGACCACAGATTCATACGCGCCAGCTGGCAGAGGACCGCATCCAGGTCCAGCCCGGAAGCGGCGGTCTGCACGGGCCGAACCTCTACATGCCCGGCCTTCTCAAGCTCCAATACCTGCTCCTTCTTCGCTGCCACTGCGGCCGGGCTCGCGAAAATCACCGTTCTTCCCGGCGCACCAAGCAACTTGGCCGTCGCTGGCGTGCGTAAATGCGTGTCGAGCACCACCCGCACAGGTTGCCGCTCACTCGCCTCCGGCACGTGGTCTGGCCCGCGTATCGTCAACTCCGGGTTGTCCGCCAACAGCGTCCCAACACCCGTCACAATCGCAGCCACTTGCCGGCGCAAAGCCTGCACTTCCGCCCTAGCGGCTGAACCTGTAACCCACTGACTTTGCCCCGAATCGGCGGCCAGGCGCCCATCCAGAGTCACTGCCGACTTCCACAACACGTGCGGTAACCCAGTTCGCTTGAAGAACAGGTACGGCTCATTCAATCGCTCGCTGGCAGCTGCCAAGACCCCGACCACAACGTCTATGCCTGCCGACCGCAACCGATCGACCCCACGACCTGCCACGCGCACATCGGGATCGACCAAAGCTATAACGACTCTCGCAACTCCGGCTGCAATCAGTGCGTCTGCACAGGGCGGCGTGCGTCCGTGATGGCTACATGGCTCTAAGGTCACATATGCGGTCGATCCCGCTGCGGCCTCTCCAGCCTCGGCCAAGGCATGAATTTCGGCATGTGGCCCGCCTGCTTTCAAATGAGCGCCCTGTCCCACCACTCGTCCATCCCGCACGAGTACGCAGCCCACCGCCGGATTTGGGTACGTCTGTCCAATCCCCGCGCGCGCCAGCAAAATTGCCTGCTCCATATACGCTTCATCCGTCGTCGACAAGGCTCGTCTGTGACGCCAGGAATCTTCGCAAAAGGAGGATGGGGTCATTGTCTCCACCGCGGTGCCACCTCGTTCCTTCCGGTTCACTCCGTGTGTCAGCATGTCACCAGACTCCGGAGCAAACCCATTGAACTACTGCTCGTTGCAAATAACCAACACAACCGGGAGTCTGTGAGGCCATCGAAAATCCACACAAAAAAACCCGCATAGGCAATCCTAGGGGGCTTTTGTCAGACATGACACCTTAGGCACAGCGAATGGCTGCACCTGACTCCTTCTTTCATCCGGACTATACCGTCGGTACTGGAATTTCACCAGTTCATGTCTCAGTCCGTCCAGCCATCGCCGACACGAACTTCCGACTCGTGGACTCCAGTTGCAGCGTCTGCATCTGTCACCACCGATCGGGAATTGGTTTGTCTACACCCAGCACACACTCTGCGTTCTTGCCGCCCATGCGCGGACTGCTGACGCACCTCACCCTGCCCCGAAGGAACTATTCAATTGTAAGCATCCTTACAGTGACAAGTATACGCTCGATTTCCTTGTATCACAAGAGGCCAACGCATGCTCTGCAAGATGCATGCTGCCCAAGTAGAAGAGAGCGCTACTTTCGCCTTCTACCCATGCGCTCTGTCCGCCTTCCTCGTCTCATGAGACAGAAACAAGATTCGCAAAAAACGACACTTGCTGACAAAAAAGTGGCTCACCGGATGGGTGGGCCAAAATAGAGGTAAAGGGTTACTGGTAAAGTACCACACTTAGTAGAGAAAAATCAAAGGGTACAGCCGCCTTGGGACAAAAAACTTTGTCCAATGTGTCAACCTTTCCGGTCGACGGTGTGGAACACGCGCTGAAATCTTGTTCTCATGAGGTTTCCGATGCGGTGCTTTGAGCCATCCACACGCGTCAGACTCGGCTTTTCCGCGGTATGACCACAGGCTCTCCCTGGTAGAGAACTTTAGAATACGGCTCGACAGACGCGGTTACCCAAGCGTTGCTGCCAATGACGCTGTGATGCCCGATGACTGTCTCGCCGCCGAGCACGGTAGCATTGGCGTAAAGCACGGCGTAATCCTCCACAGTCGGATGGCGCTTGGTCTGGCGGTCCATCGCACCGACTTCGTCACGCGGGAAATAGAGCGCGCCAAGAGTGACCCCTTGATAAATTTTAACGTGACTCCCCACCACGGCCGTCTCGCCTACAACAATACCGGTGCCGTGGTCAATCATGATGCTACGGCCAATTTTGGCACCTGGATGGAGGTCGACCCCTGTCAGTCGATGCCCGTACTCCGTCATCATGCGCGGCAAAAGTGGAATATCGAGTCCGACCATAACATGCGCGGTGCGGTAAATAGTCAACGCAAGTAAGCCAGGGTAAGTCAGGATGATCTCGTCGTAGCCGGACGCAGCGGGATCTCCATGATGGGTCTCCACCACATCTTCATACAACATCTCTTGAAGAAGTGGCATCTGCTCGATGACGGTGGCCGCCTTCTCCTCTGCGGCGCGGCGCGTCTCTTCTGAACCTTCCTTGTCATAACACTGTCGGTACAAGGCGCGATGAATTTGGCCCGACAGTAAGACAAACAGTTCCTCTAACGCAGGCTTCACCTCGCCCATCGCCGTTCCGGCATGGTGTGGAAAATAATTTGGCAAGAGCGCACTGCGCAGGGCTTTTACCATGCGATTGATAGCCTCTGGCTCGGGATGGCACGCGCATCCTTGAAAGACGCGCATGCTGTGACTGGTCAATTCTTGTGCAATGCGGTCCATGTTGCGCACAAAATTCACTCCCAGCATAATTTGACACTCTTCTTCGTGCAGGTGTAGAGTCCAATGGGGCGCCTTGATTTGTCCGCACAGACCATCGCAGAAGCCTCAACTCCAGTATACAGAGTGCCCCGCATCCTGACAAAAGAATGGACCGATGGGAACTGAAAAGGAGGCATTATCCGATGAACTATGAAGAGTATCTACAAACTCACGAGGCAGAACACCTCGCAGAACTGTTTGAACTATTGCGCTTTCCGAGCATTTCAGCTCTGTCCGGACACAAAGCCGATATCCTGCAGACGGCTGAGTACCTGCGCACTCAGCTCGAGCAACTCGGATTTTCCCGCGCCGAATTGCTGCCAACGCGTGGCAACCCAGTCGTTTACGCAGAGTGGATGGGCGCGGTCGGCAAGCCGACTGTCTTAGTCTACGGCCATTATGACGTACAGCCAGTCGATCCGCTCGAGCTCTGGACGACTCCGCCGTTCGAACCGACCATCCGCGACGGTAAAATCTATGCCCGCGGAGCAAGCGACGACAAAGGCCAAGTCTTCATGCACCTGAAAGCTCTACAAGCGCTGCTCGTGACCGACGGTAGCCTACCGGTCAACATCAAATTTTGCATCGAAGGTGAAGAGGAAATAGGCAGTGCGCATCTGCCTGAATTTCTTGAGCAAAACGCCGAACGCTTTGCGGCGGATGTTTTGCTCATCTCGGACACCGGGATGCTCGGGCCAAACCAGCCCACCATCTGTTATGGCCTGCGCGGCTTAGCAGCAGTACAAATCGACGTGACCACAGCGAACAGCGATTTACACAGTGGACTGTTTGGCGGTGCTGTGCCCAATGCGGTACATGCTCTTGTCGAGTTGCTCGGTACCCTGCATGACACCGACGGGCGCGTTCTTGTGGATGGATTTTATGACCAAGTGGCTGACGTATCACCGGAAGAACGCGCGGAGTTTCACGCCCTAGACCACAATGATGAAACCTATCGCAACGCACTCGGATTGTCCGCACTGCACGGCGAACCTGGATACAGTACTTTGGAACGACTGTGGGTCCGCCCCACATTAGAAATCAACGGTATCTATGGTGGGTTTCAAGGTGAAGGGACCAAGACGGTTATTCCTCGGGAAGCTCACGCAAAAATCACCTGCCGACTGGTACCCAATCAAAATCCGGAAGACATACTCCGCCGCCTCGAGGACCATGTGAAGCAGCATGCACCAACTGGCGCGAAAATATCGATAACACGTCACGACTCTGGGCACCCATATGTCACGCCATTCACTCATCCAGCCATTCAATTGGCGGCTAAAGCATATGAACAAGCATACGGCGTGACTGCAAGCTTCACGCGAGGCGGTGGCTCCATTCCAATCGTGGAAGTCTTTGACCGCCTGTTGCACATTCCGGTCGTACTGATGGGGTTTGCCTTACCCGACGAAAACTTTCATGCGCCGAATGAGCACTTTTCAATCGAAAATTTCCGCTTGGGGATGCGAACCCTCTGCCACTATTACCTCGGTCTTCCTAACGCATTGGCAGACTAATCTTGTCTAGAGCCTGCCGATGTAGGCGAGGTCCTTTCGTAAGCGCCTCGCCTCAAGGTGTCTTCGCACACGCCGCAACACCGAATAAGACAGGTCTCGCAGCCAATATCTGCGGTGACCTGCCTTTTATCTTTGCTTTCTTAATCCTATACTACCCACCCTGCACAAAGCAGAACACGCGCTCCTCGCTCCTGCAAAGCCCTCAAAGCACGTCCTTTTGCTCTCTCGCGCGCACTGGATGTCAGCGCTCAAATTGTCGGATAATCTCGTCCTCCACGTACGGATTCAGCACCCGCAAATGAGTCCCCTTCATTCCCAGTGAACGACTTTCCATCGTTCCTGCACTTTCCAATTTGCGAATGCTGTTGACAATCACCGAACGGGTCACGCCATGCTCATCAGCAATCTGACTGCTGACGACGATACCATCCGAAGACTCGCGTACCGCATCCAACAAGTATTTCGCAGCCTGCAACTCCGAGAACGAGAGAGACTCCACCGCCAAATGCGCGAGCGCTCTCTGACGACTTTCTTCCTCTTTTCGCTGTTGACGGGAATGCACGACTTCTAGAGCGACAATGGAAGCGCTGTATTCGGCAAGCACCATATCATCTTCATTGAACGGTTGCGATGCTCGAGCGAAAACGAGCGTTCCTTGACGCTCTCGCGCTCCACTGACTGGAGCAACAGCGATATATTTCGACCGAAAGCTTTCATTCTCTTCAGGGGAAAAGACATAAAACGGCTCTTTGTCTTCTAAGTTGGCAATCGTCTGCTCAATTCTCAGAAGATGTTTATTGAAGTCTCCGGGAAACCTTTGCTCCCGTGTCATGATGTCCAGCCATTCTTCGGTCAGAGCATGCTCTGCCACGCCGTATCCCAATATTTTCCCTTTGCGGCCAACAATGTACACATTGCTCACCATAACCTTGCTCAAAAACTCTGCGACTTCGTGAAAATCCACTTGGTCGTTGGACGACCGCAACAGCTTGCCCAGTTCCTGCACCTTATCCAGAAGGCTCATTCTTCGTCTCCTACCTTAATGTGAGTGATTGACCGCCACAAGGAATCGACTGTAGAAAAATGTCTTGCAACAGCTCGTCTCCCCGTAAACCGTCCATGGATACCTCAAAATCTCAGAAAATGTTGAATCCACCCGAATAGCTTACCACATAATATGAAGAAACGCTTCAAATTTGTCGAATAGGCTCGACTCATTGAAAATGCCAGACCTTATAACACCGCTCAGCCCGCTTACCCGAGTCCATGAATCACTCCACAGCCTCCGGATCAAACTTGACAATGCGAACAAAGTTAATCAACCCACTCAGCATAAAGTGCTGACGAATCTCCGCGTCTTGCACCTGTGGATTCTCCAAGGCCCGAATCATCATGGGATTGCTACGGGCTGCCGCAGCTCCTAACGAGACAAATGTGTCTCTTTGCAGTCTCGTGATACCCTGGTCATGACAGTATTGCATCGCCGTCCATGCATTCATCTTTTGCGACGGGTTGATGAGAATAAGGCGACCTCCTGGTTTGAGTACGCGCATCATTTCGGTGATCGCCTTTTCAGGTTCCGGCAATGTAAATAATAGATTCACACAAAAAATGGCTGTAAATTTATTGTCGACAAAAGGAAGGTCAAACACATCTGCGACCAAACAGCGCACGTTGTCAATTTTGCAAGTCTGTGCGTTGTAACGAGCCCGTTCGACCATGCGCGGGGACTTGTCTGCTAGATAGGTGATGTCTGACCGATGAGCGAGATATAGCCCTAGCCATCCCGCGCCACATCCAATATCGAGTGCCTCATCTCCATCTCGCAGGCTCGCCATATGGAGCGATGTCATCTGTAATTCACGGTGCCAGTCTGCCTGTTCCAAAACATCAAAAAAATCAACTGGGTCTGCAATGAATTCAATGCGTTCACGACCCCATCTATCAATCATCGCTCTATCCCCATACCATCCGCCTCTCTGCGGACGTCATATTTTCGTTGACTGTTTCTCACTCTTCTTCGGCTAACTTTCTCAACATGTCCATATAGCCATCGGAACCGTAATGAAGGCATCGCTTGACGCGACTGATAGTGGCTGTACTCGCGCCAGTCTCTTCTTCAATCTGATGATACGTAAAACCCTTGTCTAGCATGCGTGCCACTTCCAAGCGCTGCGCCAAAGACTTGATTTCTCCAATTGTACAGAGATCATCAAAAAAGCGATAGCACTCCTCCACGGACTCCAATTTGAGAATCGCCTGAAACAAACGGTCCACATGAATATCTTGCAACTTTTCAAAAGCCATTTTGCGTCAATCCCTCAAGGAAAGATGGCACGTCCTAATTCATCCCAGCGAACCATGTACCAATCGTCCGAAAGTATCCTGTGAATGTCTGCACCAGTTCTACCGTCATCGTATCACAAGCCCAGCACATTGAGTATGGAATCCGTGGCGGAATGTGAGAAAATTCCTCACCGGTCCACTGCATCCTTTCGCGGTCGAATGAGTCACCGGTGCAACGACTCAACAATTTGAAGAAGATGGTCAATCTCTTCCACACGCTCGGCGATGAAAGCGGCGCGCGTTGGGTCTTTTTCTGCAGTTTCCATCAAGGCATTGCGACGCCTCTGTAGACTTTTGGTCACTTGGCGAATCGCATCTTCATAGCCCATCTCCGCTTCCGTTGACAAAGGTTTCTCCTCCTTGTAAAGAGTTTATCAGCGTCTCCTTGAGAAGACCAAGAAGTTCGACTTGGGCGTGGAGACCCTCCAGGACGGTAAGGTACTGAACCTCCTGTTGACGCCAGCAAGCGGCCGCAGTCTTGCGCTCCAGCCTCTCATAGAGGTAGACACGACTGGCAGCATCAACAATCCACAACCGCAAACTAGCCGGAACAATGATATTGGCATCGAGGGACACCAAACATTGCGGCTGCCGTTCGAGTCGCGATGCATCCATCGAATCCTCGATTTCATAAAGTTTCGCATGCGGTACTGCATTTTCCTGCCTGAGGAAAAGATAGTCGGAATAGACCCGCGCTGCTGGAGACTGCTCCATGGACTGAACTTCCTTTGCTAGCGCTCTATCTTTAATTCCCAGCTCCCACCTTACAAACAATTTCCACGCTCTCCGTTCTGCGCCTTGATCATCGTGATGAATTTGCAACTTCGGAAACAATTCATCCACATGACAATGCAGACGGGCGGCAAAAGCATTTGCCATCTCTTCGGTGGGAATGATGCGCCCTTTTTCAATTAAAGATACAAGACTTTGCGTGGCAATGCCGTCTGCCAACTCACTCTGGGTCAGCCCCCGCTCCTTGCGCCTGCGCTGTAATTCAGACAAAAACTCTTTTCTTCTCATGACGAACCCTCGTCCCACAGTGCGCTGAGCGAAACTTCCAAGGCCTGCGCCACTTTCGCTAACTTCACCAAGTTACTTCCACGCACTCCTGATTCAATGGCATAAATATAAGACACACTGACGCCTGCTTTCGCTGCTAACTGACGAACGCTCCATGCTCTCTCCTGCCGGTACCTCCGCACATTCTCTGCCAAATTGGACATTTCAACCACTCCATCAAATTCTACAATTGAATAAATATTAGCAGACATGGTGCCCCGATGTCGCTTGTTTTTGCTCAATTGTAAAAATATTTGACGGTACATTGGCCCGCACCCGTTTCCGGCGACTTCATGTGCACCATCCGTGGCAAATCCACTACAATAACTTCGTCACGTCCGTTCACGAGAACCATACGGGAAAGTGGGGAATTCCATGCACCATAACGACAAATTCAGCGTGAGCACCACTCTACGGGACAACCCACTGGAGTTTTACCCGCTCTCGTTTTCGCTCCTTTTGCAGATGCACACAACCTACTGTGAAGACCCCACTTGGCCGAAACAATGGGTGACACTTGAACACATCAGTGAGTGGTTTCTTGGTCTCGAGTTCGACAGAACTGCCGCTACCGCCGATGCCTTTGCGATATTCACGGGCGGTAAACTGCTCGGTTTAGCCCACATACACTTAATGCCACCCGCCCCAAATACACGGGATGGGTCAATGGCCTGCATAGAAGGCGGCACATATCTTCTGCCAGAGGCCCGTGGCAACGGGTGGAACCCAATGCTCAAGCACCGTCTGCTCCGCATCGCATTTCAAGACATGGCCGCTGACGCAACACTGTTCTTCGTGCCAATCCATCACACACAAGCTCGAAAGGCATGGGACAAACTGCCTGAGCACGGTTGTCTGCTCGAAGCACAACGTCGAGACCACACCTCCCCACCCCGCTTTCCCGAGGATTTATTCCTGCGCTATCTGCGTCGTCGGCAATTCGAGACAGGCGAAAGCTTCGCACTGTATACCGTCAACCGTCATCAATTTCAACAGGCATGGCGGTAGTGTCTCTCGCGACAATCACGCACCGTAAGACCCCATCTACAGCAATACCCTCTGCTTTCGCATGCCGCGACAATTGGAGCTTGCTCCATCTGTACACATTTGTGTACACTCATGATACGGCATGAAACGGACGTTGTCTGCAGGAGATGATGGGATTGAGTCTGGCAGAAAAGGCCAAACGCTTGCGTGAGGAGCATCATTGGACGCTCTCTCAATTGTCTGCACAAACCGGAATTTCGATGAGCCATTTAACACTACAACGCAGTAAATTTCCGCTGGACGTAGCCCGAAAAACATGATACGATTGGAGGCGGGATTCGGTTGT
>NZ_JAMCCX010000007.1 GCF_024706985.1 Alicyclobacillus sp. SP_1 | reverse complement strand
ACCGTGAAGACCTCCAGCGCCGAGAATACTTGGGGTGCAGACCCCTGGGAAGGTAGGACGTTGCCAGGCGAGAGAGATTTCCTTCTATGCGGGTGTGGCGGAATTGGCAGACGCACCAGATTTAGGTTCTGGCGGGAAACCGTGGGGGTTCGAGTCCCTTCACCCGCACCAAATGGACTGGAATGGAAACTGTCAGAGATTCATGTCGTCGATATGAATCTCTTTTTATGTAGATTCTCGGTCTCTCATTGCCATGATGTTTGAAGAAAACTTGCATATTTCGTCGCCATCTTGCTGACCTTCCTTGTTATAGACTCTATTCCATTGATATCATTCTCCTATGACTACACTTAGGAGTGGCTCTGATGACTGTGACAATATATGATGTAGCACGCGAAGCAAAGGTCTCCATGGCGACTGTTTCGAGAGTAATTAATGGCACAGCTGTCGTTAAGGACGACACCAAACGCCGTGTTTTAGAGGCGATTTCACAGCTGGGATATCGCCCGAATGCAGTGGCTCGGGGCCTAGCGAGCAAGCGAACGAGGACCATTGGCGTCATTGTCCCAGACGTTTCTGCCGCGTTCGTAGCAGAGATTGTGCGGGGTATTGAAGACATTGCGACCATGTACGATTATCACATCGTCTTGGCGAACTCTGACGGACAAATTCCAAGGGAAGTCAGTCTGATTGGAACAATGTGGGAGAAGCAGGTGGATGGTATCCTCTACATGACCAACGCGCTCCGTGGGGAACATATTGAAGCATTTGAAGACGCTCAAATTCCGGTTGTGCTGTGTGCGACAGAGGATACGGAACGACGCATTCCGTCTGTTAATATCGACAATCGCCGAGCAGGTGCGGATGCTGCAAATTATTTGCTGGAAAAAGGGTGCAAAAGGATAGCCTTTGTTACATCGGATGAAGGTATTTCAGTGATTGCCGACCATCGCCTACATGGTGTGCGCCGACAACTGGATAACCACAATTTTCGTGTACTGCATGTTGGAGAAGGTCGATACGAACATGCAATACAGTTGCTTCGTGATGAGTTTCAGACATTAAACATCGATGGGTTGATTGCTGCGAGTGATGAATTGGGGCTGGCTTCGGTTCATGCCATTCAAGACTCTGGACACTCTGTTCCTGAAGATGTACGGATTATCGCTTTTGACAACACGCGTTTAGCGACGATGGTCCGTCCCGAACTGACCGTCATTGCACAGCCCATGTACGATTTTGGTGCCGTTTCTATGCGTCTTTTGACAAAGATGCTTTTGGACGAACCTGTTGAGAACTATACAGTGACCTTGTTGCACAATATAATTGAGCGGAAATCCAGTTGATTTTCTCAGGCCTTAGTTGTTAAATGGAGTGACACGATGCTATCCATCATCGTCTGTTCAGGTTCCGCAGATGCTTGGCGAGTAGTGGGCACATCCATCGATATGGAGTCGTTCGAAAGCCGCTTGATTTATGCGGGTTGAGCGTCTTTTCGTTTCCGAAAGCGAGGGTTGCGCATGAAGGTAGAACGCATCGCCCGAGACAAGGTGCGGATTTTTGTCAGTTACGAAGATTTGGCTCTCCGGGGTATCGATAAAGACGAGTTGTGGAGAAATGGTAAGAAAGTTCAAGAGCTTTTTTGGGACATGATGGAGACGGCATATTCAGAGGTGGGATTTGAGGTATCTGGGCCGATTGCCGTTGAGGCATTTACCATGCCCTCTGAAGGCGTTGTAATTATTGTGACCCGTGTGCCTGCGGTACCACCTATTAGTGATGAAGAAGAAGAGTTGGATGAGGATTACGACGATTCCTATGACTTTGAGCAACCGCAGGTCACAACCTTTAAATTCTACGACTTTGAAGATGTCTTAAGGGTAGCATTTGCAATGAATGGTGAGCATATTCTCTGCTCCTTGTACGCATATGAAGGGAATTACTACTTGGTGCTAAACGGGGAAGAGGAGTTGGATCAAAACCCCAACTTGCATTACGTACTGACGGAATATGGAGATGCCTCAAATACATCCTTGGCATTTCTACAGGAGTATGGAAAGTGCGTTTTGACCGAACAAGCACTACAACAACTGAATGACAAATTTGCAAAGCCGGAGTAAACTCTATATTTGGAGAGAGCCTCCGACATGCCAAAGGGTTGGACAACCCATCTCCAGCGTAGACGTCAGTTCATCGTGACCAAAGGAGTATTGATGTGAGTACGAATGAAACTCATGTGGAAGCAGCGGAGTCATTAAATGTATTACTCGCTACACAGCAGGTGATTAAAGAAGCCTTAAACCGCCTTGGATACGGAGATGACCTCTATAACTTACTGAGTCAACCGTTGCGCACCCTTACTGTACGCTTTCCGGTGACGATGGATGACGGCTCGGTCAAAGTGTTTACTGGTTATCGTGCTCAGCACAATGATGCCGTCGGGCCTACAAAGGGCGGAATTCGACTTCATCCGGATGTGAATGAAGAGGAAATCCAAGCTCTTTCCATGTGGATGTCAGTGAAATGCGGTATTGCGGACCTTCCCTATGGCGGAGGAAAAGGAGGCATAGTTTGCGATCCTCGTGACATGTCTTTCGCTGAAATAGAGCGGTTAAGTCGCGCATACGTTCGAGCTATTAGTCAAATTGTGGGTCCGGCCAAAGACATACCTGCACCGGATGTCTTTTCAAACTCCCAAAATATGGCTTGGATGTTTGATGAATACTCGCGGATTCGTGAGTCAGATTCTCCTGGTTTTATAACCGGCAAACCAGTTGTGCTCGGTGGTAGTGTTGGTCGGGAAAGAGCCACGGCTCGTGGCGTTGCGATATGTATAGACGAAGCCTGTCGCGTCAAGGGAATTCAATTAAGTGGAGCTAGAGTTGTTGTTCAGGGATTTGGCAACGCAGGAAGTTATCTTGCTAAATATATGAAAGACGCTGGTGCTTTGGTGGTAGGCATTTCCGATGCATATGGTGCTCTTTATCAGCCAAACGGGTTAGATGTCGATGAACTGTTAGAGCGTCGCGACTCTTTTGGGAGTGTTACGAAATTGTACAGAGACACCATCACGAATAAGGAATTGCTGGAGCTTCCATGTGACATTCTAGTGCCAGCAGCCATTGAAAATCAAATTACGACCGACAATGCGTCGAACATTCAAGCTTCAATTGTTGTAGAAGCAGCGAACGGACCGACGACGATGGCCGCGACGGATATTCTTGACCGACGCGGGGTACTTGTGGTTCCGGATGTCTTAGGTAACTCAGGCGGAGTCATCGTGTCATACTTTGAATGGGTACAGAATAATCAGGGCTATTACTGGTCAGACAGTGAAGTAGATACAAATCTCTCGAGAGTCCTGCAGCGAAGTTTTTCTGCCGTGTATGCGGCGTCTCAAAAATATTCGGTCAATATGCGACTTGCGGCCTATATCGTTGGTGTACAACGAATGGCCGAAGCAGCCCGATGGCGCGGTTGGGTTTAGTGAACTCGGTCGTTCGTCACAAACTTGTGTCTTAAGAGGGCAGATTCACCAAGTCATTTGAGCCATGAGCGATGTTTTCAATTTTGTGGGCAACCTATCACGGAACGGTGTCCCGTATTCGTAATTTCACAGTTGCTTCTCGGGGGGTAAAGTGGCATGCGGATGGATACACTCACTTGCGAGGGAGTGAGCGACGAGGTGATTGTTCAGAATCAGCGAGTAAAAGTACACATTCGTTGCAAAAAGTGTGGAGAGACATTTATTTTACGTGGAGTTCGAGATGTTAAAGGCAATATTGAGACTGGTTTTAAACGGTGCCTGTGCGATAACGAGAGTGATTTCGATATCGAAACCTTACAATAATGCCTGATGTACTCCTAGGACCCGTATGATGACTTGTAGACTGTTTGTGAGATGAGCCCGCGCGTCAGCGGGCATATTTTGTGTTTTTGGTGGAATCCTTTTCAGCGTGTAAAGTGCCATGCGCTGACGCAGGGAGAGGAGAATCCACGAATCATGGTTCGTTCATCCTATTGGTTAGGCTCAGCACTCGTCGTCCTTGGAATTATCAGTATAGCGGCTGTCGCCTTTGGTGTTGTGGAATCTCAACATAATGAGCAGTTAGAGAACCAGGCCGAAGCGACGCGCACGATATCTTTAGAGCAAGCCCGTTGGGATGCACAAAAAGTGGATCAGGAGGCGCTCGAGACCGAGATTCTCCGTCGCAATGAGGATTTACAAGCTCGTTTCGATAAACTTACCACGACGGCGACAGCGCTCGAAGAAACTGCTTCGTATCTACCACGTACGAATGACGTGCTTCAAAAAAACTTGCACATACTATCACAAATCCCAGAAAAGATCAATCAATGGAAAGCAAGTTCGAATGTGACCGAAAAAGAACGGCTCAGTACCTTACAGGCATGGCAAGGGTCATCAACCATCGTGCAAGAGCAGCTTGCGAAACTGACGCACTCGTCGGATGATAACGGGACTGACCTTTCAGCAACCATCCATAACTTTCATCGAAAGGTGAAGCAATGGATGGGCGGAGTGAAGAGTTCCGCGCCCATGGGCCCCAAACTTCCTGCATCCGGCACCGACGAGTTGATGACGCACTCACATATGTCAAAATCAACCTTGAATACCCTCGAAAAATTCACGTTTCCGATGACCATGACAGAAGTACAAAGCGTGGGTCAGGTTCCAGGCACGTCCGACCTGCACTCTTACGAAGCCAAACTTCATGGTACTGCGGCATGGTTTCAGGTGTCTGAACGGAATCATCAAGTCGTCGCTTATGAAGAGCAAAGTAGTTCGCAAGGACCAGCCCGTTATGACGTGGAAGAGGCGCGTACTGCTGCGAAAACGTGGCTCAACCGACGTGGATTCTCAAGTCTCGTATGGACAAATACGTCGCGAATTGGAAATGTGTGTTATATTACCTTCGTTGCTAAGCAAGGCGACCGCATGGTCGACAAAAAATCGGTGGTTGTCAAAGTCAATTTGGTGAACAACCACGTAGTTGGAATGAATGCGATATCTTGGTTCAATCACCAAGTTAATCCGGTCTCAGCGGCACAGACTGTCATGTCTTCCAACCAGTTCTCCGGATTGTTCTCATCCAGTTTCCACCCGAAGGTATATCGTCCAGCTTGGTATGCTGCAGCAGACGGGGCCTACATACCGGCCACTTCAATTCTCGGAACTGAACATGGACATACGTTTGACGTGGTGGTCAGTGACAAGTCAAAAGCCATCCTCGACATCCGGTATCTGGATTAATTTGCTGACCGTTGTGACGAACGACAATTTGCGTTTCATCGATACACAATTGCACACTGTCTAGTATAATCGGGATAATGAACTGGACAGGCGGTGATGCAAATGGCGTTAACACCCGCAGTGGGACAGCACATCAAAATTCGCTTTGCGCGAGAAGAGGAACAGTATTTTCGCTCGGAAGTGGCAGAACACGACGACGAGTGGATGTATTTACATATGCCCATCGACACGGCCTCCAGCAAGGCGGCCAAAGTAGCTCAGGGAACGCCGTTGTGGATTGAATATCAATCCTACGACGGATGCATCTACCGATACCAATCAGAGGTTGTCGAAATTTTATATCTGCCGATGCCGACATTACAAGTATATCCGCCAAGTCGCTGCACCGTGGAGCGAGATCAAAAACGGGAATTCGTCCGCGTTCCAGTGGACTTGCCTGTGACGTTGAGGTGGCTGAGCGGTGAGGTTAAACAGCAAGAAGTCGTGTATTCTCGAGACTTAAGTGGTGGTGGTCTTGCACTGTTGATTCCTCGCTCGGTTCGACTGACCGTGGGCCAAGAGGTATATGTTCAGTTCAGAATACCCAATAACTCGTTCGACGTACTGACGCAAGCGGTCGTCTCGCGCGTGGGGGAGAGAAATGACCGCGGTTATGCCGTAGCATCCCTTCAGTTTCGCGGAATGAAGGAAAGCACGCGTCAAAAAATTATTCAATTTACATTCAATCGCCAACGGATGATCCGTTAACGGCATGTGTGACCACGATGGCGAAAGAATGGAGGATATGTCGTTGGAAGACCATTGCAGTTTGACCATCGCGATTGACGGCCCGGCTGGGTCAGGGAAGAGTACCGTCGCTCGCGCCTTGGCGGATAGTTTGGGGATTTTTTATCTAGATACCGGTTCTCTCTACCGCACGTGGACGTGGCTTGTTCTTCATCTTGGTATTTCTCCAACATCTGAAGATCAGGTTTTAGATGCACTTCAGGCACACTCTATCGACCTCCAGATTTCCAGAGACCGTGAACTCATTATCGGGATTGATGGTCGGCGCATGGGGCCCGAGTTGCGTTCGCCAGAAGTTACAACATGTGTCCCACAACTTGCAGTTCATTCCCGCGTGCGCGAGATCATTACCGACTGGCAACGCCAATTGGCTGTGGGAAGAAAGATGGTCGTAGATGGACGTGACATCGGAACGGTCGTATTCCCTGAAGCAGATGTAAAGATTTTCTTGACTGCTGACGTACACGAACGAGCTGAGAGACGTCTTCAAGAAATGAATCGCCACGGACACATGAGCAGCTTTTCCGAGGTAAAAAAGGCGTTGGTAGAAAGAGATTTGGTCGATTCGACACGGAGTATATCGCCGCTGCGAGTGGCGGATGGCGCCATTGTGATTGACACGACCAACAGGGATGTGAAGACTGTGGTAGACACCATTCTTATCGAAATAAAAATGCTGCGAAAGCGAACGGCACGTGATTGCCTTGACTTCTAAAAACATGATGTATGTCAATCGATATTACCATCCAGTTTATCTGTTTTGCCGTTACGTGGTCTATGTTGTCCTACACGTTCTGTTTCGCATCTGCGTCGTACACCCCGAGAACGTCCCTCGGGAAGGCGGTGTGATATTGGCCAGCAATCATATTCACAATTTCGATCCGCCAACCGTCGGGATTACCCTTTCGCGCTATGTTTCGTTCATGGCCAAAGAAGAGCTGTTCGCACTTCCTGTAGCGTCTAGTCTTTTAAAGACCATTGGGGGGTTTCCGGTAAGGCGCGGAGGACAGGACCGGTCTGCACTACGGTTTTCCTTCGACGTTCTCGAACAAGGCGGTTGCCTGATGATGTTTCCGGAAGGACATCGCTCGAAGACGGGAGTTCTCGGAAAAGGCATGCCAGGAGTGGCAATGATTGCAAAGAGAAGTGAAAAGCCCATCGTGCCTATCGGGATCATTGGAAGTTATAAAATATTTAGCAAGGTGACGATCCGCTTCGGAACTCCCTATTATGCAAGTCCATCAGAATCCAATCAGGAGATCGTGAACACTTTAATGAACAAAATTCAACAACTTGTCGACTTAGGGCACGAAGAGGCGAAAAGGACATTTGGAGATTGAAGGAGACTTTAGTACATTAGTAGTGAGGCTCTACCGTGTAGTGTAACGATCGCATTACGTCGTCCATTGCATACTGAGTTATCGTGGGCGATAATGGGAATGATATCGGCGCAGTGCTCTCGTTACACAACACGTTCGGCACCTCAGTCGTTCATCGGGGAGGCAAATATGATGTCGGAAGACCTGCAGGAAATGTTGACGGATTCAAATCTCCAAATTGGGGATTTAATAAAAGGAGAAGTAGTCGCCGTCGATTCAGAAGGTGTTACAGTGAATCTGCCACATGGTTTCGAAGGGCATATCCCAACCAAGGAACTTTCTGCCCTGCCTACGGATGACCCCTCCGAGGTCGTCCATGTGGGAGAGACCTTGATTGCAGTCGTAAAACAGATTGATAGGGAAAGCGGCTTGGTCACTTTGTCGAAACGCCAAGCAGATAGCCGCGAAGCTTGGGATGAATTGCAAGCGAAGTTTGACCGCGGCGAGGTCTTTGAAGTCACCGTCAGAGACGTCGTCAAAGGCGGTTTGGTCACTGATGTTGGGGTGCGAGGTTTCATCCCGGCTTCTCTCGTGGATCTCCGGTTCGTCGGGGACCTGCAAGACTTTAAAGGAAAGCAAATTCAGGTCAAGGTTGTGGAGCTAGACGCTGCCCACAACAAGCTGATTCTGTCGAGAAAGGCAGTTCTTGAGGCCGAGCAGCAAGAGAAAGCCGTTGAGGTCATGCAAGAGCTAACCGAGGGCCAGGTTCTAGAGGGAACCGTGCAGCGTCTTACAACATTTGGGGCTTTCGTGGATGTCCATGGAGTGGATGGCTTGGTACATATATCGGAGCTGTCGTGGAGTCACGCTGAGCATCCTTCGGATGTTGTCAAAGAAGGCGAAGTGGTTCGCGTAAAGGTGTTGAAAGTAGACCCAGAGAAGGGCAAGATTTCTTTGTCCATCAAACAGGCTGAGCCCGACCCATTTGAGCGTTACGCCTCTCTCTTCCACGAAGGTGACGTGGTGGAAGGAACGGTAAAGAGAGTTGTGGATTTCGGCGTTTTTGTCGAACTGCAACCTGGCTTAGAAGGCTTGGTTCACATCTCTCAGATTGCCCATCATCGAATTGGGCATCCGAGCGAAGCCGTTGCACCTGGAGATGTCGTTCAGGTCAAGATTCTCGGTGTAGACCCTGACAGAAAGCGGATTTCGTTGTCTATCCGCGAGGCAGATCCAAAGCCGATATCGAGTCCGGCGCCTACCCGTCGGGAATCGCACGGACGTACGAATCCAGCGCCAGCTCCATCAAAGCCAGCGGAGACGACGCAAGGAACAGGCGCGACCTTGGGAGACTTGTTTGGAGACTTGTTTAAACGAGACTGAAATTGACGGTTATTCAATATTTCATGCGATGAATTGAATGGCGTGTTGATGAATTGCGGCCTTCAGCGAGGAAAGGGTTCTTTCTTTCCGGCGCGAAGGCCGTTCTCGGCGTGAGTCATCCGAAAACTTTCAGCCGTCGACTTGACTGCTGCTGAAGTCAACTGAGATAATCGGGAGATGACGTCACATGAGAGGAGGTAATGACAATGCCGCGCATTCATAAGGTGCAACCGAATTCCTTGGCGGAAGAATTGGGTCTTACCTCTGGCGACGACTTAGTTCGCGTCAACGATGTCACTATCCGCGACTTGGTCGACTTGCAGTTTGCGATGGCTGCAGAAGAGATTGAACTTGAAGTCAAAAAGGCTTCTGGGGAGATATGGATTGTAGAAGTCGATAAACTATATGATGAAGACCTCGGGGTGGAATGGGAACATCCCACTTTAGATAGAGTGAAATTGTGTCATAACAAATGTGTGTTTTGTTTTGTTGACCAGATTCCATCCAATATGAGACAGACTCTCAATGTGCGAGACGACGATTACCGTTTGTCGTTTCTTCACGGGAATTTTGTGACGCTCACCAATGTCAAGCAGGATGATTTAGACCGAATCATACAACTGAAGATGTCACCCTTAAACATTTCAGTTCACACCACGAACCCTGAACTGCGCGTAAGGATGCTCGCCAATCGTCGGTCGGGCGAAATTCTACAGCAAATTTCCTATCTCGCGGAGCATCAAATTGTCATGAACACACAGGTAGTCCTTTGTCCAGAATGGAATGACGGCCCAGAGTTGGACCGAACCATTGAGGATTTGGCTACCTTTTATCCGCACGTGCAATCACTTTCGGTCGTTCCGGTGGGCCTCACAAAGCATCGCAGAGGATTGCATAAATTGCGTCCGTGCACGAGTGTCGAAGCGGATCGAACCATTCATCAAATCACTCGGTGGCAAGAGAAACTTCGCACCGAACTTGGCGTCTCATTTGTCCATGCGGCCGATGAACTGTATGTCATGGCAAAGCGAGATGTGCCACCCAAAGAGTACTACGATGACTTTGGTCAAATTGAAAACGGCGTGGGTGTCATTCGTACGTTTTTGGAAGAGATTAGTCAAGCAAAACAGAGTTGCGTCCGTCTTTCGCCTGTTCCGAATCGCAGCGTGGGAATCGTGACCGGTGTCTCAGCGCAACAGGTGATTCAAGATATTACGACAGACATTACAAAGGAACACTCCGTTCAATGCACCGTCTTTCCAGTGACGAATAACTTCTATGGAACCAATGTCACCGTAACCGGATTGCTGACAGCGACAGATATCATCGACCACTTACGAGGACATGTGGATGGTTTAGACACCATTCTTTTACCGGACATCATGTTAAAGGATGACGATGACGTTTTTTTGGACGATCTTCGCGTGAGTGATGTAGAAGAGGCACTTCAAACCCGAGTGACCGTCGTACCTGCGACTGGTTTGGGGTTATTTATGGGGATATTGGGGCACACGCAACATCTGCCACCGCGTAGAAGATATGAAACGACCTTACAAGATGGAATATCAGCAAGTCGTTCCGTTTCTTGACCGTCTGCTTCTCTGGATGGTCATGCAGTCAGACCACGATGAATCGAGATATGTTTCAACACGTCAACGCGTGTCAAATTGCCCGTCAAGGTGGAGTAATTCATGAGTTTACCGACCGTTGCGATTGTAGGTCGCGCGAATGTGGGGAAAAGCACTCTGTTTAATCGAATCATCGGCCAACGCCTTTCGATTGTTGAGGATACGCCAGGTGTCACACGGGATCGGTTATACGCCTCAGCGGAGTGGAACGGACGAGAATTTCATTTAATTGACACGGGCGGTATTGAATTAGACGAAGCGGACGAATTCACGAATCTCATCAGAGTACAAGCCGAATTAGCGATTGATGAGGCGGATGTGATTGTCTTCGTCGTAGACGGACAAGCTGGCTTGTTAGAAGCGGATCGTTCTGTCGCAGAAATCCTTCGGAAATCAAGAAAGCCGATTATCTTAGCCGTCAATAAGTTGGACCATCCAACCCATCACACGGCTCGCTATGAGTTCTTTGAATTGGGCTTTTCTGAACCTATCCCGATTTCCAGTGAGCATGGCATCGGTACGGGCGATGTATTAGATGAAGTGGTTCGCAGTTTTCCAGAGTCCGACGCACTGTTCGACGATGAAGATTCTGTTCGAGTTTCTTTTGTCGGGCGGCCAAATGTCGGAAAATCGTCTTTGGTGAATGCTCTGATGGGATTCAATCGAGTGATGGTCAGCGACATTGCCGGCACCACTAGAGATTCGATTGACACGCCGATCACGGTTGACGATAAGTCCTATATCCTCATTGATACGGCTGGGCTGAGACGTCGCGGCAAAGTCTATGAGCGGATCGAAAAATATAGTGCCATGAGGGCAGTGCGGGCCATTGAACGGTCGGATGTCGTGTTCGTCGTACTTGACGGCAAGGAAGGCATAGCGGAACAAGACAAAAGAGTCGCTGGCTATGCGTTGGATGCGGGACGCGCTGTTGCGTTTCTTGTGAATAAGTGGGATATTGTAGAAAAAGATGATAAGACCTCACACAAGTTTGAACAGATGATTCATGCGGAATTCCCTTTTATGCGCTTTGCACCTGTCTTGTTTGTATCTGCTCTGACGCGACAGAGGGTGTTGAAGATTTTGCCGCTGGCCGCCGATATAGCGAATAATCATGCCATGCGTATTTCTACATCGACCCTGAACGGCTTGATTCAGGAGGCTGTGGTCTCCGTTGCACCTCCAAGTGACAAGGGACGTCGACTCAAGATATATTATGCGACGCAGGTATCCGTTAAGCCTCCGACCTTCGCACTATTTGTCAATGATAGAGAATTGATGCATTTTTCATATGAGCGATATCTGGAGAACCAATTGAGAGAGGCATTCGGGTTTGAAGGGACTCCTATTCGAATCTTAGTTCGAAATAAGTCGCAATAGCACGGTCGCGATTTTCTACAGGTACCAACATCCTTCGATTCGGTGTAGGGGGTTCATGGCATGCTCACACTATTGTCAATTTTACTTGCCTATCTCATTGGCTCTATTTCTGTGAGTACTCTGCTTGTCCGCGTGGTGAAACGAGTCGACATCCGCTCCTATGGGAGTGGCAATGCTGGGGCAACCAACACGTTGCGCCTTCTTGGTTGGAAGTACGGCATCTTGGTATTGCTCCTAGACGCTCTAAAAGGAGCTGTCTCAGTCTACGTGGCATACGCATTCACCCATCATTCGCTCCCAGTCGAATATGTTGCGGGTCTTGCCGTCATTGTCGGCCATAACTGGCCCATTTTCTTTGGCTTTCGCGGCGGCAAGGGAATTGCGACAACCATCGGTGTGTTCTTGGTGTTGTTACCACTTCCGGCCCTGCTGGCTGGTATTGTGGCTCTCATTGTGGTCGCAGTAACGCGTTTTGTGTCCTTGGGCGCTATCTCCTTCGTGGTGCTATCGCCCATATTTCTAGCACTGTTGACGAATCGCACAGGGGCATTGCTGTTTTCCGCCGCAGCGGCAGTTCTCGCCATCTACCGGCATCGAGAAAATTTAGTGCGATTGGCCCAAGGGAAAGAGAGGAGGCTGTTCGACCATTCTTAGCTCTGATGCTTACCATTTGAGCACAGGTGAACCGCATCTCCCTGCACACAGTGTGGGCGTTGTCGGAGCCGGTAGCTGGGGAACGGCGTTAGCACATGTTCTGGCCAGCAATGGTCACCGCGTCCGGCTATGGTCAAGACAGCGGTCGATTGTAGAGGATATTAATGAGCATCACAGCAATGCGCGCTACTTGCCTGGCGCTTTGCTTCACAGCGGCGTTTATGCGACCATGTCCATTCAAGAATGTCTAAAATCAGCTAATTGGATATTTTTGTGTGTTCCCTCCACAGCTATTTCGGAAATAGTGGAAACCATACGACCTTATGTCTCGGACGAAACAAACATCTGTCATGCCATCAAAGGCTTTGCCCCTGATGAGCAAGTCGTTCTGAGCGCATTTCTCCACAAGAGGCTTGGCGTGCCACGGAGAATTACCGTCATCGGCGGCCCCAGTCACGCGGAGGAAGTCATTCGCGAACAGCCGACGACACTGGTCGTCTCTGGATACTCTCAGGCCGTGGTCGAGACCCTCCAGGACGTCTTGATGACCCCATTTACGAGAGTCTATACAAATCCCGACCGAGTTGGCGTGGAAGTTGGTGGAGCTCTTAAAAATGTCATTGCGCTCAGTGTCGGGGTAGCGAGTGGACTCGGCTTTGGCGACAATGCGAAAGCGGCCTTGATGACTCGTGGATTGGCGGAACTTACACGGCTGGGAGTCGCGCTGGGTGCCTCACCCATGACGTTTTCTGGCTTAGCTGGGGTGGGCGATTTAATTGTCACGTGCACGAGTGAGCACAGCCGTAACTTTCGAGCCGGTCGACTCATTGGACAAGGGTTTACATTAGACGAGGCAATTCAAAAGTTAGGAATGGTTGTGGAAGGAGCAAAAGCTACGAAAAGAGCGCTAGAGCTTGGGGCAGAACATGACATCAAATTGCCCATTGCCGAAGCGATGGGTGAGGTCCTGTTTGAAAACGCGAATCCTCGAGACATTGTTAGGAAATTGATGGAGCGGGGCAAAACGGGAGAACTTGAAGACGTAGCAGCAACGCCTACTATTGGCTCATGGTTTGAGAAGTAAACAGAATGTCAGAGAATTATGCTTAGGGCCTCGAGTTTTCTGTCAACACGATAGCATCAACGTTACTTTCCTGATACACTGTCGGTGCAGCAGTGTTGTTTGGACAACAATGATTCGCAATGATCGAAATGGGTCGTGGAGGGATTTTGATGAGTCAAGTGCCATCTCATTTGAAGTATTCCAAAGAACATGAATGGATTCACGTAGAAGGAACCAAAGTGCGGATAGGCATCACTGATTTTGCGCAAGATGAACTCGGAGATATTGTGTTCGTCGAACTTCCCAACGTAGGAGATACGGTGTCTGCAAATTCTACTTTTGGAACTGTGGAATCCGTAAAAACTGTCTCCGACTTGTACGCCCCGGTGTCTGGTACTATCCTTGAGGTCAATTCTTCTTTAGAAGACTCTCCAGAAAAAGTAAACCAGTCGCCATATGACGCTGGATGGATGATTGTCGTCGAGATGAGTGACCCATCCGAATTGAATTCGCTGTTGGACGCTGAAGAATATGGATCTCATACTCAATCGTAATCGAGCGGTGTGCGCTTCGCGCTCCGCGAGTTACATCGAATTGGTCTAGACTGAGACGCAATGGAACAAGATTAGCATGCCGAAACCTGCATGCTATTTTTGCATCCGTCGGTTAGGAACTCGAGCCTATTTGTTCTGTTTTCAGCTTGGACTACATACCCTGAACTCAAGCCAATATCGCCGCAATCAGCATAGATTGCCTGCCGGGGCATATACATTAACCGTCCTAACGATTCTTTGGACATTCCGCGGAGGATTGTCAGTGGCTCGGGGCGGTATGTACGGGCGAAGCAATCTGCGCCGGTCATCTTGAGGAGGGGGAAGCGTGGAAAAATTCGACGTATTCAGGGACATAGCTGAGCGGACGGGGGGAGACGTCTATCTCGGCGTCGTCGGCCCCGTGCGCACTGGTAAGTCCACGTTCATTAAGAAGTTCATGGAATTAATTGTGCTTCCGAACATCAAGGAGGAAGCCGATAGAACGCGGGCTGTGGACGAACTTCCACAAAGTGCGGCAGGCCGAACAATTATGACGACCGAACCCAAGTTTGTTCCAAATCAAGCTGTTGAAGTAGAGGTCGCAGAAGGTTTGGAAGTCAATATTCGCGTGGTCGACTGTGTCGGATATGCAGTCACCGGAGCGCGTGGATATGAAGATGAGAACGGCCCACGAATGGTCACCACACCGTGGTTTGATGAGCCAGTGCCTTTTCAAGAGGCCGCAGAAATCGGCACACGAAAAGTCATTGCAGACCACTCGACCATTGGAATTGTCGTGACGACGGACGGGAGTGTAGCAGAAATTCCCCGCGAAGGTTATGTGGAGGCAGAAGAGCGAGTCGTTGAGGAATTGAAGGAACTTGGCAAGCCTTTCGTCATTTTGGTGAATTCCGCTCATCCCGAGCATCCACGTGCGCAGGATTTGAGAGTTGAACTTGCAGCCAAATACGACGTACCGGTGATTGCCTTATCCTGTGCGACTGTGACTTCGCAAGAGATATATACTGTATTGCGCGAGGCTCTCTACGAGTTCCCAGTCAAGGAGGTAAGCGTCAACCTTCCAAATTGGGTCATGGTTCTGGACGAAGACCATTGGTTGCGAAAGCAATTTCAGGAAACGGTGCGGGAAACCATTCAAGATATTCGGAGAATCCGGGACATTGACCGAGTGGTATCGAATCTGTCGAAATACGAGGTCGTTTCTTACGCAGGGCTGTCGCATATGGATATGGGCCAAGGCATTGCGGTTATCGATGTTTCCGCACCGGATGAGCTTTATGACCAAGTATTGACTGAAGTTGTCGGCGTTCACATCACTGGGCGAGACCAACTGCTGCGGATGATGAAAGACTTCGTTCATGCCAAGAAAGAGTACGACAAAGTCTCGGAAGCCCTGCGCATGGTCAAGCTAACTGGTTATGGAATTGCCCCACCTTCGCTTGAAGAAATGACCTTAGATGAACCGGAACTCATTCGCCAGGGTTCACGTTTCGGTGTACGGTTGAAAGCCACTGCCCCATCGATTCACATGATTCGGGTGGATGTAGAAAGTGAGTTCGCGCCCATCGTTGGCACTGAGCGCCAGTCGGAAGAGCTTGTTCGTTACTTAATGCAGGACTTCGAACAGAACCCGCTGAAAATTTGGGAGAGCGACATTTTCGGGAAGTCTCTTGCTGCCATTGTGCGCGAAGGTATATCGGGAAAACTGTCCCTGATGCCCGAAAATGCTCAATACAAGCTGAAGGAAACTCTGCAACGCATTATCAACGAGGGTAGCGGCGGTCTGATTGCCATCATCTTGTAAACCCCTGGAACGGACGAAGCGACCACACGGTCCTTCGTCCGCTTCTGTATTTTGTCGCTGCCTGTACAGAGAGACCGTTGAATGCATTGCAAAAGCAGAAAGGTCATAGTATACTTACGGTCAGTGTCCATTGCGGGATGTGGCGCAGCCTGGTAGCGCGCTACCTTGGGGAGGTAGAGGTCCCGGGTTCGAATCCCGGCATTCCGACCAAGAAGCCAGCGTCACAGACGCTGGCTTTTGCATCGATGAAAGAAACTTTGGAGGCTATTCAACGAACGAGATCTGACTGAGGATGAAACGATTTGCCGTCTTAAGCACTGAAGAGGGGGCAACGACCCCAAGACGCCTGTAACATAGATTGAATGGATAGGAGGATATCCATGTCTGATGGAGTAGAACAGGGGGATTATTTCGTCATTCGGGCTCTAGAGAACGGCGTGCAAGTCATAGGAATGACGCGGGGGACGGAAACGAAGTTCCACCATTCCGAAAAACTTGATAAAGGTGAAATCATGATAGCTCAGTTTACGGAACATACATCAGCCATGAAAATACGGGGTAAGGTAGAACTATACACGAAACACGGTACAATCACCCCACTAGAGTGACACTTACCTAGCAGGATGCAATGGTACCTAGTGTGGTATAATTGCGCTTGGATTGATGGGAGTTTGTACGGATGCTCTTTTCGCCGCGAGGAGATGAATGGATGCCGGACGAGGTAAATCAGTTGTTTCTTTCTGTTCAGAAACAGGTGCAGTCGCACATGCGGCATCCATTTTTAGTTGCACAACACATGAATCAAACCCTAAGTCAGTTTCATTTCGAAGTGGGCCTCGCCATCCTTCGAGCGGCTGGTCTCGCAGAGAACGATATCTTGGCCATTCTCAGCGCTTTTTTGTTGCTTCAACAGGGATTATCCATTCACGATTCTGTGGACAGTGAACGTGGCGTACGGCAGCAACTGGTTGTCTTAGCAGGAGACTATGACAGTAGCAAGTATTATCGGATGCTCGCTTTTCGCGGGGATTTTGCGTTGCTCTGTCGATTGTCCGATGGTATTGCCAAGACGAATGAAGCAAAGATGACCTTGCTGTCGAGAGATGGGAAGCTTACGCCAGCTACCTATTTGTCGTTGCGAGAAGTCGTGGAAGGACAAATTTTACACAGCTTGGCGGAACATTTTCTGGGTAACCATGAGCCGTGGAAAATGTATGTTCAATCGTTTGTCCGAGCTTACATTGTGCAGACCGAATTGCATGTGAAAAACGGGTTGCGGTATGTGACGTTTCGTCAAGCGTACGATTGGCTGTCCGAAATGTGGGACCGAGTGGTGAGTTTGTCCCCGTTACCAAGAAACGACCCCATTCTCACGTCCCTGACGGACTATGTCCAGCCTCTTAAAGACATGCTAGAAGTAATGAAGTTGGCGGAAGGAAGTTCGTGATGGTACGAGAAAACGTCAATAAGGCAGAACATGTACATTCGGTGTTTTCGCAGATTGCCGGTCGATATGATTTCATGAATTCGGTACTGAGTTTTCAGCAACATCGCCTGTGGCGGCGTTTCGCCATGAGACAATTGCAAATTCCTGCGGCTGGGAAAGTACTCGACGTAGCAGCAGGTACTGGGGCTTGGACGTTTGCCTTGGCGGAGACCGTGGGTGAAGATGGAAGGGTTGTTGGACTCGACTTTTGTAAGGAAATGCTCGACGTAGCTCGCGTTCGCCAAAATGAGATGAAGACTCCAAGCGACCATGTTCTGTTTATTGAAGGAAATGCAATGGAAATGCCGTTTCAAGATAATGAATTTGATGTCGCGACCATCGGATTTGCACTGCGCAACGTTCCCGATGTCAGACAATGTCTGTCCGAAATGATGCGCGTCATCAAACCTGGTGGCACAGTCGTGTCTTTGGAGCTGTCCAAACCGCAGATCCCCGTTTTTCGTCAAATGTATTATTTTTACTTTCAAAAAATACTTCCATATCTAGGCGCGATGGCAGTTGGTAGTAAGACCCCGTATGCATGGCTGCCCGAGTCTTTGGCTGATTTTCCTGACCGCATTCGCCTTGAAGGAATCTTTCGGGAAGTGGGACTACAGCGTGTTCGAAGCTATGCCTTGACAGGTGGAATTGCGGCTCTGCACATTGGATTGAAACCAGAGGAGTCGACTGCACCATGAGCTTCGTACAAGTTTACAACCGATATGAGTCTCGCTTGCATTCGGTCGAACTGCGCTTGCGCGGAGAAGTTCACTCCGAACAAGCGACACTGTCGCGGGCAGCGCTTCATTTATTGGAGGCGGGTGGGAAGCGGATTAGGCCGCTTTTTGCTGTTATTTGCGGTAGCTTAGGGCAGCGCGAAAACACGGAAGATGTGGAGCGCGTCGCCTGTGCCTTGGAGCTTATACACATGGCCACGCTCGTTCATGATGACGTCATCGACGATTCGTCATTACGCCGCGGCCAACCCACTGTGAAAGCCCAATTTGGAAATCGTGCTGCTATGTACGTAGGGGATTTCCTATTTGCCCGGGCGATTGGTATTTTGAGTCGCATTGAAAGAGTCGACATTCATCAGGAATTCTCAACGGCAATTGCGAAAATGTGTCGCGGTGAAATTGAGCAGATAAGAGACTTGTTCAACTGGACACAGACTCTTCGTACCTACTTCCGGAGAATCGAACGCAAGACGGCACTCCTCATTTCTGTCAGTTGCAGTCTCGGCGCTTCGGCCGCAGGTGCCTCTGCGCAAAACGTCAGTGCATTGCGACGTTTTGGTTATTGGACTGGGATGGCATTTCAAATTATTGACGATGTACTCGACTTCTCAGGAGATGAATCTCACGTTGGGAAACCAGTAGCCGGTGACCTGCGCCAAGGAAATCTCACGCTACCGACGTTATTGGCTTCGCTCGATGTACCAGTGGGTGAACAGTTGAGACGTCTGGTGCAAAAAGATATGACGAGCGAACAAGCGACTTTAGCCATTCAAATCGTGCGAGATTCTGGCTGCATTGAATCTGCACGAGGAATAGCGAAGAAATGTATGGCGAAAGCGGTACAACACTTGCAGTGCATTGACATTCCCGAGGTGCGGGTCGAGTTACAGACGGTCGCCGACTTTGTTTACGAACGGCTGTTTTGACTTCACAGTTGCAGAAACATCGTCTCATGCTCTACAATACGCGCGATACATATATGAAAAGGAGTTGTTTTGCTTGGCCTTGGAATCGACATTTATTATGCTCAAACCAGACGGGGTTCAAAGAGGACTCATTGGCGAAGTGATTTCCCGGTTCGAACGGAGAGGTCTTCGCTTAGTGGCTGCCAAGCTCATGTCAGTGGATGAAGCAACCGCTAAAGCGCATTACGCAGAGCATAAAGAACGCCCGTTTTTTGGAGAATTGGTCTCGTTTATCACCTCCTCTCCCGTGTTCGCCATGGTCTGGCAAGGTGAAAATGCCATCTCTGTAGCACGTACCATGATGGGTAAAACGAATCCATCAGAGTCGGCACCAGGCACTATTCGCGGCGATTTTGGTCTGTCTATCGGGATGAACATCATTCACGGCTCAGACAGTAGCGAAAGTGCCGACCGAGAAATATCGTTGTGGTTTGACAACCAACTCATTCGTTATGAAAAATCTTCGGACGTTTGGGTCAGTTAGTCATCACGTCTTAGAAACGATGTTCACCTGAGTCTCTTGGGCTCGCGTCAACGTGGGTCCGACTGCTGAGAAACTGTTGCAGTTTGGGCAAAACCTCTGCAACAGCCACCTCTCCGCGATGAACGTGTTGCTTCATATCGCGCAACGACCAGACCGAAGCACTTGTGAAACGAGGTTCGAGGACAAAGACATCTTGTTGTTGCGTGTCATTGTCGATGGATTCGCGCAACAAGATGTCGAACGATCTCGCTAGGACGTCGACCGTTGTTTTTGGACTGTAGTCTCTAGGAAGTTGATACAAGTTGACTGCGATAATTTTGGTACAGCCACATTGCCGCAGTGCCTCCACTGGGACGTAGTGGCGCATGGCGCCATCAACTAGTAAATACGGGGGATAGGAAACGGGCGTGAAAATTCCCGGCAACGCACTCGATCCCAAAATGGCGGTCGGCAGGTCCTTGGAGGAAATGGGCGTGAATTTTCCGTGTGCGTCGCGATTCACAGCGAAAACGATTGGGTTTCCAGTCAGTAAGTCCGTTGAAATCACGAGTAACGGCTTCTCGCAAATTCGGTTTTGTAACAAATCACAAATATATCTTTGGAGCTTTAATCCTCGGATGAAGCCATGCGGATAGACACGAAGCAGAGAAGACTGTTTGGCCAGTCGTCGATGAAGTACCGTGTAGAGAGAGGACATCACCGGAAATCCGTAGTCCATTAATTTTTCTGGGGAAAAGTGGTCAATGATCTTCAGGAAATCGTTGATTTTGTATCCATGAGTATAGAGGGCAGCGACCAGTCCTCCTGCGCTCGTTCCTGCCACCATATCGGGTTTGATGTTCAGTTCCTGTAGTGCCTTTAACACACCAATGTGAGCCGCAGCCTTTAAAGTACCGCCACTGAGAGCGAGCCCCAGTTTCATTGGAGCCATCCGTATCCCTCCAGACTCGGTTCCTGCCGATGAACGGTTACGACATCCTATTCATCGGCAAGTATACGAAGATGCATGTTGACACCATTGATTTCCACTAGCCACGAGGAGACGTCATGGCATGGATGAATTCGAACAATTTATGATTGACTTTTTACACCTCACAGGGATAGACCTTTCCCTGTACAAAAGACCTCAGATGGAACGACGACTCACTTCTCTTCGCAATCAGCTCGGCTGCGATACCTATCCACAATTTGCAGAGAAGCTCTCATTGCAACCAGAATGGCTACATCGAGTCTTAGATAAAATGACCATCAATGTTTCGGAGTTTTTTCGGAATAGAGAACGTTGGACCATGTTATCGACGTACATTTTCAAAGGCCCGATGACACACCCATTCCGGTTTTGGAGTGCGGCGTGTTCAACTGGAGAAGAACCATACTCACTTCGCATTCTCGCGTCGCAAGCAGGCGTAACTGAAATCGACCTTCTTGCAACCGACATCGACAGCACCGCATTGTCCCACGCACGGCAAGGTATTTACCAACAGCACCAACTCCGTGAAGTAACAAAAAGTGAACTCGCGGCATATTTTCAGGAAACCCCGGTCGGATGGCAAATTAACCGGGAGATTGCCGAATCGGTGCATTTTCAGCAGCACAATCTGCTGTCTGACCCGTATCCGAGCGCGCTAGATCTCATCATATGCCGCAATGTTCTCATCTATTTCACCGACGGTGCGAAGCATCACGTCATCTCGGAATTTGCAAAAGCGTTGCGAACTGGAGGTCTGTTGTTTCTCGGCAGTACAGAACAATTGTTACATGCAAAAGAGTATTCGCTTTATCCAGTCGCTCCATTTTTGTACCAAAAGCTTTCCACGATGCCCTGAGTTCGCTCAGGGAGGTATAGCTCCTTTCCTAACTCCTCAAGCTAAGATAGTCACCTTGCTCAGGTGAACGGGAGGAGAGATTGGTCATGGAGAAAGAACCTCGAGAGTTAGACAACTCGTGGAACTCGTCATCCAACGTGGATGACTCATACCAGGACAGCGTTTTGGACGCACTCGACCGGCTTCAGGAAGATGGCGGAATCGCCCCGGAAGTGATGCACCGGAAACCAACCCATTCCGTTCGATTCCAAAAGAGCAATTCGTGACCGATAAGGAGGGGGACATCACGTCCCTCTTCTCCTTTTTAGAGGACATTAGGACAGGTATTCTGCAGAAGACTCAGAAGACGAGCGAGCACCGTGAAAGACCATTCTTACGTGACATCTGTTACACTGTCTAATGAGATAGAGCTAAACAACGGGTCCATTCTGTATAATGGATAGGGCTTTAAAAGTCACAGTTCACAGGAAGACGGTGGCATTGCATGTTAGATTGGATGGATCGACCGATTCACAATGAGGTATTTGCAAAACTGATTATGCCGGCTCAAAATGTGGCTTGCGTTGAAGATAAGAATTCGGCAGAGCACGCCTTGCTCGTCTTGATTAAAACGAGGTATTCGGCGATACCCGTTTTATCCGGTAGAACTCGCGTTGTTGGCACGATCAGTAAAACGATAATTTTAGATGCCATTCTTGGCCTTGAGCGAATCGAAGTAGAGAGGCTCGCGGACTTACAAGTGGGAAACTTGATGAACACGCATGTACCCGCGATTCAGCCCACCGATACGGTCCGTAAAGCGGTACAACTTTCCATCAATCAACCCTTTCTTTGTCTGGTCGACAATGACAATTTTGCTGGTCTGGTGACGCGCCGCGCACTCTTGGCGCATATCTTTGAACAGACAAAGGTCCACTCCAGCAAATTCACTGAAAAGGCGTGATGCAGGCTTGCGGTCCAGTCGCTTCTTGCGATGGTTGTTCGGGGCATTGCTGACAATATCATTGTTCTTCGGCGGTTTGAATGTCTACTTTCACACTTCATTTCCAATTCGACAAAAAGTACAGACCGCAGCAGCGGCAATGTTTCGCGAACACCATGTTCATATCGTGCCGTACGCAGAAATTCCTCACTTTTACAAAGAGGCGGTCATCGCGACGGAGGATCGACGATTTTCGTGGGATCCCGGTATTGACCCAATAGGTATACTTCGTTCCTTCGTCGTCGATGTGGAAAAAGACGGCTATGTCGAAGGGGGTTCGACAATTACCCAACAATTAGTCGACAACACGATCATTCGCCACCAAAAAACGTTGGGCTATAAAATTCGCCAGGCTCTTTACGCGATCGGACTCTACGATACCATGTCAAAACCAGAGACCTTTGACTTGTACGCAAACGTCATTTACTTCGGGAACGGTGCCTATGGTCTGTACAACGCAGCAGAAACGTATTTTGGCAGACGACCTGATGCCTGCAATCTTGGCGAATTGGCGATGTTGGCTGGCTTGCCTAATGCACCCAGTGATTACGATCCGTTCTATGCCTATCCACTGGCACGAAAACGAGAAAGTATTGTGTTGGAGAATATGGTGGACGCCGGGATGATGACTGTGCGCGAAAGCCATGTGATTTTTAACATGCCTATACAATTGAGGGGCCACGCTTAAAAACTGCGATTCTCGAAAGTTGGCTGACCGCGATACCGCATGATAGACTTATCAACACGATGGTAAAGTGCAACAATCAGAATGATTTTGTTAGATGGCGGGAGGACTTGCAGATGTACGATGTAAAGTTACCTCAGTTGGGTGAAACGGTTGATTCTTGCTTGGTTACGGCATGGCTGAAAAATGTTGGCGAAACGGTGCACGTAGGAGACGGTATTGTCGAAGTCACCACAGACAAAGTGACCGTTGAAGTGCCATCAGAGGTATCTGGTACACTCAGCGAAATATTGGTGACCGTAGGAGCCGAGGTTCACTCAGACACCGTTTTGTGTCGCATTCAGGAGTCTTAATTCGCTGAGCAAAACACAGGTACCGATACGCGTATGACAGGTCAGAGGGTTCTGATGCATGAGCCAGTAACCCCCTGACTTTTTGTGTCGCTGAGACCTGGTGACGTACGCGTCAACGTTGGGGCGGGCCGAGCCAACGGCGATTGAATCTCTTCCAAGCCTGTTGTTGGCACCGTTCGACTCGAACCATACCTGGTTTGTATCCATCCCGAAGATTCTCCTCAGAATTAAATTCGCCTATTTAGGACTAGCCTCCGCCTGTTTCGCGTATGCATCAACATGCAGACTCGAGAACAGGAGGAAGATGGCGGTGCGATTTGAACTCAAGTCGTTGTGGATTTGGTTTGCGTTCATCCTGACCTTCTTGTGGTGCGGACTGTCCCCGCAAACTCTGTCTATTCCCGGGCAAAGCATTCAACAGGACTACCCAATATCACAGAGACCCCTCGTCTTACAGAGAGACATAGAACCCATGCCCTTATCCTTTGACCTGACTGCCTACCGGTCTATCCGAACGCGCACATTGCAAGGTTTTGTTCCGTCCGTCGGGCGGAGCTTGGACACTCCTATAGTTCGCGACCTTGTTCTCAAAGTGGCCATCACACGCCACATTTACGCGAACACCGTGCGGAACACGCCGACCCATCATCGAAACGCAGCAGAGCGACATCTCGCCACCGTCATTGATTATACGGTGCAATCAGGAAACACTCTTTGGGCGCTTTCCGAACTGTACGGCATCCCAGTAGTGCGCATCCAAAAAGACAATCATCTTTCCGGAGACACTATCTATCCAGGCCAGAAACTCCGCTTGGTCAATCCATCCAGTCACCCCCCTGCGATGCCGCGTTTGTTGAAAAACGCTCCGGCTGAACTCATCCCAATCTACATGCAAGCTGCTGCACGCTATAAAGTCCCTTGGACCGTATTGGCCGCAATACACAAGACAGAAACTGACTTTTCCCTCGGCGGACCCATAACATCGTGTGCTGGCGCACAAGGTCCGATGCAATTCATGCCTGCCACTTTTGCCGAATTTGGCGTCGCTGCACCAGGAGTACCGGGACCACCCGACATCGACAACGTCGAAGATGCCATCTACAGCGCTGCTCACATGTTAAGCGTGGACGGATTCGACAACAACCCCTGGCAAGCCGTATGGGATTACAATCACTCTGCACGATATGTATCGACCATCTTGCAAATTGCGAACTTTTGACGAGATGGTGGTTTTAAAATCAATTTGAAAGCGGGCAGACTAAAAAGGAGGACCGAACGAGAGAATGAGGTGAATGCAACAGTGGACCTTCAGATACGGACGGTTGCTGGTCACGCATTGTGGCAGACCAAGCCAGTGGACGATGGGGAGGACCGACTACCTCATTTGCACGTGGAATGGTACTTTGGAACGGATCGAACGAAACTCTTGGTGAAACGGACAAAGCAGTGGATTGGGGCAGACCGAGACTTGGTCGAAGCTTTGATTGCTGACTTGTGGTGCCAAGATGCCTATCGACCGAGCGGTCTCGAAGTTTGCCTGCTGACGGAGGGTCCGGCACTGATGGGAGTCTTGACCGGGCACGTCTTCAGACCGTGGCATGCATACTACGTGCAGCGTTGCGCCGCCGGGAGCCATGGTAGCCACAGTTTGGCTGTCCTCTATCGAAAACTCATCGATGCAGCTTATGACCGCAGTTGCGGATACGGGTATGGTGGTCAGTTAAGTGCAAACGCCGATACCTTCTGTTGCCTTCACAATATGGGCATCGTGACTGAAACCCATCCGGAGCGGTTTATCTTTCGTAAAAACTGAGACGCCCAGTCACTCTGGACGCCGCAGTTTTCGACACAAGACATAGAGTGGATTTGATGCAGGACTTTTGGAACACATTCTCTTGCAGCAGGGCACGTAGACTACCAAAGGAAAGCCAGCCAAAAAATCCATGCGAACGCGTGACACCTTAAATACCTAAACGCGCCATACGACCCGGAGACGTTCTTCCGGTTCCAAGTACATTCGGTCCACCAGCGACCGCAAAAGTTCTTTGCGCTCGACCGGGAGGGCTAAGGGCCATACCTGCTCAAACGACAACGCCAGGTCTCTTACGAGTTGAAGGTCGGCTCCAGACGCCTCCTCTAGACGCACAATTTCACTCTCCAGTCTCCGTATCCTCTCCGACGTGGCATCCAAATGCTCTCTAAGCTCCTCGCCGCTGATGACCCCGTCCCCAAACGCATCCATCCATCGTGAGCGGCGCAATTTTGCCTGTTTTAGCTCCGTTTGCAGGGCGGCCATGGTATTCTCCATATTTCTCGGAACACCACCCTCAGAGGCCACGGAAAGTCGGTCGCGATACTCCTTGAGGGCGGAAAGGAAAGATCCTTCTACTTTGTCCTCCCGGATGGGCTTTTGCGGACACAGTCCGGAATGGGCACTTGTCCCGCACACATAATAACGATAGGATCGGCCTTTGCGTGTGACGGTGTTCCCAGACATAGCGGCGCCACACAGAGAGCACCGGAGAACACCCGAAAAGGGGAAAGACCCGGTGCCCGCCCGCACTGGGAAGGTGGCCCTTTCTTTCCTCATCTGTTCCGCTTTCTCCCAGAGATCCCGTGAAATAATGGGCTCGTGCTGCCCCGGTTGGATCAAGGGAGTCCCTGTTCGTCGGCCGCCCACAGTCCGATACCCGTATCGCACATATCCCGCGTAAAGGGGGTTTCTTAGGCAATATTTCAAGGCATTGAGGGTCCACGCTTGCCTAGGAGCCAGACGGGGATGGGAGGGGTCGTTCAGACGGGCTAAAATCGTGCGCAGGCCGAGCCCACTCGTATACCACTCAAAGATATCCCGGACGACCTCAGCCTGCGACTCGTTTACGTGCAGCTCCCCGTCGTAACTGTACCCGAAGGCGGCCCGCCCCCCAGACCATCTCCCTTGACGGGTCATTTCAATCATCCCTGCCTTGGTCCTCTCCCCCAATTGTTCACGCTCCCACTGGGCCAACGCCGCTACGATGGTCACAAAGAGACGACCCATCGCCGAGGTGGTGTCGAAGACCTCGGTCACGGATCGAAACCCGACCTTGTGGTCTTCGAAAAATTGGAGGAGCTCGTATAAGTCCAGGACGGAGCGGGTGAGGCGGTCCAACTTGTAGACCACCACCACATCCATGGCACCTTCCACGATGGCTTGCATCATCCGTTGCAGCTCAGGGCGCTCGGTGTCCTTGGCGCTGGCTCCCGCATCGGTGTACACGCCGACCACCTGCCAATCCTGCCCAGCACAAAAATCACGCAAGCGTTGCAGCTGCGCATCGAGGGAGAATCCTTCATCGGCTTGCATGGCGGTTGAGACTCGGGAGTAGAGGGCTGCTCTCAACTTTCGTTGTCCCTTTCGTTTTCCTCCATAGAACGCACTATAATCTTGAAGATGGCAGTTACATTGCGTGCTGACAAGAACAAAGAGTGCAATGCAATAAAAATTCCTATTGAAAAAAATAAATCAAAGACAGGGACTTCGCCAGATTCGAGAGAATGAGGAAGTGAAAAAGGGGCGAAAAATCTTGTAAGAGAAAAGTATATCAAAGACAGCACCAGGACAATGATCTGTACAAGAACAGCCCATGCAAACATGGACATGAGGCCCTCTAACACGTTAATTTCGGTATTCGATGTTACTTTTGCAAGGTTTTTAATGAAACTGCCTGGCGCAGCTCCGATCATAGCCATACTCGCTACATTAAACCCCGCCAAGATTGCAATAACAGTGACGCCGAGAGATAAAACAGATATCGAGAAATGACTGAACTCATCGAAGGTGGCATGAGACATTAACGAAAAGATAAAAAAACACGCACCCAAAAGGGCTGGAATGAATAAATCCGTCGTTAATTCATAAAGAGTAGAAAAAGAAAAATATACTTTTGCGACTCTCATGTACGGTCTATTCGTCGTCATCCATGTCTTCACCAATTTCTTCATCGTCGAGCGGCTCCCTTTTGCTTAGAGGTTCCCTCGTGGTCGCGATATTTATAAGTATAGAATACATATGCTCAGAATTCACCAAATTACCTTCATCAACATTTACCTGAACTGGTATCTCTTCAGTGACTTTGCTAAAGTCAAGCAATTTACTCTTTCCATCTTGCTTGCCTCGAATTCGAATATTTGTAATGTCGGCGCCATTCTTTATGGCATGCACCTTATCTTTAATATACCTGTTGGCTCGTGCTTTCGAAAAAACATTTCCTCTTTTCATTTGCAATCCTAACGTGGTTACTTCGGTCCCTATTTCTTCTCCTTCTCCATACATCGCTTCAAAAGCCTTATTTTGACCACTTTGAATCGCCCTGTCTAGCTTTATGGTAATTGCATTTAAATCTTGCAGCTTGTCTAATTCCTCAAAAAAGTCACCATTGATCAATTGAGAGATGAAATAATTACTAATGCCTATATTCTTTCGGTATTCCTTTGTTTTGCGACGGATATATGTTTCGAAATCTGTTCTACCCACACACCTTGATTGCGCTTTTTCCAAAAACATAGCTCCATCACTACGACGAACCAGAAAATGAGTCTTTTGCTCGTCTCCTTCATGAATTTCTCGTGTATTAATTCTGCTGGTCAAAGTCTGTGAATCCAATAAATCGGGTTTCGTGCCAAACGAAGTGCTTTTCAAAAAACCCAAAATATATTTCTCTTGAAACTGTATCTGCGCCAAAAAACACACTTTTGTGTTTTGCTTGTAATAAAAACCTTTCTCTGTATCGTCTAAGTTGTATAGGAACTCCATTGTCTCTTTAAATTTGTCTTCTAACCACACAATTTCTTTATCGAACCGTCCTTTTTCCTTCATTTTTACTTCACATACCTCAATTTTCCTTTCGGCTGTTTTCGCCACAAACATACCCCTTCCTTAATTTATAAATATTTTCAATAAATGACTTTGTGTTAAACATTGATGTAAGAATCGACTTTTAATGCAGATACCTTCCGGCGGTTCGAGTTAGCATCTCTAAGAGTCCGCTCGTAGCGTTTTTAAGTTCCTCTTGTTCTCTTTTCAAATCCTTCGCGAGCTGATTAACATCCGTTAGACGTTGTTCCAGCGAAGTCAGCGCCTCCAGAATCCGGTCGAGCTTGTCCATCTGCACACCTCCCTCAATCACTCGGAACCTGCGGCGTGTTCGTCGGGGATGAGGTCCTCAACTCGGCGCGGGTCGTCGGATAGACCAACTAAGTAATCCAAAGAAACCCCAAAATACTCGGCGAGCTTTAAGAGGCCATCAAAATCGGGCTTTTGTTCTCCTGTCTCATAACGATGGAATTGTCTGTAAGTGACCCCAATGAATTCTGCGATGTCTTTCTTTTGGCACCCGTCGAAGGCAATCAACTCCGAAAGCCTTGTAGAAAAATCAGCCACATTCTCACTTCCAAATGCTTGACATGACTACATTAGTCATCCATAATGTGACCATATTAGTCACGTTGACGAGGGGTGGTGATGTTCGGTTCGTCGCTTCGGCCGACGAGATAGTCTATCGAGACATCAAGATAATCCGCTAATTTTAGCAGTCTGTCGTAATCTGGTTTGCTTTGTCCGGATTCGTATCGGTGAAGTTGCCTATACGTGATGTCGAGTTTATGCGCAATTTCTTTTTTCTGTTCTTCCTGTTGAAAAAGTAATTCGCTTAGTCGTCGTGAGAAAAGATCCAAATTATCTTCCCCGGTTCTTGACATGACATCTGGTGTCCTTTATTATCGAGGAGTGACATGTGGTGTCACTCGCGACAAAGGAGGTGATACAGTGCAGATTGGCGGGAATCTCAGGAAGATTCGCCTCTCTAAAGGACTTACGCAGTCGGAAGTTGCGGCAGCCCTCAATGTTTCCGTGCGACAGCTGCAACGTTGGGAACAGGACGAAAACGCACCGCCACTCAGTCGTTTGGTCGTCATCTGTGATTTCTACGATGTCGATATTTACGACATTTTATGTCGTAATCCTACCACAAACACCGCTACTGGAAAAGAGGAACAGGCCGCTGCATCGCAATAACCCACCGCGCAGGTGCTGCATATCGTGCAAAGAGGAGGCGATCCCATGTCAGAGTTGCGTGTGGTCCATATTGGTCAGCCATCCGAAGCGGCACTTCGGGCAGCTGCCCAACAGGTCGAAATGATTCGGCGACGTTGCATCGATCAGGTTCTCCAGGCGGCGAAAGAGCAGAGAGTGCCGGTGACACGGGAGTTCATCGGCAAGGTCCTGGGCATACCGACTGAGGAAGTGCATCTCCGCTCGTCCGTGTCGTCGGCATCCTCGATATGACAACGATTGGATCGACTATACATCATTTTCTCTGCAAAAAATCAATTGGGGAGGATCCTATGGAAAAACAAGCCGAACAAAGGATGTACGAAGCCGTCGACCGCTCCATGCGTCGATTCTTGGACTCGCTGAGGGAAGAGGGCATAGCGAAGACGCCCGTCGGGCAGGACGGGCGAAAAGCAGACGGTATTGCCACTTTATCATACCAGAAGGAGGGATCATGGTGCCATCGGCTCATCCGTCTGAAGACCAAGATTTCGAAGTTTTCGAGGTAAGGATTGGTCCCCTCCGGAAGACTTTATGGATCCGGCCCTCGATGGGGGCCGCCGTGGTCAAGCAACAGACCGAGTATGACGTGGGAAGTCAGCACATCCGTCATTTCGATGCCCCGTTCCTCACTCTGCCGAAACAGGCCTGGCTCAGCATAGGACAGGCTATGGGATGGCTAGGGGACGACCAACTCACCGAGAGAGGAGGAAGACTATGACGCAGCCCTCAACGGTCCCTCAGTGCGCCTGCTGCACCCCGACGATTCCCATTCTCACCAGTTACGACTTGAACCAACACCATCATTTCCCTTACCAGATGAGGATCATGGACTGGAAATTCGTCTCAGGCTCAGTGGAGGCGTGCCGCGTGTCCTGGCATACTGGAGGCTGAACTCTATGCACGGTTCTATGAGTAGAAGGGCAGGGGAGAGAGTTGTGAAGGTCTACAAGCGTAAAAATCTGGTACGATACGATGCTGTCCAATTCGACCCTTTACAAATTCATCGGTATCCCTTCGAGGTCTCCATTGAGCGTAGGGAGGGTCGCTGCATCGAAAGGGCCTATTGCTTATACTGCGACGGTATGAAGGTCCGCCTCTATCCTGGGGATTGGTTGGTTTCGCCCAAGATTAACGGGCTACCGGCTGTGTTCACAGTGTATTCCGAAGGCGAGTTTCTTAGGCTCTTCGAGGAGATACAGGAGTGAAACGGTTGAGCGATGTTTTGTCGTTGGCCGAGCAACAAGAGAGATACTTAGCAGGAACTCTGCACCTTTTTATGGTGACGCAACGGGACATAGGTGCCCTGTACGACTGGTTCCGAACGGTGTGCCCTGGTGCACATGCATGGGAGTTCAGCTGTTGGCCAGCGACGCCCCAGGGCCCCGAGGGAGGGCTCTGGTACGTCCGCGCGCCTAGGCTCCCCTGAAAGGAGGGAAAACCGCGTGGACCGTCAACTCATTGAGAGCTTGAAGCGCGAGCGAGAAGCGATTGGAACTTGGGTAAGTGAGCACTACGACATGCCTCACTACATCTACCGCATCTGTAAGGAAAAAATGGACGAGCTCGATTACAGCATCCGGCATCACACCGGAACGCTGCGGATATTGGAGAAGACCGCAGGGGGTTTAGGAGACTTCTGACTCTGGGAAAGGAGACCTTTCATGAACTTTTTCCAGGAGTGGCGAGCGTTTTCCAATTGGACGCTTCGGAGTCACCCTCCAACCGGCCAGATAGTGTTGTGGTACGCCTTAATGGATGTATGCAACTTTGAGGGCTGGTCAGAGTGGTTCCAAGTGAGCACGAGCCAACTCCAGGCGTTAACCGGCATGAGCAAAATTGGGGTCCAAAAAGCACGGGACCAACTGGTGCAAAAAGGGCTGATTCAATACCATAAAGGGACTAAAAAAGGGCATGGAAGATACAAGGTGGTAACTTTCACGAATGTGAAAGTATCCATTCAAGTAACCGCCCAAGTAACCGGTGAAGTAACCGCTGAAGTAACCGCCTCGGAAAAAACTCCGAGTTTCTACAAGGAGTCTTTTAAAGATCTTAAAGATCTAGACTTAGACATAGACAAAGACTCTCTCTCTCTCTCTTACGCGCATCCGCGCGAGAGGGAGGAACTTAAATGCTTGGTGCAAAAAAACTACGGGCACGAACCGCACGACGGTGAGGTTGATCTGCTCCTCGGATACGTGCACCAGGGTATGCGTCTGGACCTGGTCGAGTGGGCTATTCAGGAGGCCAAGATACGTGACAAGCCCTGGGCCTACGCCTTCCGAACCGTCCAGCATCTCTGTTTGCGAGGGATCCAGAGCGCTGAAGAAGCCGAGGTGCGGGAGAAAACTCTCCCCCCCAAGACTACGAAACCGCAAGCGGAACCGAGGGGCTTGAGGGAGAAAGGAGCCATGCGGGATGAGCGCTACGAAGCATTCTATGACCTCTATCCAGAACTGCGATAGACCGCAGACGGAGAACCTGCGTGAGCATGATTTCGCGTGCAAGAAGTGCGGAGAGGAGCGAGTCATTTGGGCGATGGGGCACGTGGTCTCCCTGCCCAAGTGCTCTTGCGGAGGGGAGTACAGGCGGGTCTTTTGGGAGCAAATTCCGTTCCTGTAAACCCGATATCCATTAAAAGGTAAAAATCACAATACCATAAGGGGTCGGTGTCGGTGTGTGAAAATGGGGTATGGTCGCTCGAAAGGCTCGCCCAACACGGCGTGGGAAAAATCGGAACAGGCGCAAAAAGGCGCTTTTGCGCCGAACTCGGAGTCTCGCCCTTGGGCCCGGAAAAACGCATCACGGAGCGCTTAGAAAAGGCGGTTGCAGCACGTCTATCCCTAACACGAGCCTCCGAAATGGACCTCCGCAAATGGGATAAAAGGGATTTGGTGGAGCTTGTGCGCCAACTCCGACTCGATGATGTGCGCACCAAAGGGGAGGCCGTGCAGCGACTCCTTCAGTGGCGAGACGGCCCCAGTCCCTATGTTCCTCTCGCCCAAACAGACCGTCTTTGACACAACTACTTCGTAGTTAAGGATCTTTAATGGAGCAGTGCGGGAACGGCGCCGAGGAGGCACCAGGGAGGGGGACGTCGAGTGAGTCTCAGTAAAATACTCAGCCAGGGGCGAGCGGTCTGGATCCACATGTACGTCTTCGACCTGCACCACCACCTGATGAATGTCCAGCCCGGGAACGTGATATTGGGCTTGGAAGTGGTCGCCGTCGGGGGGTACGGGCTGATGAGTTGGTTGGACAGGCACGACGATAAAAAAAATTTGTAGTATGCGAATTCGCTCGAAAATCAATGAAATCGGGAGATATATCCGCCTAAACCGCTCTAATCCGTACTGGATGCGATTCGCCAAAATGCGTTTGGTCGTATACTCTCTCCATCCCAGAGAAGATGGCGGAAACTGGGATAGAGACACGGGGCAATGGAGTACACCTGGGCCGGGGAGACCCCCCGACCATCAAGGAGGCAGCCAACGTTGGGGACCAGCTTGGGACAGACGGTCGCTGTAGGGCATACCGCCTTTTACGTGGCCTACCAAGTCACCCTCGGGCAAGTGCTTCTAGGCATCCTGTTGCTCGGAATCCTAACGATTCTCGTCTTGCGTTGGTTCGCCGATGCTTGGTGGAGGTGATGGGGATGTGGGAGGTACTCACCGGACCTGCTTGTGAGGGGGTGTGGCTGCTGATGTCGGTCCCTCTGACCCTGATAGGCATCGTGGCGCTGCTGCCTAGGTTTGGAGCCGATGACTAACGTTTCCGCCTCGGTGCTTTTGTGGTTCTTTTCGGACCCTGTGGTGCTCGAATATTGCTTCTTCCTCGGGGTGTTGGTGGCGACGGTGATAGCTCTCGTGGAGTTTTCGAGGAGGTAGCGACATGTACTTCGGCAATGTCTGGGACTGGAGCTTCTTTTGGCAGGTATTCCAGAACTTCCTTGCCTCGGGTGCGCCCTTCATCCTCATCGTCGTGGCCGCTTCCGTGATGGGACTCGTGCTCGGATTCATCGTGCGAGCCATCCGAGGCGCCAAGTGACATGTTTACCTGGACAAGCCCTGGACAAGGGATTTGGTCCACGGGAGCCTTCCCGTTCTTGTATCAAGTGCTGACCTGGCTCATGAGTCAGGCGGCGCCGGTTCTCCTGTTGATGTTTGCGGCTGCACTCGCCGGTTGGATTTTCGTCCTGATCAAGCGAATGGTTCTCCCTGGCGATGAGCATATCTCCCCTTATTTTGGGGAGGAAGAAGAGTGGGAGGAGGAGGATGAAGAATGAGTACGAGCATCATCCCGTCGTCTGGCATTGATTGGGGCTTCAGCGCGTCGCAACTGCTGAGCAACTCGGCGGCTTTGTACGAGTCGATTGCCGGATTCGTCATTTTGGCCCTGGCGTTCCCAGTCGGCCGTCTGCTTATCCGATTCATCAAGTCGCTGTTTACCAATTCCAAGGCGTAATGAAAGGGGAGCGAGGGGGCATGAGGAAAGCCATCCGCTGGTTGGCCGGTATCGTCATCGCCTTTTCGCTCTCTCTTGCTTTTCCCGTCCATGCGTTGGCCTCCGTGCCCGCCGTGTATGACCAATCGCTGTATGTCGGCAGCTCATGGAGCTCCGCAGGCACGTATTCCGATTCGGTCCCCGGAGAAGACAGCGCGGACACGGATGGCGAAATCGTGGCCAATGCGAACAACGCCTCGGCGGTGTTCCAAGACGTCGAAATCGAGGGCTCCTTACCGTCCGGGGATTCGATTACGGTGACCGCTTATGCCTATGGCGCAAATGGCGGGACGGCCGGGACGACCTGGACGCTCACGAGTGCTGACGTGGGGAAAGAAGTGGCCCTCCCGTCGGATGTGACCGACGCCTGGGGACTTTCGTTTCTCACCAACGCTTCCAGCTCGTCTCCCGGGGAATGGTGGCTGAAATACACGTGGTCCACCGACCGAGAACTCAGCTCGACGGGGGAGATTCTCTGGGTGACGCCCACGTGGGCTAACTCCCCTGGGACCTCCGCCCCGAGCCCTGGTTCGAGTGGGCCTGGCGTCACGGCTACGACGGGAACGAGCGTCTCCGGTGGCAGCACGTATGTGACCACGCATGTCTCGGTGTACTACCCACCTCCGGACTGGAACGCGATTACGAGCGAGATCGCGCAGAAGATAGGGGCTCTTTTCCCACCGATTCCCGCTCCGCCTACGGACACCGATGAAATTTCGGCATCGTCTTCCATCACGCCTCCAGAGGTGCCTGGTCCGCCCGCTTTGAACGTGCCGACCATCGTTGTGCCTTCGGATCCGCCTGAACCCGGTACCGAATCGGTGAATCTGCTCCAGGGCTTCACGCCCATAGAGGTGCCGATGAGTTCTAGCCAGGCGTTCAACATTCAGGATCCCCTGGCCTCTTTGCCGCATACCTCGGCCAGTGCTCCACCTGTCCCGGGTCAGAGTGGGATAGTTGGGTTTACTCCCTCCGCCCCGACCCTGCTCACGGCGTCTCCTCTTCCTGGGTTCACCGCGCCAGGGGCGGCACTCGGACCGGATTACGCCCCTCCGGGGACGGCCCCCATGGGTATCATGCCGAATTTTTCGGGACCATCCGAAGCAGGGGGCGGGCCGGTGCCTGTGATCACGGGGTCCGCGTCCGGTGAAATGCCCCTCCCGGGGGAGTCGGGGGAGCCCACTCCGGGATATACGGTCGGAGGGGGCACGAGCGGGCCCACGTATGACTTTGGAGGTGGGGGATAGGGATGAGTCCAGGCGAGATCTGGAATGCGACGCTACCGTATCTCCAGGGGTTGGCGCCCTTCCTGGGCGTGATTGCGGTGCTTCGCATCGCCCTGATGTTGAGAGATTTCATCGTCGAATTGTTTGAGGACCTGCGGTAATGCTGGCCTCGTTCGCATCGGACTTCTGGAACTGGCTGTCGAATCTCTGGAACAGTTTCGCGGGCTGGCTGCAAGGATTGGTACAATCCGCCATTTCGGCGATAGGGGGATTCTTTTCTGCCCTGCTCTCGGGGATGGCATCCCTGATGCAGCAACTGCTCTCTGGCCTCGTCCATGCGCTTGAGACCTTATTTGCTCCAGTCTTCGGTTTGATTCGAGCGGTCTTTTATTTTGTCCAAAAAGTGTTCCATGTCTTGTATCTGTTGCTGCAATTGATGGTCGCTTTGGTGCATTTATTACTCAGCTTTATATGGGGGCTCATACAGACTCTGGCGGGCTTTTCGTTCTCCGGGACCGCACCGACTATGCCAGCGGATGTGGCCAGTCCCTTCACGCATATGGCCAGTGTCTTTAGCCTTTTGCAGCTGAACAACGTGGCCTATGTTATGCGCTTTGGCATCTGGATTTTCACCGCTCTTGCGGTCATCCGGCTCATCAGTAACTTCGGGGCTTCGGGGGGATCCGATTGATAGACTTTATCAATTCTCTGTTCCAATTACCCGACCAATTGTTGGATGAAGCCTTGTCTTTCTTGAACCATCTCTCGACCTTGGTCGGAGCGGGGATCCAGTTATCGGACTATTTCAGTTGGGTGGCGGTCTTAGGCCCAGCGTGGGTGGGGGTAGTGGAAAGTCTCATCGGCAGTCTCGTGCTCATCGCCTGGCTGCTCATCATTCGTTCGGTCTACCGAATCTACCTCGCCGCTAAGGATGGCATTCAGTGGTGGTAGGCGGGGAGCTAACAGCCAAAGGTCTTAGGGGGGTACCGGGGTGATATTCGGTTATTTTTTCCAAGTCGGAGCAGGTGCAGCGCTGGGAGCGCTCTTTATCCTCTTCCCGGCCATGTGGGTCTATCGTCGCTGGTGGGGAGGGAAGACCCGATGAGATCAGAACCGACAAGCCCGCTACGAGAGCGGGTCATCGTGCTCGCCCATGAGGGCCACTCTGCGGAGATCCTCGATGTGGTCGATATCGACCATGCCCGCATCCTCGCCGGTCCAGACCACCAAAGACGGAGCATTCCCATCGCCGACGTGCGCGAATACATCGCCCCTGAGGGAAGAGTTTGGGTGCTCCATGCGCCAGACTGGTATGTGCAAGAAACCAAACACCTCGCCTCCGTGGAGATGTCTCGGGTCATTCAGGCAGCGGTCAATTATCAGAGGCCGGGAGCTGCCTCCCCCAAAAAGAATCGGTGGGCTATTCTGCTGCCGATTCTGCTGATCATCTTCGTCCTTATCTTTGTGATGGCGGTGATGCACTCATGACGAGCGAAGACAAGCTTCAGCAAGTCATCAATGCGGACCTGTTCAGCTCGACTCCCAGCGTCGATGGTTTGCGCCAGGTGCTCCAGTTCATGGAGCCTCATGCGCAACCTCTTTCGACCCCTCAGCTGCAGGCCCTCGCTTATCTGAACTATCTGGGCATGCGAGATTTGCACGCAGAATTTCGGGAGAAGAACAAAGGGAAGCATCCCTATACCAATCTCGTGAAATGGATTATGGATAGTGCGATCAGTCACGCGGATCCCGGAGTTTTTCTACGCACCATCGAAGCCGTGCTCCCCCCATCTCCCGTCGTGACGGCCGGGGATGGAAAGTCGGGCAAAAGGAGGCGGTAACGTGCCGCATTTTTTTCTAGTGGAGGGGCCTTTAGGGGCAGGTAAGACGCTCACGGCTTCTCTGCTCGCGCACTATTGGCGGCAGCGCAGTGGCGCTTCCGTGCAGCTGTTCGCCAATTACGATTTGCTGCATGCGACGCCTCTGGATGCGGTAGACCGATGGCTGGAAGTCGCGGAGGCCAGAGGCTCGATTTGTATTTGGGATGAAGCCCAGCTCCAATTCGACCGGCGGCTGTGGAGCCGAAACACTTTCATCACACAAATCTTCAACATGACCCGCAAGCTCCGCGCAGTGCACGTATTCGTCAATCCTGTGGGGATGAACCTAGACTCACGGATCCTCGATCTGGTGGAGGTCCTTATCCATGTTACGAAATATCCCTCCGGAGCGATGGGGCTCGATTTGTACGAATTCCAGGACAAGCGATGGGGGCCATACGGGAGACGCTTGACCAGGCTCTCTCTACCGGCCTATAAGGTGCGTAAGGTCCAACGATTGGCCCTGTACGATACCGACCAGGTCCTCTATCCGTTCCCTTCCCCAAAGACGGAGGTGGAACAAACTAAGCTCCTGAAAGCGATCGTGCAGGCCCAGCAAGAAGCCAGCGCCAAGGAGAAACACCAGGAGGGAACCCGTGACGGATGGGTCCATCAAACGACCCACTATCTCGCGCGAACTCTGGCAGAGGAGGAAGACGATGAAGCATCCGGCGAACCTAGCTTATCTTTTTCCTAGTATCCCTCCTGCCTCTCTCGCACGGCAATTCCGCAAATACCATGCGGAGAAGATGGAGGGCTTGGCCCATCAACTGCTCCACATCACTGGATGCTTAGGCCTCCCAAGGGAGGCTCTCAGTGCGCATATGCGCCTCAAACTCTCAGACCATCGGTTCCGGATCGGAGCGAAGGTGTATTATGCCCTGCGCCCCGAAGATTTCACTCCGAATCTCGCTCGCAGGTGGGGCGACCGTGTCGGGTTAGTTCGCCGAGAGGGGGGCGAGGGATGAAGGGCCAGGTGTCGGAGCGGATGCAAGATTGGACGATTGCGCTCGGCATCTACGCCCTCTCGCGCGTCGTGATGTCGCTAGGAGCTATCCTGGCGTTGGCCGTGGCCCATGTCCCGCTGTCCGGGGGAATTTATGAGGCGGTGGTCGGCAGCCAAATCCATGACGACTCAACCTGGTATGCGGCCATCGCCATGACAGGGTACTGGCCCCAAGATACCGCTTTTTTTCCTGGGTATCCGCTCCTCATCCGGGGGTTGATGGACGTGACGGGGCTGAGCGCCGGGGCGTCTGGTCTTATCGTGGCGAGCGGATTCTACATTGCGGACTTATACCTGTTCCAGCGTATGGCCCGGTCCCTGTTTGGTAGAAAACCGGCCTGGGGGGCCGCCTTAGTTTGGGCCCTTTGCCCCGTGGCCTTCTTTCTCAGCTCCGCGTATACGGAGCCCGAATTCGCCTTCGGTATTTTGCTTTGTCTTTATATGATTTCTCGACGCAAGTATGGTCTGGCGGCTTTCGGCGCCGCGTTCGCTTGCGCGGTGCGAAACGAAGGGGTGGTCCTCTTGATCCCGTTTCTGTTCGCCCTCGTACAAGACTGGCGCGCGTCCGGTCGGCCCGCTCTCCGGGCACTCGCTTGGACCGCTGTCCCGGCTGGGGTGCTGCTCTCCTATGCAGGTTTTCTATGGGTCACGTTCGGGCATCCTTTCTTGTTCTCCAAAGTAGAAGCCTTGTGGGGACGGCATCTTGCGTGGCCGTGGATGACGCTCTACCACGGGTTCATGAGCCTTCCATATTTGTTCAGCATCAATGGATGGTACGGCAAAGCATATTATGCCCTCGAAGCCGTTTCGGTCGTCTTTGCGATCCTTGCCTTGGTGTACGGCTATCGTCGATTACCTAAAGGCTGGTGGTGGATGTCCCTCGCCCTGATAGCCATCCCCCTCTGTGACCCTGGGCATGGTCTGGAATCCATCACCTATCACCCGCGCCCCATACTCGATTACTTTTTCAGCTTTGACCGCTTTACTCTCACCATGATCCCGCTGTGGTTTGTCGCCGGTGCTGCTTTTGACCGGGCCTCCCGGGTATTGCGGATGGTGTGGCTCACGCTGTCGAGTGGGCTTCTAGGCACGTTAACTCTCTTTTTAGCGTTGGGTTACTTTTGGGGGTGAGGGTATGAAGCGAGTCCTGCGATTCCTGGCAGGTGCCATGGTGTTTGGGTTGGTCGTCGGTGCACCTCTGACCGCGCGTGCAGCCGGACAGCCTGCCTTTTGGGAAACCTATACGTCGAGCGGAGGTTGGACTTTCCATTTCATGGACCTTCCGGACCCTGGACAGACCCTCACCTTTTATGGAGGGTTTGAGTTTGGCACTGTGGAAGGTACGGCAGTCAACCCCGCCTCCAACAGCGACCCCAACGCGATAGGATCGTTCCAAGTCGAGAACGGAGACTTGCAGGGCAACGATGTGGACGTCAGGAATGCAAGCAATACTATCCTAGCTTACTCAGTCGTAGCTGGGTCGCCGCCGGTGGTCCCTGGTCCAGTGTCTTCCCTCTCCCTTTCCAACGAGACCTATGATTCGGCGACGCTCTCTTGGAGCCCTCCCTCCACGGGGGCCAACGACTATCAGGTGTATCAGAATGGGAATGCCGTAGGAAGTCCAACGAGCGCCTTAGATTACGTGGCGGGGAACTTGCAAGCCGGAACCACGTATACATGGCGAGTGCAACCCCTTGATGACGCCGGGGCAGGTCCGGACTCCTATGCCGTCACCTATACGCCGCACCTCACACCGATGGATCCTGTGACTGGGCTGACTGTGCATCCCATGGGGGACGGAGGAGCGACACTTGCCTGGTCCCCCCCTGCCAACGCTCCTGATGGGACCACGTACACGGTCTATGCCAACGGCCGAGAGGTTGGGACTTCGACGCAGCCCACTTATACGGTGCCCTCCTACAACCCGAACACCGTCTACACCGTCGTCGCGTCAGCTCCCGGTTTCCAAGGCACCGTTCCCGCAGCAGTCGGCGGGGTGGGGGGCTTCCAGAACCCCTTTTCTCCCGCCCAGGTGATCGCAGCCTCCGGCTCACTGGTCCTGACGGTCTACCGGTTCTTGCTCCTCCTCCTCGCTTTCTACGTTGGGCGTTGGCTCTACAGGTTGTTGCAATATCTTTTCCGACATCCCGCAGGGGAAGGACCCGACTACGTCGACAACACCTCGGACTGGGATGCACGGCCCGATAGGGGGGACGCGCCGTATGCCCGATCCTTCCTGGAGTCAGACGTCGCGCGTCCCATTCCAACTTACCAAGAAAAGGAGCGCCATTATGATGAATCGGACGATTAGTGTGATTGTGCCCACGCGCAATGAAGGGAGCAATCCCCATGCCTTGACGGCGCGGGTGACTTCGGTTTGTGGGGAGGAGGACTATGAAATCATCTTTGTGGATGCGTCCTCCGACCCGCGTTCTCTGGCGGTGCTCTCCCACCTCAGCCAAACCGTCCCAGGCGTGCGGGTGCTCCCCCAGACATCACGGAGCGGGTTGGCAGGGGCCGTGCTGGAAGGTGTTCAAGCGGCCAAGGGCGAGTATCTCATCGTCATGGACGGCGACTTACAGCACCCGCCCGAACTCATCCCTTATCTCTTGGATGCGCTGCGGCGAGGGGATGACCTATGCGTAGGGGCAAGGGCTCAGGTGCTGCCCACATCGGGTTTTTCGTCGCTCCTCCGGGCCCGGATGTCCGACAGCGCGACGCATGTGGCGCATTGGCTCCTCCCGGGCGCTCGTAAGACACCTGATCCCATGTCCGGCTACTTTGCTTGCCGCGCGTCAGCCATAGGAGACATCTCCGATCTGCGGCCTGTCGGTTTCAAGATTTTGTTGGAGATCCTCTGTCGTCGCCCCGCGCTCCGTGTGTCCATGGCGCCCTATGGTTTCGGGTGTCGGCAGGAGGGAGTGTCCAAGTTCTCGGGACGGGTGTTTATGCAATTCGGCCTCCATCTGGCGCGTCTCTTTTTGCTGCGAAAAGGGGCACGGTACGCCTTTGTGGGTGCGTTAGGGGCCGGGGTGAATGTGGTGGTGATGCAGGCGCTGCTGGGAGCGGGGATTCCCGCCCTGGGAGCCTCCCTGGGAGCAGGGTGGGCCGCTCTGGTGTTTAACTTTCTCACCAACAACGGCTGGACCTGGTCGGACATAGGCTCTCCGAGACTGCCCTATTGGTCCCGGTTGTTGGTGTACGTGCTGGTGGCCCTCCTCGGACTGGGATCCACGGCCTTCGTCATGCTCTCTCTAAGAGACCTCGGGATCCTCCCCATCCTTGGGCAAGCGGTGGGGATAGGAGTGACCTCGGTCTGGACTTTTCAGGCGCATAAGCGCTTAACCTTCCGCCCGCGGGTGCCAAGGGGGACGAGGTCTGCGTGAGCACTACAACGCCCGGCGGCACGACACAGACCCAGGCTCAGCCGGTTCGTTATGCCGCCCTTGATGGACTCAGAGGGCTGGCGTCCTTGGCGGTGCTCAATATGCACGTCTTTGGTGCTTTTCCGTTTTTCTATGGCGCGGCCAGGACGTGGGGCGAAAAAGCGCTCAAGTGGTGGCCCTTCACCCTCCTGTCGGATGGCCGCCAGGCGGTTATCTTGTTCTTCTGCCTCTCCGGCTTTGTCCTGTCCCTAGCTTGGGAGAGAGAGAATCGCTACTGGGTCTTCCTCAGACGGAGATTCTGGAGACTCTACATCCCATTCTCGGCTGCCGTGCTGCTGGCCCTTGCCGTGAATCGGTTCCATGTGCCGCCCTCCGCAGGGATATCAGCCTGGGGGAGCCAGTTTTGGCGGGTCCCACTGTCGTGGGGGCAAACGGTCAATACCTTGCTCTTGGTAGATCCGTTTCGGTACAACCAAGTGAATCCCGTCTTCTGGTCCCTCACCTTTGAGGCACGCCTCTCCCTCCTTTTCCCGGTCCTCTTTTGGGTCGCGCGGCGGGCATCTGCCTATTCGAGGGGGACATGGTTCCTTGGTGCCGTCCTTGCGGCGTATGTTTTAGATCTCCTCTTTCCGACGAAGCATCTGAACAATTGGGCCGACACATTGCTGTACGCGATTGCGTTTACGGTGGGCATTTGGCTGGCCGGTCATCGCGCTCAGTTACAGCATCTGAGCAGAGGATGGAGTAGGGCGTGTCTCATAGGGGGCCTCTTTGCGGTGGGGTGGCAATGGGACTGGATCCCGGGCAATTGGGTCATCGACGCTCGGACCTCTGCTTGTCTCTCCGCCTTGCTGGGATCGATCCTGCTCCTCATATGGGGGATGAGTGGACGCGACATGGGCTTGTTAACGAGTCCCCCTGTTCGGTTTCTCGGGCGCATTTCCTATAGTCTGTACTTGGTGCATTTCCCTATCGCATTCTCTCTTCTCTACCTGCTCTGGGGGAAGATGCCGACCGTGCTGCTGCTAACGCTTATGTACGGGTGCGTGGTGCTGGGGGCCTACGTGTTTTGGCGCTCAGTGGAGCGGCCAGCTACGGGGAGGTCCCGGCAGATCCGAGGAGCGCCCAGCAGTGAAGCCATAACTCCTGAGGCGGCCAATCAGAGGGAAGGGGGGTGAGATCTTAGAGCGTATGGACCAGTTATTTGCCAAGCATCTCGACAAATTCAGCGACGGACAAGCCGGTACTCTTCAGGATGGACCGCAGCGTGCCTACTTTCAGATCTCGGTTTGCATGCACTGGGACCGAGAACGGATCGTGGCCCGGTTTGTGAAGGATATAATGAGAGCCGCTGATGCGTGCGACCGTCCAACCGTGGCGTGTGAGCACCGCCACCACGGCCTTTCCGGACATCCGAGGCAACTCAGGCATGCTTCACATCCACGTACTTCCATTCAAGGGTGTCCGGCAGACCCTGTTGCCTGCGCACTTCCAAAAGGCCCTCAATCGCCTCTTGAATGTTTGAGAGCGCTTCGTCCACGGTCTCTCCTTCAGAGATGCAGCCGGGAATGATCGGGCACTCGACCACATACCCTCCGACGTCGTCCTGGTGGAGTACCACCGGATACTGCATAACGGCACCACCGCCTCGCCATAGGTTGCCTTCCCATTTACTCTGTCCACTCCCGCGCGTGCGCATACTGCCTCTTATCTTTATGCTCCGATGCACCGGAAATCACCTCCAAGGACCTTCTGTGCACAATATAGCATGTGCATGCTGCACAGTCCACACCTGGGCCAGGGCGCACCCCAGAGGTTATGCGTTTATGCTTTTTGTACGTCATGCGAACGCGAGCCACCACCACCACCATCCAGCGTAGTAAGCTCCATAGCCGGGATATCCCCATGCTCGGCCATTGCCGTATGGTCGATAGGCGCCGTTGCCGGCGTAGACAGGCCCAGGGCCATATCCGTAGGCAACTAAAGCCGCATCGAGTCGCTCGCTCTCGGCATCCGTGGCATCGGCTGCGTAGGAAGCAAGTCCAGACGGAGCGTACTGTCGGGGGACGCGCATCAATACGCCTTGGGGTGTGACCTGTTGAACAATTCCACGATGAACGCCCCACTTTGTTTGAAACTGTACCCATTTACCAAGAGATTGGTAGCACTGTCCGTAGGTGCACAAGGAAACTTCCTCCTTTCCAAAGGAATACCTCAGTCTACGTTCTCAATAAAATTGGTGGCTTGGCATCCGCCTGGTACAGTTCAGAAATGGGCGTGGCCCTCGGGGAATGAGAAGTTGAGAACGTCGCCATCCGCAATTATTTTTGTCAGACGTTCGCGAGAGTTGGATGTGCCCTCAAAATGTTGTATAATGACTGCAGATACCTGCGGATGTAGTTCAATTGGCAGAGCGTCAGCTTCCCAAGCTGAATGTTGCGGGTTCGAGCCCCGTCATCCGCTCCAAAACATAGACGAGCGACAGAGTTCTGTCGATACGGGAGCACAGAGACTACTCTGCGCTCCTTTTTTATGAAGCTTAGCCGTGCCGCAAAGGATGTCGACTCCTCTATATCAAAGGTGGCGCATGCATATTTTCACCTTGGAATTTACGGTCCCAGATAATCTTGATGGAGGCACAGTGGAACACATTTTGCGCTCTCATCTAAAAATGTCGCAAAGAATGATTCGGACGCTCAAACAAACCGATGGTGTTCTTCGAAACGGGGTGCTTGTTGACCGACTGTACAGACGGGTCACGCACGGGGATGTTCTCACGGTCCTACTCCCCGAAGAGACAAGCGATATTGCCCCAGAGTCCATGAATCTGGAGGTCTGTTATGAAGATTCTGGTGTTGTCATGGTCAACAAGCCTCCAGGCGTTCTGACGCACCCCACAGCACGGGAACGACGAGGCTCCTTATTGGCGGGAGTCCGAGCTTACTTGGAGCCTGATGGCCTCGTGCCACACTGTATCCATCGGTTGGACCGCGACACCTCGGGACTACTGCTGTTCGCCAAACATGCGTATGTGCACCATTTGTACGACCGATTGGTCCGCAGACATGCTCTTCACCGCGAGTATCTGGCGCTTTGCTACGCGCCAGATACGCGTGGAACCGACGGAACTTGGCAGACCATTCAGTCGTCCATTGCCGGGGACGAATCGAAGCCCTCGCGTCGCGTGCTTGTTGAAACTGGCGGGCAGACAGCGGTCACGCACTACCGAGTACTGGCTCGAACGGCCCGTGCAGCCGTTGTTCAATTGTCACTAGAAACGGGCAGAACGCATCAAATTCGCATTCACCTCGCAAGTGTGGGATTGCCACTCATCGGAGACACAGACTACACGTACCAACTCTATGGCAACGCCCCACGCGATGCAGCGACTTACGCGCACATGGCGAATGGCCAACAGTTGCATGCGTTTCGTCTCTCCTTTTCGACTCCAATCGAGCAACATCCGGTCTGCGTAGAGTCACCACTTCGACCGGAGATGTTGGAACTGTGGGAAATGCTTGGCGGTCATCAGACGGACTGTAACTTAGTCAATTGCGAATTCTTCTGCGGCAATGCTACAGTAGAGGAATGAAGTAGAGAGGAGTGAGTGTCGCAACCGTGGAAAACCATTTAGAAACCTTAAAATCAATGTTGCAGGGACACGGTGGACCTGGTTTTGAGCAGGACATCGCCGGCATCGCAGAAAGTGCATTTCGTACATATACCCCGGATGTTCAGCGAGATACCCTCGGCAACGTGATCGCAACGGTGAGTGGGGAAGGAGCCGGAGTGCGCCCGAGAGTTATGTTGTCAGCGCATATGGACGAGATTGCATTAGTTGTGACCAAAGTGGATAAAGGCGGGTTTTTACGAGTATGGCAGTCGGGTGGATTTGATGCGCGGACACTCGTTGGCCAAGAAGTCATCGTGCATGGGCACGAGCAGCTTCACGGTATCGTCGGGTCCAAACCTCCCCACCTGACAACACCGGAGGAGCGAAGCCAAGCCGCACCCTTGACGGATTTGTTCATCGATGTCGCCATGCCGGAGGATCGCGTTCGAAAACTGGTGGATGTAGGGTCTCGCGTCACGCTCTATCGACAGACGATGGATTTGTTAAATGACCGAATTAGCGGCAAGGCGCTCGATAACCGCACCAGCGTCGCAGTCATCCTCGAATGTCTCAAAGCGCTCAAAAGCTATCACCATTCAGCTGATGTCTTAGCCGTTGCAACGGTTCAAGAAGAAGTGGGTGTGCGTGGAGCACAGACTGCCGCTTATGGACTCCGTCCGGATATCGCGATTGCAATCGATGTCACTTTTGCGGATATGCCAGGGCAGGCGCCAGACGAAAGTTACAAAATAGGCAAGGGGCCCGCAGTCTGTTTTGGACCCAACATTCATCCGAAAGTCTTTAAGGGTCTGCAAGCGACGGCGACTCAATTGCGCATCCCGTACCAATTGGAACTCTCACAGGGTCCAACAGGGACAGATGCACGTGCATTCCAAATTACTCAATCAGGCATCGCTTCAGGATTGGTAGGGATTGCAATCCGCTACATGCACACATCCGTTGAAACGGGAAGTTACAACGACATCGTCGACTGCGGTCGACTGTTGGCCGGATACGTGGCGAGTATCAATCAGGCGTCCGTGGAGGAACTGTCATGCTATTAAAACAATTAACGGAAGCAATGGGTCCATCTGGATTTGAAGACGAAGTGCGGAATCTTCTCCGTGAGCAACTTTCAGACAAAGTCGACCACATGTACACCGATGTCCTCGGCAATTTGTTTGCAGAAAAGCATTCGGACAAAACTGGCCCGCGGGTCATGCTGGATGCGCATATGGATGAAGTGGGTATGATGATTGTCCATGCCGAGGACAACGGATTGCTGCGCTTTCGCCCTCTCGGAGGCATTGACCCACGAGTGCTCGTGTCAAAACCAGTGCGCATCGGGTCCGAAAAACGGTATGGAGTCATCGGGTCAAAACCGATTCACCTCCAAACCATGGAAGAGCGCAAAAAGCCACTTCGTATGGATCAGCTCTATATCGACATCGGAGCTCAGTCAAAAGACGAGGCACTGGCGCACATTCAACTCGGCGACGTGGCTGTCTTTGCCACGGAGTACGCGGAAATTGGCGAGCGTGCCGCAAAGGCAAAGTCTTTTGACGACCGCGTCGGTTGCTCAATCGTTGCAGAAGCCATGGAGCGGCAGTGGCAAATTCCCGTAACTGGCGTTTTCACTGTTCAAGAAGAAATCGGACTGCGTGGAGCGACGGCAGCTGCTTATCGCATCAACCCGGATATTGCCATTGCCGTTGAGGGCACGGTCTGTTTCGACGTCGTGGATGCGCCTTCCCATGGACAGTCGACCGTCCTTGGAAAAGGCCCGGCACTCACCGTGCAAGACGGCCAGACCCTCGCAGACGCACGGTTTCTGGAATTTTTAATCGCCACCGCCGAAAAGCACAATATCCCATGGCAGTTGAGGCGAGTGAAGGGCGGATCGAACGATTTTGGCGCGATTCACAAAGTTCGCGAAGGAATTGTCGGCGGAGCCATTTCCGTGCCCGTTCGCTACATTCACGCTCCCGCACAAATTATTTCTCTCGACGACTATCAAGCCTCTTTGCAACTCGTCTGTGCTGCCATTACGGAAATTCAGGAAGGACGATGGAACGCATGAAAGAATTTATTCGACAACTCGCCAGTCAAATCATCCCCTCCGGATATGAACGCAACGCATTGCCAGACCTTCTTCGGTCCTTGGAAGACATCGCCGATGAGACGCACATCGACGTGCTCGGAAATGGCATCGTCAAGAAAGCAGGTCATGGACCGCACGTAGCTATCTCGGCGCACATCGACGAGCCGGGAGTCATGGTGATTCACGTCGAGGACAACGGCTATCTGCGCATTCTGTCCGTCGGCGACCTGCAGCCTGGCCGTTTGATTGGCCGCCATGTGCAGTTTACGGGCGGCTCTATCGGTATTGTTGGTGTGGAATCGGAAGTGCGTGCGGAAAATGTGACCTACGACCACCTTTATGTCGATCTCGGTTGTCAAACTGCCGCCGAGGCGAATGCCCTTACTCCAATTGGCACGTGCGGCGTTGCCCTGGAACCGGTCGTTGAACTCGAAGGCGATTGCCTTGCGGGACGCGCGCTGGACAATCGCGCTGGCTGTGCTGCAGCCATCGAAGCATTTCGCGCGTTGGCCGGTGAAGGTCGGCGTGTCTCGCTCGTATTGGCGGCCCAGTCTACGGTGGGGGCCCGCGGCGCAAAAACTGCTGCGTTCGCGCTTGAACCGGACGTCGTCTTTGTGATTGATGCTGCTCCTGCAGGCGATATGCCGAAAGCAACTCGTATGGAACTATCGCTTGGCCAAGGGCCCGCCATTAAAATTCTCGATGGAACGATTGTCATTCCGCTCGCGATGAAAGACCTGTTGCGAAAGGCTGCGGATGAAATGAAGATAAACGTCCAGTACGAGGTTTGGCCAAATGGAAAGTCGGATTCGGGGGCTTATCATTTGTCGCAATCCGGAGTGCTGGTAGGCTCCATTTCCTATCCAGCGCGTTACGTCGGCGGCATTTCCACGGTCGTCAACATCAACGATGTGCAAGCTGTCAAAGACTTGGTCATTGCTGCCGCCAAGGCGTATCAATAAGACAACGGAGGGGTTGCCGATGCTGCGTTATTTGTCTGCTGGAGAAAGTCATGGTCCAGAATTGACCGTCATAGTCGATGGAATGCCGAGCGGACTGCAACTCAGCAAGCCGGCTATCGATGAACAGTTGCGGCGTCGGCAACTCGGTTATGGTCGGGGGCGGCGCATGCAAATTGAAACGGACACCGTAGAAATTACCAGCGGCGTCCGGTTTGGGTACACGCTAGGTTCTCCCATTACGATGCATGTCGCCAATCGTGACTTTAAAAATTGGACCGAGAAGATGGCAGTGTGGGATGCTGCTCCGGAAAATCTCCGCGAGGTGAATCGCCCTCGCCCTGGACACGCAGATTTAGCGGGCGGACTAAAATACGAACACGTCGATCTGCGCAACGTGCTCGAACGTGCGAGCGCGCGAAATACAGCTACGATGGTTGCTATCGGAGCCCTCGCCCGCCAACTGCTCGCCGCCTTTTCTATTGACGTGACTGCGTTTGTGACGGAAATCGGTGGAGTACAGGCGACCGTGGACACGAGCGATTGGAGCAAACTGACCGAAGCTACAGCAACCTCTGTGATGCGTACGGCCGATGCTGTAGCAGAGGCGCAAATGATTGCAAAAGTAGACGAAGCCAAAGAGCGCGGAGACACCGTCGGCGGTGTGTACACCGTTGTGGTGCGCGGATGTCCTGTGGGGCTCGGGTCCCATGTACAACCGGATCGCAAGCTGGATGGTCGTTTGGCGGGTGCGTTGATGAGTGTTCAAGCTATGAAAGGCGTGGAAATAGGCGATGGATTTGAAGCGGCCCGGAAATTTGGGTCGGAGGTTCACGATGCCATTCTATATGAGCACGGGAAATATTCGCGACCGACGAATGGAGCTGGCGGAATTGAGGGCGGCATGAGCAATGGCGAAGACATTCTAGTGCGAGTCGCGATGAAGCCCATCTCAACTTTGTACAATCCGCTGCCGAGTGTGGACATGGTCACGAAGGAAGTTCAGTTAGCCAGCATCGAGAGATCAGATCACTGTGCCGTGCCTGCCGCTTCGGTCGTCGGTGAAAATGTGGTGGCATGGGTCATTGCCGAGGCATTTTTAGAGAAATTTGGCGGCGATTCCATGGCGGAAATTAGAACAAACTATCAGTCTTATATGAACCAGGTGGCAAAGCGATGACTCGCTTATGGGTGGAGTCCCAACTCAGAACGTATCCTGTGTTGGTGGAACAGGGGCTGTTGCAGAGAACCGCAGACATTTTACAGTCGGAGGGTCTGTCCTCGCCGATGTTTCTCGTGATTACCGACGACCATGTCGACAGAGCGGGCCACGTTCAGCGAATGGTTAAGTCGCTCGAGGCTGCGTCTTTATTCGTGGACACCATCTCGGTACCCTCTGGAGAAGCCTCCAAGTCGCTAGCCATGGCGGAATTTCTCTACAGTCAATTGGCCACTCGCAGAGTTCGCAGAAATACGGTGATATTGGCTGTGGGCGGAGGAGTCGTGGGGGACTTGGCTGGCTTTGTCGCCTCCACGTACCTGCGAGGAATTCGATACGTTCAAGTTCCGACCACTCTGTTGGCGCATGATAGTGCAATTGGTGGAAAAGTTGGCGTCAATTTAGCGGTGGGGAAAAATTTAGTCGGCTCTTTTTACGCTCCCTGGGCCATCCTTATGGACCCCGAGACACTCGCAACGTTACCAGTCCGGGAATGGAAATCCGGAATGGCGGAAGTCATCAAGCATGCGATTCTTGGAGACGAATCTCTGTTCCAAGAATTGGGTTATGTGCCGTATTCAGAATACCCTGGACCAGAGCGGACGGAGGATTTGCTGACACGGGCGATGCGCGTCAAGGTGAAGGTGGTCTCAGAGGACGAACACGAACAGGGACCGAGGATGCTGCTCAACATTGGCCACAATCTTGGTCATGCGGTTGAATCTTGGAGTCATTATCGATGGTCTCACGGAGAGGCGGTTGCGATTGGGCTCGCCGTTGAAGCTCATCTCGCGGTGCTGATGGGCGTGCTCAGTCCGGCAGACAGAGATGCCATTCAGGATGTCTTGACACGACATGGGTTGCCAATTCGGGCAAAGTCCGTAACGTATGAAGATTTGCGGAGCAAACTGGAGATGGACAAGAAGAACACGACCAGCGGTTGGACATTCGCGTTACCCACGGGCATCGGCAGAGCGGAAATATTTCATGACGTCCCTGAGGCGCTCGTCAAACGCGCGTGGACGGACATGAACGATGCTTGAGTGGCCTCGTTCATATCAGAGAGAGGGAGCAGAGAGAATGAAAGTTCGTGGTCTTCGAGGGGCGACATCGGTGGAAGAAAATACGGAATCAGCCATTTCCTTTGCAACCAGAGAGCTGATGGACACGATTATTCGCGAAAATGAACTGGATGTGGACGACGTTGCCAGCATTTTGTTTACGATGACGCCGGATTTAACGGCGGCATTTCCAGCCAAAGCTGTTCGCTCTCGCCCAGGTTGGCAGTGGGTACCGCTCATGTGCGCGACGGAACTTAACATTGACGGAAGCCAGCCGAAGTGCATTCGCCTGTTGCTCCACATTAACACCGACAAAGAGCAATCTGAGCTCCACCACATCTATCTTCGAGACGCCGTCCATCTACGTCCAGATTTAGTGAAATCCAGCGGTTGAGCTGAGGATAGAGCTCACAAACATCCGGAGGCCAGCGTAAAATCTCAGGAAACGGTTGACGAATACCGTGGATTTGCGTATGATCCGTTAGAAACAGTGAGTGTCTAAATTTCGCGTGTACCGCCCGGGACGTCCGTAGCACGATGTCCGGTGTAGTAGAGCAGAGAGTTAGTTGAGGCGAGCGGAGACGAGACCTGATGTATTGGTGAACCATTTGACATCAGAGCGGAAGTTGCAAAGCTTCCGATTGGGATACGTCCACGCGTTAGGTTGCCTTCCTAACTAGTGGATTTTTTTGTATCTCAGTTCGACTTCTGACATGCCTTAACAGCAAAGTCCTCCGACGGGTTGTGGCCGGAGAAAAGATGAGAGGAGTGGAGCGGAGTTTATGAGCACGATTGAAACAGTGTTACAAACCGTAGGGTCCGGAAAAACGTTGACGTTCGAACTCGCTGAAGCCTTTACCTTAGAACTGATGAGTGGTGGCGTGTCGGAAGTTCAGACAGCCGGGGTATTGGCTGCGATTGCGGTGCGCGGCGAGACACCGGACGAAATCGCCGGCTTCGCAAGTGCCATGCGCTCGCACGGTATTACTGTACAAGCAGACCTAGGCGCAGTCGACACATGTGGAACTGGTGGAGATGGTTTGAACACCTTTAATATATCGACGGCTGCGGCTATCGTGGCTGCTGCGGCCGGTGTACCGATTGCCAAACACGGTAATCGTGCAGCGACGAGCAAAAGTGGCAGTGCAGACGTCCTTGAGGCGCTTGGCGTACAAGTGGATTCTCAACCAGCGTCCGCGAGAGCCTGCTTAGAGTCTTGCGGAATTTGTTTCCTCTTTGCCCGCAATTACCATCCAGCCATGAAATATGCGGCGGGTCCTAGAAAACAACTGGGATTTCGAACCATTTTTAATGTCCTTGGTCCCTTGACAAATCCCGCAGGAGTTAAGAGACAGGTGCTTGGCGTATATGCCGAGCGGCTCGTACCGATTGTCGCGGAAGCCCTTCGGCAGTTGCAGAGCGAGCATGCACTAGTCGTGCACGGTCAAGACGGTTTGGACGAATTTTCTTTGTCGGGCCCAACTTATGTGGCAGAATTAAAACATGGAACTGTACAGCTTTACGAAATCTCTCCATCCGATGTCGGATTGAACGCGGCTCCGGTCAGTACGTTGGCGGGCGGAACAGCAGTGGAAAATGCGTCCATCGTCGAGGCCATTCTGTCCGGAGAGCAGCGCGGACCTACTCGTGACGCTGTACTGTTCAATGCAGGTGCCGCCCTCTACGTAGGAGGTCGCGCATCGTCCATTCGCGAGGGAGTATGTTTAGCTGCCGATACCATCGATTGCGGTCGGGCACAAACGACACTCAAGCAATTGGTTCGAGCGTCCCGTCAGACAGACTTCTCCGAGGCGGTGAGTCATTGAATACGTTTTTGGAACGCATTTTGCAGACAAAAGAGGCCGAAGTCGCCTCCTTAAAATCGCACCGAGTCACACAAACAAGGGCGTTTCCACGGCCGGAACATCGGTTTTCTCAGGCAGTAACTCGAGGTGACCATCTGCAAATTATTGCGGAAGTGAAGAAAGCGAGTCCGTCAAAAGGTGCCATTGCGTTAAAGGTCGTTCCCAGAGAACGTGCTGCACAGTACGCTGAGGCTGGCGCTGCAGCCGTGTCAGTACTGACGGATAGAACCTATTTTCAAGGCTCCATAGACGATTTGGTATCGGTTCGCGGTGCCGTCTCTCTACCTATTTTGCGAAAGGATTTTATTGTCGACGAAGTGCAAATTGACGAGGCGTACGAAGCCGGAGCCGATGCAATTCTGTTAATTGTGGCAGCCCTGCCAAGCAATCGCCTCGTGGAATTGAGCGAGTATGCGAAGCATCTCGGTCTGGATGTATTGGTTGAAGTCCATGAAGAGGAGGAATTAGACTCTGCCTTGACTGTGAATCCGGACGTTCTTGGCATCAATCACCGCAATCTGCACACATTTGAGGTCTCTCTAGAGACAACTGAGCGGTTAATGCCGCTGATTCCCACAGGAATCCCGGTTATTTCCGAGAGTGGAATTCGCAGCCGCGAAGACGCCCGGCGCATGGCGAATGCCGGAGCGCAAGGATTGCTGGTAGGGGAAACACTGATGTTACAAGGCGAAGAAGGACTAGCGGGAATGCTCGAGACGTTACGTGTGCCTCGTCTACGGATGGCCGATAGGTCATGAAATCAACGATTCAACTGAAGATTTGCGGCTTACAACCGGGGGACGACCTGTCTTTTACGGAACATCCTGCGGTAACCCATATCGGATTCATTCGTGTCCCTGCCAGTCGTCGATGCGTTTCGCGTGAAGCGATGAGGTCGATGGTCGATGATGTCCGCGATACCGTACAAACCGTGGCAGTCTATGTCGATGAATCGCCGGAGACTATTTTAGCAGAGCGCGAAATGGCACACTTTGATATCGTGCAGCTTCACGGGAAGGAATCGATAGCGGATTGTTCATATCTCCGTCAACAAGGATTGCGACTGTGGAAGTCTGTTTCTGTCAAGAACTTTACGTCGGTTGAGGATGTCAATGCTCAAATTGCTGCCTATTCTGGCCATGTGGAGGCTGTTTTACTGGACGCGATGCCTTCCTCACCACGGCAATTCGAACTGCAGCCATCTCTGACGGGCGGGAACGGTGAAGTCTTTGATTGGAACATCCTACCGCAGATAAAAACCACTCCGGCGAGCCCAAATATCTGGGTTGCGGGCGGGATTCGACCAGAAAACGCGCACCAGTTACTGAACATCTTTCGGCCCATCGGAATTGACGTTTCGTCCGGTGTTGAGAAAAATGGACGAAAGTCCAATGAGCGAATTGACCAACTGATAAAGGCGGTGACAAGTGATGTCGGTCCAAAGTGATAGGATTTTCCCAGATCAGCATGGACGATTCGGAGCGTACGGCGGACGCTATGTTCCAGAAACCCTGATGTCCGCGCTCCATCAACTAGAACGCGACTATGACCGCCTGATGAGTGACGCAAACTTTCAGCGGGAACTCAACTACCACTTGAAAACTTTCGCTGGCCGCCCTTCCGGACTCTACTATGCGGACCGATTGACGCGCGAACTGGGTGGTCCACGAATTTATCTAAAGCGCGAAGATTTAAACCATACAGGTGCGCATAAGATCAACAACACAATTGGACAGGCACTGCTCGCTATTCATACTGGGAAGAAACGAATTATTGCGGAGACGGGTGCTGGACAACACGGCGTAGCTTCCGCTACTGTGGCTGCGAAATTTGGGCTTTCCTGCACCGTATTCATGGGTGAGGAGGACATGCGCCGTCAAGCGTTGAACGTATTTCGTATGCGGATGTTGGGAGCCGAAGTCGTACCCGCAGTGTCCGGGACGCGAACACTCAAAGACGCCACAAACGAAGCCATTCGCCATTGGGTGGAACACGTGGAGGATACGTATTACATCATCGGGTCCGTCGTGGGGCCACACCCGTATCCGCGCATTGTCCGAGATTTCCAGCGGGTCATCGGCGATGAGACGAAAGACGCCATACTTGAGTTAGAAGGTCGACTTCCCGACCGGATTTATGCCTGCGTCGGCGGTGGCAGCAATGCGATGGGCATGTTCTACCCCTTCTTGGAAGATGAGGAAGTGGCGCTCGTGGCGTGTGAAGCGGCAGGTCGAGGCGTAGACACGACAGAACATGCTGCCTCCATTCATCGCGGTCGGCCTGGTATTCTCCATGGCTCGCTAACCTACTTGCTCCAGGATGAGTTCGGTCAGGTCACACCTGCTCACAGCATCTCTGCGGGACTAGACTATCCAGGGATTGGCCCAGAACATGCCTGGTTGCACGACATGGGCCGCGCCCGTTACGTTCCAGTGACGGACCGTGAGGCACTCGACGCTTTTTACCTTCTGTCCAAGTTGGAGGGTATCATTCCCGCTTTGGAAAGCGCTCATGCCGTAGCTCAAGTGGTCAAAGAAGCACCGCACATGACGCCAGACGAGATTGTAGTCATTTGTCTGTCCGGTCGAGGCGACAAAGATGTCGAACAGATTGCTACCATGGAGGAGGCGCCTCATGGAGAGAATTGAACAGTCTTTTCAGAGCCGCGTCGGACAGTCTGCACTCATTCCATTTTTAACAGCAGGAGACCCGACCTTCGAGGACTCTCTGCAACTCTTTCGCGCCCTGCTCCGTGCTGGCGCCGATGTGATAGAAATTGGCATCCCTTATTCCGATCCGCTTGCGGACGGCCCGGTCATTCAAGCCGCAGCGCTGCGCAGTTTGAGTCACGGTTTTACGCTTCCTCGGGCATTTGAACTAACAGCCGCTCTGCGAAAAGAAACGAACAAAGCTCTCATTCTCTTTACGTACGTCAACCCACTCCTGCAATACGGCTACGACAAATTTTTCCGAGATGCTGCGTCGGCTGGCGCAGACGGGGTGATTGTTCCCGACTTGCCCTACGAAGAAAGTTCTCCGGTCAGAGCCTACGCGGATGCAGCCAACGTGGCACTGATTCCTTTAGTCACGCCGACCTCTGGAGCAGAACGCATCGAAGCGATTGCTAAGCAAGCACGTGGTTTCGTCTACTGTGTCTCGTCTTTAGGGGTCACTGGAGAACGGGCTCAAATGTCCGCACGAGTTCAGGATTCCGTGCGTACGGTACGACAATTCACCTCCTTGCCAGTAGCGGTTGGGTTCGGAGTGTCTAGTGTGGAACAAGCTCGCTACGTCTCCACCTTTGCCGATGGAGTCATTGTCGGCAGCGCATTGGTCCGCCGAGTGGAAGAGAGCACCGAGAGCCCATCCGCCTCCACGGTGTCACGGGTCGAGGACTTTTGCAAGGAACTGTCGCAGGCCGTTGTAGGGGACAAAATTCACTTACAGGAGAAAGAGGGATGACGAATGATCGTGGTGATGAAGTCCGGCGCAACGGAGGAAGAGATTGAGGTTGTTCGAAAACTTTTGGAAAACAAAGGTCTGGGTGTTCACGTTTCGGCAGGAGTAGAAAAGACTATTATCGGCGTAATCGGGTCTAAAGATCGCGTCCGGGAATTGGCGGTGGAGTCTATGCCTAGTGTAGAAAAAGTAGTGACGGTCAGCAATCCATTCAAATTAGCTTCTCGTGATTTTCATCCCTTAGATACTGTGGTTCGCGTAGGTGATTTGGAAATTGGAACTGACAATCCAGTCATCATGGCTGGCCCGTGCTCAGTCGAGTCGAAAGAAGGCATCATCGACATCGCTCGTCGCGTCAAGAAAGCAGGCGGCCAAGTGTTGCGCGGTGGTGCGTTTAAACCGAGATCGTCCCCGTACTCGTTTCAAGGGCTTGGTGAAGAAGGTTTAAAGTACATGGCCATGGCGCGTGAGGAGACGGGTCTGCCCATTGTCAGCGAAGTGATGGAGCCAGACACCGTAAACCTGATGGTATCGTATGTAGACATTTTGCAAATTGGTGCCCGCAACATGCAAAACTATCCTTTGCTGCGCGCTGTTGGAAAAACCGAAACTCCTGTGCTGTTGAAGCGTGGTTTCAGCAACACGATGGAAGAATGGCTGATGTCAGCAGAGTACATCTTGGCAGAGGGCAACCGTAATGTCATTCTTTGCGAACGAGGTATTCGCACATTTGAGACATACACACGAAATACGCTCGACTTGAATGCCGTTCCAGTCATTCGGCACCTTTCTCACTTGCCAATTATTGTCGATCCGTCCCATGGCGTCGGCAAATGGCGCTACGTGACGGCTATGAGTCGTGCGGCGATTGCGGCGGGTGCTCACGGTGTCATTGTCGAAGTGCATCCAAAACCGGAAGAAGCTCTGTCTGATGGAGCACAATCACTGACATTGGAGAAATTCGAATCGATGGTCAAAGAAGTAGAACTGCTGGCCGACGCCATGCGGAGCATACATCCGGAAGTGATTGCCAGCCGATGAGTGGCAACATCATCCGCATTCTGGTGGTGGGCTGCGGCTTGATGGGAACCTCTCTGGCCCTTCGGTGGAAAGAAAGTACGACTCTCCATGTACGATTGACCGGAGTGGAACCCTGCCAAGGCCACCGCCAGGCTCTACTTTCTTGTGGTGCCTTCGACGATGTCTACGCATCCCTCGAGGCGCTATCCGAAACGGAGCAGAACTTGCAGAAGTTTGACTACGCGGTGCTAGCCACCCCTGTCACTGCTGCCTGTGAGATTTTAGAACGCGTGCAGAAGATATCCACTTGGATGATGGACATCTGTTCGGTCAAGACGTCGGTCTGCCAAACTGCATCGCATCTTGGTCTGTTCGAGACATTTTTACCAGCACACCCAATGGCCGGGCTGGCGCAGGAAGGGCCATTGGCAGCACATCCGAAGCTATACGAAGGAACTCATTTTCTCTATATAGAATCGTGGCCAGCCATTCACGCTTGGAGACCTCTCCTTGAAGAGACCGGGGCAGAGTTATTTTCGATGCCATCCGCCGAAGAGCACGACCGTGCCATGAGTGTGGTCTCCCACTCCATTCACGTGACCTCTCTGGCGCTTATGAATATGTACGGGTCGATGGTCAAAGAGGCAGAGAACTCATATCGTGGTTCGGGACAGGCCAAACTTCACAGCGTGACAGGACCAGCTTTTCGAGATTTGACTCGGTTGGCCGCCTCTCCTATTGAATTTTGGGCGGACACCTTGCTCGAAAATGCTTCACATACATCAGATGCCCTGTGTGCGATTACGCGTCAGATGGGTCGATTTCAGGTGGCCCTTGCAAACAGAGACAGAGGCGCACTTGTGGAGCTTCTGAAAGAAGCGAAAAACACTCGCCAAGAGTGGGAAGGAGAGCACTGAGATGATCTTACACCACTCCGAGTCGGACATTGTTTCTGTCTCGCGCGCCCGTCAGATATCGGGTACGGTTCGTGTACCTGGCGACAAGTCCATCACACACCGCGCGATTCTTCTCGGAATGCTCGCAGAGGGCAGAACGACCGTAGAAGGTTGGCTTGACGCAGCGGACTGTCGTTCGTCCATCGCAATCGCCAAGCTGCTTGGAGCTCAGATTGAAGTCGAGCCTGACGTGTTGCACATCGACGGGTGTGGCGGACAGGTTACAGAACCGTCGGATGTGCTCGATTGCGGCAATTCGGGAACGACCATGCGTTTATTCCTCGGCGCTATTGCAGGACGAGTACCATACGCAGTCTTTACGGGCGATCCATCCCTCCGTAGCCGACCCATGCGCCGCGTGGTCCAACCTTTGTCAGCTATGGGCGCAAGCATTCATCAACGAAGCAATGGATGTGCCCCCATCACGGTCACTCGAAGCGACCTCGAGAGCATGACTTATCGACTGCCGGTCGCAAGTGCGCAAGTGAAGTCTGCCATTCTACTGGCTGGCTTATCGACTCAAACGGGCCATACGGTCGTCGTTGAGCCCATTTTAACCCGCGACCATACCGAACGTTTACTCGATGGATTTCAAGCGAAAGTAAACATCTACGAGGAGAATTGCGAACGTCACATTGCCGTTCGGGGGGGACAGACTCTCCAGGGAACCAGCGTGCACGTACCTGGAGACGTCTCCTCAGCAGCGTTTCTTCTTGTTGCTGCCGCCATTGTTCCTGGCAGTGACCTCACCATCGTGGGAGTTGGATTGAACGAGACGCGTACGGGAGCATTAAGCGTGTTGCAACGAATGGGCGCCGATATCCAACTGAAAAATGTACGCGAAATTGCAGGAGAGCGCATTGGTGACATCCGGGTCCGTTCTTCTAGCCTTTCCGGCACCAACATCGAGGCAGAAGAAATACCGTCATTGGTCGACGAGATTCCAATTTTGTCTGTCGCGGCAGCTGCCGCTCATGGCACGACGACAGTTCGCGGAGCACAGGAGCTGCGCGTCAAAGAAACAGACCGAATTACGGCCATAGTCCATGGATTACAGCAATTGGGTGTTGACGCATTAGAACAACCCGATGGACTCATCATACATGGCAACGGGATGATCGGTGGAGGACGGGTCGACAGTTATCACGACCATCGAATCGCAATGAGCTTCGCGGTGGCCGCACTGATAGCTCGCCATTCTGTGGAAATCGCACACTGGTCCGCTGTGGATATTTCATTTCCGACCTTCTCCACTCTGTTAAAAGCGGTGGCAGACCCGGAATAACTTCTGGTGCGCAAAATCCCCATTGACAGCGCTTCCATTACAGGTTATTCTACATTTCGAAGGGTGATTGTTCTGATTTCTCTCCACTCCTAGCAACTACGCTTGGCCCGCGATGAGCGGGCTCTTTTTTATAGATGGTCATCGTAGTCCTGTGGTCCTCGCGTTCGGTTTTAGAAAAGTAACGGACTAAATGGCCATAAACTTGTGTTCTGCGAACATTTCCCACATTTCAACGTATAGCGATACGGCGCTCGACCATACTGGAAAATAAATCGATCTCGTTCACAAAGGAGGAGACCCTTGTTTCCAGTAGTGTACGCGCGTGGAGACCGAACACTACTCGTAACGACAGACGGTGACAAGGCCGCTGACATCCCTTCTGTTCTTACAGATATTGCTGAATTGGTGCGCGTATCCGACCAAGTTCTCGAATTTGAACTGCGTGACGAGTCGCTGTGGCAGTCCGCCGCCCTTGGCAAAACGGCCAATGACGTATTGCAGCAACTCAAAAACGTCTTGTCCGCGCCGATGCCGCATGCTATGCAAAAACGGATTTGGGACACGATGTCCGCGTATGGACAGTTGACATTAGACAGCGCTCCTCAGGGATTGGTCCGTGTCTCTGGTACGTGGTCTGCGGCTGCGAAAGACCTCATTCAAAAGTACGGACGAGTGGCACAGTGGCACAACCAATCGGTGTACATCGAGCGAACCTTCATCTCGCAAATCAAACAGGAGTTTTTCCACAACAACATACCGGTACAAGACCGGACAACGGTCGAAGTCCCGAGATCTGCTCTTTGCGGACGGTGGAAGGCCCACGCCGCACTAAGGCCTTACCAACAGGAGGCAATCGATGCTTTCCTGAACTCTCCGGAGCCAGGAAATCTCATCGTCTTACCGTGCGGATCCGGAAAGACTTTAGTGGGAGTGGGAGTTCTTCTGTCCATCTCTACAACCACGCTGATTGTCGTTCCAAATCGAGAGTGTGCACGCCAATGGAAGAAGACCTTGCACGACGATACTACGCTTGCTCCGGAGACCATCGGAGTCTACGGAGAGACAAAAAATCTCTCTCCCATCACTTTGGTCACATACTCCACGATTTGCAGCAAACGTACGCAAGACGAAACGTTTCGGCATCTGGAAAATCTACTTCAGAAAGAGTGGGGGCTTGTCATATATGACGAAGTCCACCAATTACCCGCTCCGTTGTTTCGTTTAGCAGCCTTGCTCTGCTCGTCTCGCCGGTTGGGACTGACAGCAACCCTAGTTCGAGAGGACGGGAGAGAAAGGGATGTCTACAGCTTAATCGGCCCAAAGTGTTACTCAATTCCTTGGAGACATCTGGAACGTAACGGTTTCCTGTCTCCGGTGCGTTGCTTTGAAGTCCGAGTTTCATGGAATCGAGTGGAGCAGAGCGAATACGAAGCCGCGCCACTTCGTCAAAAACATCCACTTGCCGCGAAAAATCCCAGAAAGCTCGCCGTGTTAAAACGCCTGCTTCAACACTTTCCCAGGGACCCAACGCTGATCCTCGGACAATACGTAGACTCTTTGCGGATGGCGGCCAGCATGCTCGGTTGCCCGATGATTTCCGGCAGTACCAAAGCCACAGAGCGCTCGAGACTTTACGACGAATTTCGCTCCGGCAACATCCAAACGCTGATTCTCTCCCGGGTGGGCAACACCGCCATCGATCTACCGTCTGCTTCATTGCTCGTCCAACTTTCAGGGCTCTTTTCGTCGCGACAAGAAGAGGCGCAGCGATTAGGAAGAATTTTGCGCCCATGCGAGAGAAAGGCGCATTTTTTCACGTTGGTTTCTCACCCCTCCATCGAAACCGACATGGCATTGCATAGACAACGGTTCCTTGTGGAGCAGGGGTACCCATACCATGTGCTAGACGAGGCGGACGAACTGAATACAGTCATCAGACATCCTTAGGAGGTATGCACGATGCGCATTGCCGATTGTGTGGTCAATGCCGATGTCCGCATCTTACAGGCAATTGCCAGACGGCATCAGCTACATTGCCCGCTCTATTCGAAGCACGAATTGATTCAAGCCATTCTGTATGCATTCCAATCGCCGACGTTTGTCGAAACGAAACTGCGTGAGTCCAAACAGTGGGAACACCCGGCTTGGATGCGCATCGCGTTCAGTCCCAATATTAAGTTTCCGTCCGAAGAAGTTTACGCACTATTTCAAGTGCAAGGCTTTCGAGACGTCGCATTTCAAGAAGTGTTGTCTGAAGGGTGGATATATCCGGTCTGTGGACGCTTCGGAGAGACTTTCTTTGCCATTCCGTCGGAGTTACAAATGCCGATGCGTCACGCGATTGTTGACTTTCTTCGGTCAAAACTAAGCTATCGAGAAGACGACCCACCCGTATTTCATGAAGAAGAACTATGTATCATTCGCGACCTATCGGTCTTTTTGGCGTACGTTCGAAACCATGAAGTGCTCCTGACCACGACCGGATCGATGTATAAGAGAAGTGTTCTCAAGCTCTTGGAGTTGTTTGAAATTGCCGAGGACCTGCCGGAAGAGACATGGCGCTTTGGCTACGGGCGCCGATTTCACGATTATCCGGACCGGCTAGCTTTAATCTACGACTTTGCTTATCACCATGGACTGATTGTCGAAGAAAACGGCGGTAAGTTATGTACCACTTCCGCTGCCGATGCGTGGGAGTCCATTCCACCTAAAGAGAGACAGAGGCGTATCTTTCAGTTCTATATACGTGTGTATCGACGACCCCTCCCGAGACTGCCACTGATTGTCAAAGTACTCATCGATGTCGCGGAGACTTGGGTAGCGTCCGATACGGTTCTCGATGCTCTTCGACCGTATGTGCAGTCGTTTCATTACGACACGGTGGAAGATGTCTGGGAGCGACGGATTGTCAAAATGCTGCGTCATCTGGGCGTACTCCGAGTGGCCGAGAAAAGTTCGAATGACTACGCGGCACAGTGGTTTCAAATCAGCAAACTCGGTCTACAATTGCTACTAGGGGATGCGGCACTCGCTGACGATACAGAGCGAGGTGACCGAATTCTGCTGGTGCAGCCAAACTTCGAAATTTTAGTCACTGCGGCAAATCATCCCTTCATGGTCGAACTTGGACGATTTACAGAACTAAAGGAATCCGGAAGCCTATCCACCTTTCGCATGACAGAGAACCGTGTCCGCGAATCTCTTGAGCAGGGACACGACCTTCTTCGGTGGATGGACCAACTCGCCAGTTTCTCGAATAATGCGTTGCCGGGGAACGTGGAAAGTATGCTGAAATACTGGGCGAGGTTATACGGCAGTACCGCGACAGAAGAGAGGAGTGACATTGAAACTTCGCCAGCAGAGACCCAATAATTTCGTGAAAATTAGGCAGGTCTTTGGCGAAAATAGCAGGAAAACCGGACGGCGCTCTCGAATAAAATACACAAACAATTCTCATTAATCGTTAGCGACACCTATCTGATGCACCGCTTTTGAAGGAGGAGTCGGCTATGGCCACGACCGTTACAGTCGCTGAGAAAAAGCATTTTCTCCGTTGGTTTCTCGCGAATTACCAGTTGCAGAGTCGTGAAGCCGAGATGCTGGTCCGGTACATGATGACGCGCGAGAATGTTTTGAGGCGAGTTCACTTTGTGGATAATTTCCGCCATTTGCCACGGGTGATGGTTGTCTCTACAACGTGTGTACAAGTCGCTCCCTTCCGCTATTATAGGAGAAACAAGCCCGTCAGTACGGACGTAGAACAGGCTTTTCTCGATTTATATCAACATCCCGATGAAGACGTGTACGTGGGTCTGTTTTTCAAGGAGCGCGCCACCAGTGCAGAATATGCTTCGGTCTTAGAAGAAACAACTTCTGCAGAATTGGAGCCCGCTGTCAAGGAACTTATCTCGTTGCAAGCTGAGTGGATGATTGACTTGTCGCTGCGGAACTTCCGCCGTGAGGAACTGATGCAGGCCGTCGATGAAGCGCTCGATGGAGGCGACAGGCAGGCGTTCATCGATGCAAGCCGTGCCTTGATTGAATTTGACCAGACACAGGCCCTAGCCACCGCCAACTGAATGTATTCTCACCCATCACAAAATTGACGCGTTGCAACCCAGTCAAAGGGGGGCAACGCGTTTTCGCATGGCTCTTCTTGCCGGTTCGTGCGACCCTATCTCTGTATTCTGCGTTCTGACCATGCCATGCCTATTCGACCGGATGTTTTATCGGTGGAGAATCGTAGGAGAATCCTTCTCCCAGAACTTCGTGAACATCATTGACGATGACGAATGCCGTTGGGTCGATGTTGGCGACAATCCTTTGCACTCGAAGTACCTCATCGCGCGACACGACACAATACACGACCGGACGAATTTGTCCAGTATAGCCACCCTGAGCCTGCAGTAGCGTAGTTCCACGACCCAGGTGTTCGTGGATGGCGTCAATGATTTGTTCATACTCCGAAGAAATGACATGCAAGGCTTTGCTTCGGGAAAGTCCTTCAATCACAAAATCAATCACTCGGCTAGAAACAAATAAAGCGACCAAAGAATACATCGCAATTACATATCCCACCAGCCATCCAACCAAAACAATGACCAGTACATCGATGGCGAACATCGTTTTGCCCATGGCGATGCCCCGATATTGACGCATCATGCGAGCGATGATGTCGGCGCCGCCCGTTGTGCCTCCAACCCGGAATATGAGTCCCAAGCCAATACCGGTGATGACACCTGCGTAAAGAGCTGCCAAAAGTTTGTCGTGAGTCACCACTGTCAAATGACTCGTCAATTCAGTAAACAAAGACACCGAGACCACGCCGAGCGTCGTCTTCCACACAAATTGATGACCAAATTGACGCCAAGCCAATAGAAGCAGAGGGATGTTAAGAACGAGAAACGAAATACTGATAGGGATGTTCAATTTGTACAACAACAAGACAGAGATGCCTATAAATCCACCTTCCGCGAGGTGATTGGCTACGAGGAACAAGTTAAGTCCCAGCGAATACACAAATCCCCCCACGATAATCAGCCCGTACTCCTGCATCTTCTGCCACACAATGGACCGCCTCCGATTTGCCCAAGCCGACTCCATCATAGTATGGCCAAAAGTGAGGGGTCAAGGTCAATCTGAAGAGTTAGGCCGCTGTGGTAGCAGCAAAGCTCCAAGAAAAAGTAGTGACGCGACACCAAACGCAGTGTATCCATACGCAACCACCGAACGAAATCCCACGCTGGATAATACCCCCGCCGTCACGAGGCACGCGAGAAGCACCATATCGCGCCGCCCCTGCTCTCTTTTCACAAGCGATGAAATGGCATACAAGTTGCTAACGAGTGTTGAATAAATCTCAGCCAACAGCACCAGTGGAAATGCAATTTGAAACCAAGGTCCAATTCGTGTAGCAATATAAGCCATAGGTAGTGCATGCAGCAAGGCCGCTGGTCCGTAAGCGAAGAGTATAAAGGTCACAACCGACAACATCAACCCGAGTGCCGTCGCGCCAAACAGCGCTCCTAATTGTAATTCCCGAGTGGATTTAGCCACCGTTCCAAGTGGAACGAGCACGCCAATCGAAAGGCCCACGTTGAGACCAGCATAAAGTACACCGGACAGGACGGATGACAGAAAGGAATGTGGCGGTATCCGCAGAGCCGATTGCCAAGCGTCTGACCACGAATGGTGACGAAGCGTCACCACCCCCGCATAGAGCACGAATAGAATCATGGTTGGAACTATGACCACGTTGGCTCTCAACAATCCGTTGATGCCGCGCCGAACCGTTAAAAATGTCACGGCTGCAACTGCGATGACCCCCATAAAATAAGGTGCCCCAAAACGCTCGGAGAACAGTTCACCAGACCCTGCCAACATGGCCACCGTCAGTCCATACATCATGAACAAATAGAGAATATCCACCAAAATTGACCCGTATTTGCCAAACATCTGGGATGTGGCATCGCGAAATGACGTAGCTTGCAAAATACGTCCAAATCGCAACATCCGGTAACCGAAAAAGGCTAACAGAAGTGTCGTAAAGCAAATCATGGCATATGCCGGAACGCCAAACCGAGCAAAAAATTGGTCAATTTCTCGTCCCGATGCAAAACCAGCTCCGACGACCGTCCCTACGTAAACACAGGCAACTTGCAGGCTTCGCCAAAAAGATGACATCGCAAGCTGTCCCTCCTATTCATTTCATGTGTATGAAAGGTTGGACAATTCATGCTTGACACGACGATTTCGCGTTGCGTTGTTGGTTCGAGAATACCGGGTTGTCTCATATACATCTAGCGAATACATGCTTGTCCGTTCAGAAGGAGGCGACTGCTCGATTTGGACGGATCGCCCGACCGTTCAAACCTACGAAAAGGCCCCTATCTGAACATGGACCAAAGGAGAGGGGTTTCGAATGACCGCACTGCAAGCCATCTTACTTGGCATCGTGCAAGGGGCTACCGAATTTTTGCCAGTGTCTTCTTCGGGGCATTTGGTCATCATGGCACACATCTGGAAGTTAGGTGCGGTTGCATCGGGAACGTTATTCATCCTATTGCTTCATGTGGGTACATTGGCAGCCGTCATCTACGCAATGCGGCGGGAGCTGTTGTGGTGGTATCGCCACCCGAAGTCCCGGTTGACCTGGGTAGTTGCTCTCGCACTGTTGCCGACCGCCGTGGTTGGAGCTCTGTTTGAAGAATGGTTTGAAGACCTATTTCACTCTGGAGCTACCGTCGGATTGGAGTTCGTCATAACGGGTTGTATTCTCTGGTGGATGGACTCCCAATCGCACGGTAAAAAGGATGAGGACACGTTAAGCGTGCGTGACAGCTTGTGGATTGGAGCCTTACAAGGAGCAGCCATCCTGCCGGCACTTTCTCGCTCAGGATTGACAATTGGCGGCGGACTGTGGCGGGGAATGGACCGTGAGGCCGCAGCCAGATTCTCATTTTTACTCGCAATTCCCGCCATTCTCGGGGGCGTCTTAGTCAAGCTGGATGATTTATTGGAGGATCCGCTGAAAACAGCCCATCTTCCTTGGGGTGCAATGGGGCTCGGTGCCATCGCGGCAGCCATCTCTGGCTACATCGGCGTCCGTATCACCTTTCGGCTCCTCAAGCACAGCCGAATGCGTTATTTCGCCATTTACACCTGGATGATTGCGGCGTTTGTGCTCGCCGACCAACTTTTTGTCCATCAGTGGTTTCCCCCGCTCTTTCACGGATGACCATGCACAGGTCGAGTTTCATCCATTGCGGTACCCGTGTCGAGCAGAAAGGCTTCCCATGAAAAAGTCCCCCGCCGTGGACGACTGTCCGGCGGGGGACTTTTTATCGGGGAACGGCTTCAAGTCAAGATTATCGAGAAGAACCGAATCCACCAGAGCCATAGGGCGGGTTTCTGCGCTGCCGCATGCTCGAGATAAGTAAGGAAAGAACAACTAAGGCAGCCAGAAAACTCAGCCACAAATCCAGTCCATGCTCGGCAATCGCGAAAAACGATGGCATGGTGGGGGAGACAGCAAAGGCCGCCAAGGTAGGCGCTACGTCTCGAATCATGCTCCAAGCTGGTGCACCCATTCCCAACTTAAAGAGAACCACGGTCAAAACAGCGGCGAGGACAGCGTGAAGTAATCGCGCAAGAAAATAGGGCCTCATACGAATGTCTGTTTGCGTCAGCACACTCGCGACTTGAGCGTGTACGGCGAGACCACTCCAAGCGATGATGCCACTAATCACGGCAACCTTTTGCAACAACGGAGCGGAAACAGCAGCGGCTTGAGCGGATCCGATGTCGAGTTCGAGCAAACCAGCCAACGTTGGATGAACCAAGGAAGTCTTGACCCCGATAAAATGGTAAATAAACGCTACCGGTATTCCTGCGATAGCCAAGATACCAGACAGTTGGAGAATTTGAATGAGCACGGCAAAGAAAACGATGAAACCACAAATCATAAAGAGAGTTGCGATGGACTCGGTGACGGCATTGCCTAAAAGCTTGCCAAACGGTCTTCCATCTTCTTCGCGCGCATCAATCATCGCTTGATAAGCACGGACGACAATGTGGTGTCGAGAACCGTGGGATTCGGGGGACAGTCGGTCGTTGGACACGTTTCCTTCCGCTCCGCCGTCCTGCAACTGTCGGAGTCGCTCCTGTCGCTCTTCCTTTCGTCCCCACAGTTTGAAGGTGATGCCGACAAGAAACGCTGAGACATAGTGGGCGACTGCAATCAGTGCTCCCAGCGCTGGGGATTTCAACATCCCGACCGCAACAGCGCCGAACATAAAGAGCGGATCCGCCGTATTGGTAAAAGCCAAAAGGCGTTCCCCTTCGATGCGCGAACATTGCTTGGTCTCCCGAAAGCGCGCGGTGATGACTGCATCCATCGGATATCCAGCCGCAAGACCCATAGAGAGGGCAAACGCACCGACGCCTGGCACGCTGAAAAGCGGACGCATCAAGGGTTCTAAGAGCACTCCGAAACCGCGCACCACGCCCAGCCCAAGCAAGAGTTCGGAGAGAATAAAAAAAGGGAGCAAGGAAGGGAAGACAACGTCCCAAAACACTTTCAAGCCAGACATGCCCGCCTCGAAGCCCTGTTTGGGATAAATACACAATGCCAGTGTGAAAATAATTGCAACGGCGGCAAGAAGTACTGTGGACACTTGACGTTTTCTAGCTACACTCAACACTTCCCACTCCTTTAGCATCCTGTTGGCCCACATGTCCAGGATTGTCCGTAAAGTTTATGAGCGAGGTGGACAAATATGTAGGTGAAAGTGACATAGGCTTCGTCTGGGTGCCAACCTGTCTTTGCACAGAGGCCGAGTATCTCTATAATGAAGAACGATAGTCGGCGAGGCAGGTGAGAGTTCTGTGGAGATAGACGAATTGCAACAGCGCGTGCATGAGTACATAAGTCAATTTGAGGAAGGTTACTTTTCGCCGATGACACTTGTGGTCAGGCTATCCGAAGAACTTGGAGAATTGGCCCGTGAAATCAATCACACATACGGTGAAAAGCCCAAAAAGCCAGAGGAGGCTCCGGGTAATATTGCCCTCGAACTGGGGGACCTTCTGTTTGTTATCGCCTGTATGGCGAATCGACTCGATATCCGTCTTGACAATGCATTTCGCGACGTCATGCTCAAATTTGAAACGCGAGACGCCTGTCGTTGGACAAAAATCTCTGGTCCGGACGAAACAGGCTGATGTCCATTCCAGACGTCGGCTAGGCAACGGTACAAACTCTCTCCGATTCGGGACATACACTGGGTCTAGGAGGGAGTTCTATGGATGGGGACTATTTTATGCGCAAAGGGTACGCTCATCTCTACGACCAACACTTTGACTTAGCGCGGGAGGCTTTTTTGCAAGCGATTGCCTGTAATCCAACGAATCCAGACTATTACTTTCATGCTTCCGTCACTCTACATCGCAATGGACAGTTGCAAGAGGCCTTGACTTTGGCCGAACGAGCGGCAACGCTTTGTCCTGAGAATGACCTTTACCGGCAGCACCGAGAAGAGGTCATCGCATCTCTGCTGGTAGAAGATGCAAAACACTGGCTATCCAAGCGCCGATACGAGGAAGCTCTGCGGTGTTATGCAGAGGCTAAGATGTGGGATCCGCTCAATGAACAGGCGTCACTTGGCAGTGAACATCTTCAAAGTTACGGAGAGGAGGGTATTTGATTGTCAAACAATCCACGGCCAGTCCGCGTTGGAGTAGCGGGTGCGGCGGGGAAAATGGGCCGCGCGGCCATCGAAGCCATCCAATCGGACCCGCGACTGACGTTGGCCGGCCTGCTTTATCGGGAAGAGCCGGTGACCGCGTTGGTGGTCGATGTACCGGCCTTCACACACCCACTTGACATGCTCACCGATGCGAACCTTGATGTCTTCCTTGACCTAACCAACGCGGACAGTGTGGTTGCCAACGTCGATCTCGCGATAGCCCACCGCGTCTCGCCCGTAGTGGGTGCCACCGGATATTCATCAGATGACATTCAACGCTGGGACATTCTTTGCAGAGAGAATGGCGTGGGTGGCATTGCGTGTCCCAATTTTTCGGTTGGTGCGCTTTTAATGATGCGTTTCGCCAGCGAAGCAGCACGTTTCTTCACACATGCCGAGGTCATCGAACTCCACCATGACGGAAAGCGGGATGCACCATCGGGAACGGCACTGCGGACTGTCGAAGCCATGGTAGCCGCTGGTGCAAAGACATCCTCAGGGAGCGGACAAGCTCCACCGTCCCGCGGACTGATGAGTGCTGGCGTACCCATTCACAGTGTCCGCCTACCCGGACTCGTGGCTCATCAAGAAGTGCTCTTCGGCGGCTTGGGGGAAATTCTCACCATTCGTCACGACTCCCTGTCTCGAGACAGTTTTATGCCTGGCCTATTAGAAGCCTGTGCCACCGTACCGTCTCTTTCGGGAATGGTGTACGGACTCGAAAAAATTCTGTTTTAGCGCCGAAGGGTGGATCTCGATGAAAATTGGCATTAGTTGCTATCCGACCGTCGGGGGGTCTGGTGCAGTCGCCACAGAACTAGGCAAAGCTCTCGCCAAACGTGGTCATCAGGTACATTTCATCGTGTCGGACGTTCCGTTTCGATTGGGAGAGTTCAATCAAAATATATTTATTCATGAAGTCGACACCGTATCTTACCCGGTCCTTCGCACGCCCCCTTACGATTTTTCCTTGGCGGCAAAGATGGCGGACGTGGTACAGCAATTTGAGTTGGACGTGCTGCACGCCCACTACGCGTTGCCTTTTGCTGTCTGTGCTTTCCTCGCCCGCGAAATGCTGCGCGGTCAGTCGAATAGTCCACCGGTCAAAATTGTCACCACTCTGCACGGCACCGATGTGACCATATTAGCACAAGACCGCAGCCTGAAAGAAGTCATGCGCCTCGGTATGGAACAGAGCGACGCCGTCACAGCTGTCTCTAAAAATCTCATTGCCGAAACGCGCGAACTGTTTGGCACAACTCGAGAGATTGACTGTGTTTACAATTTTGTCGATCCCGCTCAGTTTCACCCAGAAGCCGGATCATCCGCTCGTTCATGCCTGACCAGCGCTGGTGAAAAAGTTCTGCTTCACGTCTCTAATTTCCGGCCCGTGAAGCGCATTAACGATGTCATTCAAATCTTTCAACGCGTGCATCGGCAGATGCCAAGTCGTCTCTGGTTGGTCGGAGAAGGGCCAGAACTCGCGAATGCACGCAAGCAGGTCGTCGACTCAGGACTCGAAAAGTCAGTGCACTTTCTCGGTCGCCAAGACGAGGTCGCCTCGCTGTTTGCCGGGGCAGACCTGTTGCTGTTGCCTTCGGAAAAAGAGAGCTTTGGACTCGTGGCGCTGGAAAGCATGGCTTGCGGAGTGCCTGTCATCGGATCGACCGCAGGAGGCATCCCGGAAGTAGTGGTTCAGGGGGAGACTGGCATGTTGCGCCCTGTCGGTGATGTCGACGGAATGGCCGCGGATGCCGTGCACCTATTAACCGACGAAGCTCTGTATCGCCGCGTGTCGCTGGCGGCACGACGGCTCGCCGCCGAGGAATTCAATGTGGAGCGGAGAGTCGCAGAGTACGAGGCTATCTACCAGAGACTCTGCCGAACGCCCGCCTCCGTGTGAGATGAAAACTTGCGTTGATTTCGTTCCACCGGAGATTGTCGAGGTCATCCGTGCACTGGAAGACCGTCACTACGAAACGGTCTTAGTCGGAGGATGCGTTCGCAATCATCTTCTGGGATTGCCCGTAGTAGATTTCGATCTCGCCACCGCCGCAACACCAGACGTCTTATTGAAAATGTTTCCGCGGGCGATTCCGACAGGACTTCGCCATGGAACCGTCACGTTGCCTTTGGCAACGACCTCTTGCGAAGTGACCACTTTTCGCGAGGAGGGAGGATACTCTGATGGACGTCACCCAGACTCCGTGCATTTTACAAAGTCTCTCGCTGCCGACCTCATGCGCCGCGACTTCACGGTGAATGCGATGGCTCTGAGGCTCTCCGGGGACCTTGTGGACCCCCTCCAGGGACGGACGGACCTTCAGCAGCGAACGCTTCGCGCCGTGGGCCGACCGGTCGATCGAATGGCGGAAGATGGACTTCGCATCCTCCGCGCCTTCCGACTGGCAGCACAATACGAGTTAGACATTCACGATGACACGTTCGCGGCCATGCTCAGTGTTCCGAAGGCGCTGACTAACATTGCGATGGAACGGATCGGCCGCGAATTACTTCTCTTTGGCGAAGGAAATTGGCCGCGGCTCGCTGCGCAACTTGCCGAAGGGCGATGGTTGGTTTACGCGGATTCTGACCGTGAGACGTCTGAACGGCACCATGCCGCAGAGATTCTGCAGCGCGCTTTGCAGGAATGCACAGACAGTTATCAGACCATGTGGAAGGAGCGTGCAGGTTCTCTCGGCGCCGTCCATCGTCAGTGGACAGCTCTGACCCTTTGGACGAGCATCGGCGGTGGCAGCAGCGGGGAAGTGGTTGAATGGCTGAAGCTTCGCAAAATGTACGCTAAAACGGTGGCTCGGACTTTGCAACTGTCGTTATGTCCGATGGAGACCTGGTCCTGGAGCGACTGGCACACCGCTTTATACGAACAGGGATGGCTCATAACGCGCCTGGCCGTGACCGTCCGGTCGATGGCGCAGAACTTGAACTACCACGAACTCTCGTCACGTGCCGTCGTGGCTCTTCGTACTCAGCCTCTTTGGAGACGAACGGATCTGCCACTTCGCGGGCAGGACGTCCAGGCTTGGACGCAGAGAACAGGGCCGGAAATTGGGGATATCTTGGACTGGGTCGTAACCGAAGTTCTGTCGGGGAGGCTGGACGGTCGCAGTCGGTCGTCCGTTCGGGAAGCCGTGACCCACTCCTTTCGCACTTCGAGAGAATCTGTGCTTCGGGACATCAAATTTCACCCCAGATACACGCACAGAGACGGGAGGTAGAGTACCATGTCTTGGCGGACTCCGGCAGACGCACTTCGAAATGAATTGATTGAACTGTTCTTAAACCATCCCACGGAATCTTTGTCTGGAGAAACGATATCAGAGCACTTTCATATATCTCGCACCGCTATTTGGAAACATTTAGAACACCTTGAAAGCCTCGGATTTGTTTTCGATGCGGCTCCCCGTCGAGGCTACCGTCTCTTATCAACGCCAGACATTCTCTTTGAACCGCTTCTCCAGCCACACTTGTCGACTCACTCATTGGGTCGGTCCGTTCTCTATCGACCCGTCATTGACTCCACCAATCGGTGGGCGATGGAACTGGCGGAGCATGGAGCTCCGCACGGCACCGTGGCCAGCGCAAAGGAGCAATCTGCGGGAAAAGGGCGGCGCGGTCGAATGTGGGCTTCTCCCGAAGGTGGACTCTGGATGACGCTTGTCCTGACGAAACCAATTCCCTTGTCGCGGGCTGGCGAACTGACTCTTCTCGCTGGAGTTGCTGCAGCGCAATCGCTTCGCACTTTGACCGGATTAGACATTCGTATCAAGTGGCCCAACGACCTTCTCCTGAATGGCCGCAAACTGTGCGGCATCCTTGCAGAAATTCGAGCCGAGGCAGAGACCGTGCACACGGCGGTGTTAGGCATTGGCTTGAACCTGACCGTCGCTCGAGAAGACGTACCTGCGCTCCTTCAAGAAACGATGATTTCGCTCTCGCCTTCAACTTCATCGCCGTGGACGAAAGCTCGCGTAGCAGGTGCCATCCTGTCGGCGCTGGAACCACTGTACGACAGTCTTTGTCAAGACGCCGCCGGATTTTCCGGAGTTCGCAGCGAATGGATAGCCCTCTGTGCACACATGCAACGCACCATCACGGTGCGGCTCGGAGAACAAGTGGTCACGGGAACGTGTGTCGACATCGACGAACGCGGAACTCTAACGATAGAGGTCGAGGGAAAACGAGTTCAGGTACCGTCTGGCGAAATCGTGCGCACCGAAGTCTGGTAGAGATTCGTTGTAAAGTGAGAACAGCCGATCCGCCGTTCGAGACAAACAGCAGTTGGACGCGGGACGGATCTTTGCACGCATTTCCACATAATGATTGCACCCATGGTAGAATGTTTAAAATGAGCTGCAAAGAGAAGGTCTGGAGGGCATTCGGTTGGAATTCGTGGTTATTGACTTGGAGACGACCGGTTTTCGGCCCGACTTCGATGAAATTATAGAGTTTGCGGCGGTCCACGTCCGCGATGGCGACATCGTTTCCGAGATGAGTACCTTAGTCCGCCCAAAACGGAGCATTCCAATGGTGGTCTCAGATTTGACTGGCATCGATGACGCTATGGTTCGAGATGCACCGAGTCTTGCAGATGCTCTGCGCACATTCATGGATTTTATCGGACCATACAACATCGCAGGCCACAACGTGGCATTCGATTTAAAATTTGTGGAAACGGCTTGTGATGCTTGCTTCTTCCCGCAACAGCCAACATCATTGTCTCTCGATTCGTTGGCCTTAGCCCGCATTGTCCTTCCTCGTCAAGGCGAATATGGGCTCGGCGCTCTCACGAAGTCTCTTAGCCTCGAGCACGACGACAAACATCGAGCCTTGGCCGATGCACGCGCGACAGCCCACCTACTGTATGCGTTGAGGAACATCGCCACAAAAAAATTCTCAGAAGACACGATTCATGAGTTGTGCCGACTGGCAGGAAATGTCTCGCCGCTGTATGCGGCTTGGTTTGATGACGTCCGAAATCACCTGGAACCCACCCATCCCGTTCGGAGGCTTCAAGTGATTCAAGGGCTTGCCTTTACCGCAGTGGCGCCAGATTCCGAAAGTGGACCGAAAAGGAATGCGCAGTCGGACAATCCGCTCCCGGCCGCTGACCATTCGTCCACCTTGCTGTCGGAAGACGGCCCGCTACCTACGATTTTCCCTCAATTCGAAGCTCGGGAATCACAGCAAAAGATGGCAGAAGCGATTGCAACCGCCCTGACCAACAGTCAACATCTGATGGTTGAGGCCGGAACCGGAACTGGGAAATCTTTGGCATACCTTGTGCCCGCAGCTCTCCATGCACACCAGCATGATAAGCGCGTAGTGGTCGCGACCCATACTCTGGCACTCCAAGACCAAATTGAGCATCGAGACTTCTCGATTTTGAAGAGAATTCTTCCGTTTGAGGCGAAGTTGGCTATCTTCAAAGGTCGCACCAACTATCTCTGTCTTCGAAAAGTGCGTCAAGAGACGGATGGCGTTGTGTTGACATCCAATCCAATCGACACACAGGTATTGATGATGCTGGTTGCGTGGCTCGCCGAGACAAGCCATGGCCTGCGCGAAGAACTCTCTATTTCCAATGCCGTCTCGACCGTTTGGCAACGCGTTCAAAGTGAAAGTGAGTCCTGTATTGGCAAACGCTGCGCTTTTTTCAAAGGGTGCTACTATTTTCGTGCAAAGAATGAAGCAAGCAACGCAGACATTGTGGTGACCAACCATTCTCTTGTTTTTTCCGACATCCGCGCCGGCAACCGAATTTTACCAACCTATGATGACCTGATTTTGGACGAAGCGCATCACGTCGCCGAAGTTGCCACCAAACATCTCGGAGCAGAACTCTACTTGGCCGCATTTCACAGTGGGATTGGCCGACTGTGGCGGGAAGGTGGTCGAGGCGGAGTCTTGGCGGATATCCGGCGCCGCTATCAGGGGGACTCCCGAGAAGCCGAGATGCAAGCCGAATTGGAGCGTATCGAAGCCGGATTGTCGACACTTCGCTCGCTGGCCGATGCCTGTTTCACTGCATTGGCTGTCCTCTTGCCGGACAAAGTATCAGAATATCGGCTGACGGGCAACATTGCGGGAACAGAAGCATGGATGACCTTTCAAGATCTCGTCGCACAAATTGCGCGCGAACGTGTGACATTGAACGAACGTGTGAATTGGCTGGAGACGTTTGCGGAGCGTGATCCTGATACAGACCGCAGCGCACGGGTACTCGATGCGTCAGGATTTCTGTCTGCGGTGACGGAGCAGGTGAGCGTACTCGAACAGGCTGTCAATTTGCCCGCGGACGAGGTGGTTTGGTTGGAGCGAAGTGGCCCAAAGGACAGGCCATTCTGGTCCATTCACCTCGCACCCATCTCTGTCGCGAGTCGTCTGCGAGAATCCATTTTCGAAGCGAAAGACTCTGTCGTCATGACGTCTGCCACGCTGATGGTCGACGGGGGGTTTCAGTATGTCATGAGCCAACTCGGTCTGGACAGAGCAGAGGACACGGGTCGGCTACAGACGATGACAGTGTCTTCTCCCTTCAATCTGCGACGGCAGGCGCGTCTGTGCGTGCCCTCGGACATTCCTGACATGGCGCGCCTCAGTCCGGACGAAGCGGCCACCTGGCTGAGTGAAGCTCTGTACAAACTCGCTCTCTGCAGCTCTGGTCGCCTACTCGCCCTGTTTACAAGTCACGCACTCATCAAAGCGACCGCGTCGCGATTAAGAACTCCGCTGCAAACGAGCGGTCTTGCACTCTACGCGCAAGGGGTAACAGGGAACCGAACTCAAGTCCTACGCGCGTTTAAGGATAATCCCGAGTCGGTCTTATTGGGTGCTCAGTCATTTTGGGAAGGAATTGATTTGCCTGGGGACGAATTGACAACACTGGTCATCGTTCGCTTACCGTTTACCCCTCCGACCCATCCTGTGACGGAAGCTCGACATGAACGGATTCAGACCAGTGGGGGCAATCCATTCCTAGAAGACAGCCTTCCAGAAGCCATCGTTCGCTTCCGCCAAGGATTTGGTCGCTTGATTCGAACCGCGACGGACAAGGGAGTGGTCGTTGTCTATGACCGACGCATCATTGCATCTCGGTATGGAAAGTCGTTTCTTCGATCCGTTCCAGACGTCTCGACGGTCATTGCACCGGAGACAGAAGTCTATGAACAGGTTCGCACATTTTTACGTCCGGGCGGGGGTGAGTTGGAGTGAAAGAGTCATCCATCCCGAAAAGTGTCATTTTGCGCTTACCCCTGTATCTTCGACATCTGGAAGAATTAAATCAAAGAGGAATCCCAACGGTCTCGTCACAAGTATTGGGAGATGAATTAGATTTGAATCCGGCCCAAATCCGAAAAGATTTGGCCTTCTTTGGGGATTTTGGACGCAAGGGGATTGGTTATAACGTCTCATTCCTAACTCAGAACATTCAGCATATCTTGCGCCTTGATGAATCATGGGATGTGGCCCTGGCAGGAGTTGGGCGACTGGGAATGGCACTCTGCGATTACAGCAAAAGTCGCCATCGGGCGCTCACTATCACGCATGCATTTGATGCCAACGAAGAGAAAGTGGGGATGGTCGTAGGCGACGTAACCATCCTCTCTGCGCGCACCATGTCTACTGTTTTGCGACAGTCCAACATCCGCATCGGAGTCATTGCTGTGCCGGCAAGCGCCGCCCAACAGGTCTGCGAAGAGATGGTGGACGCTGGAGTTACTGCTCTCTTGAACTTTGCGCCGGTGCTCTTGAAAGTTCCGAAACACGTCCACGTTCGGTCGGCAGACTTCACCAGCGAATTGCAGAGTTTGGCTTACTATGCCAGTGGTGCCAATAGTCATTCGTCATCTGGAAAGGGGACTGTACACGAAAAATGGTAGATATCAAAGCCGACTACGCGATTATTGGGGGTACCGGGGTTTACGATCCGCGCTTTTTCGTAGACGCAATCGACTGCACCATAGAAACTCCTTATGGTAATGCAACTGCGACGATTGGCACGTATGGAGGCAAGCGCGTAGCATTCCTGGCTCGGCATGGTACCGGACATCAGGTTCCGCCACACTTGGTCAACTATCGAGCGAATATCTATGCACTGCACACCATCGGGGTGCAGACCCTATGTGCAACAGCAGCTGTCGGTTCGCTGCGGCCAGATTTGACGCCGGGTAGCCTGCTCTTGGCTGACGATTTCCTAGATTTCACAAAGAGCCGTCCTGCCACTTTCACCGGTCCTGGGGCCGTGACTCATGCAGACATGACCGACCCATACTGCCCCGGGGTACGCGCGCGCATCAGCAAGGCCGCAGCCGAACTCGGCCATTCCATTCATCCTCATGGGACCTATGTCTGTACCGAAGGTCCACGATTTGAAACAGCCGCAGAAATCCGCTTTTATTCCGGTTTAGGGGCCTCTGTGGTGGGTATGACGAGCGTTCCCGAAGTCGTTCTTGCGCGGGAACTCGGCATGTGCTACGCGACGATTTGTATTGTGACTAATTTTGCCGCGGGTATATCGGGAGCCCCCCTTACACATAAAGAGGTCGTGGACACTATGTCAGAAAATATTAACTCTATTAGGGACATCTTGGCCAAGTGGATTGACGAAGATACCATAGGCGACAACGCGTGTCACTGTCGTGACCACATTGTGCATGATGTCTCCCTTCATGACGCAGCCAGTTCTAGCTAGGAGGCCCATATGACACTTTCTGCTATAGAATTTGAACAAAATCAATTGACGCTTTTAGACCAGCGAACCTTGCCCCACAATACCTCTTATATCACCTGCCGAACGAGTCGTGACGTGGCCGAAGCTATTCTCAACATGACCGTCCGCGGTGCACCTGCCATTGCCGTTTCGGCTGCTTACGGCGTCGTATTGTCAGCAAAGGCGGCACTCAGCAATGGGGGCGATATCCATACGGCCGTGACTGTTGCCGTCTCGGAACTCATGCAGACTCGGCCCACCGCGGTCAATTTGCGCTATGCCATGCGGAGAATGCAACAGTGCCTGGACGTGCATGCGAACGAGTCACCGAACCTCATAGTAGACGCATTGTTACAAGAAGCGCACGCCATGGCAAGAGAGGACATGGCAACGAACCAAGCCATCGGAACCCACGGGCAAGCTGCTTTCCAATCCGTTCTGGAGAGTGTCCACATCTTGACTCACTGTAACACGGGTTCCTTGGCAACGGTATCGTACGGAACTGCGCTTGGTGTCATCCGAGCACTGCACGCGAACGGAAGGTTAGCCCAGGTTTTCGTCGATGAGACGCGGCCGTATCTCCAGGGAGCGCGCCTTACGGCGTTCGAATTGGAGGCGGAGGGAATTCCTTATACTCTCATTGCTGACAATATGGCTGCATGGTTGATGGCCACGAAACGAGTCGACGGCGTTGTCGTCGGAGCGGACCGCATTGCTGCAAACGGAGACACCGCCAACAAGATTGGCACGTATGGACTGGCCGTACTCGCTGCTGCTCATCACGTCCCGTTTTATGTTGCGGCGCCGCTGTCTACGTTCGACCTAGAGGCAAAAAGTGGGCAAGACATCCCGATTGAAGAGCGGTCGGCGGACGAAGTGAGGGAAGTGTTTGGACAGAAGATTGCACCAGCCAATGCGCCAGTGTGGAATCCGGCTTTTGACATCACGCCAGCCCATCTCATCACTGGCATTGTCACGGAGGTCGGTATGATCGACAGCCCCAATACGGAAACAGTTGCACGACACCTGAACGCTCAACAGGCGTGAATCAGAGATCGTGCTGTGAGTTAATAGCGCGATCGATATATAGATAATACGACTTGTACAGGGAGGACTTGCATTTGGAAAGAACCGTTATTGAAGTAGGCGCGCTCGTACTCGATTCTATGCACGTCTACAATGGACCCGCATACTTAGCGTGGGAAGAAGGGCGCATTGTAGAGGTTGGAAAAGGCGTCTATCAGGACCATTCAGGTCCGCCGGTTAAGCGACTGGCGAAGCCCCGGTCACTAGCGATGCCCGGTTTGGTCAATGCGCACGGCCACGCCGCTATGACTCTTCTGCGCGGTGCAGGCGACGACATGCCGCTCATGAATTGGCTCAACGAGCGAATCTTCCCACTTGAGGCCAAGCTAGGCGCAGAAGCGGTGTATACTGGAACACTGTTAGCCTGTTGGGAAATGTTGCGATCCGGTACCACTTTCTATACAGACATGTACATGTTCATGGAGAGCGCGGCCAAGGCTGTATCAGAAGCTGGCATGAGAGCCTTGCTTTCCTCTGGAGCCGTAGGCTTCGATGAACAGAGTCGACTGCGCGGGCTAGAACGAACCACGGAACTGGTCAAGGCCTGGGAGGGTGGCAACAACGGTCGGATTCGCACTTCAGTCGGACCCCACGCGCCTTACACCTGTCCCCCAGACTACTTGCATCGCTTGGCTGGCTTGGCTGACGAACTGTCCGTCCCTTTGCAGATTCATCTCTCTGAAACGCGTGTGGAAGTTGAAAATTCTTATGCTGAATTCGGAAAGTCTCCAATTCTGCATGCAGCAGACTGCGGCGTATTTGACGTGCCGACATTGGCTGCACACTGCGTCCACGTCGACGAACAAGACATAGAAATCTTAGCTGCGAACAATGTTCATGTGGCGCACAACCCACAAAGTAATCTCAAACTAGGCTCGGGCATCGCTCCATTGCAAGCGCTCCTGTCCAAAAATATTTGCGTCGGACTCGGAACCGACGGAGCCGCAAGCAACAACAATCTCGACATGTTTGAAGAACTTCGGTTAGCATCCACTCTACACAAGGGAGTCTTGGAAGATGCTACCGCCATCCCGGCGGCGAAAGCCCTATATCTGGCAACCGAAGGAAGTGCGCTTTCCTGTTTTCGAGAAAGTGGTGCGGGTACCCTAAACATAGGCAGGGAGGCAGACTTTATCCTTGTCAATTTAGACAGCCCGCACATGACCCCGCGGTTTGACCTGATATCGAACCTTGTGTACGCCTGCGGATCCGATGACGTTACGGATGTCTTTATCGCCGGCGAGCATGTTCTCTCGGGAGGAGTGCCAACTCGATTCGACCACGAGCGGGTGCTCTACGACGCTCGCCGCATCGCTGCATCTTTTGGTGTCTCACTCAATCAAAACGAAGCGTGAGCCCATGGTGCGATTCGTCCTGCGCCAAGTTTTTCCCTGGTCTGTGCACCTTTATCAGCGATTTCTTAAGGATTGCCAGTTTCATGAGAAGGCGTTAGTATGGGTGGGTAAACAGAGAAACGGGGAATAGAGAACTGAACTTGCCCCTGTTGCCAAGGAGAAAAGGAGAGTCCGATGCGAATTCTCATTAGCAATGACGACGGAATAGACGGAGCGGGACTGGCTGCCTTGGCAGAAATAGCAGTCACAATGGGAGAAGTTTTGGTGGTGGCACCAGACAGACAAAAGAGCGCCTCCAGTCACTCCATTTCCATTCGCTCCCGACTCTATGCAGAGGAAGTGAATTTGTTTATTCCTGGTGTGCGAGCTTTTCAAATATCCGGAACTCCGGTCGATTGTGTGAAGTGGGCTTGTGTGCACCTCGCACCCTTCGACTTAATGCTGTCAGGAATCAACGAGGGAGCCAATTTGGCTGCAGATGTCCTCTACTCGGGAACCGTTGCTGCAGCAGGTGAGGCTGCACTGCAAGGTGTTCCCTCCATCGCGCTGTCTCTATGTGGTCCACCCTACGACTTTTCGTCCGCAGCGGAAAGAGTTCTACCGGTACTCAACACGCTCGCCAAAGAAGGTTTTCCCAGAGATTCATTTCTCAATATCAATATACCTTCGGAGGAAAGTAGAGGAAGCGAATTTTTCATCACAGAACTCGGTGCACGGTCATATCGAGATTCATTTGTACAAAAGGAAGATGATGCCGGACGCACGTATTATCGGTATACTGGAGAAGAAGTAGAAGAAACTTTTGGAGACAGAAAAGACGTACTTGCGGTACGAGATGGATATATCTCGGTCACTCCGATGCGATATCAATTCACTCACTCTGACTGGTTTACACGATTGACAAGAAGTTTAGAAAGCTCGGATGCGTGACGCAGGTTGAACAGACTGTAGAAGAAAAAACGCCATAAGTTCCGACAGACTGAAAACAGGTAAGATGGTCTGAAAAAAGATGAGTTTTGACACTTAGAAAGGCCGATGATGATGGATACTCACCTACAAATTATTGCTACGCAAGAATGCACGGCGACCGAGGACTTGTACTTACTGGTGGATTTTCTCAATCGAAACTTGCGAGACAAAGATGTCGTGTTTGGACTATCCAAGGCTGGAGCGGCAGAAGGTAAGATGACCGTCACTTTGTACCGCTCATCGTCGGTGCTATGAGTCGACTTCGCATGCTAACTGTCCTTGGTGCTTGCATGGCTGTCTTTTTGCTAGCCATAGCTTTTACATTTTTTATCGTATTTTGGAACAATTTAAAATCAGAGTGGGACATAGAAGCGACTGATGCACAGTATGTGCTCAATCATTCCCCTCTCAATCATATCGAGAGCGAGTCCGTCTTTACAGCATCAGGAGTAGAACATGTGTTTCGAGGTTTCGACGTTTTTGGACGTTCATGGTACGCCATCATGTCAGATTCATCGCGGACAATACACGCAGTCCCCACATCGACTTTAGTTTCAACCTCGCTCATTCGCCATATGGCAACAATGCGCTCTGTGAAGTTGACATCCGTTCATTTTGGATGGCTTTCAACTTCGACTGCAACACGTATGAATACTCATGCGGGACCTGTCTATGAGGTCTTTGGAACAGAGGACCATCGCCCTGTTTACCTCTATTTTCAAGCAACCACGGGACGCCTCATTTGCCAATATGTACTCCACCGTCAGAAACTCTAGAGTGATATACTGAGGTACAGAAACATCGAGAGTGGAGGGGTGAGAAGTTGTCCAGAGTTCGCCTCGTGCCTGTACTGGTCATAGCGTTGATTTCGCTGGCCGTTTTATTCGGCTTTTGGCAAGCGTATCAGCATTATAAGTTGTTTGGACCCTTGGAGTCAGAACTCCGGGACATTCCCGGTGTCAGTCATATTGCCTTGAACACAGCCAGTGGAAATAGCGTGGTTGTGCAACTGGGCCCCTTTCATACATTGGAAAACGGTGACTTACAGACGACGTATGAAAGCATCGAGTCGAAAGTGCGTTCAACACTTGGAACAACCGAATCCATTGTTTTGGAAGATAAAAGTAATGCCTTCCTGAGCAATGAATACGTCAACTTGGAGCCAATGATTTTTGAGGGAATTCGCGATGGTCAATACACCCAGATGATTCAGTCTGTCGAAAAAAGCGCAAATTCACAAGGCGTTGCAGCCCGCATCACGATGGATGCCCATCACTTCTTTATTCAATTGCAATATGGTAGCCACTATTTCTACAAAGTCCTGTCGTACCAGTTGAACGGGGGAGGGGCTTCAAGTTGATCAAAGAATGGCTAATTGGTGTAGGAATCGCCGTCGTCGTTTTCATCGGCTTGTTTATGAATGTGAATATTTTGCCACTCCTATTCTTGGTAGCACTGTGCGTCGGTGTGTGGGTGATGATGGATCGTCGAACCGCAGTAGCAGGCGCCAGTCGAGAAGCGCCAGTCAGGCATCAGGTGTCGTTTGATCAAATTGGTGGGCAGGAGCATGCAAAAAGAGAACTCCGAGAAGCTCTTGATTTTCTGCGCTATCGAGATCGGATTAAATCTCTGGGAATCAGACCTTTAAAGGGAATTTTGCTCACTGGACCTCCTGGTACGGGAAAGACGTTGATGGCAAAAGCTGCTGCCACGTATACAGATTCTGTGTTTCTGGCGGCATCCGGTAGTGAGTTTGTCGAAATGTACGTCGGCGTTGGCGCACAGCGCGTTCGTGAGCTCTTTCGCAAGGCTCGTCAACAAGCGAAGAAAGAGAACAAGGATAGCGCGATTATTTTCATCGACGAGATTGACGTGGTGGGAGGTAGAAGGGGGCAGCACAGCCATCAAGAGTACGATCAAACTCTCAATCAACTACTAACAGAAATGGATGGAATGTCAACGACACAGTCCCCGTTAGTTCTGGTTATGGCGGCTACCAACCGCGCCGATATCTTAGACTCTGCTCTACTGCGTCCAGGACGCTTTGACCGACAAATTCAGGTGGATTTGCCAGACAAAGAGGGCAGACTACACATCTTACGGATTCAAACTGCGGGTAAGCCATTGCGGCGGGACGTCAGCCTGGAGCACATCGCTCGAGAGACCTTTGGTTTTTCAGGAGCACAACTTGAAGCGTTGGTCAACGAAGCGGCGATTGCCGCTTTGCGCGCTGGCGAACAGCAGATTAATCAAGAGATGTTTCGCGATTCAGTGGATAAAGTCTTGATGGGCGAACGAACTGGGCGCAGGCCCACAGATGACGAGCTGCAGCGGGTGGCAGTGCACGAACTTGGCCATGCCATTGTCAGCGAACTGATGCGGCCGGGTACCGTCTCTCACATCACGATTGCTCCGCGCGGAAACGCTCTCGGATTTGTCAGGCAAATTCCCGAGGCTGACCGATATCTGTACACTTTGGAGCAGCTTCAAGAGCAAGTCAATGTGGCCCTCGGGGGTTGCTTGGCAGAAGAACATCACTACGGAAATCGGTCGACTGGCGCCCAAAATGACTTTGTTCAGGCATCGTCCTTAGCGCGTACGATTGTCGTTTGCGGACTTTCCAGGATTGGCATTGTCGATGAAGAACATCTTCCCGAAGCCGTCCTGGACACTGAAGTTCGATTCATTTTAGCGGAGCAAGAGCGCATCACCAGAGAAATTCTGCGCCCCTATCGAGAAGACATTGCCGAATTTGCGGCGGACATTGTGCGCGATGAGAGTCTCGATGGCAGTGCTTTTCGTGAATGGCTGACGAAAGTGCAAACGAAAAAATCAGTTCCGAGTCCAACATCTTCGGACGTTGTATCGGTTCCCTATGTGGCTTCGACTGAATTGACGTTGCAGTAGGAGACGGAAAACTGTTTCATCGATATCAAGGAATAACTTAGTCAACTTTATGGCGATAGAAAAACATAGTAGACTATGCTTCAATACAGTGCATGCCCTGACAGCACTGTATCTACATATCTTTCGAAAGCGGGGACACAAGCGTGACCACCAAAACATCCATTGACCATATTGGCGACTATGTGGGACAAACTGTTTGCCTAGAAGGATGGTTGTACAACAAACGTTCCAGTGGAAAAATCGTGTTTTTACAATTGCGGGATGGTTCTGGTTGGATACAATGCGTGGCTGTGCGCTCAGAGTTGCCGGAAGCACAGTTCTCCGCATGTCAGAATGTGACACAAGAATCTTCTCTGCGAGTCACCGGTACAGTTCGAGCCGAAGCGCGCTCGCAAAGTGGTTACGAGATGTCTATTGAATCGGTGGAAATTGTCGGACATGCTTCGGATTATCCGGTCACTCTGAAAGAGCATGGTGTCGATTTCTTGCTCGACCATCGTCATCTGTGGATTAGAACGCCGCGCCAACGGTCGATATTGAAAATTCGTTCGGAAATTCTTCTTGCCATGACCGAATTCTTTGCCAACAACGGTTTTACTCGGGTCGATCCGCCGATACTCACGCCAACCTCCTGTGAAGGCACATCCGAGTTGTTTCACACAAAATACTTCGAGGAGGATGCGTTCCTCACCCAAAGTGGCCAGATGTACATGGAGGCGGCAGCCATGGCCTTAGGCAAAGTTTACTCTATGGGCCCGACGTTCCGTGCGGAAAAATCTAAGACGCGCCGACACCTGATTGAATTCTGGATGATTGAGCCGGAAATGGCCTATGTAACGCATGCGCAAAACTTGGAAGTGCAGGAGCAGTTTATATCGCACATTGTTCAGCACGTGCTGGAGAACTGTTCAGCAGAACTGCACGTGTTAGAGCGGGATGTCTCTAAATTGACGTCCGTAACGACACCGTTTCCCAGACTGACGTACGACGATGCCATCGCTTGGCTTCAGGAAAACGGGCATGAAATTTCCTGGGGTGAAGATTTTGGGGCCCCACATGAAGCGGCCATTGCATCCGCATATGACCGGCCAGTCTTCATTGAAAAATTCCCAACTGCCATCAAGGCTTTCTATATGCAACCGGACCCTGACCGTCCCGAAGTTGCTCTCTGTGCGGACCTATTGGCTCCCGAAGGATATGGAGAAATTGTCGGTGGCAGCGAGCGTATACACGACTATAACCTATTGCTGAAACGATTTGAAGAACATCACCTGCCTCTCGAAGATTATCAATGGTATCTCGACTTAAGAAGATATGGCAGCGTTCCGCATTCTGGTTTCGGCATCGGACTGGAGCGAACGGTCGCTTGGATATGTGGGTTGGAGCACGTGCGCGAAGCATCCGCATTTCCGCGTATGCTCTATCGCCTAACGCCCTGAATGACCTTTTCGGGGAGCGGCGGCAAAACCTGACTGTCGTGGAGAAAGGAGTACCTGCTATGCGCCCATTCGTCCCGTCTCCCGACGACATCGACTTTCTTGGCCGAGCGTTTGTCTCTGTTCCGTTAGACCTCTTAGAGCGTTATGGAGAATGGGATATGGAGCCTCAAGCGTTTATCCTTCTCCTTTCCATTCTGTCTGCTTCACAATTGGAAGGTTCGACTGATCTCTCGACTGTTCGCCTGGCAGAGCGCTGCAAAATGTCGTCTAATGATGTCTTGCGCTATTTAGAGCAACTTGTACAAGGCGGATTTTTGTCCATTGGCGAACGATTGGATACTGAGGGGACACATAGTACATACTTTGACTTGCGTCCGCTCTGGAGGCGAATTCGCCAAAAGGATGCTGGAAAATCTCCCTATCAAGACTGGCGGAGAGACCCTGTAACGTTGTTCGAAGAAGAATTTGGTCGACCGCTGTCCGGTTTGGAACTCGACCAAATTCGTCAGTGGTTAGAGGAAGACCGCGTTCCAGAATGGATGATCGTCGAAGCTCTCCGTGAAGCGGTCTATGCAAACAAATTTGCATTTAAATATATTGACCGAGTGTTGTTTGACTGGCAAAAAAATCACATTCGTACAAAGCAGGAACTTGACGACTATCGGGAACGGTTCCGAACCACGAACAAATCGCAGACATCCAGTAAATCACAAAGTGGTAAGGCTGATGCATCTGGGTATCCGCAGAAAGCCCGGCCAACTAACAAAGACGACCGCTATAGCGCATTTTATGAACTATTTCCAGATGCTTAGTAGGGACATCCGGAAACAGGGTGGGTGAGATTCGATGAAGGTTCTGGTTGCAGGTGGAACAGGATACATTGGAGTGCCCGTCGTTCGCGAGATCCTTGCCCGCGGACATCAAGTCCGAGTGTTGTCCCGGCAGAAATTGCCGAGCGAACTGTCCGCACTTGGCGCTGAATGGATGCCAGGAGACATCGTGCGCACCAGTCAAACAGACCTCGCAAAAACATTCGAAACCTGTGATGCCGCTATCAATTTAGTAGGCATCATTCGTGAACACATACCATCGGGTCGTACCATGAGTGCCGTCCATCACATCGGATCAGAAAACTTCGTCCGCGCTGCAAAAGCACACGGTTCTTTGCAACGGTATCTGCACATGAGCGCACTTGGAGCGCGACCGCACGCAGTCTCTAAGTATCACCGCTCTAAGTGGGAGGGAGAAAGGGCCGTGGTGGAGAGTGGATTGCCTTTTACCATTTTCCGCCCTTCCGTGGTTTTTGGCATTGGAGGTCCAGGCCCGAACTTCTTGCGACAATTGGCAGACCTTGTGGAGTCGGTTCCTGTTGTCCCAATTATTGGGCGTGGAGAGTCGAAGCTTCAACCCGTCTCCGTCCAGACCGTTGCGGAAGCATTTGCAACCTGTCTGGACACAGCCGATGCGGTGGGGCAAACGTATGACGTGGCTGGACCGGAGGTGGTGTCGTACCGAGACATCTTGACACGAGTAGCGAAAAGCCTATCGAAACCTCTGCGCACCCTTTACATACCCATGGCAGCCATGAAGACGATAGCCGCTCGACTGGACCGATATCCATGGTTTCCTATCACCATGGACCAACTCGTCATGCTTGAAGAGGGCAATACGTCCGCAAACTGGCGGTCCCTATACTCAGACCTAGGACTGACAGAAATCCCGTTTCGCGCAGAATTCTAGGGGGCGACAACGGACATCGCCCTTTCTTCAACTTTCGGGAATCTGAAACTCCGTGACATTGCGCCGCACCTCTTCGTGTCTCTCGAGGGCGCATTGAATAAGTTCTTCGACCAACTGAGCGTACGAGAGACCCGTTGTTTCCCATAATTTTGGATACATGCTGTATTCCGTGAATCCGGGCATAGTGTTGATCTCGTTTAACAACACGCGACCAGTGCTTCGCTCAACGAAGAAATCGATACGCGCCAATCCAGCACAATCTGCTGCAAGGTAAGCCCGAATGGCGAGATCCGCAATCTCTTTCCGTTGCTCTTCACTCACCACTGCGGGTATCATCAATGCGGAGTCTCCACTAATATATTTAGCTCGATAATCGTAGAATTCACCGGAAGGAATTATCTCACCAGGGACTGAGACCTTCGGGTAATCGTTTCCGAGGACGCCAATCTCGATTTCCCGGACATCTAACCCTTCCTCTACCAACAGACGGCGGTCATACTGTGCAGCATCAGACAGTGCCGTTTTCAGGGTGTCTCGAGAATTCGCTTTGGAAATGCCGACACTCGACCCGAGATTCGCGGGTTTGACGAAACATGGATATCCGATGGTCCTTTCGATGTGCGCAATCACTTCCGAGACGTCAGTTTCGACTTGACGGCGCGTCAAGGATTCAAAGCGAACTTGAGGAAAGCCATGTGCCTGAAACAACTTTTTCATCATAATTTTGTCCATACAGACTGCCGATGCCAGAACTCCAGAACCGACGTATGGTAGCGACGCCAACTCGAGTAGTCCCTGAATAGTCCCGTCTTCTCCGAACGATCCGTGAAGGACCGGAAATACGACGTCTAGTTTGCCAGCTCTCGTGATATCGGACAATACAGGAAAGTTACTCTTCATATCCGGGATGGTGTCCGACATTGTATCCGGGATAGTGAAGGCTGCAATCGAATCATTGTCCTGTACGCAACCGTCCTCGAGGCTCTTCATGGCCTGCGGTCCAGGAATGAAATTGCCGGATTTACTGATGCCGATTGGAACTACTTCATATTTATCAGGATTTAAAGCTCTCAGGACAGACTGAGCTGACATGACAGACACCTCATGTTCTCCTGTCTTTCCGCCAAATAACACGCCAACACGCAAGCGATGAGTCAAAAGGGTACAACTCCTTTGCAGATAGACTTCTTGATAAATCACAACGAACAAGAAGTCGCTGTGGATGGACTGCCGACGAAAGGGGATAAATCCATGCTGCCAACAACCATTTCAAGTATTTTAGAACTCAGCGAACTGGAGTGGATGCAAGGTTCGCTCGACACACGGGTGACGGGTGTTTCCATCGACACGCGCACTCTCCAAGCGGGTGATTTATTTGTGGCCTTCGCCGGAGAAAAAGTAGACGGTCACCAATACCTCGACCAGGCAAGACATCTAGGAGCCAGCGGAGCCATTGTAACGAATCCCGAGCAGGTGAGACAATCCCCGGTCGCTTGGTCCGATTTTCCGATACTTGTCACGGCCAATCCCATACATGCCATTCGGCAGCTCGCCATCCGCGAAAGAAATCAGTTTCAAGGACCGGTTTTCGCAGTTACGGGAAGCAATGGCAAGACGACCACGAAGGAAATGATGTTTGCCGCATACTCTCCTTCCGTCACTTGTTTAGCTACCCGTGGAAACTTGAACAATGAATTGGGCCTGCCTCTAACCATTCTACAACGAACGGACACACATGGTGCCATGGTTTTAGAGATGGGAATGCGTGCGCGCGGGCAAATTTCCGACTTGTGTGAAATAGCCCGTCCGACAGCTGGAATGATAACAAATATTGGCCATAGTCATTTGGAAACTTTGGGTAGTCAACAGAATATTGCACTCGCGAAAGGCGAACTGTTGGAGCATCTCAGTGACCGATATGCGGCACTCATCAAGGAAGACCCTTGGTTATGGAAATTAGGACAACGGGGTGGGGCGAAAATTCTCTGGTGCAGCTTACAGGATGGGTCGGCTCACGCATATTTTCAGAACATCGAACAACACCCAAGGTATATCCGTGGGACCGTTGAAATTCTCGGCCATGTTTCTGACTTCTACCTTCCGTCGCCTGGTTTGCATAATGCCCAAAATGCTCTGTTGGTTCTCGCAATTGGTGTGTCCGAAGGATATTCTTTAGACTCAATGGTCGAAGGCCTTAAGACATATTCCGCTCAAGAAGGCCGCCTGCACATAATAGAGACCAAACGCGGGCAAACCATTCTCGATGATTGCTACAATGCCTCGCCTTTGTCGATGAAGGCGAGTTTGGATGTTCTCGTTCAAGTAGCAGGTAATCGACCAAAAGTCGCGATTCTTGGTGATATGTTCGAACTTGGAGATTACGCCGTGACGGGTCACAAAGAAGTCGGTGACTATGCTGTCGCTCTAGGCGTGCAGGTGATGAGCGTTGGTTCCTTAGCCAAATACATCAGCGGACAGTATCGTGTCTCTGGCAAACCCGTGGTGCATTTTGACAGTGTCGAAGGTATGCTGCATGATCTCCCTAACCTTATCCCAGATGAGGCTACGGTGCTCGTCAAAGCCTCACGAGGAATGCATTTAGAAACCATTGTGAGAGCTTTGGTGGAACAAAGATAATAATACGGCCGATCATCTCAGAGAGACGGTCACGAGAGAACACGAAATCTAAGCGCAACAAATTGTTGTTTGTTCACATAGTAGCTCTTGACATGAATATTGCAAGTGATAAATAATACAGTGTCTAAACTAAACAAGGAGGTACCACCTCTCTATGAGTGCTCGACGCCTTTTTATTGTCAATGTAATCATCTTACTTGTGATTGTCATCGCGGGGTTCGTTGGATATTACTTTTATAACCAATCGACACTCTATCTGACAACCGACGACGCATCCGTCAGTGGCACTCAAATTGTCATTGCTGCGCCAACTTCCGGGAAGTTAGTCAACTGGAATGGAACTTTCAGTCGTTCATTCAATGAGGGTGACACCGTTGGCGACATAGACATGATGCAAGGCGACAAAAAAGTGGACTTTCCTATTCCCATGCCACAGGATGGCACCATTGTTCAAAACGATGCCGTTGACAACGAGTTTGTAGCCCCCGGTACGCCACTCGCATACGCCTATAACATGCATCATCTGTATGTGACCGCAAACATTAAGGAAACTCAGATCAGCGACATTAAGGTAGGTCAAAATGTAGACATCTACGTGGATGCATTCCCGGGTATCACGATTAAAGGCACGGTCAGTGAAATCGGACTGGCGACAGCAAGCACATTTTCTTTACTCCCTACTCAGAGTACAACTGCCGATTTCACAAAAGTGACGCAAGTGATTCCTGTGAGAATCAGCTTGCAAGGATATCAGGGCATTGGGCTAACACCTGGAATGAGCGCGACTGTCAAAATTGACAAATGAGTTCTGACTCGTTAGTCTAAAGGAATCATCATACGGGGGGTGTTGAGGTGAATCGTGACTCATCACCTCCCGTGCTTTCTAAAGAGGATTTGTTCCGTGTAGACATAAGAGTTGGTACGATACTTGATGCACGCATATTTCCCGAAGCAAGAAAGCCTGCCTATCAACTTCAGATTGACTTTGGACCGCTGGGCATTAAGACATCCAGTGCGCAGATAACGAAACGTTACCGTCTTGAAGATATTATCGGACGACAAATTATTGCGGTGGTCAATTTGCGACCGATGAGAATCGCAAATTATACATCGGAAGTCCTCGTTCTAGGTGGAGTCCCCGAAGAAGGGGACGTAGTCCTGCTCAACGCAGACATGCCTCTGCCGAATGGAACCAAGATTTCCTGATTAAGTACTATCGAGTTGAAATTTTCCTTTCGTAAGTTCTCCGGTTAATCGGAAAAAGACGCCAAGAGGACGTTCTTTAGGACCGCTAACGGGTCATGCAATGTGTTGTCTCATGCACTTTCTCTGGGAGAAAGGAAAGCGCTGCTACCGTGTTGACTCTTCTGCAGCTCGTCACAGGAACTGCCTGTGGTGCCCTATTGATTTTATTAGTCACTGGTATTCTCTATTTTAGTAAAAGCATTTCTGTTTCGAGGCCCGGTTCAATTAAGCCCAGCCCATATCGTTGGATGACGCATCCGCTACCTTTGTTCATCTTCGCAGCCCTAGAAGAACTGTTTGCACGAGCGTTTCTCATCGGCTGGCTACAAAAATTAACTGGATTAGACATTGCATTTGCAATATCGGTTATTGTTTTTACGCTACTTCATGTTCCAAATCGCAAGCCAACGGTCATCTCGATACTCAATCTGGTCGCAATCTCTGTGCTATTTGGGGATATCTACTTGCAATACGGCCTATGGGCGGTCGTCGGAGTTCACTACGGATGGAATCTCACTCAATGGACTCTTCTTGGCTATCCGATGTATGGGAATTCGGTGGGACGTGTGACCGAAATATCCCCCTCGAATACGGTGCCTCAGTGGCTCCATGGGGGAGATTGTGGACCTGAGTTCAGCGCCATTGCACTAGTAGTGATTGTCTCTGCACTGTCTTTTATTTATACCCATGGTACGATAGGCAAGCTTCTCGTATAGAGACAGTGACAGACTTCTCTCAGGTGCGTGTAAAGACCGCTTCCAACCGAAGCCCCCAAACAGAGAGACAATCTTATTCCTGAGGAGTGCGCTAAATGTATTCTCTCCGCGGACATCATCTACTGTGCCTGTTAGGCTACGAGGGAATGGGCTACTCGAAAGAATATGCGGACAACATGACATTTCTTCATCAATCTTTGCGCAAACACCCAGAACAGGATATTTCCATCGTGGAAGGGCCTGACGATTTGTGCGCACACTTCCCACCAAACGTCCCTCATCATTGCACAGATACGAACGTCGCTCAACGCGATCGTGCTATTTTAGAAAAACTCGACCTACGTGTTGGAACTACTCTGCCATGGAGCGACATTCTGCGCAGAATATCGTCGCACATCCACTCGACTCAGCTTCCTGCCATCTGCTCGACATGCCCATGGCTGTCGTACGGAACATGCCAACGAGGTTTACAACGAGTGAATCAGGGCGAGGAACCGCTGATAGAATTGTAAAAAGACGTTTCACCCTCTGAACCCACGTTCGTGATAGTGTTCTCAATCCGATTCATGCGACAACTAAAGTACTCACATTGGCCGGGCGGCCCGTGAACTGTATTACGGGTCTGTTTCGAATCGTTCGCCCGCGACGTCCCGTATGTAAAGCGAGCCAAGTAGTCGTGGCGGGAGTGGGCGATATGGAGCAATCTAAGTTGACTGGATTTGTATGAACACGCGCTAGCTCTCTTGTGCTGTGGGACTCTCGGGGGCAAAGATGAAGTGCCCAGCGAGAGCAGCGGAAGTGCGTCGGTAAATAGCGCGATCAGACGTGTGGGAGATGCGTCATCGGGCGGAATAGCCCAAGCCCTTGCGCTCGAAGGCAAAGGACATCGGTATCGGATTGTGACGGTTAAATGGAATTGTAGCGCAGCCTACCAACATGGATGACCACCGTACTATGAACAGAGGTTGTGTCGATACAATCCATAGGCACAATGGCTTGGCATCGATAGACATACATACATTCTGTAGGATGACAAATGTCTTTTATTTCATCTGCATATCGAGTACGATGCAACACCATGCATCTTACGTTCAAGCGCTCATTGGTACGACATCGTGAAATCTTCGTACCAACACCCACGCTCAGCAATTCGCACAAAGGACAGCAGAATTCCAGGGGACTTTTAGCTCTCTTTTTAACTATTGATAATTTAAAGGTATCGCTAGTCATGTTGTAGTGTCTGTTTTTTCTGGTATCTCCGTTTTGACGGACCGATCGCTTCCGGATTCGTATGATATACTTCAAGGAGACTTCTCAATCTGCCTGCGGAGGCGAATCTCATGTTGTCGATCGTACGGCTCTCGCCACGCTATCAACTCACCTTACCGCAAGAAGTTCGACAGGCGCTCGGATGCGAAGTCAGCGATCGCATTGCGTTTCGCTCGGATGTATCCGGACGCATCTACATCGAGAACATGAAGGCGATCGACATCGCTTCGGTGCGCGGTTTACTTCGTGCGGAAGAAAATATGTTGACTGACGGTCACGACTTAGTCCGTACAGAAGACCTTTCGCAGAATCATTCGCTCCTGAAAGGAGACTCATCTAAGTGAACAACAAAATTCTCACTGCCGACATCATTGTAGACTTCCTGCTGGACGGTGCCAGTGCCGCGGTCCTGGAGAATGAACTACAATCTGCAGAAAACGGTCAGCCAAAGTTGTGGGTCGATTCGGTGGCCATCTCCGAGTGCTATCGCCTGCTGGAGTTGGTCGATCCGGTTCTCTCTCCTCGGACGATTGCAGACGCCCTCGCCCGATTCCTCATCCTCCCCGGCATCCGAAGCACAGAACGAGAGGCGTTGCTCAATGCGCTCGACGAGTATGGCCGAACGGATCGCTCGTTTCCGGAAGCTTGGTGGAACCAGCAGGCCGCGCTTGCCGCTGCCACGCCGTTGTCTGCGACGGTGCACATGGAGGATGAGATGGAGCGTACGGTGTGACGAGACCGACAGAGGCCATATCCTCCTACCCCACGCTCGCAGAAAGCTTGATAATCGAATCAGCGTCGTGAGCGGTTCACAAAAAAGGCAGGTGAGATTGGGGAAAGACATAGCGTGAGACAAGCGAGGTTCCCCTGCCCTGTCCAGATTCTTTGACCCACTATACTTGACAATGGAGTCAACTTTAAGATTTCGCGAAGATTTCGCGTCCAAAGACCGAAACCCTTGTATTTACTAGACCTTTCAACCATTCAGCGAACCCTAGTTAGATAAAGATATTTTCCACTTATATCCGTTCCACGTTGAATTAATGAACAATCTTTTTTGCAAAAATAAGCTCGCATAATAAATCGGCACATACGTCGTATTTACACCGCTAAACGGGTCTTTTGCGACCAATTTGGGAGATCTTAAGAAGCCATCTACATCTGATTCGATAGAAAACTGCATTTCCCCTAATGGTATGGATCCCGAAATTAAAGTACCAGTCAAATTGACTTTCTGTTTCTTGGGAATATATGAAATGTACAGATTATCTCCATTAACCCACTTTGTTTGAATCCTAACTGAATTTAAAACCTCTTGCAAATAAAATACAGGAACCCAGCTTGTTGCCTTTCCCGACCAAGGGTCGTTGGAAACAATGTGCACAGTATCTATCGTTAAATGTCCGGAAATTGTCATTTTCGTTTTTGCATAATGAATAATTGGGGCTTGGGTCCCGACTGCTGGCGTTGTGTGACTACCTGTTGTGGCCAGATTCCCAGCAGAAGGTGTTGTGTGAGAATTGGAATTGGATGCCGCATAGACAGTCATTGGCGATAGGATTTGCGTAACAACACCCCCAACCACAATCATCGCATATTTATACAGCTTTAGCTTCACTTGAGAATCATCCTCCCTCAAAACAGATCACCAGTTGCCCTAAGATCTGACCCCAGTTCGCCACTCGCATAGTCCACTTGCGCGTCACTTCCATCGTCGGCAGGTACAGCATTTTCGTCAGCGCTTCATCGTTCGGGAAAATACTCTTGCCCTTCGTCGCCTTGCGTAACTGCCAGTGGTATACTTCGATGATATTCGTCGTATACATCACCCGCCGCATCTCCACAGGATAGCGGTAAAACGTCGCGAGCTCGGCCCAATTCTCTCGCCATGTGCGCACAGACAGGGGGTACTTCTTGCCCCATTCCTGCTCAAACCGATTCAGTTCCAAGAGTCGGTGCCTTTTGCATCGAATTCAGAGAGGCAGTGAGTTCTTTGTAGTCCTTATAGGTAGCCCTGCTTTGTACGGCCCCCTGTTTGCGCACTTTGTCATGACACGATCGAACACATCGTCTGCAAGGGCCGACTCTGACACTCCTGAACGCATGGCAACAATCTGTCCGTCAAAATTGCGACAAGGGAGGCGAGATGTCGACACCGTGAATCTGGTGCAGATGAGCTCCTATATCTCGCGTACTGACACCGCGCGCATACAGGGCGATCACCTGGTCTTCCATGCTGGGCATTGGTCTTTGGTGCTTCTTAACGATGACGCAATCAAACTCGCCTCACCGATCTCGTGAGAGAGCAAATGATGCCGTCGGTCAGATTCTACGTCTTTACCGAACTTCAAAACTACTTCGAGCGACCCCTACAGTGATTTTGTCATAGCCTCTTTGCAGTGTCTAAAGCAAAGCAATCGTTCGTACACTTGTCTTTCGCCTGCTTACCTTGGTCGTTCCTCCCATGGTTCGACTGTACCGACGATCGTTCGCTCCTGATCATGTTGGATCGCTTCAATAACGCCGGTACATATTTCGCGATGGGTTAGCCATCTCGAGCCACCGTCTTCACATATGAATCCGAGAACGACTTCCCGATACCCACAATTCGGCGGCAGGGCTGGTGGATTGGGTTCTATATGGGCCGTACTTCCTCGCACGTGAAACAGCCGCCACGGCACTTTCGTATTTCTGTCAATCTCATCTGCAATCACTTGAAATGCGTCGGGGGCATCCGAATGAATCCAGAATACGGCTAGTTCAATCGGCCCGCGTAAACGTATTGCTTGTTGGATGCATCGTTCTAAGTCATTGGAATTTAAATAGTTGGTGCCAACCGGATGAATCCGGGCAGCCGCTGAAAGCGCATCGTAAAGGAGAGACTTCCATCGAGGGGAATGTATTCTGGCAATGACCGAAACCTCATGTCCCTGATTGGCCAACCATAGGGACACCTCCTTCAACATGCCAGTCCCTCCGACAACCAGTACGTGCATCAGATAACCCCCTTCCTAAAGGCGCCACGAATGATTACGCTCTGTCACATCAGTCTGATATCCCCATAGTGGTTCTGGTGTAATAACACGCAGACTGCTAAGACGGTTAGATGAATCCCGGAGATGATGCTGGGGCCGTCCATAGGATTGAACGTCCAAGCCCAACAATTATGCTAAACACAAGACCAAACAATAATGCCTGACCGAGTGCAATAAAGTACCCCTGTAAAAACGGTTTTTGCTCTCCAACGAGAACAAACTCTGCCCAGTGGAATACGGCAAACAAAACCGAGACGATCAGTACAGCCCACACAATACCCAATCGATCTTTGAATACCCCTGTCAAACATCTCCGAAAAATCCATTCCTCAGAATATCCAGCAATCATGTTTGAGCTATGGTTTTGCGATCCGCTTACCTCAGCGACCGTACAGCAACGACTCTTTCGCCTTACTCTTTTCGCTTTTGTCTGCCTTTTGACGTCCTCGTTGGCGGTATTAAGAAGCATTATGAATAGAGAATTATCGAAAATCGAGTAAAAGAGGTGACATTCCGTGAAGGAATGCCGATTTTGGATAATTCTATTGGACTAAACTGCGGTCGCCAGCCACTATGGGGAAAGAATCAGGCTTATGGTGTCTTGGTAAGCCGATGTTACAGGTTCAGTGAGTGAAGCTAATTGGCGTGAAACAGGCGGTGATTGGCCATAGAATATGGCCAGCGGGTACAGTTTCCCCCTCCCCAATCAAGAGGCGCTCAAACGAGACTATGCAATTCCTTGTTCTGGTGAAGCTCTGAGATGACCCATACCGCAACAAGGACAAACGGTGAAATCTCTGCCCGTCAGCTTCTCCAAGAATTCCAGCGCGGATAACTTGGCGATTGGACTGGTTCTTATGACGGTCTTCGTGAGCCTTTTACACAATTTCAGCTTGGTCGCTTTGTTTCTGGGACTGAGTAGCCCGTAGTGCCGGATCCTCGTGAACCCGGTCGGCAATACATGAACCAAAAAACGACGAATGAATTCATCCGCGGTCAGACGCATCTCTTTCTGTTGGTTGTTATCTCTGTAGTCACGCCACTTGAACGTCACCATACCATCTTTTAAATTGACAATACGCTGATTGGAAATGGCCACGCGGTGGGTGTAGCGTCCGAGATATTCCACAACGTATCCAGCATTTTTGAAGGGCGGTTTGCAGTAGACCACCCAATCCTTTTGGTATAAGGTGGACATCCAATCCTGAAATCGACTCTGCTCTTGCAAATGCACAATGGAGCCGTAAAATTCAAGTTTGGCCTGTTTCAAATAATGCAGGAACTTACCTCTGAATTTCCGAGACAACACCTTCACGGGAATGAAAAATTTCTTTCGCGAGTTCACCCACCTTCCATTAGAAGTCAGCCCGCCACCGGACACAATGCAGTGCAGATGAGGATGGTGCATCAAGTTTTGCCCCCATGTATGGAGGACGCCTGTGAAGCCAATTTGCGCGCCCAAATATTTGGGGTCAGCGGAGAGTTCGGATAGAGTTTCTGCCGCCGCCTTGAAGAGAAGGCCATAGACGGTCTTGGGATTTTGATACGCAACGGAATTGAGTAGGTCAGGTAGGGTAAACACCACATGAAAATAGCCCACATTGAGCAAGTCGTCTTTTCGAGCCTCAATCCAACGTTCCTTAGTGAGCGTTTGGCATTTGGGACAATGACGATTGCGACACGAATTGTAAGAGACCCGCACGAATCCGCATTCGTCACATTCATCCACATGTCCACCTAACGCAGCGGTTCTACAGTTTCGAATCGCGCGGATCACTTTCTGCTGGTCCGGTGGAAGACGGTGTTCGACTTGATACGCTTCTCCATGCTGTGCAAAGATGTCTTGTAATTCAGGCATGTGAAGAAACCTCAAACCGAGCGTCTGTAGAGTGATTATCCAGCGGACTGGCGACGCCAGATGGCATATTCGCTAGATGCAAATAGATTGTTGTGGACTGAACATTGGCATGTCCCAGCAATGATTTGATCTGCAATAGTGTGGCGCCGTCTTCCAGTAGGTGAGTTGCAAAGGAGTGTCTCAGCGTGTGGATGGACGCTTGTTTCCTGATGTTCGTTCTTTTGACCGCCTCATTGAAAGCATACTCGATTCCTGCAGAGGTTATATGGGATACATTGTATGTGCCAAGAAACAGCCAGCCTTCGGGGTGCGCTGGCCTGTACGCCTTCCAGTACTCCCGTAACACGCTTAGACAAGTTCCTGAGAGTAGAGTGTAACGATCCTTGCCACCCTTACCGTTTTGCACAAACAAGCGCATGTTTTTCGAATCAATATGGTGGATTTTGAGAGCTGCGGCCTCGCTGACTCGCAGCCCTGAACTATAGACCACTGTCAACATGGCCCTATGCTTGAGGTTTCGGCAGCCTTCCAGAATGGAAAATACTTCATCTTTCGTGAACACTTCAGGCAGGGTCTTGCGCTTCTTCTGACGAGGGATTTGGAGGTAGTTTAATGTACGGTTCAAGGTGACAGCAAAGAGAAAACGAATCGCAGCGCTATAGACGTTGACGGTTCCAGGCGACACCTTCTTTTCATGGATTAAATGCAGCAGAAATCGGCGGATGTCTTCTGTATTCAGTTGGTCTATCGGTCGGTGGCCACAAAACTCCAGGAATATCCTCGCGTGCGTGGTATAGCTCTCTAGCGTATTCGGCGATAACCCCCGGAGCCGAATATCTTCTGCCAACCGTTTTAACACTTGTTGTCTTTGTTCGTCCATCTGGCATTCTCCTCAAGATTCATTTGCAGTCGAAATAGGGCTGCATAGCGCGAATCCTAAGGGAATTTCGGATGCAAGGAAAGTAACTTCAGTGGACACAGGTTAATGCATGGCACGGTTTCTTACCACCGCGCAGCGGTTTAGTCCAACCGCGCATATGTGAATCTCCACATATGCGCGGGAAATTAGAAAAATTCTTCGGTTATATGGAACGCTCGTTTCGGCCGGAAGCTGAGCTCTGTGTGCAACGCGGGACAATTTCGAATCTCGACGATTTGAACCACTACTTTGCTGCGTGGTTAGAAAAAATGTACCACCAACGCGTCCACAGCACACTGAAAAAGCGGCCAGTTGTGGTCATGGAATCCCATGGCCCCCTGCGCCTCGTTGACCCAGTCGTTCTTGAGGATGCGTTTCAGTGGACGTATTCCGCCAAAGTGGACAAAACAGCATGTATTCGGGTGCAAGGCAACACTTATGAGGTTGAACCGATTTTGGTCAGTCAGACCATTTCTCTTCGTTACGACCCTTACAACCTTGCCCACATCCAAGTCTGGTGGGATGGCAAGCAATATGCAGATGCTGTCCCTCTCAAGCTGCGCCGTCACACCGACAAACGTGTAACCCAGGCTGATGCAAAGACGGAGGAACCAACCGTAAAACCGGGCATCTCTTTCCTTGAAACCATTTCTACGCGGAGAGAGCAGGAACGAAAAGAGAGGTTAGGCCGGACGTCATTTGTGCGCACGACCAAAGAAGGTGAACGGACATGATGACTGAGTTCTTTCGTTTTACAAGAGAACCGTTTGACCGGGATATCCCTGTTGAGGATTTGGTGTTGTTTCACAACCACAATGAACTCTGTGCGAGGCTCATGTACGCAGCAGAACACCGCCAAATTGCTTTGGTCACTGGCGACACCGGTACTGGTAAAACAACAGCAATCCGTGCGGTCATGAAACGAATGGATGACAGCCGGTACCGATTTCTGTACATTGCCAACGCAGGACTGACACCAAAGACTCTATACCGTGTCATCCTAGAACGCCTACAGATTCAACCAAAATTCCGGCAGGTGGACAACCAGGTACTCACTCACCAGGTTCTCGAAGAGAGCTACCAGAAAGGTCGCCAAGTTGTCATTGTCGTAGACGAGGCTCAAGACTTAGATCCACAGATGCTCGCTGAATTTCGGTTCCTGAACAACTTTAAAGCAGACTCATTTTCTCCGATTTCCCTTTGGTTGGTGGGCCAGAGCGAACTGCGGGAAACAATGAAGCTTCGAATTCTTTCTGCTCTGTCGGGGCGTATTCAAATCCGTTACCACATGACTGGACTCACTGAATCCGAGGTTCATGACTATATCTCAAAACAGTTAGCCTGTGTTGGCGAAGAGAAAATGATCTTTTCCGCAGATGCAGTGAAACTGATTGCGAAGACGAGTCAGGGGAATCCGCGAATGATGAATACGTTGTGCCGTGGTGCGCTACTGGACGCAGCAACCCGTGAAGAACAGGTTGTCGATACAAGCCACGTGGAACGGGCATGGATGGAGGTGAATGGCTAATGAAAGGGCATCTTGAGTTCAGCCCACTTTTCGGACGATGGTATTTCATGAACGAGGAGACGGAGTGTCCTCTACACTGTGGCTATGCCGTAGAATTACGAGTGGGAGACAGATACTACCCTGGGAGAATGGAGTTCTGTGACGAGGGCTGGTATGTAATCCTTCAGGAGGACCCACGTAGACGCGTATCTTTCGTGCTAAAACGTAAGTGTACCTATGCAGCCAGACTTCCGTGGTAGCCGTTCAACAAAACATCCCTGTGGCCTGCCGCAAGCAGGCCTTTTCTGTCTTTACCGTCACTTCGCTCAGAATGCACGGTGATTCCAGATGTCATTGTCATCTGGAATTTCACCGACAAACAATCTGAGCGGGGACAGTGCGATGGGCCTTGTTTCTGTGTCGAATTCTGTCGAGATTGGTCATGTTTTCTGGAAGCGTTGCAGAATTCTTCTGGTTCGGTACCATGGCCTCGATGTCGAACCGAAAGGCAGGTTGCCCGTGAGTCCGTTGCCGAGCACCGATACGATTCTAACGATTCTGCGCACCTTTTCCGACGCTGCTCTCGAAGACCTGCTCTGCATCTTGCAGTACACCTTGACCCACGAGGACGGACGTTTCCCCCGAAGCGATGCCGAAGTCCTGTACCCGTTTCTTCTCGCCGAACTGGAGAAGCGAGGCATCCCGGTGGAGGACGACGTCTGAGTGCCGTGTGGTACACTGGATGTGCCGTGGCGGACCACCCTAGACACAACACACCCTGCGGAACGCACATACGCCACGGCTTCCCCATACGTCGCCCCTATACCGATGCAGACAGCCCTTCGCACAGTTCTGCGACACCGCGCTTCATCCCAATCGTTTTCCATCACTATCCCCGGACAGCGACATCGGAGCGGACATAGGTACGCCATCTACGCCCCCTCGCTCCACAAAGGCGTAGACACGCCGGACGCGTAGGCGTGCTTGGGGTTGCTGCGCTTTCCAGGCTCTGCGACGTTCTCTCGCTTCGGCCAACTCCACCTCTTCCCGTATCGTTCGCATCACCGCTTGGACCAGTCGGTACACGTGCATCCGGTCCAGGTAGTCGCTGCGACGTTCTCTACATGGAGCGTATCACGTGGGTTGACGATAAAAGCGCCAAGTTTACGTCAATTTATAGGGAGTCGGGAAAGGGCTTGTAGAAATTGTCATAGCGGGGATCTCGGACTCCCGAGACCGCGGCCGTGGGGCGACCTGCGAGGGCGGACACGGGCATGGTTTTGACGAGTTCCTTGGCATAGTTCTCTTTGAGAATGTCCGCCACATAGGCGAAGCTGCGGATACGCCTTGGTTCTTTGTGCGTTCGAAAGACGTCGCGAATGCCCTCGACGATGAATTCGAGGGGGATGCCGCTGTCAAGCATGGGCTTGAGCACGACGTAGTCGCCCCGCTGCGTGCGATAGGCGTAGTTGTCCATGGCCACTTGCATGGCCCGGTCGACCTCGGCGTAGGGGTCTCGCGCCTCGATGGACGTCTTGGCAGGCAACGACGGCACCGTCCGCATCGGTCGTTCCTCGGGTTCCTCCAGACACAGCGAAGCCCGTATCTGGTCTGGTCCGACGTAGGACCCATCGATCACGCGTTGGCTCTGCAGAAAGTCCAAGCGCCCGATGAGATACTCATGCTCCCATCCGGTGTCCGTGCGAA
>NZ_JAMCCX010000006.1 GCF_024706985.1 Alicyclobacillus sp. SP_1 | reverse complement strand
GCTCTACTCCACATCAAGCCCACTTTTTTTTTTGAGCCATTCGAGTTGGGTCGAGAGTTTCCCAATCTTCGAATAGACACGCATGCCGCCTTGCGGCGCCAGCAGAAGGATGAAAATGGGATGGTGTAGAACTAGATCGTGGCTGGCGAAGGTGGGTCGTGTCTCCTTGGTGCCATGAGCCCGTGGAATAGACTGATCACGACGACCAGGTGCACCACAGATTGTTGCTCCTACTTCGGAAGCACGCGGGATAGATTAATCCAACGTGGTTGTTGCACCAGCCTTCAATCATGCAGGCCGACGGGGATGGGCGAATATGGACGTTGTGTACGAACGGTGTTGCGGTATTGATGTGCATAAGAAGAATGTCGTGGCGTGTGTTCTGACGCCGGGCGTCAAGGAAATTCGGACGTTTGCTACGATGACTGATGATCTGTTGGAGATGGTGTCCTGGATTCAGTCGCATGGATGCACACATGTGGCGATGGAGAGCACAGCGTCGTTTTGGAAGCCTATCTACAACCTATTAGAGGGGCAAAACGAAGCGCCTCTCACCACTCCGGCCGGGTGGAGTCTATAAGGGGGTCAACCAGAATGAGTAGGGGCATGGATACCGCAAGTTCAACGGAATATTCACTCAGTTGTCTACAACAAGACGAATTTTACTTTGTTGGACGATATTTGGGCGGTAAATTTGCAATGTCTAGACAAGAAGCCCAAGACCTATCGAATGCCGGGATCTATGTGGTTTCGCTTTGGGAGATCGATGGAAACGAAATGTCTTATTTTGATACTGCAAACGGATATTCAAATGGCTACAATGACGGTTTTACAGCGTTCACAACGGCGGACAATACTTTTGGTCAACCTTCCGGTACGCCGGTTTATTTTGCAGTTGACACGGATTTAACTTCGACATATCAAACAGGACTCCAAGATTACTTCAACCCGGATTTCGACGGTTTTTGCTTGATGGAGTCTCGTTAGGTTTCCAATGAATATTTTGGAATTATAGTCTCCGA
>NZ_JAMCCX010000005.1 GCF_024706985.1 Alicyclobacillus sp. SP_1 | reverse complement strand
ACGCGAGCATGACCTTCGAGTTGGCTGAGGTGAAGCGCGTCGGCGAGCATGACGCGGGCGATGTCGAGCGTTGGTTGTGTCATATAGACGGGTGCGTTCGGATACATGCTGGAGATGAGGGGCAAGGCCCCGAGGTGATCTTGATGGGCATGCGTGATAAAGATGGCCTGCGGGTTCGCGTGGCCTTCTTCTAAGAGGGACAAGGCCGGGAGGGGATCGCGTTCGTCCATGCGGGTGCCCGCATCGACCAGCCACTCGGTGGAAGCGGTTCGAAACCACAGGCACGTCGCGCCAATCTCCGCCCCGCCAAGAACCGTGATGTTCATATCGTGTACACCCTTCTCTGTTTCTATCGTTTGTTGTTTACCATAGCACATCGAGCGCGTGGCTCGTACGCTTTAAGAGCCACGAAAAAATGTCCCAAACGTGTCCACCCCCACAAGGGCAGACGTGGCACAATGGAAAAGACACGATAGGAGGCGAACTATGAGCATCGAAGTCTGTCCGCGTTGCGGGACGTTGTATACGCCCGTGCGCCGAACCCTATGTCCGACCTGTCAACGCGAGGAGAATGCGCTCTTTGAGAGAGCGCGAACGGTTCTGAAACACGAGCCTGCCTGTACGGTGTATCAACTGGCCACGCATCTGGACGTGTCGACCGAGGTCATTGAGGAATGGATTCGCGAAGGGTATCTGTTGGTACGTAACCACCCCAATCTGACGATAGCCTGCGAACGTTGCGGTCAGTCTGCGCTCGGTCGCTACTGTGAGCATTGCCGAGAAACGATGGGGGCGATGTTGACGGATGCAGCGAAAGCGGTGCGAGCCGAGGATAAGGGGAAGGGGACGCGACGAGGATTTTATTCACGATAGGGAGGAAAGCGGTATGACGCATTCAACGCCTCTTGTCGTCACCGTGAGCCTGTGGACGGTGAGGGCTCTGCTTGTCCCCGCAGGGCTCGATTGGGTTCGTGGGAATCCCGTCGCGATACGACCCATCCAGCTGTGGTATGCAGGTCTTGGGGATGTCTTGGTGGCCGGAGGTCTGCGGGCGGTGGTCGGCA
>NZ_JAMCCX010000004.1 GCF_024706985.1 Alicyclobacillus sp. SP_1 | reverse complement strand
CGAATTGTGTGATGTGTTCCTGCTACGAATCATGGGGCGAAAAAGGGCGTCGAGGTGAATCAAAATCAAGGGTCGATGGAGTTGTATAAGGTGAAGGGCCAATTCGACTGTCCTTCACCAATCCGGCCGGGGGGAAATCCAAAAGAGGAGTGAGTAACATGACAGTTTCATCCGATAAAGTGATTTTGTATGCGGTGGATGCTGCTGGATACGACATTGCCCTAGGAGCTGCTAGTGTCGCGGGAATTTCTGCATCCCAAGTCACGGGAGATTTCTATGACACCTGGAGCAAAATTGAATCTGGAGAGTGGTTTGTCATTGCCGTTGGTGGGGAAGCAGACAACGCCCTGTACTACAATCCGTGTAATTGGTCGAATCCATCCAACCATCCTGGCGGAACGACTCCTTTTCGAAGATATGCGCCAGAGACCGATGTGATTGCCGTGAAATACTATGCGAATGCAGGAGGGCTCACTATTTTAGACACGCTTAAGTTGGCTTCTATGTGGGCCTACTACGCAGTTTATGGAACGTACCCTCCCGGTTATGGAGATGCTCTACCAGCGACGTCGACGGCAAATAACACCTGCAGTAGTTCGATGATGAACAATCAAGACTGCACTTGCTAACGAGAACCACCTCAAAAAAGGAGGAAGAAAATAATGGCATTAAATACAACTCAAATTTTGCTGTATGCTGCGACTATCGGTGATGCTGAAAAAGTGAGAGCCATCGCCGCTACTCTAGGGTTGCCAAGTACCAGTATCCAGACGGACTTCGAGACCGTATGGAATCATGTTTTTAGCGGATACTATTTGGTCATTGCGGTTGGAGGGGCCGCATTGAACTCTTTGTACTACAATCCATGCGACTGGGCAAATCCAGGTGGCGAAAAAGGAGGCAGTACCCCATTTTCCATTGTGTCAGCCCCGCGCGATACACTGCCCGGAGCGAAAAATTTCGTAAATGGTGCCGGAATGACATCTGCCGAAACGTTATATCTTTCCATGGCCTACGCATACTACGCACTCAACGGCGAATACCCGACTGATTTCTCAAATCCTCCGACCGTTGAAGAACC
>NZ_JAMCCX010000003.1 GCF_024706985.1 Alicyclobacillus sp. SP_1 | reverse complement strand
CACTCTGGCCAGCCAATCCGTCAATTTCCGGACAACAGACACCATCAACCTACGGCCACTATGCTCTAGCAGTAACACTTGGCCGCTACAAATTCACTGGAGACAGGAACGTGTGTATCAGGGAGCGCATAGTTCTGCTTCTGTATGACATCTTGCAGAATAAAGGGAACACCCGCGATAATGACTTCCTTCGTCCTCGGAGTAATGGTATCCCCGGATTTGGCGATCTCGATGCTCGGCAGTGCCATTGGATGCTTCGCTTGAATAAATGGCCCCAACTCGGTGGCATAGATAGCGAGCCTTTTCATCTCTTCGGTTTGGACTCGTTTTGGCAAATGACCTACCACAGCAGTCACGGTGCGTGTCCTTACAACATGATACGTGGAGTCTGTAAACCCAACGGATCCGGCGACCAAGACTAAAGCAAGCGGTACGCATATCCACAGCACCATAAACTGCAGATTCCAAAACCCTGCTTTCGTTCGTTTCGTCCTAGCGTGGTTCTCCAATGCGGACAACATTTTGTCTTTGTCCACAGCGAGATACTGCGGTTTAGCTTTCCGAATTCGCGGATCGACCGTCACGCCGATACCTCCCCTCGAGGATTTCCATCAACTGATTGCGCCCACGATGCAAACGTGTTCGAACCGTTCCCGACTCCAGATTCATGGCCAATGCAATATCTTTGACAGGCAAGTCTTCAAAATAGAACAGGATGATCGGAACCCTATACTTTCCATCGAGAGAAAGAATTGCTTGGTAGAGTTCACGGTCCTGCGACCGTGCCAGATACATGTCCTCGGCGCTGAGGATGGCGTTGTCCTTCTCCATAAAAAGGACACGTTTACACCACGACTTTCTTTTCGTCGCATGGCATTCATTGATGACGATCCGCATGAGCCAGGGTAACGGGTTTTCAACTTGCTTCAACTGTCCGAGCGATTTCATAGCCTTGATAAAAGACTCTTGGACAATGTCTTCTGCTGTGGCCTGATTGCGGACATGCGTATACGCAAGATACGTCAGTCGATCCGCGAATTGCGTGACCCATGAGGAAAGCACGTCGTCGATTTCCAATGCTTCACCTCCACTTAGGGACTGCTGAATGAACTAAAAACCCTGCTGTAACAAGGATTTCGCGTGCAATTTGTCGAATGAAAGTGTATGG
>NZ_JAMCCX010000002.1 GCF_024706985.1 Alicyclobacillus sp. SP_1 | reverse complement strand
AAAGTTCACATTTGCTTTGTTATGACACTGTCTCGTGATGAATGTGATCACATCTGCATCTGTCTTCCTTCTGGGGAACTATACGATGGAGGAATAGGAGTGCATACCAGGAATCACTACAGTCCTCAATTTGTGTTAGAGGACATGTTTGATTACGACGAACAACTTCTAGAAAAGTGGTCTTATGGGTTGGATCGCACGTACCCGCGATTTTGTCCGAATTTCGACCGCAAATTCGTCGAAAGAATTGTAAAAAGCAATCTGGAAAACCTCTTCGAGAAAGATCTATCACCCATTGCGTAATCTCCGATGGTTTCTAGGAGAAATATCTATGTGTCAGATATAGCTAGACAGGATTGCGCAGCCAGCCAGAACAATTTTTCTCTGGTTGACGCTTGCTTTGTCCATTCGCGCGAATCCCATTTGTCGGACCCGAGATCGTCTCCACCGTACAGAAGTTGCCCAAATAGGACACCTCGGAACTGAGCTACCGCAAAGAACGCTGCACATTCCATCTCTACGGTCAGACATCCTTCTGACTTGCGAAGTCGAATCTTTTCTGGTGTAGAACGATAGAAAGCATCGGTCGTCCAAGTTTTAGAAACCACGTAAGGAATTGCGTGCGCTTTAAGAACATTCTCAATGGCCTGCACGGCGACCGGATTGGCTTCGGCTTCACGACTGGGTGGCATGTAGTGATAAGAAGTGCCTTCATCACGAACCGCAGATTGAGGAACGAGAATACGCCCGAGCGGAATGTCTCGGTCCAGAACCCCAGCTCCACCACATGCGACGAATTTGCTGCAACCTAATGCGATAACCTTTTCCAGGTTTTTAGCAGCACTTGGTCCGCCCAACCCGGGGTTGAAAAGCGCTACTTTACAACCATCAAAGTCCACCTCATAAACTGGCGTTACTCCTGACTCTGCAACCATTTCAGCAATCATTGTGGCTCGTCCGTCGCTTACTAGCTTGTCGATGACATCAGTGAAGAAGCATGGGACGCAGTGCTCAGCAATTTCAATCGGAGAATGGCTGTGACTGGGGTTAATTAATGCATCCGTATTTAACACTACAACGCAGTTAGGTAATCGCATCAAGGTGAGCGTCAAATAATTCACACCTCGTTTGTGAATTCATAAGGAGAGATAATGTCCTCAAGTGAATTCCAGGGGGTG
>NZ_JAMCCX010000001.1 GCF_024706985.1 Alicyclobacillus sp. SP_1 | reverse complement strand
CACAGCGCGCCTAGCCAAGCTAGGCACAACTAACCGGTGAGAGTCCGGTCGAGGTAGGGACCAGACCGCCTCGTAGCTAGCAGGCACCTGGTGGTGAGAGCCTAAGGGTGAAGCCCTGTGAAAAGCCCAATAGGGTGAAGCAACATTGCAGGCCGCAACATGAAGTGAATCCTGCCGCATCGTTAATTTGAAGCCCGCAAGGGTCAAGAGGATGCCGAGCCGCGTGTGTAACGGCGAAGGCCACGGAACGTGTGAAGAATCTGGGTACGCAGCACGGAAGAATCCTCCGGTGTAGAGGGAACGGCATGCAATGAAAGTTGTGTCTGGAACTAGGGAGACCCTCCCTCGCACGGAAGAGTCGTAAAACGCGAACCTATAAGCCAAACAGGCGAAATGGCAAGCGGCGAGAAGGGAGTCGGAGAGGGTCATACTACCAGTGAAGCGAGGACAACACAACCTCGTGGAGGGAAGGACCCTTGCTTTGTTCATGGGTATCCAAGGAGGTAAGAGTGAGTGAATGCAGTGAAATCTGCTAACTACACCAAAGTAAAAGCTCGAGAACTCCAAAGAACCCTCTATCTTGCTGCGAAGGCGAATGCCAAACGTAGGTTTCATGCTTTATACGACAAGATTTACAGGTCAGACATCCTGTGGGAGGCATGGAAACGAGTCAAGGCAAACCGGGGCAGTGCCGGAGTGGATGGGATAACCATCCAAAGCATCGTCCAGGAGTATGGAGAAATACAGTTTGTCCGAGAAACCCAGGACCAATTGAGAAACGGCACATATCGACCGCTACCCGTCCGGAGGAAGGATATACCTAAGGCAGATGGGAAAACCAGGCCGCTAGGGATACCTGTAATCCGAGATCGATTAGTCCAAATGGCCGCCAAGATGGTATTAGAACCGGTATTCGAAGCGGACTTCCGAGATTGTTCGTTTGGATTCCGGCCTAAGCGCAGTGCCAAAGGAGCTATGCAGAAGATACAGTACGTGGTTAACCACAGCAAGGTGTACTGGGTCGTCGACGTTGATATTTCTGGGTATTTCAATAACATCCAGCATGACAAGTTGCTCAAACTTGTGGAGCAAAGGATAAGCGACAAACGTATACTCAAACTCATCAGGCAGTGGCTGAAGGCCGGAGTCGTGGATGAAGGCTTGTTCCATCAAACGGAACTTGGGAGCCCGCAGGG